>NZ_NJAJ01000021.1 GCF_002632825.1 Xenorhabdus stockiae
AACTGCTCAGTAATGTGAAAAAATTCTTGAAAAAATCTGCAAATAGACTCTTTCAGAGAAAGTAAATCGAGTGTCTCACTATTATGAAAAGTTATTTAGCTTCCAGTTTCCAATTATTTTTCTCAGGCTAACTTTCATCATGTATCCCATTATTGTATATTTTTTGTTTACTGAGAAATTACTACGCAAACGTAGTGTCTTCAATTTCATTTTCACATATATAATCATTGGAAAAACTCAAGTAAAATAAATGAGTTAATGATGATGTTTATTTGTTTATTTATATGTTTTTTTTGTTTCTATGAGTAACGGCATCATGTTTATGATGCCGTTTGTATTAAGATTCGCGAATATAACTCAGAGTGTGCTCAGTTAATCCAGTTGATGTCCTTTGATTCCACTATATGTGGTTGGCGTTTCTGTATTGTGATTTTCGTTTTTTACGAAAGGAATTTTACCCGAAAAGACATCTTTCTGGGCTGCTCCGGTGAAATCTGCAATTGAGTCAGGTAAGTTAACTCCCATGTTTTTGCCTCTGTCGTGGCCTGTTATGGATTGGTGAGCGATTTGCTGCGTATTCACGGATACGGTTCCTTGAGTACTGTCAATCCGGCTACCGGTCAGATAGGTTCTGCCCGCGACATTCAGATTAACCCCGTTAGCACCGTTCAGGGTTGATTGCTCACCAACGGTTTCCTGATCAAGTGTGTCGTAATTGCTTTTCAGTTTTCCGTTGTAATCTTTAAAAGCAGCAGTCAGACGATCTGTCAGGCTTGGCGCTTCCGTGTTTGTTTTATCATCGTTAGTTGCAGCGATTTCCGCAGAGTTATTGTCAGCAATCGGTAATGTCGCTTTATGGCTGTTATCACCTTTGACTGTTCTGCTATACCCTAATCTGCTATCTAATCCGATATTCAGGCTGTCGGTTTTATTTTTCAGACTTTCAACGTTGAGGTTGCCACCAATATTACCCGTGACCTGATCTGCGTTGATGTTGCTGCCTTTGAGTGAGGTATCCCGGGCACTGGTCAGTGTGACATTACCACCAGTAACCTGATTGTTGTGGTAAGTCACTTTATTCAGTCTATCAACACCGAATTTAACTTCACCGCCTATATTGTATTTGTTATCGATGATGCTGTTACCGGCCTCTCCATTGCCGGCGTTGCCATCGCCGCCTTCATTATTACGCACTGTGTTAGCCATACCGCCTTTGCCTTTAGCGCCAAAGTTCCAGCCATTGTTGTTGACTGCATCATGAGCTGAGGCCAGTTCAATTCTGCCACGTTGTGCTGTCATATCGACCTGTTTGCCAGAAACGTTTGTGCCTTGCAGAGTCAGGTTATTCGCAGCATTCAGGTTTACACTCTGTCCGCCTGTAATTGTGCCGGTTTGAGCGGTGTTTCTATTCTGCTGGCTGGTGTTATAGCCGGCACCCGCACTGCCACTGAAGTTTTTGCCATCCGGATTAGTCCCTACAGTCAGAGAAAGCTCTCCGTTATAACCACGGCTGTTTTTTTCCTCACGGTTGGTGGCTTGTTCGAACTGAATATTTCCGCCGGAATTAACGTTTGTCTGACCACTGCCACCGTTCATGGAAGTGCCCTGATAGTGTGCGTTTCTGGTGACCTGAACGTTAATGCCATTCTGGGCGTTGATTTCACTGCCAACCGCGTTTCTGTTATGGGTGGATTCCGCCTGATAGCTGCCGCTACCTTTGCCGTTGACAGAAAGATCGCTGCCGGTGCTGGTGTAAACGCGCATACGGGCATCGCCAACGGTACTTGATGAACTGCTGTTCTGCTGGTTGTAGGCGGCTTCACTGGTATGGCTACCGGCAGTCAGGGATGTATTACCTTTATTGGCCTGATATTTTGTCCCTTGATCGTAAAGATCGCCGTTGGTATTGATCCTGATGTCGCCTGCTTTAACGGTAGTGACGACAGCGTTTGATTGATGGTTGCTGGAGTAATGACTTTTTCCGTTCATCTCCAGTTCAAGCCCGACATTCGGTAATCCGGTTTTTGCAATGGAAGTATCCAACTTTCCGTTTGTTGCTGCTTTCGCCGTTTTTTCCATAGGGCGGGTTGTGGCACTGTAATCGGCTGAACCGCTGATTTCGCCACCAACCTGCATTTGTCTTGTGGAGTCTGATTCGGTGTTGGCTGTTGCTACATTTCGGATGCTGCCGGCATTCGCCTGATAAGTTCCCTGTACCTGATATTGAGTGCCTTGTTGTTTCAGTTCTCCCTGAGCATTCAGTTCAAGGTTGCCATTAATTCGTGCTTCTGAAACCACCGCAGTAGTGCGGTTTTGGGAATGACCATTATCAGAATAACCACCTTCAACCCCGCCGCCGAATTTATCCATACCACCGGTGGCAAAGACACCGCCACGCACTTTAGCCTGAGAATTATTGGTGGCAGTGCTGTTTTCTGCGGCTGTCAGAGCAATGTTGTTACCTGCAATTCTGGCATCACCCTGCGTTGTTACCAATTTTGTGCCATCAAAAGTAACATTTTTACCTGAATTAATGGTAATTGTGCGGCCATTTAACTCAGCCTGTTGCTGTGTGGTGGTATGGGTTTTTTGGTTATCAAGGGTATGCTCAAAACCTGCGCCGGCGCGGTATTGCTTATCTTTTGTGTTATGAGCGTAATACTGCCAGTCAAGGTTGTTTTTCTCCTGTTGATGTTCACTTTGTTCACCATAGGCAAGCACGTTGATATTGCCGGATGTATTGATATTCAGCTCACCAGCACTTTTCGCCAGGCTGCCGATAACATTGATATCTTTATCACTGATTAATTTCAGGTCAGCATCAGAGGTTAACTGGCTACCGGTGCTGGTTTGCTGGTTTGTCTGTTCCTGATTGGAATTTTTGGTGATGTTAAAGATGGTACCTTTTCTTTCATCCACTTTCTTATAGGTATTACTGACGGAGTTATCGATGGTTAGATCACCGTCATTAGCTTCAACATAAGCCCCCTGTCGAGCTTTTACCTTGCTGCCGGTAATGGTGACGCCATCTATTCCACTCAGCAGTAAATGCCCGTCTGCACTGAGATCAGAGGCATGGTGTGTTTCTACTTTATCGTGGTTGTCTTTGTTGCTGCCACCGGCAAGGCCACCCCACTTACGCTTATTTTTCTCAATAACATGGTCATCAACGAGGGATTGCACAGTCACTTTTGTCTGTTGCCCCGCCGAAACAATCATGTTTTTGTCTGAATGTACTTTAGAGCCGATAATTTCAGCATTGGCACCTGCGTTGATGCCTAAATCGCCGCCTGCATTCAGTTCACTGCTGACAAGTCTTTGGGTTGTGTCGATAGTTGCCCAATCGCCGGTTTGTAATCCCATTCCATCGTTCTTTCTGTAACCCTTTTCGAGTTTTCTTTCTGACTCAACTAAACCAGCCAGTTTTACATCCTGCTTAGCAGAAACTGAAATCTGATTGCCAGCGGTCACTTTACTGCCCAATATTTCTGCATTGCCTTCACTGGCAGTCAGGTGAACATTGTTCTGTGCATTGAGAGTATTGCCTTCATACTGATACTTTTCACTCTCATTGGTGACATCCTTCTGCCAGGATAACTGCCAGTTGTTATCGGTGCTTTGATCACGTTGGTGTAGCTGCTGACCGTCCAGTTTCAAATTAGCGCCAGTGAGTTTGATGTTATCTCCATCAATATCGGTTGCCATTATCTGATTATCTTTGCGGGCAATCAGTGTGATGTTTTTACCGGTCAATTGAGTACGGGCAATGGACTCATTAATCTGTTCCTGAGAGGTATGCGCACCGCTAAAAGTACTTTGGTGATTACCTTCCCCTGTTTTTTGTAATGATGATCGGTTGAGATGCCCCTGCGCCCGCAAGTTTTTACCCTGTAATGTGATATCGCCACCCTGTAAATTTGCCGCTTCTAATTCCACATCACCGTGGGAGGCAATATAAATATCATCACCGGCTTGCATCTTGCCCCGTAGATTGACGCCACTGCCTTCTGCGGTATTCATCAGACGGATACGCCCAGCCTGCATACTACCGAAGTAATAGCTGTCGAGCGCTCCAGCACCCGCCTGTCTTGAATCCAATATTCTGCCATCTGCGGCAATCTGGTTATTTCCGGTGGTAATATTGAGCGCTTTGGGCGTGATAACTTTTCCTCTGATATCGATTCGGGGCGCGATAAGGTTCAGTACATCATTGTGGGTCAGCCCCGCATTTCTGATATTCAGGGCATTTTTATTATTGAAGTTATTGAACCCTTGCAGAATGCCATTCTCAACCAACGGATTACCGACCACCAGCGAAGCCTGATTGGTGTTGATAAAGCCACAGCCGTTACAGGTAATACCGTTGGGGTTTGCCAGTATATAGTCGGCAGCCATGCCGAAAACTTCCTGTTTGCCGAGTAAGAGTGAAGGGTTACGACTGATCACTTCATTCAGAATGACGCTGGCGGCCTGTCCGTTCAAATTACTGTTAGCCGATAATTGTCCGGCTAATTCTGACTGTCCATTAGCCAGTGAGTTATTTAACACCGCACCCATTTGGTTGACGTTAAAATCCTGATACTGGTTATGTGATAGTCCTGATTCGGAAGGTGCCACGATATTGATTACCGTGGCGCCTGTTTCAGCAATGCTGACGTCCGGTCGATGAGCTACATCACCACCGGGAGTGATGCCACTGGCAAAGCTGGTTGAACAGGTAGCCAGAATTATCGCCATTGATGCCGCAAGTTTTCCCGTAGGAGATAATCTGAATATTTTTCTTTTCATACTATTACCTCTATTTACTTTCTGTCATGTGAATGTGCAGCATCCCGGGGAGAATTTCTCCCTGATTGGCTGCGGTTAAAAATAGTTATTATTCAGGTGGTTAAAATAAATAAGAAAAGCGGGTTAATAGCTGTATAGGCTCACTTTTATCTCTGTCCTGATGAGATAATGTTTTGCCACGGCTCACCTCAATATCCGCCAGAAAGTGTTGATGGCGTAAGGCCGCTCCGACACTGAATCCTGCGTTGCTTCTCCACGATGCTTCTTTCCGGTTATGACTTTTAACTTGACCGACATCGGCTCCGACACGCAAAGTCAGTGAACTTTCAGGCAAAGGTATTGCGTAAGATAAGGTGTTTCTCAGATACCAACCGTTATCAGCGGAGAGGGTATTTTTGCTGAACCCCCGTACCGCATTGCGATCGGTAATATTGAGCCACTCAACGCCGGGGAGTCCATTTGGGCTGTATTGGGTATAAAACTGGCTGTTAAGGCGGTACGGCACAGCAAACAGTTTGAAATTCTGGTGTAAATTGACAGACAGCTTTCCTTTGGTGAATCGCGTATTCAGATTATGAGTGACTGTCTGGGCGCCGAGCCACGGTGTTCCTTGCTCAATGCCGGTGTCAAACGTGATGAGACCATTCGGAATAATTTGTAAGTGGTTTATTCCCAGTGAGAGCACCGCTAGTTTCTGACTACTGACGTTGAATTTGGATTCATCGAAATAGGTGTTGGAATCCTTGTAAACGAATTGGGTATTCACCGTCGAAATCTGTGACTGATTGCGGTGAAATAGCCAGTCTATGCGCATACCGGATTGCTGAGAGTTTCCGCTCAGTTTTAATGACTTGAGCCGCAACTTTAGCGGGTTTTTATATTGGGAATAGCTGGTGAAACCGCTGAAAGTGACAGCACCATAAGGCAGCGAATAGAACAATGTTGCAGCCCGATTATATTGGGTGCTGGGTTTATCAATGGTGCTGACCCCATTGACGCTGACAAAATCTGATAGCCCGAACGGACTGTCAAAGCTGGCATTCAGCCTGCTGATCCATTTACCGGTACTTTTCTGCCCGTAGTTATCTGTTATTGCGGAGATATGCCACGGTGTGGAATGTCGGTTATGCAGCTTGACGATAGACCCGCCACTTACTGTGCCGGGCAGAATATCGAGTGTTGTTTTATTCGATTGCAGACGATTTGACTGATCCAGCCCTTGATCCAGCTGATTCAGGTTTAGTGGCTGATTAATAAGCCCGGGGAATAACATCCGGCTATTAACCCAGCGGTCACCACCTTCGATGGCTTCGACGAAACCCTCAATGACACTGAGTCCTAACTCCCTATTATAATTAGGGGGAATGAATTGCACCCTGGCAGTAATGTAGCCTTTGGCGATATACAGATTAGTGATTTCTGCTGTCAGTCTATTAATGTCATTGCTGGTAATACATTGTTCGGGCAGTGCGCTGAGTGCATCCAGTTCAGTCAGAGAAAGCAGGGTAATGCCCTGAAGATAAACTCCGCTGATATCCAGACATGCGGGGGCTTCAGTTAGCACTGGGGAAACTGTTTCGGGTGAAAGGGCATCAGAGCGTTCGATAAATCCCCGGTAGCGACGCTGTTCAATGAGCTGGTCTATTTCCCGTGAACTATCCTGTAAGGTTCTTCTGGCTTCGTCTATAGATAATACAGCATCAGGTGCTTCTGGCAGTGCGCTGGCCTGAAGGGATACAGATAATAAAATAAAAACTGCCGTCCTTTTGAACATCGTAGCACCCAAATGGCTATGGTTGAGTTGGATTGCGCATACCTTTCGTCTTTCAAGTTATACACTTCGTCTTTCAAGTTGCCTCTTTGTTGGCTGCGCTCACTCACCCCAGTCACATAGTTATCTATGCTTCTGGGGGTTCTCTCCCTTGCCGTCGCGATGCACCTTGAAATCCATTGTGTATATTTCTGAAAAACCCTTAGGTATATATAGTTATTCTGGTTTACTAATTAATCATTAAAGCATATAAATTATTTTATTTTGCTCTGATTACTGGTTGTCGTTCGTTCTATTTGATTATTTATAGTTATATATTTAACTTAATTATTTACCATAACCCATTTTGGTTATGTTTTGTTGGATGGTTTGGAATTAACTCAAATTAGTGGTGAGAATTAACTAAAATTTCAAATAATTAATGAGGGAGGTATAGGCTGTTTTTTATAAAGATAGATTCAACAGAAAGTGACATTGGTTATTAATAAAACATGTTATTATTAATTTATATATTTTTATTTATTATAAAAATAATCACTATTTAAAAATCTTTCTTGCAGAAAAAGACAAAAAATAAAATATAAATGAGAAAAAGGAGATTTAAATCAAATTAACAGGAGGGTGTTCATTTGGGGAATATAATTCAGCCAATGGATAATACCCATTGGCTGAATATTTATTACTTAAAACTTATTATCTAAAATCTGATAAATAAGATCTTAAGCAACAATTGGCGCACGCCAGTCGTCAGCACCAGAAGTACCAGCAGTAGTGTGTTCCCACTCGATTTTACGGTAAGCCAGAGAAACACGAACCAACTGAGTGAATTCAGCTTTTGCTGGATCCTGGCAGTGTGGCATTTTGCAGTCGATGTCAACGATAGTTGCGTCTACCAGTTTAGTAGAGAAGAAGTGCTCTTGTTTGCCTTCGATAGAAGTACGGTACCACTTCAGTTCTACTGTAGGTAACATTTCACCGGAAGCCAGTGCGTTGTACATCAGTGGAACGGCTTTGTTCAGTGCAACAGTGAAGCGGAATGGCTTATGTGCACGTTGACCAGAAGGCTGGCCTGACTGTGGATCAGTCGGAACAGTAACGATGTGGTCAAATTCCTGAACCAGCATTTCGTCTTCATGGCCCTGAACAAAGATATTACCTACTGACTCAGCGGTAAATGCGCCAGCAGTAATGTGACCCTGAGTTTTTCCGTTGATGGAAATATAACATGGAGTTGGCATATGAATATCCTATAAAAATTTACCAATATAAGTGTAAGTGCTCATTCCTTGCGTGATTATTCCATTCACTAAATGATGCCCACTAAATGAAATAAAATTAGCGATGCCGAACACTCGGAGCGAATAATAAGGCCGAATTTCTCTGATGCAAAGTTATTTATAAATTGCAAGGCGAGCTTAAATTCAATGACAAATAAAAATTTTATAATCATTGCCGTTATGAGATTTATGGCTGATTTTTTATAAACGGTAAGCTTATATTACTGTGCGAAATTTAATCTCCAAGTTTTTGATTTTTATAACGAATTGATAAATAATGATTTTTTATTTTTAAATTATTTATTTTTCATGATCATTAATAAAGTGTGACGGATGTCAAAAAAATGAATTAAGAAAGGGTTTTTGTGGGGGATAATTAATCGGAATGAAATAAAAAATGAACTTTATGATAATCTCAGGTCACTAATTTGGTGATTATATTTTATTCATAACATACGAAAAATATTTCTTTTTATACAATTGATAGGTAATCGGTCTATATACACCTATAAAGAGTAAAACCAAACTTTTATCTATTTAGTAAGAGAAAAATAATTATAAATTTTCAAGAAATACAATAAAAGTATTAAAAGCCAGAATAGAGGGTGTTATCAATTAGTGTTTTGGCTTTACATCAAAAAAATAAAGTGTCAAACTCGCTATTGACGATTTTTTATATCGATGTTATTTCCACGACTGGTTAGAGTCTTTCTTATATTTATCTATATGGTGATATATAAAAGTCTACTTATGTCTGCAAATACAGTTGTTTTCCTATACCTATTTTTTTAGGAAGCTCTGCTGTATTTGTTATATGGATAACATTGTAATTATTATCTTACCAATAATGGGTTGTTAGACAGTTCATGGTTGTATTAGCCAAAGGGTTGAAATATGAGTAAAAATAGTCCTGGTAGCGTAGCTCCTAAAGAAAGAATTAATATTAAATATGTTCCAAATACCGGTGATCAGACCGCAGAAGTTGAATTACCACTGAATCTTCTGGTTGTAGGTGACCTGAAAGGCAAAACAGAAGATACGCCAATTGAAGAAAGACCAACAGTTTCTGTTAATAAAAATAACTTCAATGCCGTAATGAATGAGGCGAATATCAACCTGACTTTTAACGTCCCTAATCGCCTCGATGAAAATAGTGAAGAAGATTTACCAGTTAATCTGGAAATAAAATCCCTAAGTGATTTCTCACCGGATAATATCGCCAAGAAAGTACCAGAGCTGAATAAACTTCTGGAACTACGTGAAGCATTAGTTGCATTAAAAGGCCCTCTGGGAAATATCCCCGCATTTCGCGCTCGCCTGCAGTCACTGCTGGATGATGAATCCGTTCGTGAACAACTCCTGAAAGAACTTGAAATCATCAATAAAAAATAACTCGTTAAAGGAATTCTAAATGGCTCAGCACGAAGAAAACAGCACAGCACTTGCTTCTGGCGCAACCACTTCTCTGCTTGATGAAATTATGTCTCAAGCGAGAATGACTCCTGAAAATGACGGCTACTACATTGCAAAACAGGGTGTTGCCGCTTTTATCGGCAGTATTCTGGATACAGGTTCTAACGAAGAACCTATCAATAAGCTCCTCGTTGATAAAATGATTGTCGAGCTTGATAAAAAGCTGAGTGAGCAGATGGATGAAATCATGCACGCTAAGCAATTTCAGGAGCTGGAATCTTCCTGGCGCTCACTGAAAATGCTGGTTGATCGCACTGATTTCCGTGAAAACATCAAAATCAACATCATCCATGCGACTAAAGACGAATTGCTGGAAGACTTCGAGTTCTCTCCAGAAATTATTCAGTCCGGTTTCTATAAGCATGTTTACTCTACAGGTTACGGCCAGTTCGGTGGTGAGCCTGTTGCTGCTGTCATCGGTAACTACGCTTTCAACAACACTACGCCTGATATCAAACTGATGCAGTATGTCAGCTCAGTGGGAGCAATGGCTCACTCTCCATTCCTCTCCTCTGTTTCACCTGAATTCTTCGGTGTGAACCAGTTTACTGATCTGCCAGCTATCAAAGATCTGAAATCTGTCTTCGAAGGCCCTTCACACACCAAATGGCGTGCCCTGCGTGAATCTGAAGATTCCCGTTATCTGGGTCTGACTGCACCTCGTTTCCTGCTGCGTCTGCCATATTCCTCCGTTGAAAACCCAATCAAAAACTTCAACTATCAGGAAAATGTCAGCCGTGACCACGAGCACTATCTGTGGGGTAACACCGCTTATCTGCTGGCAAGCTGCCTGACAGACAGCTTCGCTAAATACCGCTGGTGTCCGAATATCATCGGTCCACAAAGTGGTGGTGCGGTGAATGATCTGCCGGTTCATCTGTATGAAGCGATGGGTCAGGTACAGGCGAAGATCCCAACAGAAGTTCTGATCACTGACCGCCGTGAATTTGAACTGGCAGAAGAAGGCTTTATCACCCTGACCATGCGTAAGGGCAGCGATAACGCAGCATTCTTCTCTGCAAACTCAGTGCAGAAACCAAAAGTGTTCCCGAACACCCGTGAAGGCAACATTGCGGAAACTAACTACAAGCTGGGTACTCAGCTGCCATACATGTTCATCATCAACCGTCTGGCTCACTACATCAAAGTGTTGCAGCGCGAGCAGATCGGCTCTTGGAAAGAGCGTCAGGATCTGGAGCGTGAACTGAACATGTGGCTGAAACAGTACATTGCTGATCAGGAAAACCCACCAACTGACGTTCGTAGCCGTCGCCCACTGCGTGCTGCTGAAATCAAGGTTCTGGACGTTGAAGGCGATCCAGGCTGGTATCAGGTTGCGATGCAGGTTCGCCCACACTTCAAATACATGGGTGCGAGTTTCGAACTGTCGCTGGTCGGACGTTTGGATAAGGAATAATCATGGCTGCGCTGTACAGTTGGAACAGAGGCAGCTCTGCCAGTCTGTTCGAGCGCATTCAAGGGAAGAGCTCCGGCTCTTCCCGTCAGTCAAGGATGCGTGCTCTGCTTGATTCTATAAAGAAACATTTGAATGAAGTGCTTAATTCGCGCCCTGGTGCCTGCCAGAGTGCCATTGAACTGGGTGTCATTGACCTTAATGACGCAACCGCAACCTCAGTGGATTTCAAGCAAAGTATCGAATGGGCGATAGAAGAGTGCATCAGAAATTATGAGCCCAGAATATCAGCGGTGTCAGTCAGCGCCATCAATGATGAGTCAGATCCGTTGTTATTGAGCTTTCATATCAGTGCGGAAGTTTCCCTGGATGATATCAACGATGTTGTGGAATTCAGCATCCAGTTGGACAACAACCGGCGCTATTGCCTGGAGCGAACTCAATAAATGTCATTTGAAAAATATTTCAGAGATGAGCTGAACTATTTGCGACAACTGGGGAAAGAAGCCGCAGTTGAGCGTCCTCATCTTGCCGCTTTTCTGTCTGAACAAGGCTCAGATCCCGACGTTGAGCGTTTGCTTGAAGGTTTTGCATTCCTGACAGGCAATCTGCGGGCAAAAATTGATGATCAGTTCCCTGAACTGACTCATGGCCTGCTTAATATGCTTTGGCCCAATTATCTGCGTCCGACTCCCAGCATGACCATCATCGAATATACCCCTGATGAGAGTGTGGTGACAAAAGCGACACAGGTTAAACGTGGCACACAGATTATGAGTAATGCGCTGGCAGCTCATGATGATATTTACTCGAATGAAAAGCAGTCGAATGGCAAAAGGGATGATCACAGCCGCTGTACCTTCACCTTATGCCGTGATGTCTGGCTTTTCCCACTTTCTATTCAGGATATTTCCGTAAATAACAGTAATGAGCAGGGGATCATTGGCCTGAACTTTGCCTCAAAAACGGAACTGAATCTCCATGAACTGGAACTGGATAAATTACGGTTTTACCTCAGTGGTGATGACTATACCACTTCGCAACTCTATTTCTGGCTCTGTTACTACTTCAGAAAAGCGGAACTGGTGATCGGTGATAAGGTGATCCCTTTGCCGGATTTTGACTTTGTACCGGTTGGGTTTGAGCGGGAAGATGCACTGTTGCCTTATCCCAAAAATGCCTACATGGGTTATCGCATTTTGCAGGAATATTTCTGTTTTGCGGAAAGCTTCCTGTTTTTTGACGTGAAAGGTTTGCCGGAACTGCCTGAAGATCTCAAGACCAAAGATTTCAAACTGAATTTACATTTTTCTCAGGCACTGCCACCCGAAGCTAAGATCCGCCATGACACTTTCCGTCTGCACTGTACACCGGCGATTAACCTGTTCCCGATGGACAGCGAAGCGATTGAACTCAATGGTAGCCAGACAGAATACCCGCTGAAGGCCAGTTATAGCTTCCCGGATAACTACGATATTTTCTCTATCGACGGCGTAGAAAGCTGGCTGACGGGAGAGAATGGTGAGCGCAGCCGGGCACGTGTCGGTGAGCGGGTTTATACCCCGTTCGAAAGTTTCAATCACCAGATTGATAACGAAGATGAACGCTCAATGCGTTACTACCGTCTGCGGGTGAAAGAGTCACCTTTCCGCAGAGGGCTGGAACATTTCATCTCATTTGTCCGTGGCGATGAATCTGATCTGCTGCGGCTCAGACTGAAAGAGAATGTTTCCGTCAGCCTGACGTGTACCAACCGTGAACTGCCGCTGGAACTCCGTGTCGGCGACATTAATTACCCGTCTATCGGCAGCCCGTCATTTGCGACATTCCGCAATATCACACGCCCGTCCGTGCCGCTTTACCCGTTGTTGGACGGCGGACTGCACTGGTCGCTGTTGTCGAACATGTCGCTGAACTACATGTCATTGCTGGATAGAGATGCACTGAAACAGGTGCTGCGTACTTACGATTTCCCGAGTATTCACAACCGACAGTCTAAACGATCATCACAGAAACGGCTTGATGCTATTGAAAAAATCGAGACAGAGCCGACGGATCGTCTGTTCCGGGGCCAGCCGGTACGTGGTTTGCGCTCTACTTTGTATATCCGGCAGCAGGCATTCAGCTCAGAAGGTGAGCTTTATTTGTTCAGTACGATTTTGTCACGGTTTTTCTCACTGTATGCCAGCGTCAACGCTTTTCATATGTTGAAGGTAATCAATCTAGATAATCAGGAATGTTATGAATGGCCGGTACAGATAGGTCAACACTCGTTGATGTAATCACAGCGCAGAGTCCTGCCAACGCGCTGGAATTGGACATCTCACGCTACAACTTTTACCAGTTGGTTGAGCTGCTCAATCAGCTGGCGGTAGCGTGGGAAAAAACCGGAGAGACGGATCGGCCTGAACGTGAGTCTGTCCGCTTCAAATCCAGCGCCAGTCTGGCATTTCCTACCCGTGATGTGGTTTCACTGACGCAATCCAAACAGGGGTATTTTGAGCTGGAAGTCTCTTTTATGGGGCTACATGGCAGCCAGTCCCCGATGCCGGGTTATTACCTGGATTCACTGGCATGGGAAGACGCACAGGGTGAAAACCGGCTGACGGATTTTCTCAACCTGTTTAACCATCGCTTAATCACTCTTCTGCACCAGATTTGGCGGAAGTACCGCTATTACATCTGCTTTAAGAAAGGCGGGGAAGACGGTTTTTCCCAGCGCATGTTCTCGCTGGTGGGGTTAGGCAGTGACGTTAACCGTCGGATGCTGAATATCAATCACAGCAAAATGCTGGCCTATGCCGGGTTACTGGCAAGTCCCGGCCGTTCACCGGAAGTGATATGCAGTCTGGTTTCCCACTGTTTTGACTTACAGGATGTCACTCTGCACGGCTGGCAGTTCAGAAAAGTCACGATCCCGGTTGATCAACAAAATCGTCTGGGTGGCACCAATAAAGGGCAAACGATTGGTGATACCGAGCTGTCAGTATTAGGACAAAACTTCACCATCGGTTCATGGATCGGGGACTACAGCGGGAAGTTCCTGCTCAGTATCAACAATCTGCCCCGTGATCGGTTCTTGTCATTCCTGCCGGACGGAAAAAACTACCTCCCATTAGTGATGTTTATTTCCTTCGTCATGCGTAGTCAGTTTGCGTGGGAGCTGCGTCTTGGGCTGGCGGAAAATCAGGTTGGCGGCATGATTCTGGGTGCAAAACAGCATAACCATCTGGGATGGACCAGTTTTCTCGGTGAGCCGGAAAAGAAACCCTCTGTCACAATTTCAGTTATGGAATAACGACTATGGAAAAACATCAACCAACCCTTTCATTGCGGGTTATCAACAGTGAGCAACTGGAGAGTGGCCGAGCCGCCAGCTGCCAGTTTTCGCCACAGGGCGGTACGGTCGGCAGTAGTGAAAGTCACCTGTGGTCTGTTCAGGACAGTCAGGGCAATATCCACCCGTCACAATTCTCTATTCAGTGGCGTGATGGTGCATTCTGCCTGCAAGTGCTGTCTGATGCTGTGCAGATCAATAATGCCACATTAACACCACAGTCCAGCCTGATCCGTTTACAGCAGGGAGATCAGATTAAAGTCGGCAAGTTGTCGATCAAGATCCACATCAGCTTCTCTGAGTCAGATCGGGTCGATCCTTCAACAGTATCACCTGAATCACTGGTTTCCAGTTACAGCAATCCACTGGATGCCATGATGGAAGGTGTTTCACTGCAAAAGTCTGCATTTGCCAAAGATGACAGCGTTGCTCCGACGGTGATGCACCGTTTCAGCGATGACCCTCTCAGAGTACTGGACAGTGAAAGTCTGACCACATTGAAACAGCAGGTTGACGCTGATGATACCGAGCAGCTTCTGCCCCCGGATCATTATCAATCCCCTCCATTTGCTAACCCTATTTCTGATAACCGAGGCAGTGTTATGGATCAGGAGTTCCTTGATTTACCGGATATCGTTTCCGAGCAGCACTATGAAGATATGGATGTTGACCATGTCGCAATTACGCCTTTGATGCGCGGGCTGGATACGCAGTTGCCTCTGCATGACACGCAGCAGGCCAATGATTTCTTGCAGGAAATGGGTAAAACCATGAAAGCGGCAATCGAAGGGTTACTGGCTCTCCAGCGTGAACAGCACGGGCTGCGTGATAAGCAACTTCGTCCGATCGAAGACAACCCACTGCGCCTGAATATGGATTACGACACTACGATGCAGGTGATGTTCTCCGAGCAGAAAAGTCCGGTTCACCTGTCAGCTCCCGCAGCTGTCGCAGAAAGCCTGCATAACCTGCAACTGCATTATCAGGCCAACCGAGAAGCTATTTCTGCGGCGCTGGATACCATGCTGGAAGCCTTTTCTCCTGAGCAGTTGCTCCGCCGGTTTTCACACTATCGCCGCAGCAGTGACGTCAGGAACAAAGATGCTTCATGGGCGTGGGAAATGTATACCAACTACTACCGTGAATTAGCTTCCAGCCGCCAGCAGGGGTTTGAAAAGCTTTTCCGTGAGGTGTACGAGCAGGCTTATGACCGCGCATTGCGTCAGGGCTTAGAGGACGCCAGTGATGAAACGTTCCGGTAGTCAGCGCATATGGTCGGTAGGGATTTTATTACTGTCAGCGATGTTACTGAACGGCTGTAGCAGTGCATGGAACGCAACCAAAAAAGTCGGTCAGGTCATCTGGGACCCTTCCACGCCGGTAGGAAGGCCGAGTGATCAGGCTTCTGTTGCCAATATCACGTTACTGGCTGAACCCAACATTAACCCCAATGAAAGTGGTGAACCGGCACCGGTTGAGATGAATCTGGTTTATCTCAGTGAGGATTCACGTTTTCTGGCTGCCGATTATGACCAGCTTGAAAGTGACAAACTCGAAAAGGCGTTGGGGAAAAACTACATCGATCATCAGGATTACACCCTGCTGCCGGGGCAATACAAGCCGCTGGAAGTGATCACATTGGAAAAGAAAAACCGTTATATCGGTGTCATCGTCCACTATGCAGATGTCAATCAGTCTGAATGGAAAAAGATCATCCGGGTAAAAGACATGGGACGCCATTACAACATCTTGGTGCATGTCAGAAATAACGACGTCGAACTTAGAAAAGAGGAGGAGGAGTAATCATGCCAGGAAAGAATCGGGTGATTTGGCACGAAGGATTATTCATCAAGCCACAGCATTTCCAACAACAACAAAAACATAATGATTATCTGGCCCACAGCCTCGTCTCTGTACTGACAGCATACGGTCATGGTTTCAGCTCCATGAGTATCAATGATGATTTGCTCAAGCTGGGGCGCATCGGTATTACCGAAGCCAGCGGTATTATGCCGGACGGCACCATATTCGCCGCACCCAGTCAGGATCTGCTGCCAAAGCCGCTGGATATCGAAAACATCAATGACCTGAAAAGTAAAGATATCTATCTGGCATTACCCATGTCGAGCGACACCATTCGTGAAGTGGCTGATCGGGATGCTGAAATCCAGAGCGCAGTGCGTTATCGCGAACTGCCGAGTGATATCCGTGACTTGCATACCAAAGGTGGTGACTCTTCCATCCTGAATCTTGCTCAGCTGACACCAGTATTGATGCAGGGTTCTGAGGATATGAGTGCTTACACGGCGATCCCGCTGTGCCGCATTAAAGAAAAGCAGAAAGATGGCACTATCGTGCTGGATAACGAGTTTATCCCGACCTGTCTGTCCATTTTCGTTGCTGACAAACTCAAACGCTTCATGGTGGAAATCGATGGTTTGCTGACAGAGCGTTCAAGAACGCTAGCGAAGCGTATCGGTTCGCCGGGCCAGCAGGGGATTGCAGATGTGGCTGAGTTTATGATGCTCCAACTGTTGAACCGCGTTCAGCCGCTGTACAACCATTATGCTAAGCAGAGCGTTCTGCATCCGCTGCATTTGTACACCCAGCTGATCCAGACCTGCGGCGAGCTGAGAACCTTTACCGATGCCAGCCGTCTGCCGGGCAATATTCTGGCCTATGACCACAATAACCTGACCGATACCTTTCAGGATGCCATGCACGCCATCCGTGATGCACTGAACGTTGTTCTGACACCGCGCGCAACGTCGATTGCCCTGAAACAGAACGAAGGTGGAATTCGCGTTGCCACGCTGCACGATAACGACCTGCTGCGCAAAGCTGAATTTGTTCTGGCTATCAGCGCTAGCACTCCGCAGGAACAGCTGCGTCGTCAGTTCGTCCAGCAGACCAAAGTCACCTCAATGGAACGCATCCGCGATCTGGTCAGCGTCCAGTTGCCGGGTGTACCACTGATTGCGCTGTCTGCCGCTCCTCGCCAGTTGCCATATCACTCTGGGTATACCTATTTCCGTCTGGATCAGAAGAGCCCGGCATGGAAAGAGATCCAACAGGGTAATTCCATTGCATTCCACGTCTCAGGGGATTTCCCTGACCTAGATATGCAGCTCTGGGCTATCAGGGGCGGTAAGGACTAGTTATGAGGATTAGGCATGAGTGATATCAATGTTGACAGTCCGTCACTGGAAAAATTTGAAAAACAGGCTGAAACACTGAAAACGTTTCAGCGCCAGTACCAGCTCCCGTTGCGTGGTGAAAGCCTCAATCCGATGATCGATGCAGCCACCCCTTTACTGGGGATGGTCCTGCGTTTGCAGGACATGAGTGATCAGGCGCTGCCAGATAAACTTTACCAACAGGTTGTTACTGACATTCGTGCTATTGAGCAGCTTCTGCAAACCAAGGGCTATGAACCCGGTGCGATTGTTTCATTCCGTTACGTACTGTGCACCTTCATTGATGAAACCGCATTGGGGCATGGCTGGAACAGCCAGAATGGCTGGTTGAAGCAATCACTGTTGGTGCACTTCCACAATGAAACGTGGGGGGGAGAAAAAGTCTTTGTATTGCTTGAACGCCTGATGGGAGAGGCTCAGCGCTACCAGCATCTGCTGGAGTTTATTTACCTCTGCCTCTGTCTTGGCTATCGCGGGCGTTACAAAGTCAGCACCCAGAAAAGTGATGATTTTGATCGCCTGTTCCGCCGCTTGCAGCAACAGCTTCACTCATTGCGTGGAGATGCTCCGCCGACCACGTTGTATGTCAACGTCAACGAGCGCGATGCACGTTATCGCCTGATCCGGCGTTGGAAGATCAAACATCTGTTTGCGATAGGCATAGGTCTGCTGATTGCTATTTATAGTTTTTATGCCATACGCCTCGGTGATCAGACCCAGTACATATTAGAGCAGCTAAATAAATTATTAAGATAGGAAGTCGCCATGATTCAGATTGATCTGCCCACTCTTGTAAACCGTTTAAACCCGATGACCCGCCATGCACTGGAAGCGGCGGCGGCATCCTGCGTCAGTCAGCAACAGCCAGAGATTACTGTGGCTCAACTGCTGCTTCAGATGATCGAAACACCACTCAGTGATGTGCGTCTGATCCTGAACAAAGCAGAGATCGATAAAGATCTGCTGAAAGAACAACTCGATCAGGTGATGACTCATCATCAGTCGATTGTACAGACTTACCCTAACTTCTCCCCGATGCTGGTGGAATGGTTGCAGGATAGCTGGCTGCTGGCTTCCACTGAAATGCAGCATACCGAACTGCGCAGTGGTGTACTGCTGATCGCATTACTGTTCAGCCCGCTGCGTTATCTGGCTCCACAGTCTGCGCGCCTGCTGGCGGGTATTAACCGTGAGCTGCTGCGTCAGAATTTCGCTGAATGGACAAACGGCTCTGCCGAACAGCCTTTCAGTGCTGGTGACAAAGAAGGGCAGGGCGTTCATCCGGCAAACAGCGACAGCCTTCTGGCCCGTTTTACCCAGAATATGACGG
Organism: Xenorhabdus stockiae; assembly: GCF_002632825.1. GTDB lineage: Bacteria > Pseudomonadota > Gammaproteobacteria > Enterobacterales > Enterobacteriaceae > Xenorhabdus > Xenorhabdus stockiae. The sequence goes on from NZ_NJAJ01000021.1 coordinate 18,588, forward strand.
AGCAGGCGCGTCAGGGAAAACTTGATCCGGTATTGTGCCGTGATAATGAAATTGACCTGATGATCGATATTCTCTGCCGTCGCCGTAAAAACAACCCGATTGTGGTGGGTGAGGCAGGTGTCGGTAAAAGTGCTTTGATTGAAGGTCTGGCACTGCGCATCATCAACGATCGCGTCCCGGAAAAACTGCGTAACAGTGAATTAATGACACTGGATCTGGGGGCATTGCAGGCAGGTGCAGCAGTTAAAGGTGAGTTTGAAAAACGCTTCAAAGGCATTATGGCTGAAGTTATTCAATCACCAAAACCTATCATCCTGTTTATCGATGAAGCTCATACGCTGATTGGTGCAGGTAATCAGGCTGGTGGACTGGATATTTCCAACCTGCTGAAACCTGCACTGGCTCGTGGCGAACTGAAAACCATCGCTGCGACCACATGGAGCGAGTACAAAAAATACTTCGAAAAAGATGCGGCACTGTCCCGTCGTTTCCAGTTGGTCAAAGTTTCTGAACCGAGCGCAGAAGAAGCGACGGTCATCATGCGTGGCCTGCGAGCCATTTACGAGCAGGCACACGGTGTCCTGATTGATGATGAAGCACTGAAAGCCTCGGCGGTACTGAGTGACCGTTATCTCTCCGGCCGTCAGCTACCGGATAAAGCCATCGACGTACTGGATACCGCCTGCGCCCGCGTAGCCATTAACCTGACATCGCCACCGCGCCAGATCTCCTCACTGACAACCGAACTGCACCAGATGCAGATGGAAATCGATGTGCTGGAAAGAGAGCAGCGAATGGGGCTGAACGAGCATTCCGAACGACTGGAAGAACTGCAAAACCAGCAGCAGGAAATTCAGGAACAGCTGACCGCTCTGGAAAGCGACTGGCAACAGCAGCAGGAACTGGTGAAACAGGTCATCGAACTGCGCAGCCAGCTTCTGTCTGATGATAAAGAAGCCAGCCAAGATGCCGATATAGAAAAACAGGCTGCGGATGAAGTTTCTGACAACTCAGAAGAACATGATGCGACTGAGCAAGAAGAAGTACAGGAAGAAACGGTCACTGAACCGGCTGATGTGAAGTCTCTGATCGAAAAACTGGCTGAACTCAATGAACAGTTGGCAGAACTTCAGAAAAAACAAACGCTGGTTTCCCCGCATGTCGACAAAACTCAGATTGCCGGTGTTATCGCTGAATGGACGGGTGTTCCGCTGAACCGCTTGTCACAGAGCGAACTGTCAATCGTGACTGAGTTGCCTGTTCATCTGGGGCAGAGCATCAAAGGTCAGGATGTTGCCATTCAGTGCCTGCATAAACACCTGCTGACTGCCCGCGCTGATTTACGCCGTCCGGGCCGCCCTCTGGGTGCCTTCCTGCTGGTAGGGCCAAGTGGTGTCGGTAAAACCGAAACGGTACTGCAAATTTCCGAACTGATGTTTGGTGGCCGTCAGTACCTCACCACCATCAATATGTCGGAGTTTCAGGAGAAACACACCGTTTCACGCCTGATCGGTTCTCCTCCGGGTTATGTGGGTTATGGCGAAGGCGGTGTACTGACCGAAGCGATTCGTCAGAAACCTTACTCCGTCGTTCTACTGGATGAAGTAGAAAAAGCGCATCCGGACGTATTGAACCTGTTCTATCAGGCCTTTGATAAAGGTGAACTGGCAGACGGTGAAGGGCGCATCATCGACTGTAAAAACGTCGTGTTCTTCCTGACCTCTAATCTGGGTTACCAGACCATTGTGGATTATGCCGAGCAGCCTGAGCAGATCAACGATCAGCTTTACCCAGAACTGGCCGCCTTCTTCAAACCGGCATTGCTGGCACGTATGGAAGTGATCCCGTATCTGCCACTGGGTCATGAAACTCTGAAAACCATCATTCAGGGCAAACTGGCCCGACTGGATAAACTGCTGACTCAACGCTTCAACGCCGAAGTCACCATCAGCGATGACGTGTCAGAAGAGATCCTGCTGCGCGCTACCCGCGCTGAAAACGGTGCCCGTATGCTGGAGTCGATTATTGATGGCGCGCTGTTACCGCCGGTTTCATTACTGCTGTTGCAGAAAATGGCCGCAGGCACCGCGATCAGTGCCATTCGTTTAACCGTAGCAGAGCATGAGTTTCAGGCAGAGGTTGAGGAGGCAGAATAATGAAACAGCGGCTGAAAAGCGCGTTAGCGTTATTGGAAGATGACACTATTGAACAACTGGTTGACCACTTTTTGCTGGTGAGCCAAAACCCGCGTTTTGATGCCCTGTTGGTTTTCCTGCTTAACATCCATGAAAACAGGCTGGAATGCTGTAATTTGCCAGAACCTGATGAAATCAGCTCACGCCGATTGTATGTGGATATTGATGACGTCAATAACCCGTTGATACAGGTAATGCGCAAGGGAACTCCCACAGTGTGGGATTCCCTGAATCACGGTGCGCGCATTGACGATCCTCACTTCCGTACATTCATTGCCGAACTACCGCATAACTGCGGGCTGTATGGCATCCCACTGTTTGACTGCAACGGGCAGGCCTGCGGTGTCGTGGCTATTTTTGCCGAAAATGTCAGTCATTTTACCAACAATGAAAACATGTTCGGCATTTATTGCCACGTGATGCAGCACCGACTTAAAAAGTTGCAGGAACTCGAACAACTGCGTGGGCAGTTACGTCAAATCCGTCAGGTATTTCAGGTTCAGCGTCAAAAAGAAAAACAACTGGATGAACTGCTTGCTTCCCTGAGTGAATCCAAAAACGCAGGAGCAGGCAGTATCTCCGTGGATTACAGTCACATCGATAATCTGCCAAAGGCCATAGAAGAATTTGAAAGTGCCGTGTTAGTTCAACGTCAGCGCCAGTTTGGCAACGATACCAGACTGATCGCGCAAAGTCTGGGAATCGCCCAGCGGACGTTGGTTTACAAACTGGCTAAATACGGGTGTAGATTATGAATATTTCTTTAATTATCAGTTCATTACTGGTGTCATTGGCAGGCAGTCCCACACTTGCGGAGATAGCAGAAGCACAGAAAACCGCAGCGTCCAAACCACAGGAAGTGGTTTTACAACAGGAAAAACAATTGGATGAGCTGCAAAAATGTCGCTTTGAGCGCTCCCCTCTTATCCGACTGGCATGTTATGACCGGGAATTCGATAACCTTAAAATCGGTACTGTGCCAGTTACGCTGGAAAATATGGGGCCTATGTGGCGGCAGGCGATGGAGCAGGAGATGCAGCGAACTGACCATTCGACTGGCTTCATTGTCTCGCGGGGAGAAAACGGCACAACCCGGATCATTCTGACAACCCCTGCTGTTGGGGTTCCCCCTCCGCGCCCAGTTCTGATGCTCAGTTGTATTGACCGCATCACCCGTTTGCAGGTTGCTTTGCCTAAGCCTGCGGAATCCGGTGCGGTGACTGTCACGACGAACAAAACCCTGTTCAAAACCGAATGGTTCCTGCGGGAGAGTGGTTACTTATGGGAATCCAGCCGTGGTCTGCCGGGGATTGATGAAATCAAACGCTTAATGGGCAGCGAACATATGACCATCACCCCAGAACAAGGCAGTCAGATCACTTTTAACATTTCTCAGTTGGAGCAGGCCGCGAAACCATTGCGCGAAGCCTGTCGTTGGTAATCGACATGGACATCAGAACACAATTTGACTGGTTCGGCTCTCTGCTGGCCCCGCTGTCCGACGAACAGACAGGCAAAGCACTGGGAGACAATGATCCCTCATGGGAATTTATCGATGGCGAAATGATTAAATTCGGCTCGCTGTCACACGGTTCGCTGGATGTTGAAGAGATCCAGCGGCAGGCACTGCAACTTTTCAGCGAAACCAGTAAGGATTTCCGGCTGATGGTGCATTTGTTGCGTACCCTGCAACATGCCGGTCAGCCGGCTGAGCTGCTTTTAGCGATGGAGTTGCTGACGGAGTACGTAAAAAACTACTGGGAAAAAGCATGGCCGAATAAACCGGTGTTGAAACGTCGTCTCGCGCAGCAGGTGCTCAAACGCTTTGATTCTGCCCAAAACAGCTTTACCGAGAAATCCAGTAAAGGTCAGCGGGATGATGCACAGGGAGTACTGGCTCATCTTGCACAGTGCTGGCATAGCAGTGAACCGGAACTCGCAAAAGAAATCGACCAACTGCGCACCCGCTATAACCGTCAGCCAGAAGCCGGAGCAGCACCTTCACAGCCTGTCGCAGCGGCAACGTCTCAGACTCCGGCTGAACCACAATCTTCTCAGGGAACTACGCAGGAAAATACGGCTGCGCCGATGCCGGAAGTAGACGTTAACAGTTCCAGCGACAAGGCGTGGAAACAGACTCTGATGACGGTTTCTGATCTGCTTTGTGAACGCTACCCGGAATCACCGGTCGGTTATTGTCTGCGCCGCCATGCCGTCTGGCACACCATCACCACAGCGCCGATGGCGGGGGCAATGGGCAAGACTCCGCTGGCACCCGCCTCAGCGGATCGCACAGCCGATTATCTGGCGAGGTTGCCGACAGCAGATAACAAACTGCTGGCGCAAATCGAACAGAGTCTGGCACTTGCACCTTATTGGCTGGATGGTCATGCCATTGCTGCTCAGGCGGCAGCCCAACTGGGCTACAAGAATGTTGCCCAGTCCATTCGCCACGAACTGAATGCCTTTCTGGAACGGCTACCCGTATTAAAAACCTTAAGTTTTTCTGACATGAGTCCGTTTATTTCTCCAGAGACTCTGGACTGGCTGGCACCTGAACCCTCTTCATCAACGGGAGGCGGTTCGGTTTCTGCTGATCAGGAAGCCATCTGGCAATGTTTCCAGCAACAAGGGCTGGAAGCCGCCCTGAAAATGCTGGAAGAGCACCAGCAGCAGCTCACGGAGCCTCGAGATCAATTCTATGGTCAGTTGCTCAATGCTCAACTGCTTGAAGAAGCGGGCATGACAGCACTGGCACAACAGCATTACCGGAACTTGTTACACACGGGACAACACATGTTACTGACCCAATGGGAACCCAGCCTGCTGACGCAGTTAGCTGAAAGAATAGGCGTTGAAAAAACAGGCGCTGAAAAAATCCCTTCGCTTGATAAGGATACTGCTTCAAACAGGAGCGTTAACCTATGAAATGGCCCTCTTTGTCATCAATCGCTCAATTGAAATCGGTGCTGCCGGCGGTGGGGAAATTTAAATCCATGCCGCGTTTTAAGGCAGCGATAGCGCTTATTCTGGCGCTTATCCCCTGCGTGCTGCTCATCGCAGTCTGGTGGTGGGGGCCTGATCTGAAAATCCGTGAGGATTATCCGCTGGAAAGCCTTGCCGCCCGCTGGTTGGCGACAGCCCTCATCATTATGGGAGTGCTGGGCTGGATCGGTGTGAAAGCGTGGCGTCGTCTGCGCCAGCTTGAAAAACTGAACCTTGATGTTGAATTGAAAGTGGTTGATCCGGTCCGCATGGATATTGAATATCAGGATCGTTACCTTGACCACTGGAAATCTCAGTTACAGCGTCATCTGGATTCTTACAACTATCTATACGAACGCCCGTGGTACATGGTGATCGGTAGCCAGATGAGCGGTAAAACCTCGCTGATCAAAGAAGGTTATAAGCTGTCTGAAATTGCTGCGCCGGAATATTTGCGTCAGGATGGGGATATCTCCCTGTTATTGCGTTGCTGGCTGGGAGAAAAAGCCGTCATCATCGACCCGAAAGGCCGCCTGATTGACCAGCCTGTTCCGCTGAACAGTGACAAACCGCAAATCAACAGTCGTCTGTGGGAAGCCCTGCTGAACTGGCTGTCAGAAAACCGCCAGCGCCAGCCGCTTAACGGGATCATTCTGACCGTGGATACCCTGCGTTTGATGACGGATAACCGCGAACAGCGTGAGCGTTACGTGCGGGAAATTCATCATCGTTTGCAGGAAATTCGCCTGACTTTCCACAGCCAGTTACCTATCTATCTGGTGATGACCAAGATTGACCTGTTGCACGGTTTTGAAGCGATGTATCAGTCACTGGATCGCAAACTGCGCGACCAAATTCTGGGTGTCACTTTCAGCCTCAACAATCGCGACGAAAAAGCGTGGCGCAGTGAGCTGGAACAGTTCTGGCAACAGTGGATGAACAACCTGAATGGCGCCATGCCGGATATGATGCTGAACGGCGTTGATGCTAATCAGCGTAGCGCCCTGTTCAGTTTCACCCGCCAGATTCAGGGGCTGTACAGCTATATCGTACAGATGCTGGAAGACATTTTGTACAACGATGAAAACCACCGCCCAATGCTGCGCGGTGTGTACCTGACTTCCGCCCATCAGGTCGGGCAGATGGATGACATGTTCACGCAGTCGGCCTCGGCGCAGTATCACCTCGGTTCCCAGGCATTTCCGACATGGCCTGCGGGAGACACTCTGCCTTTCTTTACCCAGACCCTGTTCGAAGACGTGTTACTGGCGGAGCCGAATCTGGCCGCTGAAAACCGAATCTGGCTGAGTCGCAACCGTCGCCAGTTATACACCTTCTCCACCGTGAGTGCGCTGGTCGTACTGGCAATGTGGGGTGGCTGGCATTACTTCTATCAGAAAAACTACCGTGCCGGAGAAGAAGTACTGGCAGAGGCGAAAAAATTCCTCTCCGTACCGGCTCCGACAGGGGATGACAATTACGGTAGCCTCCAGTTGCCACTGTTGAACCCGATCCGTGACGCAACACTGGCTTACGGTAATTACCATGAGAAAAAATCGTTCCTGACAGATATGGGGTTATATCAGGGCGGTCTGGTAGGGAAAAAAGTGGAAAACACTTACCTGAATCTGCTGGAGCAAAAATTCCTGCCGTCCCTGATGCACGTACTGTTGGATGACCTGAATAAGGCACCTGCCGGTAGTGAGGAAAAACTCGAAATCCTGCGTGTGATGCGCATGATGGAAGATAAAAGCAAACGTAATGCAGGGCTGGTCGCACAGTATATGCGTGAGCGCTGGAGTAAAGCCTTCTACGGTCAGCGTGATGTGCAGGATGCGCTGTTGAGCCACCTGAATTACGCACTGGATCGTACCGACTGGAAAGAGAAACGTGATGCCGGTGATCAGGAAGCGATTGATAGTTTTGCACCGTTTGCGAAACCTATCCGGGAAGCACAGCTGGAGCTGAGCAAGCTCTCCGTCAAACAGCGTGTTTACCAAAACTTGCGTATCAAGGCTCAGGATACTCTGCCAGCACCTATCAACCTGCGTGACCAGATTGGCCCGAGTTTTGACAGTGTATTTGTCGCCAGTAACGAAAAACGGTTGGTGGTGCCTCAGTTCCTGACCCGTCAGGGTCTGACGGACTACTTTATTCAGCAGAGCGGCGAGTTGGTCGAGCTGACCGGAATGGATAGCTGGGTACTCAACTTAGCGAAGAATAAAGGTTTGTACAAAGAGTCTGAATCCGCACCACGTAAAGACAATTACAGTGAACCGGATCGGGAGCGTATCGAGCGCGAAATCACTGAGCTGTATCTGGCGGATTACACCGCAACATGGCGTGCCGCGATGAATAACCTCGAAATCCGTGACTTTGAGGATTTACCACAGGCTATCAATGCCATTGAACAGGTAATTAGTGGTGAACAGCCGATCAAACGCGCGTTACAAATCCTGAGTGATAACACCAACCCTCCGATGCTCGATAGCTCATTGAGTAATACGGAAAGAAAGGCGTTGTTAGATAAGCAGGATTACACACTCCTGACTGACATCAGCCGTGGTTTTGCGCAGGAAACCGGCGTATTGATCGAACATGGTGATAAAGGCAGCACGCTGCAAAGTGTTTACCAGAAACTGATGGCATTGCATCGTTATCTGCTGTCTATCCAAAACTCACCAACACCGGGTAAATCAGCACTTCAGGCTGTGCAGATGCGTCTGGATAAGAACAACAGCGATGCGATCTTTGAAGTCCAGCAGATGGCGAAAAACCTGCCTGAACCCCTGAATCGCTGGGTTGGAGAACTGGCGAATCAGGCGTGGCGTGTAGTGATGATGGAAGCGGTCCGTTCTCTGGAAGTGGAATGGCAGGATACGGTTGTTAAACAGTACAACACCTATCTGGCAGGCCGTTATCCGTTCAATCCGAATGCTAAAGAAGAAGTCCCGCTAAGCGAGTTTGAGCGTTTCTTCCGCCCGGATGGCACGCTTGATGCCTTCTACAAACAGAGCCTGAAACCATTTGTGGAACACAAACTGACGATGGGTACTGACGGTCGTACGCTTATCCGTCCGGATGTGTTGAAACAACTGGAAAATGCTAACCGTATCCGTGCCACTTTCTTCTCACCGCAGAACGGGCTGGGCACACAGTTTGCCATTGAGCCAGTCAGCCTGACCGGTAACAAACGCCGCGCCTTGCTGAACCTTGATGGACAGCTGGTGGATTACACCCACGGCCGCAGCAATGTTGCACGTCTGATATGGCCGAACTCTATGCGTGCAGGCACAGAAAGCAAGCTGACCCTGATGCCGGACAGAAGTAATCAGGCTCCGCGCTCTATCAGCTATATGGGGCCGTGGGCACAGTTGCGGCTGATTAACAGCGGCAAGCTGACCAACATCCAATCCGGTTCTTTTGATGTGCGTTTCAGCGTGGATGGCGGCGAGATGACCTATCGCATCTACGTGGACGAATCAGACAACCCATTTGCCGGTGGGCTGTTCAGTCATTTCAAACTACCGGACACCCTCTATTGAGGCGAAGGTGTGGGTTAGTTTTGAAAGTAAAACCTTCCCCTGCCTTCGGGCAGGGTTTTTTTAAGGAGAAAAAACAGATATGAGCGGACACCCTGAAAACCTCATTATCCGGGCGGGAGGCAGCCCGCTGAACCTGCCGGAATTTGCCGTTATCCGTGATGAAATCAACAAAACCAGTCACCCATCACAACCTGAAGTCAACTGGATGCTGGTGGAATCACTGTCATTGACCCTGTTCAAAACCAACGGCGTCGATTTACAGACAGCGATTTATTACACCTTAGCCCGAATGCACTTGAACGGTCTGGCTGGGTTTACTGAAGGCTGTGAACTGTTGGCAGGAGTTATCGTCAGTGAATGGGATGCCTTGTGGCCGTCACAACCACAGGTACGCACTGATTTGCTGGAATGGTTCCACACCCGGACGGGGAGTATCCTGCGCCAGCTGGATTTTGCCGCCAGCGATCTACGGATGATTTACCGCGCGGAGCGGGCACTTCAGCTCATCATTGATCAGCTACAACAATCTGATTTGAAACGTTTGCCGAGAGTAGAGAACCTGCTGTGGTTCTTCCAGAATGCAGCGAAAAAACTGGAGAAGCCGCGTCAGGCTGCGAAACCTGCACAACAGCCGGTGAAAATGCCGCCGCTGGTTTACCTGTCTAAATCTGAATCTGAGCCGGAAACGCCACCACCTTCCCCGCCACCACAGCCGCAACCTGAAATTGCACCGGACGAAAGCCAGCAACGGGTCAGAGTACAGTTTCCAGAACAGCCACAACGTGGACTGACCGCATGGCAGGGCTTTGGAATTGGGGCATTTCTGGGATTGTTGGTGCTGGTAGGGAGCTGGCTGTTACTTTATAAGCCGCTGCAACAGCAACTGAACGCCATAACAGAACAGCCCGCAGGTTCACGGCTGGCATGGCTGTATCAGCCGACACTGGCAAACTACGCATCCCAGCTTGAGCGCTTGGCAGAAACATCTCCACTGGCAACATGGGATGCTGCACGAACACTGACCGCAACAGCAGAAAAACAGTGGCCACAATTAGCGGAACAAGTTAACGCTACCCGTAACTGGCAACAGCAGATGACCATCCGCATCGATAGCGTACCGTTAAAAGGCAGTTGGTACAGCACTCGCGATCAACTCCAGCAGCTGGCAGACAAAATTCTGTTGCAGGAACGCACGCGTGGCAGCTTCACCCTTTCTTACCTCAAAACCGCCATTTATGACATTCAGCGCAACCACGGCAGCGAAATTCCGCTGGAAGAGTTGCTGCGCCAACTGAATGTTCATGCGGAAAAAGGCGAAGCTGTTTCTCCTGTACTGATGAAAGAAATTGATGACCGTTTTAACGCGCTGCTCGGCCGTTATGACCGCCTGCGTCATGTAACTGAACAGCGTGACCGTGCCACCAAACATACAAACATGTAAGTGGCGAACAATCAGGGAGACATACCATGTCAATTAAGAAGAGCATAGCTAAATTGCAGAAAGGACAGGCCCTTGTGCAAAAGGGGCAACAGGCCGCTCAAATGGCCAAGCAAGCTGCGGGCATGTTGGGGGGGAGCGGACAAAGTAGTGGTCAGGCTCTTCCGCATACTCAGGGAATTACCGGCGGACAGGGAACATCAGGTGGTCAGGGATTAGCGAAGCAGGCAGCAAGTGGTCATAACGCAGCGGCTAAAGCCTTGCAACAAGCCAGCGCATTACTGGGCGGCGGAGGCAGTAACCCCAGTGGCCTGCAATTTACGTTAACCGCCGGAGGCTTACCGCCGCAGACTTTTGTTGTCACCGATTTCGCACTGAATGAAAGTTTTTCCCAGCCATTCACCCTGAGTGTCGGGCTGGCGAGTGCCGATCCTGCTATCGACTTTCCGACCGTTCTGGATCGCACCGCCACGCTGACCATTTTGCAGGATGGCGTTGAGCAGCGCAGTATCACAGGGATCGTTTCCCGCTTTGAGCAGGGTGATACCGGGTTGCACCAGACCACTTATCAGATGAGCATCCGCCCTGACTTGTGGCGCACGACCCTGAGACAGAACTCGCGCATTTTCCAGCAGTTGGATATTCAGGCGATTATCACCACCATCCTGAAAGAGCACGGTATCCGTGATGTCATATTCAGCCTGCGTCACCCTCACCCTGAGCGCGAATTCTGTGTGCAGTATCAGGAAAGTGACTTTAATTTCCTACAACGCCTAACCGCAGAAGAGGGAATTTTCTACTTCTTCGAGTGCGGTAATGGCCGTAATACGCTGGTCTTTGCCGATGATGCCGGTTCTGTACCGCCGGGCATCGTCCTTCCTTACCAGCCCGGTGAAGTCAGCACCATTGGAGAACCAGCCATCAGCAGCCTGACATGCAGCGCACAGGTACGACCGGCACAGGTGCAACTGAAAGACTACACCTTCAAAAACCCGGCATGGCCCGCTGAATTCCGGGCAGAGATGAAGGAAGACACCTTACAGGAGATGTATTACGAGCATTATGACTATCCCGGTCGTTTTAAAGATGAAACACACGGTGAAGCCTTTACCCGCTACCGCCTTGAAGCTCTGCGTAACGATGCCGTGATGGGACAGGGCAGTGGCAACGCTATCGCCATCCAACCGGGCCGTTTATTCACTCTGTATAACCACCCGCGCCCTGACCTTAACCAACCGTGGCAAGTCGTGGGGGCGAGCCATTCAGGCAGCCAGCCGCAAGCACGGGAAACCGCAAGTGGTGATACGGGTACAACACTGCACAGTCACTTCCACTTTATCCGCCACAATCAGAGCTGGCGTCCGACTCCATTACCGAAGCCCGTGATTGACGGCCCTCAAATTGCCAAAGTCGTCGGCCCAGCAGGAGAAGAAATTTTCTGTGACCAATACGGTCGCATTCGCCTCCAGTTCCCGTGGGATCGTTACGGACGCAGCGACGATCAAAGCTCTTGCTGGATCAGGGTGACTCAACCGTGGGCAGGACAGGGCTGGGGAATGCTGGCGATACCGCGCATCGGACAGGAAGTCGTCGTGGATTTCCTGCACGGCGATCCGGATCAGCCCATCGTCACCGGTCGTACCTATCACGCCAGCAACATCCCGCCGGGCGGCCTACCGGGCAGCAAAACCCAGATGGCATTCCGTTCCAAAACCCACAAAGGTGAAGGTTATAACGAACTGCTGTTTGAAGATGCAAAAGGCAGTGAACTGCTTTCCATGCATGCGCAGAAGGATATGAGCACGGTGGTGAAAGACAACCAGAGCTTGGTGGTGGAAAAGGGCAATAGGACGCTGACGATTCAGACGGGGGATGAACACAAAACCGTATCACAGGGTAATTTGACAGAGAAAATTAGCCAGAAACGTAGTACCGAAGCGAATGTAATACAGGTGAAAGCAGTGGCAGGTAAGGCCGGAGCTGGAACGCAACTATATGAAGCACAGGATGACATTTCCCTGAAAGTGGGTGAAGGCACAATCCAGATGACGAAAGCGAATATCAAAATTTCATTTGGTGGTTCCAGTATTGAATTGAATGCTGGGGGTGTCACGGTGCTGGGCGGCAATATTAACTTGAACAAATAAAAAACTATTTTCCTGTTGAAAACAGAAAAACAAGGATTGACCATGACCGATAAACTTGATTTGTCCCCATTCCGTTTCAATCAAGGCACCATCATGCTGCCAGCTAATTGGCAGGATGCAAGTATTCTGGTGTTGAACAGCCCTGATGAGAAGAACGGTACCAGTTTCACTATTTCTCGCGACAACTTGCCGTGGGGTTTGGCATTCAGTCAGTTTGCAGAACGGGAAATGACCGCGATTGGCAAACAACTGAAAGATTATGAGGCAATTGCTCATGAATCTGGTGAATTGAATGGGTTAGAAACCGAGACTTTCGAATTTCGCTGGCGTGCTCCAAGTGGGGCTGTGCATCAATTAATGATGTTGTTGAATACCACAAAACAGGTGTTGATTTTTACGGGCACTTGTCAGGGAGAAATGACGTCAATCCAAAAGGAGCAGATGCAGGCCATGATGGCCACTTTCCAGCTGCGCGATGAGCAGAAGGATAACAAATAACAGGGAGCGAAACATGAGTGTTTCACAGAATGTGATGATGGGTGCCGCGGCGGTACAACGACCGTATCAAACACCTGTAGCAAACAATAGTACATCGCCTGCCCAAGGAGGCAGGCCAGCTCCGATCCCTCCGCGTACAGAAAAATCAACCTCTGATAAAGCATTAGAATTCCTGCAAAGTGACACTTTTGAAATGGCAACTTTGGCAACTGGTGGGGCTTATGCTGTTGCTACCGGTGCAGCTACACCTTTTGCTGTAGGTGTGGCTGCAGGGATGGCTGGTGGTGCTGCAGGTGCCTATGTCGGCGATAAAATTGGTCATGCAATTGCTGCAGGCATGGGTATGGGCACTGTGGCGACAGAGGGAGAAAATCCAGCTCGTGAGGGAGATGCGATAGCTCACCAGAATAAAAGTGCTGGTTTGTGGGGAGCATTAGGTGGAATACTGCTGGGAGCGGTAACAGCGCTAGCAGTGGGCGCTTTGGTGGTTGCAACAGGAGGTGTTGCATTGGTTGCCGTTGCAGCCGCGGCAGCGGCTGGTGGCTTTGTGGGTGGTGCATGTGCGGGCATTGGAGCCGCTATCGGCCAGTATGGCAGTAATAAAGGCACTATTATAAAAGGATCACCCAATGTGTATTTTGAAGGGAAGCCAGTGGCCCGTATTGGGGATCCTATTGTATGTAGTGATCATCTGGGAGCGGGGGCTATTGCTGAAGGGGCAAAGACGGTATTTGCCAATGGTAAGGGAATTGCTCGTTTAGGACACCGTACTACTTGTGATGCAAATATCAACAGCGCCGCGGGCTCGATTTCCATTACTAAGGAAACGGGTGACAGACTTCCCATCATGGAGGAAAACAACAAAGCACTACAATGGGCGGTGGTTATCGCCGGTCTGATGCCATTTCCACGTAATAAGAAAGGGGTAACTAAGTCTGACAAGCCTAAGGAATCGGTGGATGCAAAAAGTTGCTCTCCTTCTAAGAAAAAATGTAAAAACGATCCTGTAGATTTAACTACAGGGGACTTTCTGCAGCAAAAGCCGATGCTCTCTCTGCCCGGCACTGTGCCCCTTTCTTTGGTACGTACTTACCGTTCAACAGAAAATTTTTCCGGCCTGTTTGGTCCTAAATGGGCAGATGGGTGGTCACGGCATCTTTTACTTGACGGTGATGCTACCTACTTCACTGACGATGATGGGGTTATTTACACATTTCATACCCCAGTGACGGAAAAGAAGGTATTTGCGGTTAACCTGAAAGCTGGACATTACTTATTATTCGGTGATCGTGATCATGGCTTGCATTTGTTTGATCGTAGCAGCCAACTTACCCTGAGTTTTGAGCAAAAAGATGGGGTTTATCAACGAATTTCTGCAATAAGTGACCGCAATGGTAATCGTATCTTTTTTCATTATGAGGATCCCTTCGATGAGGGAGTTTTACGGTTATCACAGATAACGCATTCAGATGGCTACCGATTACTGCTTGGTTACGATCAAAAGAATCTGACCACAATTGAATATATCACGGATGAGCTTCGCCAGCGGCTGGTGACCTGCCACTATGATGTCCGAGGATATTTAGTGGAATGTGAAACCTTCCAGTTTTATCACCTTTGGCATGAGTATAACGATTACGGTCAAATGACCCGCTGGAGAAGCAATAGTGGGTCTGATGCCTCTATTGACTATGATACTTATGGGCGTGTAGTAGCTGTGAGTACGCCGCAGGGTTACTGGAATGCCCAGTTTCAGTATGACGATGCAGAGCGTGTTACCACCTATCTGGATCCTGAAGGAGGGTGTACCCGCTATTGGTATGACGAAGATGGTAATGTGGTACGCAGCATTGATCCTTTGGGGCGGGAAACCTTGATGGAGTGGGATTTGCGCAATATGGTGTCGGAAACTGACCCATTGGGGCGCAGGACCTGCTTTGAATATAGCTCCTATGGGGAGCTTACTAAGCTGATTCAGCCTTCTGGTGAAACATTCACCTATAATTATGATGAATACGGTCAGTTATTACAGGCCAAATTGCCCGATGGTCAGAGCTGGAGTTTTCATTACAATGATGCAGGTGAACCTGATTCTGTCACTGATCCTTTGGGACGGCGGGAGGAATATCGTTATAACCAACATGGTGAATTACTCCGTAAGATACTGCCTGATGGGACTGAGTGGCGCTATGAGTATGAGCAGCATCGGTTGTATCAGGTGTTGTCGCCGACGGGCTATACAACTTGTTATGATCAGGATGGATTAGGTCGTCTGCGTAGTATGACGGATTCACTGGGGCAGAAAACACATTACCAGCACAGTGCTTTCCATGCCAGCCTTAACGGCAGTGTTACCGAAGTTACTCAGCCGGATGGTATCAGACAGCAGATCACCTATGATCAGGCTGGACGAATTTCAGCAGTGACAGACGGCGAAGGACAAGTTACCCAATACACCTATGGTCCATTTAATCTGCTGACCAGCATGACTCGCCCAAATGGCACCACATTGAACTTTGACTATGACCGTTCGCTTCGTCTGAAAAAAGTGACGACGGCGATGGGAGAAACCTACCAATACGAATATGATTTTGCTGATCAACTTGTCCGTGAAACTGACTTTACTGGCCGGACTCTGGAATACGCTTATGATTTAGCGGGTCGTCGTACCTCAGTGCGCTATCCAAACGGCCAATTAACCCGTCTTTGTTACAACGATGATGATCAAATTCGTCGACGGGAACATTGGCAAGTAGAGGAATCCTTCTGTGAACTGCGGGTATTTATTGAATATCGCTATGACCCGATGGGACGGCTGCTCTGCGCAATATCACCGGATGCGAAAGTAGAATTCGAATATAACGAAGCTGGGCATCTGATAGGCGAACGGGTGAATGGTCGGGAGATCTCCCGTCAGTGGGATATGAAAAGTGGCTTGCCTACAGCGGAAACAGTGGGTGAGCATACACTGAACTTCAGTTATAACCGAGCGAGTCAACTTACTCGTTTCCAGTTTAGTCAGCATGATCCACTGATTCTGAACTATGATCCATTCGGTCGTGAAACGGTACGTGAAAGTGCAAAAGGCTTCATCATGGCCAGTCGTTATACGACTACTGGGCAATTGGAACATCAGTCAGCCGGACGGGCTACGGCATTTTTCCGTGATACATTGCAACAAAATGACCCACACTTCCCACCACAGGCAACAGCAGTTAACCGTAGCTGGCAGTATGACCGTGCATTTAATGTACAGGTGATTGATGACGGTATCTGGGGGCAAACCCGTTATCGTTATAATCAAAATGATCAGGTAATTCATGCTTCTTTTGGAGGATTCCGAGCTTTTGAAGAAGAATTCCATTATGACAAACAGGGCAACCTGAGTTGCCATCTACCTAATAATGCTCAAAATGCTTTAAAGCAAGTCGAACAGCGTCAACTGGCGGGGCGAGTAGTGCATCGTGGTGATGTCACTTACCGCTATGATCTGAATGGGCGGTTAGTGGAAAAAACTGAACTTCGAGATGGTTTTCGTCCTCAAATTTGGCGATACCGTTGGGATATTCAGGATCAGCTTACCCACTGTGAAACACCAGATGGCTCCCGCTGGCAGTATAAATATGATGCTTTTGGACGACGTATCCAAAAACTTAAAGTCCACGATGGTAAACTGACAGCAGCCAATTTGCAGCGATGGTTGAATGGTAAGCCGGATCTGACACTTAAATCTGATGCTATCATCGGACACGATTTCCTGTGGAGTGGTGATCAACTGATCGAGGAAACGCCGATTTATGCAGATGGTACACCGGCCTATGATCGTAGTATCCGTTGGCTATACGCCCCGGGAGCGTTAACTCCGTGGGCTCGTTATGAGCGGGGTAAATTGCACTATACCGTCAGTGACCATCAGGGTACGGTGCGAGAGATACTGAGCGAAGAAGGCCAACTGATCTGGGCTGGTCGGCTGAGTACATGGGGTAGGCTGGATACCTGGCCAGCTGTGGCCGGAAATCATGAAGACGCTCATGTGAACTGCAACCTGCGTTTTATGGGGCAGTATGCGGATGAAGAAACGGGGTTATACTATAACCGTTTTCGGTATTATGATCATGAAACAGGGCAATACCTCACGCCTGATCCGCTTAACCTGAGCGGCGGGTTTAACCCGTACGGCTACGTGCACAATCCGGTGCGGTTCGTGGACCCGTTGGGATTATCGTCGGGGACGACCACGTTTTATCATGCGGGGCGTTTTGAGGAAGGCACGAAGATAGATCTGTCAAAAGGAACTGGTGGAAAAGATTTTGATCCGGGAGGACAAAAAGGATTTTATGTGACGGCATCGAAAGAACAGGCGCTTGATTGGGCTAAAAGAAGAGGCCTTCCAACACTGGCTACATTTGAGGTACCCAACTCGGAGTTAGCCAAATTAAATATTAAAGTCTTTGATCCTAATTCACCTGCAGATAGGAAAGAATGGTCGCAATATGTTAGAGAAGGCCGGGAAGGAACACTGGTTCATAATTATGACGGTGTTAGCGGACCTTATTTAGCCAACTCAACTCCATTTCAATACAAAGGCGCTCCACCAAAGATGAAAGGTCATCAACTAGCCCTTTATACACCTAAAGCAGTGGAATTATTTGATAAGTATTTAGTTTCAGTCAAACGTGTTGCAGGGGGAAAAATAGTCGATGAGTGTCCATAACATGATGAGTAAAAAAACATGATTGATAAAAAAAATATTATTGATGAGATTATTTTCACAGATAAAGATGATCCCAGTGACAAGGTTATTTTTAATTTTTATACCTGGGTTGAAATGTTGAAAGCGATTATTGTCAAATATGGTAATAAATCCGAAAGTGAGGCAGAACAGCTTGTTTTAAATCATCCGGCAGTTTACAGCCCTATAGACGATTATATGTCGGTTACATTACTTGGCCATGAAACTGAATATGATTGGGCGATGCTAATGGCTTATGGTCATGGATATTGGGAAAAAGGAATCCCTGCTCAAGAACCAGAAGGCTTTTATGAATGGGATGAACAGTATAGGAAAGAGCATAATTTAAAAGAATTTAGTTTTGAGTATATTACTGAGTGATAACAACGGAGAAAAGGATTAAAACGATGAAAATTCTGTTCCACTAAAACTCAGAAACAAAAAGCCAGAAGATCCTTGTGATCTTCCGGCTCTTTATCATCATCCGACCTGATAATCCCCTATCAATTCCCGCATTCGAAGCTTAATCTCACTGAGCTGATCCTGCTGCTTGATGGTGCGGGTGTCGTCAGTGTCGGGTAGTGATCCATATTTAAGAAGTCCAAATGGTGTTAAAAAGGATCAACCCCCAAAAATTGAAGGTCACCAATTGGCTCTTTATACGCCAGAAGCAGCGAAATTATTTGATGCGCATTTAGTTGCGGTTAAACGAATTGCTAATGGAAAAATAGTTGATGAGTGTCCATAACATGATTGATAAAAAAAATATTATTGATGGGATTGTTTTCGCAGATGAAGATAATCCCAATGAAAAGGTTATTTTTAATTTTTATACTTGGGTTGAAGTATTGAAAGCTATTATTGTCAAATATAGCAATAAGTCAGAAAGTGAGGCGGAGCATCTTGTTTTAAATCATCCCGCTGTTTATCTCCCCAGAAATAGTAGTAGAAGCCTTGCGACACTTAGTCACGAATCTGAGTACAAATGGGCAATGGTTATAGTTTATGGTCATGGATATTGGCAAAGAGGTATCCCAGCTTATGAACCAGAAGGTTTTGATGAATGGGAAGAGCAATATAGAAAAGACCATGGTCTAGCGGAATTTAGTTTTGATTATATTGATGAGTGATAACAGAGGGGAATGGAATTAAAACCCTGTCTCCCTAAACTCAGAAACAAAAAGCTGAAAAATCCTTGTGATCTTCCGGCTTTTTATCATCATCCGGCCTGATCATCCTCAATCAGCTCCCGCATTTTCGGCTTAATTTCACTGAGCTGGTTTTGCTGGTACTTACTGATAAGGCAGCGAAATTATTTGATACGCATTTGGTTTCAGTTCAACGAGTTGCCAATGGCAAAATAGTCGATGAGTGTCCACAACATGATTGATAAAAAAAATATTATTGATGGGATTGTTGTTACAGATGAAAATAATCCCGATAAAAAGGTTATTTTTAATCTTCATACTTGGGTTGAGATATTAAAAGCCATTATTGTCAAATATGGCAATAAATCAGAAAGTGAGGCAGAACAGCTTGTTTTAAATCATCCGGCAGTTTACAGCCCTATAGACGATTATATGTCTGTTGCATTGCTTAATCATGAGCCTGAGTATGATTGGGCAATGCTGATAGCTTATGGCCATGAATATTGGTTAAAAGGTATTCCTGCCTATGAACCAGAAGGCTTTGATGAGTGGCTAGAGCAGTATAGAAAAGAACATAATTTAAAGGAATTTAGTTTTGAGTATATTCATGAGCGATAACAGAGGGGAATGGAATTAAAACCCTGTCCCTCTAAACTCAGGAACAAAAAGCCGGAAAATCTTTGTGATCTTCCGGCTTTTTATCATCATCCGGCCTGATAATCCCCAATCAGTTCCCGCATCCGCAGCTTGATCTCACTGAGCTGGTCTTGCTGGCGCTGGCCTTGTCGTTTTGCGGCACGTATCCCACGGTGTAATAACGTTCTGTTTTGGCGGCTTTATTTACCGCCCGGTTTTGCTTAGAATGCGCTTTAGCCATCATTCAACTCCTTGTTAGTTGCTTGTGGTTAGCGTTCTGGCTGTGCTCCAACACGGACATAACGCGTTAAATATTAGCGTGTTACACGGCGCAGTGAGCTGAGTCACCTGCGCCCCGGTGATATTGACCTGGGGCGGGGCACGATGGCCGTGCAGCAGGGTAAGGGCAATAAAGACCGTGTGGTGCCCATTGGTGAGCGGGCGCTGGGCTGGTTAAACCGTTATCTGGCGCGGTCCGTCCGGCCAAGGCTGGCTGAACAGCATGACAGCGGGTATCTGTTTATCACGCAAAAGGGCAGGTCCCTCAGTCTGGGGATGCTGACCCATATCGCAGGCAGCGCTATCCGGGAACAGGCGCGGCTGGACAAACCGGGGGCATGTCACCTGTTCCGGCATTCAATGGCCACGCAGATGCTGGATAACGGCGCGGATATCCGCCATATTCAGGCGATACTGGGGCATGAGAAGCTCAACACCACCGAAATCTACACGCGGGTGGCTATCAGTCACTTAAAGAAAGTGCATCAGCAAACCCACCCGGCCGAACGCTCTGGCAACGTGCAAATGGACAATCAACAACCGGACGCCAACACCGAGCCGCCAAAGAGCCGCTAACACAGAGTAAGCGGAACACACGATATCAGACAGTAGCCCTGTTAAGTCATAACCCTGTCAACTCCACATAAGTATAATTATCTGAAGTTGACAGGGGGCTGTAGAGCGTCCGGCAGTGGACAAAAGTCCCTGAACAGGCAGACAGCCCGATAATCCCCGTTGAGCCTGCTGGGTTCAGTGCGGGGGCAGACCGTGGCCGGACTGCTCGTTAGCACCCGTGCTTGCGGGGGTACGTGGGCAATGGTCGGCCTAAGCTGTGGTGTCCCCGTTTAGTCAGTGCAGGCCGCCCAAAGCCCACTCAACATAATGTGGGGGAATTATACACCACTCACCCGGGCGGCTCCGCTGCCCGAATCCACACCGTGCAGCGGTTCGCAGCGTATAATACACATTATGTCTGGCGCCCCCGCGGGTCAGCCTCGCGGGGTGTGGCGCACAAGGCTGCGCCTTCTGCTGTCAGCACCGGAGCCAGTCCTCGACAAAAACCCGTGTTCTTCTTTAGCTGCCATGCCACCGTCCGGCCAACAACCCTGTAGGCAGGTCGGCCTGCGGCCTCCGCTGTTTTACCTCCCCCGCCCCAACCCCGCTGCACTGGCTGCGCCCGGCTCGCGGTCGCTACGCTTCTTGCTCGTTCCCGTGCTCGCCATCTCCGCCCCGTGCAGCCCCCGCAGGGGGCTTCCCTTGTAAACACGGTACGGTCATGCAAAGCCGTGCCCAATCTGAAACGCCAGTGACCCAGGGCGTCGCAGGGCGCCGCTGGCAGGCTCTATGCCGCCCGCACCCGCAGAACGGCCGCCCGCCGCCCAAACCAGTTGGGCGACGTTCGCCCGTTGCCGAAAGAGAAATCCGCCACAAAACGCCTCGGCACCATGCCCAAACCCGGGCACCGCCGCTATACTGCACCACAGGTCATGGTGGTTGCCGGGTAAAAAGGGCATCAGAGCGACAGGGCAAAAAATCCTGAAAGTGCATATCGGCGTTTTAGGTTCGCGGTGATGAGCGGAACAGGTAAAAGTGACTGCTTAATATGATGATAGTAAAGGAAAAAATCGCTTAAAAAAGTATGACTGTGCCGGAATCGTTCTCAAGATCCACTGAACCTGGGCGGCGGGTTTAACCCGTACGGCTACGTGCACAACCCGGTGCGGTTCGTGGATCCGTATGGGTTATCGTCGGGGACAACGACGTTCTATCATGCGGGCAATATCAAAGGACCAATTGATCCAAATGTGGGGCGTGATGTACTTGACTTTGATCCTAAAGGTCAAGGAGGATTTTATGTTACTACAATAAGGGAGCAGGCTGAAGATTGGTATTATAGGAAACTGAAATGGGATTCTGGTGTTTCTTTATATAAATTTGAAGTGCCAAATTCAGAATTAGCTAAATTGAATATTAAATATATTGATTTAAATACCCATAGTGGCATGCAAGAATGGTCAGATATTGTAACAAAAGGGCGTCAGGGGACGCTTATATATGACCAACCATATGATGGAGTTGATGGGCCGATGCTGGGAAATCCTAAATCAGTATTAAAAGGAAAAAAACCAAGACTTGTAGAAGGGGGAAGTCACCAATTAGCCCTTTTCTCACAACAGGGAGCAGAAATGTTTGATAGACATTTAGTTTCAGTTACTAAACTACCAGTTGATGAGTGTGAATAAAATGATTGATAGAAAAAATATTGTTGATGGGATTCTGATTGAAGATGTTAGATATCCAGATAAATATGTAATTTTCAATTTTTATACTTGGGTTGAACTTCTAAAAGGAATTATTGTTAATTACGCTAAAAAATCAGAAAATGAAGCTGAACATCTTATTATGAATGATCCTCTGATCCATATGCCGATTAATAACTTTCGAGATGTTGATTTTTTTAGTCATGAACTTGAATATCATTGGGCAATGTTGATAGCTTATGGTCCAGAATATTGGACAAAAGGTATTTCAGCTAGGCTACCAGAAGATTATATGCAGTGGGAAGAAAACTATATAAAGGAGCATAAACTAGCAGAAGATTGCTTTGTATATAGTGATGAATAGTATAGTGCATTTTATGCTCCAAGCAGGTATTACTATTTACCTGCTTTTTATATTCAATAATAATTGAAATATAAGGCCATAAAATGATTTCTAAAGAAAATATTGTCGATTGGAATTATTATCACACACGAAGATAACCCTAATAAAAAGCTTATATTTAATTTTTATTCTTGGGTTGAGGTGTTGAAAGCCATTATTATCAAATACGCTAATAAATCAGAAAGTGAGGCAGAGTATCTTGTTTTAAACCACTCTGCAGTCTGTAGCTCTATTGATGATTATATGTCCGTTGGATTACGTAGTCATGACCTTGAATACAATTGGGCGATGTTCATAGCCTATGGTCATGAATATTGGCTAAAAGGGATCCCCTCTCAGGAGCCGGAGGGTTTTGAGGAATGGGAAGAACAGTATAGAAAAAAACATAATTTGAAGGAATTTAGTTTTGAGTATATTCATGAGTGATAACAGGGATAAAGAGGATTAAAACGATTAAGACCGCAACCCCCTAAACTCAGAAACAAAAAGCCGGAAAATCTTTGTGATCTTTCGGCTCTTTATCATCATCCTACCTGATAATCCCCTATCAATTCCCGCATTCGAAGCTTAATCTCACTGAGCTGGGTGCGGGTGTCGTCAGTGTCGGGTAGCGATCCATATTTAAGAAGCCCAAATGGTGTTAAAAAGGGTCAACCTCCAAAAATTGAAGGTCACCAATTGGCCCTTTATACGCCAGAATCAGCGAAATTATTTGATGCGCATTTAGTTGCGGTTAAACGAATTGCTAATGGAAAAATAGTTGATGAGTGTCCATAACATGATTGATAAAAAAATATTATTGATGGGATTGTTTTCGCAGATGAAGATAATCCCAATGAAAAGGTTATTTTTAATTTTTATACCTGGGTTGAAATGTTGAAATGTTGAAATGTTGAAATGTTGAAATGTTGAAAGCGATTATTGTCAAATATGGTAATAAATCCGAAAGTGAGGCAGAACAGCTTGTTTTAAATCATCCCGCTGTTTATCTCCCCAGAAATAGTAGTAGAAGCCTTGCGACACTCAGTCACGAATCTGAGTACGAATGGGCAATGGCTATAGTTTATGGCCATGGATATTGGCAAAGAGGTATCCCAGCTTATGAACCAGAAGGTTTTGATGAATGGGAAGAGCAACATAGAAAAGACCATGGTCTAGCGGAATTTAGTTTTGATTATATTGATGAGTGATAACAGAGGGGAATGGAATTAAAACCCTGTCTCCCTAAACTCAGAAACAAAAAGCTGAAAAATCCTTGTGATCTTCCGGCTTTTTATCATCATCCGGCCTGATAATCTCCAATCAGCTCCCGCATGTGAAGCTTAATCTCACTGAGCTGGTCTTGCTGGCGTTCACTCTGTTTCTTGATGGTGCGGGAACCCGACGGGATTCATAGATCCACTGGGTTTATCTGGTGTTGGCATAATTGGAAGTATGGTCAGGAAAGTGAAAGGCCGTATATTCTTCATAAAAATGTTATGCAAACAGTAAATGCCCTGGGTACATTAAAAAATAGAAAAGATGCCAAAAGAGCAGTGGAGGGTTTATTCAAAGGTGAAATTCCCCCATAAGGCTATTGAACTTATAAAGTAGGAGAAAGTATGCCAGCATTATCAGAGTATTCTAATGTAACAAATACCGTATTTAATATTCTAGATAAGAAAGGATATAATATTTGGTATAACAATAAGTTAGATATGTATTGCGCCGAAAAAGATGGTTGGGATTTCATGGCGGATTCTCCTTGCGGCTTGCTTGGAATCATATCTATATATGAATTTAAAAAACCAGATAAATATCAAGAGTATTGGTGGCGAGACGAAGAAAAAGACTTATTAGAGGGGTTAAGCAATATACCACCAGAATATACATCGGTAATATATAAAAAATAAGTAATCAAGAAAAATTAATTGCAAATTAATTACCATAACCTTCCAATAGAGTATTTAGCTCATACTCCATTGTATCCTGAGTTCAAGTGATAAAACGTCGCCAGTGTGATATTTAGCTTGTTTCCAGATGATTTCAATCAGATTCAGCTCGGGGTTGTAAGCAGGAAGATAAAGTAAAAGCATGTTGTGTTCTCGTAACCCGCGATTTCTGATTTTTTCCTCGCTCCCATGGTGAATACGCGCATTATCCAACACTAAAAATGTCAGGCGTTTTTCTCCTTGTTTGGCGACCTGCTAAAAAAATCAATCACATTAGCTCGTGTGATACTGCCTGACGTTGTCTGGTAAAACAGCGTGTTGTCCGTGTAATTTAACGCCCCCAGAACTGACCGTCTGTTATGGTCTTGAGGCTCAGTCTCATGGGGTTTACCCTGTGAATAGGGATATCAATCACATCACACTCATTAAAAATAGCGGATAACAAGAGTTATTTTTTCATACAATTACATTGGGTCGTGTGGTAATGAGCAACATAAATTGAGAGGTGCATGAATGATAACTCAGGATGAAAAAAAGCAAGTATCTGGCTGGTTTCCAACACTAATATTACCCAGGCCTGAAGATAGTCATAAAGGTACTTTCGGGACTCTGAATATTATCGGCGGGGCAGAAACTATGGGTGGCGCTTGTGTTCTTGCAGGTACCGCTGCGTTAAAAAGTGGGTGTGGGAAGGTTATTATCGGTTTTAATCAGGAACCCCTTGCTGTCCAACTGATAGATACTGTACCGGAATTGATATTGAATAAAGCAAGCCAGCTTTTTGAAGGCGAACTGCCATCTGCGTGGGTAATTGGTTGTGGGTTAGGGACTTCTGCTGAGGCGGTTCGTTTTATACAGAAAATGATCAACTATATCCATCACGGTGAAAAAGTACTGGTTGATGCTGATGGTTTAAATATTTTGGCAAAATTTCCAAGCAAAATTGCGCTTTCGGACAAAACTGTTATCACTCCTCATGCGAAAGAAGCATCAAGGCTGTTACAGACAGACTCCCAATCTATCCAGTCTGACAGGCTGGGTTCGGCACTGGCCTTGAGTGCCCGATATGATTGCTGGGTGGTACTTAAAGGTCATCGAACCGTAATTGCTGCACCGAATGGGCGAACGTGGGTAAATGAAACAGGTAATAGTGGCTTGGCGACTGCTGGTAGTGGGGATGTACTTTCCGGTATTATCGGGAGTCTGCTTGCTCAGAGTATTCCATTTGAGGAAGCGGTACGAGCAGGAGTTTGGTTACATGGTAAAGCGGCTGATATGCTGGTTGCGGATGGGATTGGGCCGATAGGTCTGACCGCCCATGAGATTATTGATTACGTAAGAAAGATAAGAAATCAAATAATTAGTTATTGATATATGATGGCTGAATTAAAAACTGACTATTAAGGAGCCGACGACAATGATGAAAAAAATACTGTTAGCTTGTACTCTCTTCGTATTTTCACAGGTATCATTTGCAGATGATGCAACTATTTTTGAGACAAAGACGTATCATATTGCTATTTATAGTTTTTGCCCTGAGGGGTATGTAAGTTGCGAGGATGTGGAGTCTGTTGTGACAAATAAGAAAGATCATACTTCACTGACAATGAAAGGACACACTATGAATAGAGATTGTGACACAGGGAGCTGTTCTTTCTATGGATATAGTTTTACTAATAAAAATATGAAATATACCATTTACCAACAAGGGATTTTATATATTTCAAAAAATGGAAAGTTGGTTTTTTCAGAGAATGGTGTATTTAATTATTGATTTTCAGTGTTATTAACTATGATCGTTAATGTATATTAGAAATATCACCAGTTTAATTGGTAACGTTACTTATTGCTTCTGCTTTATATAATGGTTTATTGTTTTTTTATAACTAAAAAAATATAATTAAATTAATTGATTAAGAGTTACCACTAAATTATATTAGCGACAATTCGTCTCATTTACGATTTGTTTATCAAATTTTTCTATTTGAAACCTAAAAAATTGTCAGTAAACTTAATATACTATTCCCTTGCATAAAGCCCCCCCTGCATAGTGCTTTTTATGCTGAAAATAATAAAAAGAGGTTGGTTACTTTATAAATCCTCAGTAACAACAAGAAATAGTAGTGTGCCGTTGTCGCTTACTATGAGTGATGTGGATCCATATCCACAAATAAAGTTAGATCCTCATAACATCATTATGTATTTACTAAAAAAAGCTGCTGATTGAGAGCAGGTAGGAATGTTTTTACTACTTTTATCGATAAATGAGATTAATTATGGAATTGTGATACTACGATGAAATTTATATAGAAATTTAACTGGTTGATTATCAAATTAGGAATTTAAAAACCTTTTTCTCATATCTGGTTTGATTGTTAAGGGGGAATGATGCTTTTCCACGTTATCAACAAAAATAATATTGTTGCACTTTCGTTAATATTGGGTGTTGTCGTTTTCTTTTTTTCTTTATCATATAATAACAGTAAATTGGGTATTATCGATTATGCTGATAGACATTGCCAGAAAAACACGGATTGTCTGATTGATATGAATAAAATCGTCCCTTTTGATTGGGATAAAATGTATATTATTGATAAAGGAATGGGGCATAAGGATATTGAGGATATTATCGGAGCGGCATTTAAAGGAAAAGCTAGTTTTTTTTATAAGATTATTTTTGTAAGAAACAAACAGGTAGTTTATGAAGATGAATATGATCCCTATATAAGATCTTATGAAAAAAAACTATTGAAACCAGACTTTCAGTATCCTTATGATGGTAAAGAAAATTATTTCAACTATTATGCGATCTCTAAAGATAATGCGATCCTTTCAATGAAGATTGAGAATAAACCACTCACAGATGACGATAAAGTTTACTATAAGCTATCTCCTTCTAATTCACAGCAGGTGAAAGAGAAAAATTTGTAAATATATATCCTACTATTGGTTGGTGCTTCAGTGCAGGTCTACTTCTTCTTTTTGGCCTGCACTTTTTTAATTTTATTTTTTCCTTTTTGTTCTGAACGGGCTTGTGAATTTTTTTGGGATGATGGCTTAGCAGAGGTTGGATTATTTTTCGGTTTGGAACGTTGCTCTTGTGCAGCTTTCAGGCGTCTTTCCCACTCGCAGGCTGCATTCAGGCTTTCCAGTGTTCTGGTTAGCCCGGAAATTAATCTTTCATCCATATCATTTTTGGCATATTGGAGCTGTTTCTCTAATGTTTTCTGTTTGTTTTCGCACCTAGCTTTAGTTGGTTTTGCATAGGCAATATTCATACTGAAAACGACTAATACAGCCAAGATCATAGTTTTCGACTTCATGAACTATTCCTAGTCTGATTTGAAATGCTTATTCAAAATTTTATATGCTGATCGGGATTTGTTCCTGAAAATTAGACGTTAGTTACAATTGATGAGGTGCAGAATGGAGGCTTTTATCTTTTTTCGCGAGAATGAGGCATAATGCTTTTTTGTTGTCTGATCAGCCATCAGGCAAGTTATCAATATTTCTCTCCCGGGGTTTGAAAATCGAATGCTAAGTTATCGTCATAGCTTCCATGCAGGCAACCATGCTGATGTGTTAAAACATACTGTCCAAAGCCTTATCATTGAGTCACTTAAGGAAAAAGAGAAGCCTTTCCTTTATCTGGATACCCACGCAGGCGCAGGCCGTTATCAGCTCAGTGGCGAGCATGCCGAACGTACTGGCGAGTACTTGGAAGGGATTGCCCGTATTTGGCAGCGTGATGATATTCCTCAGGAATTGTCAGGCTATATGAAAGTTGTGAAGGCTCTGAACCAGCATGGTGTTTTGCGTTATTACCCCGGTTCGCCATTAATTGCCCGTCACTTATTGCGCGAATATGATGAACTTAACCTGAGTGAACTGCACCCAAGTGATTTTCCTTTATTGCGTAGTGAGTTCTCCCGTGACAGACGCGCCCGTGTTCTGCGTGAAGATGGCTATCAACAGCTGAAATCAAAATTACCTCCTAAAACTCGCCGTGGGTTGGTGCTGATAGACCCTCCTTATGAGCTGAAGTCGGATTATCAGAATGTGGTTAAGGGTATTCTGGAAGGGTATAAACGTTTTGCGACGGGTACTTATGCGTTGTGGTATCCGGTTGTTCTACGCCAGCAGATTAAGCGTTTAGTTAAAGATTTGGAAAAAACCGGGATCCGCAAAATTTTGCAGATTGAGCTTGGCGTGCGTCCGGATAGTGATCAGCGCGGTATGACGGCATCCGGCATGATTGTGATCAACCCGCCGTGGAAGCTGGAACAGCAGATGAAAGCTGTGCTGCCTTGGTTACAGCAGGTACTGATCCCTGAAGGCACAGGGCATAACTCAGTAGAGTGGATTGTACCGGAATAAGACTATTTTTCAGCGTGATATTGCAGCA
The DNA here is from genome assembly GCF_002632825.1 of Xenorhabdus stockiae. GTDB lineage: Bacteria > Pseudomonadota > Gammaproteobacteria > Enterobacterales > Enterobacteriaceae > Xenorhabdus > Xenorhabdus stockiae. The sequence continues at coordinate 47,191 of NZ_NJAJ01000021.1, forward strand.
TGGAGCATCAATTTGATAGCTCTAGCCTATGACAACGAAAGCCACAATCATCATGCATAGTGATAACTTTTTGTCATAATATACGTTACGATTAAATTGTAGTCAGTAGGTTAATTGATTAGACGGAAGTGCCTAAGATGAGTAAACATTACGATTATATTGCAATTGGTGGCGGCAGCGGTGGTATTGCCTCCATTAACCGTGCGGCTATGTATGGGCAGAAATGTGCCCTTATTGAGGCAAAAGCACTGGGTGGAACATGTGTTAATGTGGGCTGTGTACCGAAGAAAGTGATGTGGCACGCTGCCCAGATTGCGGAATCTATTCATCAATATGGCTCTGATTATGGTTTTGATGCCACTATCAATCGTTTTGACTGGAAAAAACTGATTGCCAGCCGTACATCCTATATTGACCGTATCCATTCTTCGTATGAGCGTGTGCTGGATAACAACAATGTTGATGTTATTCAGGGTTTTGCACGTTTTGTTGATGCGAAAACTGTTGAAGTGAACGGCGAAATAATTACCGCAGATCATATATTGATTGCGACTGGCGGCCGCCCTAAAAACCCGGCTATTCCCGGTGCGGAATACGGTATTGACTCGGATGGCTTCTTTGAGCTGGATGAAATGCCTAAACGTGTTGCTGTCGTAGGTGCTGGTTATATTGCGGTGGAAATAGCCGGTGTTTTGAATGCATTAGGTAGCGAAACGCATCTGTTTGTACGCAAACATGCCCCTTTGCGTTCTTTTGATCCGTTGATCGTAAATACATTGCTGGAAGTTATCAACAATGAAGGGCCGACTCTGCATACGGAAGCTGTACCAAAGGCTGTGATAAAAAATGCTGATGGCAGCCTGACTCTGCAATTACAAGATGGCAGAGAACAGACGGTTGATACTCTGATTTGGGCGATTGGGCGTGAACCTGCGACAGATAATCTGAATTTGTCCGCTGTTGGTGTGGCATTGAATGAATCAGGCTATATTCAGGTTGATAAGTATCAGAATACCAATATAAAAGGTATTTATGCTGTGGGCGATAATACAGGTGCTGTGGAGCTGACACCCGTTGCGGTAGCGGCAGGTCGTCGTTTATCAGAGCGTCTGTTTAATAATAAGCCGGATGAACATCTGGAGTATACCAATGTGCCAACAGTGGTCTTCAGCCATCCGCCAATCGGTACAATCGGCTTGACGGAGCCACAGGCAAAAGCCCAATACGGTGATGATCAGGTTAAAGTTTATACTTCGTCCTTTACCGCAATGTATACCGCAGTGACGCAGCACCGTCAGCCATGCCGTATGAAACTAGTTTGTGCTGGTGAAAATGAGAAGATTGTCGGTATTCATGGAATAGGCTTTGGTATGGATGAAATCCTGCAAGGCTTTGCCGTTGCCCTGAAAATGGGTGCGACGAAAAAAGACTTTGATAATACAGTGGCTATTCATCCGACTGCGGCGGAAGAGTTTGTTACGATGAGATAATTGTGTGGATGTCATAATATGTAGAATATACTGCATATATGGTATTTGGACAAAAAGACATTCCATCTTAGTCTTTGGCTAAGATGGATGTTCTCCCTGAGAATAATTTCATCATTACTGAATTTTTTATCTATTTATTAGTGGATGGAGTATCTTATTTTTCTTTGCTCTTATTGTCTTCAATTGCCTGATTCATAATAGCTTTTGCCATCCATTTTGCTATTTCAATAACTTGTTCATTATTAATCTTCCAAATATCTTTCAATACTAAAAAAATTTCTGATCCATAAATAATAGAAAAAGATTTTATTACCTTATCAATAATTTCAGGAGAGTAGGAGTTTTTCATCGGCAATGTTACCATTGATAAAGTTTCTTTTCGGTTCCCTCTTTCCAATTGTTTTTCTCTGGGCTTAGAAGATAAAGAGCGCCTTTCTATCCATTGTTGTAATGACACTTGCAATGCAGCTCTAAGTGCTACCTCATATTCAAACATTCGAGGATAAGCGAAATCCATCAATTCAGTTATCCGTTCTTCTGTCTTTTCACTTCTAGGTTGCCAGGTAAGAATTGGCCCTAAGCTAGTATTGACAGTAGCAGCAATCAGATCACTTTGTGTCGGGAAATAACGGTATGCTGTTGCTCGGGAAACGCCTGCTTTTAAAGCCAGTTCTGATATTGATGGCATTATCCCTTGCTCAAATAGAGTTAGAGCAGTGTTAATGAGTAATTGATAAGTACGCTTACGAGTACCTGTATAGTTCGGAAATGTGTGAATAGGCAGCATCACTGAGCCCTTTTAAAATTAAATTATTTTATTTTTTAATTGGTTATTATTTTTTGTAATTCAATCAACTTGTTGTTTTATATTAATATTATTATTGTCCTTGTGATCTTTCTCGTCTTTATTGATTAGATAAATTTTAAAATGAGACTGCAGTCTCATTATATATGATTGATAAATGATACTGTAGTCTCATAAAAATAGTTTCTTGCTTTTTACATCATGAGTTGTGGCGAGTAAAGGTCTTCTTATGAAAAAGTATCAAGGATTTGTCTATATTGCCGCAACATTGGATACTAAAAGTACAGAAGTTTTTTATGTAAGTGAACTAATAAAAAAAATCGGTCTTGTTGTCCGTATTGTTGATTTAACAACAAAGCCTAACCAGTTAGTTCATGAGGCAGATGTTCATTCAGAGATAATTGCAGGTTATCACCCTGATGGGAAACAAGCCGTATTTTGTAGTGATAGAGGAGAAGCTATTGCGGCAATGGCAATTGCTTTTCGTAATTATTTACAGCAACAAACCGATATTGCTGGGATTCTAGGGTTAGGTGGCTCTGGTGGCACAGCGTTGATTACCCTTGCAATGCAGGCTTTGCCTATAGGTTTACCAAAGCTTATGGTTTCAACGATGGCATCGGGTAACATCTCAGGTTATATCGGGGTAAGTGATATCTCTATGATGTATTCAGTTACTGATGTTTCAGGCCTAAACTTTATTTCTCGAAAGATCTTGAGAAATGCGGCTTATCAGATTGCTGGATCAGTTTATTTTAATGATCAGGAAGATATATATTTCCAGCAGAAACCAGCAGTAGCGTTAACTATGTTTGGAGTAACAACACATTGTGTCCAGCAAATTACTGCCAAATTAGAGAACGATTATGATTGTCTGGTATTTCACGCCACCGGGAGTGGCGGTAAAGCAATGGAAAAGCTGGTAGACAGTAATTTATTACATTCTGTGCTGGATATTACAATTTCTGAGGTATGCAATTATCTTTTTGGTGGTGTTTTGGCTTGTGATGAAGATCGTTTTGATAGTATTGCTCAGACAAAAACTCCATGTGTTATATCTTGTGGTGCACTAGACATGGTTAATTTTGGACACTCCTCGACAATACCTGAACAATATAAAAATCGTCAACTTTATCATCATAACGCACAGGTAACATTGATGAGGACGACTCGAGAAGAGAATCATCAATTAGGGATGTGGCTTGCTGAAAAACTTAACCGTTGTGAAGGGGAGATTCGTTTTATTATTCCAACAGGTGGTTTTTCTGCTTTAGATATTGAAGGTGGAGTTTTCTGGTCTCCAGATGCTAATAATGCTTTCATTCAGTCATTTTCAACTAATTATAAAATAACGGAAAAACGAAAACTTATTTTTAGTCCATACCACATCAATTCAACAGAGTTTTGTGAACAAGTTATTCAGTTACATAAGGAAATGATAAATAGCATAAAAGTTTAGTAATTTCTTAATAAATTAGTTAATCCCATTGTTCAATGATATTGATTCAATTAAATGTCGCGGTAAATAACATAATAATCAACTGTGTGAATTTATAATTAAAACGAAGATTTACTTTATTACCAACACCAGGCACGCCTGTGGAAATATCCACAGGCGTGTTTTTATTTATTGTTTAATTTATCAATTAACTTTATTATCAGATCGGTTTATTAATTAATTGGAAATTTTGTGCTCTTATTATAAAAATGATAGGAGATGGATGCACAGTTGTATGAGATAATATTCCCAGAAATAATATAAATAATGTCTTCAATAAACTAAGACTTATTTTTTCCGATGAGATTTGCTCTGTTAAATTATTTTAAGGATCTGTGATGTTTTCTAAAGAGTATTTAGTGGACGATCAGCACGTTGATTTTCAAGGTGTTGTTGATGGACTTTATTATCCGTTCTATCTGGAATGGACCCGGCATGCGTTTATGAAAGAAGCGTTAGGTCTGGATTTAGAAGAAGAATTCAAAGCCGGGCGGATGCACGTCATTATTGAATATAGTCTGCGTTTTAGAAAAAGCCTCCAGAAAGGGAATAAGATGGAGGTGACCTGCAAAGTCGCCAGAAATGAAAAACGTAACCGGATTAATTTTGAGCAGCAAATTTTGGTTGATGGCATTGTGTATGCTGATGCGACGTTTGTCGCTACTTGTTTAGTGAATGGGCGCCCGACTGTACCTGAAATTGTGATGAATGCGGTTGAAGACTAAAGATAATCGTGTCTATTCTGGCCTCTGATTAATAAGAGGCCACTCAACAAAAAAATCACAAACCCGGCGCTTTCCACAACGAGGTTGTCAGCCCATCATCGACGAGATGAAGTTGATCAGCATAGACTGCCTGCCAATCTTTTTTTGCTTTTTGATAAACATCCCAGTGGCCTGAGTTCGGCAGATATTCCCGCTCCCAGCGCACTAATCTTTCCCCGGTTTCCGGCATGGAGTCATATAATGACACCCCGACGCCTGCGGCGATAGCACATCCCAGAGCCGTAGCTTCTTTAACGACGGGAACTCTTACCGGTAATCCGGTGACATCGGAGAGGATCTGGCTCCAGAGTTTGCCTTTTGAGCCTCCACCAGCAAAAACCAGAGAATCTGGCTGAACACCCGAGAATGTCGCAACGATATCCAGATTACAGGCTGAGACGATAGCCGCATTTTCTTCCAGTGCTCTGAACAGAGTGGCTTTGTTGCATTTTTCCGGATCAATCGACAGGTTGAGGAAGGAAGGCGCAGCGTGATACCAAGATTTAAAGCGCATGACATCGGAGAAGATTGGCATTACACCATATGATCCGGCGGGAACCCGTGCCGCCATCTCTTCCAGCAGAGCGTAAGCATCAATACCCAGCCGCTCTGCCATCAGTTTTTCTTCGGCACAGAAAGCATCGCGGAACCAGCGCATGGTAAGGCCGGTGAAGAAGCTGATTGATTCTGCCTGTGCCATGCCGGGGATGACGTGAGGATTAATACGGATGTTCATGTTGGGGTCGGTCATCGGTTCCGGCAGGTTAACGACCTGCTGCCAGAATGTTCCGCCAAGCACTGCGGTTTGAGCGGGCCTGACAACACCAATACCAAGGCAACCGAGCTGAACATCTCCACCTCCCATAATGACCGGTGTTCCGCTGTCGAGACCACACTCTGCTGCCGCTTTGTTTGTTATGTATCCGAGTAATGTGCCTGTTTCTTTAACCGGAGAGAGAATATCAGAACGCAATCCGGCCATTTCCAGCAGGCTGGGGCGCCAGTCGCGGCTCACTAAATCCAACATGCCGGTTGTGCCTGCGTTGGATGGATCAACGGCCAGTTCACCACTTAGCATATAGGCCAGCCAGTCACTGATCATCGTTAACGTACTGGCTTGTCGATAAATGTCGGCACGGTGGTGAGCAAGCCATAATAAGCGGGGCATTGCTCCCAGCGCTAATGTCTGGCCCGAATAGCGATAAACATCATATTCAAACGTATTATTGTACAGCTCTTTCAGTTCACTGACTTCATGACTGGAACGGGCATCAACGTTGGCACATGCCCAAATGGGATCGCCGTTCCGATTGTACAGGACGATCCCTTCCCGCATTGAGCAAGCCGCAACTCCCTGAATTGCGCTGGCTGGTAGTTCAGCCTTTTGCAAGGCTTGCCGGATACATTGGCAGGTAAGTTGCCAGTTGGTTTGCAGATCAAATTCCATTGAGCCTGCGACATTCGGTACAGGCTGGTGCACCCATTCTGACTGCCCAACAGAGATTTGATTACCTTCCAGATCAAATATGACTGCACGTATACTGCCTGTTCCTGCATCAAGCGCCATCAGATAATTCCCTGATGAGTGAGCATGAGTGCGTTGGTTCATGATGCTATCCTCGTTTGTCGTTATCTCATTAGCCTGCTGGTTGTTGATTAAGGACTACGATATGGCACGGGAATTTATACTCTTCGTCTCTTTAAATTACCTCTTTGTTGGCTGCATTCCTTTGCTGCCGTGATATTGCTTGAAATCCATTGTGTATATTAGACAATCACATCAGCATCGCCCTTGCGGTTTTTTCTTCCGTGACCAGTGAATTAATATAGCCGCCTTTTAGCGCCGCAACGATGGCATCGGCTTTTTCAATTCCACCAGCGACACCAATCACATTCGGTATGGTTTTCAGCTCTGGTAGTGAGAGGCCGATCAGTTCCTGATGAATATCGATATCACTGACCAATTCACCTTCAGCATTGAAGAAGTAACCGAGAATATCTCCGATAGCGCCTTTGCGCCCGAACATCAGTTGTTCACCATCGCTGATATAGCCGGAACGCATGATGGTCGCCTGTTGCCTCTGGTTGATGGCGCCAATGCCGACAACGGCGATATCAGCAGCACAGGCAGTCAGTATGACATCCCGCACACTGCGTTCTTCACGGAATGTTGTGGCAACCTGCCGGGTTGATGCCCGAAGTGGTGCAGGGATGATGCTGACAGGGCAGTCTGCGTCAAGCTGGCCGATACCGGTCATATAAGAGCCAACACCACCGGATAGTGTTACCAGACGTACCTGTTGGGAGGAAATAAAACCGCTCAGATGCTGTAAAGTGCACATGGGAGCTTCACCAAAACCGATCGCCAGAAGCTGTCGGGGTTCAATCAGTGACATCAGTAGATGGGCCGCTCCGGTACCTAACCGGGTATTCAGGTTAATGCCTTCAAGGGCGGGAAGAACACGCACTTTATTCAGATTAAAACGTTTTTTCAGAGCATCTTCCAGCTCCAGACAGCCCTCATAGCGAGAGTTTATCTGAACGTGGATCACACCGGATTTCCGCCCTTTTTCCAGCAAACGGGAGACCTTAAGCCGGCTCAGACCAAGCAATTCACCGATGTCTCCCTGTGTCAGGCCATCGTGATAGTAAAACCAGGCAACCCGGGCCAGTAGTTCTTCTTCACTCATGTTGTTTCCTGAATCGCTGTTTTCTGGATAACTGTTTTCTGGATAACTATTTTCTGAATAGCTATGGCTGGTATAGCCATTACCCGAATAATGAAGATCCTCGGATGACACGTTTTTTTCTGATGCTGATTTTTTCTTGTTTGGTTTGATTGTCATAACAACTTATTTATTCCCTGAAAAAGAATTAAGCATGAAAGCCTCTGTCGTGCCAGAGGTATTCCACAAAAATTGAACATATCTTAATGAAGATCTAATTTTTTCATAAAATGTGATCAAAATTTTGCAAATATTTCATAATATGAATTAGAGTCATGAACAAAAGATTTTTAATCTTATAAATGTTCATATTGAGTATCGGAGTCAGTGTCAGAATTGGGACGGAAAGCAGCAGCAAAATCATAAACACCCTGAGGTAGCATGATGTCACAAAGCAATTCCGCCAATGATTCATTGCAAACTCATTTATTGCAAAGGCATCCATCACAACAGCATTCGTCACAAAAACATTCGTTACAAAATCAAGCCGCTAATACATTACCTATGTTACCGCTATTGGCTGTTAGAGGGATCGCTAAACAGTTTTCCGGTTTAGCCGTGTTGAAGCAGATTGATTTCACTCTGATGGCAGGGCAGGTTCATGCCTTATTGGGAGGAAATGGAGCGGGTAAATCAACACTGATGAAGATCATTGCGGGCCTTGAGCAGCCGGATGCAGGGACGCTGATGATGGAAGGAAACGCCATTAGTCAGCTGACTCCGGCTAAAGCGCACCAATTGGGCATTTATCTGGTACCGCAGGAACCTTTGTTATTCCCCAATCTTTCTGTTCAGGAAAATATTCTGTTTCGCCTGCCTAAGCACCTAGCCAGTAAAAGCCGGATGCAGCAACTGCTGACACAGCTGAACTGCCGGTTAAACCTGAGTGCACCAGCAGGAAGTCTGGATGTAGTGGATCAGCAGATGGTGGAAATCATGCGTGGCCTGATGCGCAATTCCCGTATTCTGATCCTTGATGAACCGACAGCCTCCCTGACACCCGCCGAAACAGAACGTTTGTTTGAACGGATACGGGAATTACAGCAGCAACAGGTTGGGATCATTTTTATTTCCCATAAAATACCTGAAATTCGTCAGATTGCTGATTATGTCAGTGTGATGCGGGATGGAATGATTGCTCTTAGCGGTGCAATGGCGGGTTTTTCAACAGAAACTATCATTCAGGCAATAACGCCCACGGTAAAAGATTCTGTATTAACAAAAACGCAGAAGTTATGGTTGGATGCCGGAAATCTTCAGCACATTGGTGATCACGCTGATCCAATGCTTGAAGTGACTGCTTTGTATGGTGAAGGTTTCCGGGATATTTCCCTGACACTGAAAGGCGGAGAGATTGTCGGTCTGGCGGGTGTTGTAGGGGCCGGGCGTACGGAGTTGGCGGAAACGTTATATGGATTGCGGCCAGTGGTGAGTGGTGAGATCCGTTTGCGTCAGCAGGTACTTAATTCGTTGAATACCGCAGCCCGATTGCGGTGTGGTCTGGTTTATCTGCCGGAAGATCGGCAGGCATCGGGGTTATTTCTTGATGCTTCCCTGAGCTGGAATGTGTGTTCACTGACTCACAACCAGAACGCTTTCTGGGCTCGTCCTGCCTATGATGCCGCTGTGCTTGAGCGTTATCGCCGGGCACTCAATATTCGTTACAGCCATACCAGTCAGCCGGTACGTACTTTGTCTGGTGGGAATCAGCAGAAGATTTTGATTGCGAAATGTCTGGAGGCGAAACCCGCTGTTTTGATTATTGATGAACCGACACGGGGTGTTGATGTCAGTGCGCGTACTGATATTTATCAGTTGATCCGCAGTATTGCCAGCCAGCAAGTGGCGGTTCTGCTTATCTCCTCTGATCTTGATGAAATTGTGCAGCTCGCTGACAGGGCGCTGGTGATGCATCACGGAGAAATCTGTGGCCACCTTGATAAATCCAATATGAGTGTAGATGCCATTATGCATCTTTCGTTTGGTGAGAGGGCGCTATGTTGAAATTCATCCAGACCTTTATTCAGAACAATCGCGAAGCTACCGCATTGCTCGCTATTTTAGGTTTGTTTGCCCTGCTAAGAAGTCTGGAGCACGATGTTTTTAGTTTCCAGACTGTCACCATGATTTTTGCGAATGCGCAAATCCTGATGTTGCTGGCAATGGGCGCTGCGCTGGTGATGCTCACGCGTAATATCGATGTCTCTGTCGGTTCGACCACTGGGTTATGCGCTGTGGTGCTGGGGATATCACTCAATGCCGGTTTTCCTCTATCGATAGCCTGCCTTATAACACTCTTGGTGGGTATGGCCGCGGGGCTGGTAAATGGTGTGCTGGTGGTCTGGCTGAAAATTCCGGCAATTGTCGCTACGTTAGGTACGCTGGGTTTATATCGGGGTCTGATGTTACTGCTGACCGGCGGGAAATGGATCGAGGGCCTGCCAGCTGATGTAAAAGAACTTGCCAGACCTGTTTTATTGGGCATCTCGTTCATCGGGTGGTTGTTGATCTTACTGGTTTTAGCAATGACGTGGATGCTGAAAATCACGAATTTTGGCCGCGGATTCTATGCTACCGGTGACAATCTGCAAGGGGCGCGACAGATTGGTGTGCCGGTGAATCACATTCGTATTGCTGCGTTTGCCACAAATGGTGTGATGGCGGCACTGGCTGGCATTGTATTTGTGGCTCAGATTGGATTTATTCCGAATCAGACGGGAAGCGGGCTGGAAATGAAAGCAATTGCTGCCTGTGTGTTGGGGGGTATTAGTTTGCTGGGCGGCGTGGGAACCGTGATAGGGGCGATTTTCGGTGCTTACTTCCTGACACAAATCGACAGTGTGTTGGTATTACTCCGGTTGCCGGCATGGTGGAACGATTTTATTGCCGGTCTGGTTTTACTGTTGGTGTTGGTACTTGATGGCCGGTTGCGCAGCGCCGTTGAAAAGAACCTACGTCAGCAACGTTATGCCAGTTTTCTTAAACCCGACGATGAACCCGTAGCTCATTCATCGGAAGCAGGCAGGAGAACATCATGATAAGTGCGATTAAACGTCATGGATGGGAAACGGCCCTCGCTATTTTGCTGGTACTGGAGATTCTGTTATTTGGCATAGCCAATCCACGTATGCTGGATATCAATGTGTTGTTGTTCAGTACCAGTGACTTTATCTGTATTGGTATTGTGGCTCTGCCGCTGACAATGGTGATTGTCAGCGGCGGAATTGATATTTCGTTTGGCGCTGTTATCGGCTTATGTGCTATTGCACTGGGGATAATGCATCAGGCTGGAATGCCGATGATAGCCGCTCTTCCTTTGACTTTGATTGTGGGAATGATATGCGGCCTGATTAACCACGGGCTGATTTTCTATACCGGTGTGAATCCTCTGGTGATTACCCTCGGAACTATGTACCTGTTTGGCGGGAGTGCGTTATTACTGTCGGGGTTATCCGGTGCGACAGGTTATGAGGGCATTGGAGGTTTTCCGGCTACATTTACTGATTTTGCCAATCTGACACTATTTAAACTGCCTGTCCCGTTGGTTGTTTTTATTTTTTGCGTCATCGGGTTCTGGTTGTTTATGCATCGCACTCATCGGGGACGCAACGTTTTTCTGATTGGGATGAATAACCGTGTCGCCCGTTATGCGGCGGTTCCTGTCAATAAAACCCTGTGCCTGCTGTATGCCCTGTTGGGTTTGTCCTCGGCTCTGGCTGCAATCATTCTGGTGTCCTATTTTGGTTCAGCCCGCTCAGATCTGGGGAGTTCGTTCCTGATGCCAGCCATTACTGCGGCAGTTTTAGGTGGAGCTAATATTTATGGTGGCTCTGGTTCTGTTATCGGCACAGCACTGGCTGTTTTGCTGGTGGGATATTTGCAGCAGGGATTGCAGATGGTGGGGATCCCTAATCAGATATCCAGCGCCTTATCCGGCGCTTTGCTCATCGTGGTGGTGGTCGGGCGTTCTGTTTCTCTGCATCGCCATCAAATCCGGGACTGGTGGCAGCGTTGGAGGACATCGGCTTTTTAATGAACTATTCCTGAATGATTTCTTAAATAGAAAACGGTTCCTGAACTGAAAGAGAAAAGAGCGGAGACAGGCATGAAAGCACTGATAATGAAAAAATCGGCAATGAAAAAACTGGTTTTAGCGGGTGTATTGAGTCTGGCATGTACTTCCTGGGCACAGGCTGCTGACAGGATTGCGTTTATTCCGAAGCTGGTCGGTGTCGGGTTCTTTACCAGCGGTGGGCAGGGAGCAGTGGCAGCGGGTAAGGCGCTGGAGATTGATGTCACTTATGATGGCCCGACTGAGCCAAGTGTGGCGGGGCAGGTACAGCTCATCAATAATTTTGTCAATCAGGGATATAACGCGATTGTCGTGTCGGCAGTATCACCGGATGGTCTGTGTCCGGCATTGAAACGGGCTATGCAGCGTGGTGTAAAAGTACTGACGTGGGATTCAGACACCGCACCAGAATGCCGCTCCATCTATATCGATCAGGGAACACCAAAACAGTTGGGTGGGTTATTAGTGGAAATGGCCGCCAGTCAGGTGAAAAAAGAAAAAGCGGAGAAACAGGGAAAAACGAAAGTGGCGTTTTTTTACTCCAGCCCCACAGTGACAGATCAAAACCAATGGGTGAAAGAAGCCAAAGCCAAAATTACCGCAGAACATCCTGACTGGGAAGTTGTGACCACGCAGTTTGGCTATAACGATGCCACCAAGTCTTTGCAGACTGCGGAAGGCATTTTGAAAGCATGGGGTGATTTGGATGTGATTATTGCTCCGGATGCTAATGCACTGCCAGCGGCGGCACAGGCTGCGGAAAACCTGAAACGTAAGGATGTGGCGATTGTCGGATTCAGTACGCCGAATGTCATGCGCCCTTATGTCGAAAACGGCACAGTCAAACAGTTTGCCCTGTGGGATGTCGTTAAACAGGGCAAGATAGCGATTCATGTTGCCAGTGAAATGCTGAAAAAGGGCGACCTGAATGTGGGCGATAAATTAACTATTCCTGACATCGGTACACTTGAGGTTTCACCGAATAGCGTTCAGGGATATCGCTTTGAAGCGAAGGGCAATGGCATTGTTGTGATGCCGGAGCGCGTGATTTTTACCAAAGAAAACATCAACCAATACAATTTCTGATTCATGTTTCGCAGAGTCGGCACACAGCCTGACTCTGCTATTTTCTGGAGAGAAAAATGGCAGATTTAGATGATATCAAAGACGGTAAAGATTTTGGCATTGATACACCGCAAAAGAATACGCTGTTTGAACTGAAAGGTTGTGGCGCGCTGGATTGGGGAATGCAATCGCGTTTAGCGCGTATTTTCAATCCGGCAACCAATAAAACGGTGATGCTGGCGTTTGATCACGGTTATTTTCAGGGGCCGACAACCGGGCTGGAGCGCATCGACATCAATATTGCTCCATTGTTTGAGCATACCGATGTGCTGATGTGTACGCGCGGTATTTTGCGCAGTCAGGTTCCGCCAGCCACTAATAAACCGGTGGTGTTGCGCGCATCCGGTGCAAACTCCATGCTGACAGAGCTTTCAAATGAGGCGGTTGCTGTTGCTATGGAAGATGCACTCCGGCTGAATGTTTGTGCTGTGGCGGCCCAGGTTTATATTGGTTCAGAGTATGAACATCAGTCCATCAAAAATATTATCAAGCTGGTGGATCAGGGCACGCGTTATGGTATGCCGACGATGGCGGTAACAGGCGTAGGTAAGGATATGGCGCGTGATCAGCGTTACTTCTCACTGGCAACCCGCATTGCTGCGGAAATGGGCGCGAATATCATCAAAACTTATTATGTTGATACCGGTTTTGAACGCATTGCGGCCGGCTGCCCGGTGCCGATTGTGATTGCCGGAGGTAAGAAATTACCGGAGATGGAGGCGTTAACCATGTGCTATCAGGCCATTGATCAGGGGGCATCCGGTGTCGATATGGGGCGCAACATTTTCCAGTCAGAAGCACCGATAGCCATGCTTAAAGCTGTTCAGGCGGTAGTGCATCACAATGAAAAGCCTGCTCAGGCCTATGAGTTGTTCCTGAGTGAGAAAGCAAAGGGAGAATAATATGCACGTTACTTTAGTTGAGATTAATGTCAAAGCCGACAAGATCGCCGAATTTATTGAGGTATTCCGTGATAATCACCTTGGCTCTGTGAGAGAACCGGGCAATTTACGGTTTGATGTATTGCAGGATGAGAATATCCCGACCCGTTTTTATATCTATGAAGCCTATATTGATGAGGCAGCCGTTGCGGCTCATAAAACAACACCACATTATCTGCGCTGTGTTGAGAAACTGGAATCCCTGATGAGTGAACCCCGGAAAAAGACCTCATTTATTGGGTTGATGCCGGAAGGAAAATAAATCTTCAATTGGGAATAACGCCTTGGTGATAACATCAAGGCGTTTATTTTTTACTGGTTTAATTAAGCCAGTTGTTTGTAATTACATTCAGCAGAAATTTTGCGTTAAATATTCAAGAGCTTTTTAATGCTTTCTGCAAGCATTCCAGGATCTCCGATGCCTTGAATTTCTTTCAAGAATGGAAGGCCCAATTGCTCTGCCAATTCATCCATATTGATATCATTACCAATAGTTTGTTCGAATTCCAGCTGGTTGATACCATTTTCACCAGAGTTTTCGAATTCCAGTTGCATGATCTGGTTCCAGAGTTTTCCTGCAAACCATGAACAGTTTGTTACAGGCGTATATGCACCATTCTTCATATCTTCAGAGGTCAGTTTCATCAGTTTTGACAACTGATTACTTTCATCGACTAATTCAGGAATAAAATGCTGTTCTATAAATTCAGGAGTGATAGATTTGTCATTAATCTTCACACAATGCTGAATATGAAATTTTCTCTCGGCTGAATCATCGGTCGTGCTATGTTCTGAGTTTTTTACGAATCCATATCCCGGATGAAAAGCATATGAAGTATTATCACCCTCTTTTTCACTATTAAAATAAATAACCCATGCATGGCCAAAACCGCCACTACCAAAGGCAACTCCCAGTAACTTTAATACGCCTTTAATAACAACTTCTTTCTCATTATCATTCAAACTCCAAGGGAAGTTTTTGGCGATAAACATAGCTGCGGCTATCATTGGCGTTACATTCGTACGTTCAGCGGTTCGATTAGTTCGAATACAAATTTGTGGGTAGCCAATGCTTGCGTCGCCAACTGGCTGATATTTATCTGTCTTGATCATCATTATTCCTTTATCTATATATAATTAAAATGGTCATTCTTTAAGAATGAAAAATAACCTGATTAAATGGTTCGAAGTATTTCACCTAAATAATTAGTGTTCACGTAACTGAAAGGTTGCGTGTTATTTAAGTGAAAATTTTTATTTAATATAAAAGCAATTGGATTAAGTGTTTTTATATTGTTCGGGTTTTATTTGTCCTTTTGTTATTTCTTATTTCCTTTTGTTTATCGATATTTTTATTTAAAAAATAGAATTATTCGATGATGTAATCTGAGGTCGGTAATATTGCCGTTTTTATTTTTCATAATAAAATGACCACCACTGTATGGCATGTATTACAATTGGCTCAAATCATTTCAATTAGAAATTACATTAATAAAAGAAATTATTTTTATAAATTAAAGCAGGGAACCCCTTTGATATAAATCTCAGGGGTTGTTGATAGAGGAAATAGTTATTTTATGAAACTATATTCAGTTAGCAGGTCAGTTTTCTTTTATTGTGAATGAGCCAGCGGGAAAGTCGTCGGTGGGGTTAATAAAAGCCACTTCACAATAAATTCAGCTACCTGTTCCGGTCGGTTAATATCAAGCTGTGGTAGTGGCGTATCCAGCGGGATATCGCTGGCGACAGCGATGACATAGGGATCAATGAGTTCTTCGAAGGTGTGATTTAAACCATCCCGGTACAGGGCGATTTTCGCAATAGCTTCATTTTTGAACCCCTCAACCAGAATCAGATCCAGTGAAGTCGCATCAAATCGACTGGCAAGATAATGCAAATCCAGTTCGGGGAGTTCCGGTGTTTCTGTCATTAAGGCCCAGCGTTGTTGGCTGGCAACCAGTGTTTGTGCCGCTCCCGATTTTCTCAGCTCATAGCTGTCTTTTCCCGGCTTATCGACATCCATATTATGGTGAGTATGTTTAATTAACCCCACCCGGATTTGTTGCTGGCGTAACAGGGGAATAACCTGTTTGAGCAAGGTGGTTTTACCGGTTCCACTGTAAGCGGTGATCCCCAGTAATGGCAAATTCATCGGGGTATTACTTTGATTCATGCTGACTCCCGAAGACATTCCCAGTGCTGGCATTGCCAGTTTTGGCACTCTTCTGGTGTATTCAGGTTGGTGAAGGATTCTGGATGCGGAATATAGACGGTTTTTGCTTTAATCATTTGCATAAAGAACATCAGTTTTCTGTCACCTAATGCAAGGTAGCTTTCCAGTCTGGGTATCAGGCTGCGGTGCATCAGGGCAAGTGTCGGATGGGCACGTTCACAATCGTGTACATAAGCCGCCCACGCATGTTCTTTATAGCGCCAAAGCTTTTCCACCAGATCATCAGGGAAATCCGGTACATCGCAAGGCACGAATATCACCCACTCATGAATGGCCTTCTTCAATACTGCCAGCATTCCGGCCAATGGCCCGGAAAAATCAGTGATGATGTCAGGAATAATGGGATAACCACTTTGTTGATACACTGCCTGATTGCGGTTGGCGTTAATCAGCAGTTCATGAACTTGTGGCTGCAACTTTGCAGCTATGTGTTGGTATAATGGTGCTCCACCGAATTGCAGTAATCCCTTATCATTTCCGCCCATGCGGGTGGATAGCCCTCCGGCCAGAATGGCACCACTGATTTTTGGATACGTCATGTTAAATCACCTGATATTTTTAACCGATATATTTTATCTTTGGTTATGTAACCCTTGTGAATCAATATGTAACAGTGCTTATATGAACAAATGAGTATAACCTTTACGCGCGTTGACAGCCCAATTTTTTCTCCCAATCATGTCCCTTTGTTGTAATAAGGGTTATGGTTGCGGGCTGTTCACTGTACCTCCAGGGTATGATTAACGACTGATTAAAGAGAACTTTGTTGTGGCAGAAACTATGGCTTTTAATTTTCAAAATATTACGCCGGATTTGATAATGGATGCGCTGGCGCAGTCTGGTCTGCGTGTTGATTCGGGTTTAACTGAGCTGAATAGCTATGAAAACCGGGTCTATCAGTTTATGGATGAAGACCGTAAACGTTATGTCGTGAAATTCTATCGTCCTCAGCGCTGGAACAGGCAGCAAATTCAGGAAGAGCATGAATTTACGCTGGCGTTACAGCAGGCAGATTTATCAGTTGCTGCGCCGCTGGTTCTTGATGGGCAAACAGTACTGGAACATGATGGGTTCTTTTTTGCCGTTTTCCCCAGTGTGGGTGGCCGTCAGTACGAGTCTGATAATTTTGATCAGTTGGAAGATGTCGGGAGGTTACTGGGGAAAGTTCATCAGATAGGCTACCAGAAAACATTTTCTGCCCGCCCGACTATCAGCCTCAATGAATATTTGTACCAACCCTATCAATATTTGACAGAATGCAACCTCATACCTGATGCGCATAAAGCTGCTTTCTTTGCTTCGCTGGACGAACTGAATAAAGTTGTTGAGTCACAGTGGAATGTTGACTGGCAGGGATTACGGCTGCATGGTGACTGCCATGCTGGTAATATCTTGTGGCGCGACGAGGCATGGTTCGTTGATCTTGATGATGCCCGTAATGGTCCGGCGATTCAGGATTTATGGATGTTACTTAACGGCTCACGGCAAGAACAGTTGATTCAGCTGGATATTCTGCTTGAATCATATAACCAGTTTGCGGAGTTCGATCTGAAAACACTGGCTCTGATAGAACCTTTGCGTGCGATGCGTATGGTCTATTATCTGGCATGGGTTGCTCGTCGCTGGCAGGATCCTGCTTTTCCCAAAGCGTTTCCATGGATGGCCGACAGTGACTTTTGGCATAAGCAGATAAGTCTTTTTGCTGAACAAATCCGGCTGTTACAGGAACCCCCCTTACAGCTAACCCCGATGTATTAATTTTTCTGGAGATCACGATGAAAAAATTTTGGTTCGCATTGGTGGGAGTGTTTATGGCATTTAATGCCAGCGCTTCTGATTTTTCTGAAGGCAAGCAGTATGTTGAACTTAAAAAAGTGGTAGCTGATCAACCTCAGGTTGTGGAGTTTTTCTCTTTTTATTGCCCACACTGTTACCAGTTTGAAAATATCTTTCATGTTCCCGGCACGATAGCAAAAAACCTGCCGGAAGGCGTTACGCATGAACGTTATCACGTTGATTTTCTTGGGCCTTTGGGGAAAGATCTGACAGATGCCTGGGCTGTTGCTATTGTTCTGAAAGCACAGGATAAAGTGTTACCTGTATTATTTGATGGCATCCAGAAAACTCAGACTATCAATACTAAAGCTGATATCCGTAATGCATTTATTAAAGCCGGTATTTCTGGTGAAGATTATGACGCAGCACTGAATAGTTTCATTGTGAAATCGGTAGCATCTAAAGAACGTCAGGCGGCTCAGGATTTTCAGTTGCAGGGTGTTCCGGCCACGTTTGTTCTTGGTAAATACATGATTAATAATGGCGGAATTGAGACTAAATCGGTTCAGGACTACGCTAAAAAATTCTCGGATGTTGTGAATTATCTGGTAACCAAAAAATAAGCAATAAAAAAACTTTAGTTTTATATGTACTCAATGGATTTCAAGCCGTATCGCAGTGCAAGGGAATAACAAATTTGTCGTGAGCGAATTTTCCCGGCCAACCTGAAAGACAAAGAGTAAAAAAATAATACAGGCATTGTGCCAGCTAATTACAGGGCTGGCACAATGCTTGCTAAAATTACCCTTTCATAACATAAACTCCGGTTATATCCACAAGTCGGTGATTTGTAAGCAATTGCAATATTTTCGTAATATTTGACGTAATTCATTGATTTTTACCTCCAGTTATCCGTTTTTGATATGGATATACATAAATCTGTTTTATGTGCCAATTTTTTGTGCACAAAGTTATCCACAATTCATTTATCAGAAAACTTATTAAAGAGCGGGTATCAGAACGAGAAAATGATCGGAACATTCGTCTATGACAGCACAGTGTGGCATCCTATTCTTTATTCATACTCCAGAACGACGAAGACAATTTTATGGTACAGATAGCAGATAATCCCCTGATTTTGGTTGATGGTTCTTCATACCTTTATCGCGCATACCATGCTTTCCCTCCTCTGACAAACAGTGCGGGCGAACCGACAGGCGCCATGTATGGTGTACTGAATATGCTGCGCAGTTTGATCATGCAGTATCGGCCCAGCCATGTTGCGGTTGTGTTTGATGCCAAAGGCAAAACATTTCGTGATGAATTATTCGCTGAATATAAATCCCATCGCCCGCCGATGCCGGATGATTTGCGTGATCAGATTGAGCCTTTGCATAACATGGTCAGGGCGATGGGCTTACCCGTTCTGGTTGTGCCGGGCGTTGAAGCGGATGATGTCATTGGCACACTGGCACTACAGGCAGAAAAAGAAGGCCGTTCTGTCCTGATCAGTACGGGTGATAAAGATATGGCTCAACTGGTCACGCCGAATATCACCCTGATAAACACCATGACCAACACGATTTTAGGGCCGGAAGAGGTCATTGAAAAGTATGGTATTCCTCCGGAACTTATCATCGATTTTCTCGCACTGATGGGAGACTCTTCCGATAATATTCCGGGTGTACCGGGTGTCGGTGAGAAAACGGCTCTAGGGTTATTACAGGGGCTTGGCGGGCTGAATGATATCTATGCCAGACTGGATGAGATTGCAACGCTCAGCTTCCGTGGTGCAAAAACACTGAGCGGCAAAATGGAGCAGCATAAAGAGGTGGCTTATCTCTCTTACCTGCTGGCAACCATTAAAACCGATGTTGATCTGGATAAAACTTGTCTGGATCTGGCGGTCTCTGCCCCTGATAACGAGGAATTATTGGCACAATTCAGCCGCTACGAATTCAAACGCTGGCTGAATGATGTACAAGACGGCGGTTGGCTGGAAAGTCGTTCGGCGGAAAAAGGCGGGAAAAAGTCAACGACAGGCGCTGCACCGAAATCTTCAGCTCCCGGAAAACCCGCTGCTGTCAATATTTCTCCGGAAAGCTACCAGACTATCCTTGATCGGAAATCCCTTGATGAATGGATTGAAAAACTGAAACAGGCTCCGGCATTTTCTTTCGATACAGAGACCGACGGGCTGGATACGTTAACTGCTAATCTGGTGGGCATGTCTTTTGCCGTTGTAAGTCAGGTCAATGATGTGGAAAAACCGGCAGAAGGGGAACCGGATGTTGAGGCCGCATATCTGCCGCTGGGGCATGATTATCTGGATGCCCCACAGCAACTGGATCGGAATGAGGTGCTTGAAGCACTGAAACCGCTGCTGGAAGATGCGAGCCTGCCTAAAATTGGTCAGAACCTGAAATTTGACCGAGGCGTGCTCGAACGTTATGGCGTGGCACTGAATGGTATTGTTTTTGATACGATGCTGGAATCCTATGTGCTGAACAGTGTTGCAGGGCGGCATGATATGGATAGCCTTGCAGAGCGTCATTTAGGCTATAAAACCACGACTTTTGAAGAAATTGCCGGAAAGGGTAAAAAACAGCTTACTTTCAACCAGATCGCTCTGGAAGAGGCGGCTAAATATGCTGCGGAAGATGCCGATATTACCCTGCGTCTGCATCAGGCTATGTACCCACAGGTTGATTCTGTTCCGACACTGAAAAAAGTTTTCCAGAATATCGAAATGCCGCTGGTTCCGGTGCTTTCCCGCATGGAAAGAACGGGTGTTCTGATTGATGCCAACACGCTGGCAGAGCATTCAAAAGAAATTACGGCACGTTTACTCGAACTGGAAAAATCGGCTTATGAGCTGGCTGGAGAAGAATTTAATCTGGCTTCACCTAAGCAATTACAGGTTATTCTGTTTGAAAAAATGAGCCTGCCTGTTGTGAAAAAAACACCGAACGGTGCGCCATCGACCAATGAAGAAGTGCTGGAAGAGCTGGCAGAACATCATGAGCTGCCGAGGGTTATTCTCGAACATCGCGGTCTGGCAAAACTGAAATCGACCTATACTGACAAGCTGCCACAGATGGTCAGCCCAGTGACACAGCGAGTTCACACCTCTTATCATCAGGCTGTAACTGCGACCGGGCGCCTCTCTTCCCGTGATCCTAACCTGCAAAATATTCCTGTCCGTAATGAAGAAGGACGACGTATCCGTCAGGCATTTATTGCACCAGAAGGTTATCGCATTCTGGCAGCGGACTATTCGCAGATTGAGTTGCGGATTATGGCGCATTTATCGCAGGACAAAGGCTTGCTGGAGGCTTTTGCACAGGGTAAAGACATTCACCGTGCAACTGCCGCAGAAGTTTTTGGACTCCCTCTGGAGCAGGTGACGAGTGAGCAACGCCGCAGCGCTAAAGCGATTAACTTTGGCTTAATCTATGGCATGAGTGCGTTTGGCTTGTCCCGTCAGTTGGGTATTCCGCGTGGAGAGGCCCAGCGTTATATGGATCTTTATTTTGAGCGTTATCCGGGCGTGCTGGAATATATGGAACGTACCCGTCAGCAGGCGGCTGAACATGGGTTTGTTGAAACGCTGGAAGGGCGTCGCCTGTATCTGCCGGATATCAAATCACGTAATGGCATGCGCCGTAAAGCCTCTGAACGCGAAGCTATCAATGCTCCAATGCAGGGTACTGCGGCGGATATTATCAAACTGGCCATGATTGCAGTCGATGAATGGATCGTCCGTGAACAGCCAAAAGTGCGTATGATCATGCAGGTTCACGATGAATTGGTATTTGAAGTGCATGAGTCAGAGCTGGCTGCCGCAGAACAGAAAATCAGAGAGCTTATGGAGAAAAGCATGCAGCTCGATGTCCCTCTGAAAGTAGATGTAGGAACGGGGGATAACTGGGATCAGGCTCACTGATTTTTCTTGAATAATTTTTATATAAATGACGTCTATTTAATGAGCCAAAAATCTCTCCGTTATGCCGTGAATAGGCATGATATAAGAATTTTGGTTCATTTTTAGATTAGATCTAGATCTCACAAATATGTAATTAAACTACAAAAAAAATGGTGTAATCTCGGTGTTTGATCACATAATTTGGGCTTAATCGAGACATTTTATGAAAATTAATTACAAAAAAATCTTTTGCTGATAAAAAAAATAGGGTAAAGTTGTCGGCGTAGGGTACAGAGGTAAGATGTTCTATCTTTCAGACCTTTTACTTCACGTAATCGGATTTAGCTGAATATTAGCTGCCCCAGCCATCTCTTTTGGCTGGGGCGTTTTTTTATGCGTGGTTTACGGTTTTTTCCGAGGGCGGGAGAAAAAAAGGTGGAAATCACTCCACCTCAATAGCAGGCTGGCTGAACCAAGTATCAAGTTTTTGTTCAAGTTTATCGATACCGATTTTTTTCAGAGCAGAGAAATACTCAATCTGAATGTTACCTTCCAGAAATGCCAGCTCCTGACGTACCTTATTCAACTGACTTTTACGTGCACCTGATGCCAGTTTATCGGCTTTGGTCAGCAGAACCATGACAGGAACCTGCATCACAACGGCCCATTCGATCATCTGCATATCCAGATCTTTCAGCGGATGACGGATATCCATCAACACAACCAGCCCTTGTAGACATTCACGTTTCTGGAGATATTCACCCAGTGCTTTCTGCCATTTGAGTTTCATCTCCTCTGGCACCTGTGCATAACCATAACCCGGCAGGTCAACAAGGCGTACGCCTTCCTCTACCTGAAACAGGTTAATCAGCTGGGTACGTCCGGGTGTCTTACTGGTACGAGCAAGGCTCTTTTGCCGGGTCAGTGCATTCAGGGCACTGGATTTACCTGCATTTGACCGACCGGCAAACGCGACTTCAATGCCCGTCTCCGGAGGCAGGTGGCGGATATCTGGCGCACTCGTGACAAAGTGGGTCATGTGATAGTTATAGTTCTTGATGGTCAAAATGGTTATCTCCCTGCGGAATACACGAAAAACAGCGTGGTGATTATAGCGAGAGCAGCGGCTTGTGGACAGGTTAACTTTTTGGCTGCTCTTGTTGCTGCTAAGCAGAGATCAAGCTTCTGCCAGTGAACGGCGTAGATATTCAGCAAAAAGTGTGTACAGTTCACCTTGGGTTACAATTTTAAGAGCGAGCTGAATTGCCGGAACGCCGGGAACAGCATGCTTAGAAGATAAAACGCATAAATCATCAGTTATAGCACTGTCCGGTAATAACCCGATTCCCAAACCATGTTGTATTGCACTGCTGATATTACTAAATGAGGCACTGACGTACGCCAAAAAATAGGGCTTATTCATATCTTCCAATGCCTTAATAGCACACGCTCTGATGACGCATCCTTCAGAAAAAGTCACTAATGGTATTTCTTGCAGTTCATTGAAATATAAATCTTTTGAGGCAACCCAGTGTAATGGCTCAATTTGAAGAAGTATTTCAGTCTCAGTATTGACGGGTTTTCCTTCCACACTTTTAAGAATAACCACATCCAATTGTTGCTTCTCAGTCATAGCCGAGAGTATCGGAGAGGGCGCTGCCGTAATTTCTATCTTTAACCCCGGATTTTTTTCTAGACACCATGAGATAGCCTGGTGTAGGTTTTTAATGTTGAAATCATCCGGCACACCGAGAGCGATCCTGCCTCTGAGCTGAAATGACTTCACTGAGTGCAGGGCTTGTGTCATGCGAAATAAAATATCTTTTGCTACGGGTAAGAGTTGTTTTCCTTCATTGGTTAAACCAATAATCTGCCCTTGTCGTCGATTAATTAAACGGCAGCCAATATCTTCTTCAAGTCGTTTAATACTCAAGCTAAGCGTAGATTGAGTTCTTCCTAATTCTTCTCCTGCACGGGTAAATCCGCCGTGTTTGGCGACGAAGACGAATGCTCGTAATTGTTCAAATGTGACTTGCCGACCATCCAGACGATCAGCACGAATATTCTGCTCCATAGGGCACCTCGCATTGCCATCATTGATAAATTCAATGATAAGAAAGGAATTATTTATTTAACAAAATTAAATCGTTATCGCAATATTGGCAAAAAAGAACTTTGACCTGCATAGGAGTGATTCAATGTTTATGATCGTTATTCCTATATTTCTCATCATACTGGTTGGGTACTGTTTTGGTCGTCTGCGCCCTGATAGCGGTAATTCCGATAAATTAATTAATGATTATGTTCTCTACATCGCACTGCCAGCCTTATTATTTCTTTCTATTGCGCGCTCAGATATCAATGAGTTAGAACAGTGGGGATTTATAGGAGCCAGTTTAGCCGGGATCTGCATTGTCTATGCCATGGGAACTGTCATCGCAAAGTTTATGGGGATTGGTTTTCCTCAATCTTCAATTTTAAGTATGGGAGCCTGTTATGGCACAACGGGATATATGGGTATCCCAATATTGCTCTCCATTTATGGGGAACCCGCAGCGCTTCCGGCAGCAATCGCGACAATTTTACATAATATACCTGCCATCATAGCGGTTATCATTAGCTATGATATGACTACCACGCGGCACAGCGCTAATGGCAGAATTTCTTTTTTCTACAGTATAGCGAAAGCATTAAAAACAACCTTTACCAACCCACTCACTGTTTCAGTTATTGCAGGATTAATCTTTGTTGTGTTTAGGATCCCACTGCCAGAATTTTTACAGTCATTTACCCACCTTCTGGCAAATGCAGCAGGGCCAACGGCATTATTTGCATTGGGGTTAGGGTTGTCCCGCTTTAACTTAAAAGAGCACGTTAACAGAGATGCACTAAAATTGGTGGCCCCGATGTTATTACTGAAATTAGGAATACAACCGTGGGTGACTTTTATTTGTGCTTATTATTTATTTGGTATGCAGCAACTCAATAATATTTGGTTTATTGTTGCTGTTGTTATGGCTGCACAACCTATCGGTGCCAGTGTTTATATTTTCGCCAGAATATATAATTTCAGGCAGGAAGTCATTTCGCTCTCTATCATCATTTCACTTCTGGTCGCATTGATTACCATTCCGCTTATATTACAATTTATTTCGGTCTAACAACGCTTTTCGGCCTAATTTGTATGAATACATATCAAGGCAGGTGTTATTCGGAAAATAAACACTATCCGAAATATGAGAAGATAATATTTATCTGGATGATATTATTCAGTAAAACGCATTATTGCTCGTAAAAATGAGTAAATCTTTGCCACTTTGCTTGGTGGGGAATTACACTTAATGCGTTTTACTGATTTTATGAGTTTTGTTATTGACCTCGAGAATAAAGGAACCATCAATGTTTAAACGTATTTTTGTGCCGCTTATCACGGCATGTGCTATTAGCGTGATGGCTGCCCCAGCACTGGCTGCCGAAACTTATGTAAAGCTGGTGACATCAGCGGGTGAAATAGAGCTTGAGCTGAATGGCGATAAAGCACCAATCACCACAAAGAACTTCATTGAGTATGTGGATGAGGGGTTTTATAACAACACTATTTTCCATCGTGTCATCCCCGGCTTTATGGTTCAGGGCGGCGGCTTTACAAAAGATATGAAGCAGAAAGCAACCAAAGCCCCTATCAAAAATGAAGCTGATAATGGGTTGCGTAACCTGCGTGGCACGATAGCAATGGCACGTACCGCAGATAAAGATAGTGCAACCAGCCAGTTTTTTATCAATGTGGCGGATAATGCCTTCCTTGACCATGGTCAGCGTGATTTTGGTTATGCTGTTTTTGGTAAAGTCGTAAAGGGGATGGATGTGGTTGACAAGATTTCTCAGGTCAAAACAGAAAATGTTGGTCCTTATCAGAATGTTCCGGTTAAACCAATAATGATCCTCTCTGCTAAGGTGGTTTCTCAGTAACTCTGATGGGAAAACCGCGTTTTTTATCTGTAAATTAGAACATCGGCGGTATTTGCCTGTTATTACACTTTTCCGAAGTGTCAGGCCTTTAAAAATACCGTCTCTCCCTCAATTCTTTTTCATCACTCCTGCAATCATGGTTCACTCCGCTGGTCGCCGACCCTATTTTAAAGTAGCTTATGTGGTATGATGAGTGTCCTGCTATCGTTGACGTTGATTTACCTGATTTTACCGTAATACATAACGCACAGTGCCCAATAGGGCAAAGCAATATATAAAACTATAAAAATCAGTAGGATGTGATCCTATGCTATTAATAATAGATAACTACGACTCTTTTACATTCAATTTATATCAATACTTTTGTGAGTTAGGGACGCGTGTTTTAGTTAAACGTAATGATGAGCTACAGCTTGAAGATATCGAAGAGCTGGCACCGACCCATTTGGTGATCTCTCCGGGGCCCTGTACGCCGGATGACGCCGGGATCTCACTGGAGGCTATCTCTCATTTTGCCGGGAAATTGCCGATTCTGGGCGTGTGTCTCGGGCATCAGGCGATTGGACAAGCCTTTGGTGCGAGTGTTGTTAAAGCTCGTGAAGTGATGCATGGTAAAACCAGCTTAATTCACCATAATCAGCAGGGTGTATTCAAAGGATTGAACCGACCGCTGACAGTAACCCGCTACCACTCTTTAGTTGTTGCGGCAGAAACATTACCGGCTTCTTTTGAAGTCACCGCATGGAGCCAGCATGATGGTAATGTGGATGAAATAATGGGAATACGTCACCGTACTTTACCTCTAGAAGGCGTGCAGTTTCATCCGGAAAGCATTCTGAGTGAACAGGGGCATGACTTACTGAATAATTTTCTGAAATACTAACGAAAACTATTTAATTCCTCTTTCGGCTATTTTTCACATCAGCTTTTGTGTAATACCCATAATCAGGTTATGGCGCTTAATTTATTTATGCGTCTGCGGGTTTCATTTCTTAGCAGGGGAATGAAGGGAGCTGAGTGATGAAAAACAAAAAGCCAGTGCGCGATGGGATGCACTGGCCTAATTCAAGCGCGATTTCAGGAACTAACGTGTTCCGTAAACGACAATAGTTTTGCCGTGCGCAGAGATCAGGTTTTGATCTTCCAGCATTTTCAGAATGCGACCGACTGTTTCACGGGAGCAACCGACAATCTGCCCGATTTCCTGACGTGTAATTTTGATTTGCATACCATCAGGATGAGTCATTGCATCAGGCTGTTTAGCCAGATTCAGCAATGTTTGGGCAATGCGGCCTGTAACATCCAAAAATGCAAGGTTTCCTACTTTTTCTGACGTTGTTTGTAAGCGGCTTGCCATTTGAGCAGATAAACGCATTAAAATATCAGGATTAACCTGAATTAACTGGCGAAATTTCTTATAGGAAATTTCAGCCACTTCACAGGCGCTTTTAGCTCGCACCCATGCTGTACGCTCTTGCCCTTCTTCAAACAATCCAAGTTCACCAATAAAATCCCCCTGATTTAAATAAGAGAGGATCATCTCTTTACCTTCTTCATCTTTTATTAGAACAGCAACTGAACCTTTAACAATATAGTAAAGCGTTTCTGCCTTCTCACCTTGATGAATAAGCGTGCTCTTGGATGGATATTTGTGAATATGGCAGTGTGACAAAAACCATTCAAGAGTAGGGTCTGTTTGTGGCTTGCCGAGAACCATTCGCTTTATCCTCTGTTGTTATTTCCGCCTTTATGGTCAGAGAAACAGATCGTTTCTCATCAGGCTGGCTTTATAAAGTCAATAGATTAACATATTAACTTGCTGAAAAACTGACAAGCAGGAATTTTATATGGAAATCTCAGGGTATCAGCATGTCGATGCATTGCTCCGAGCCCATAAAACTTGCCCGTTTCACGTGTAGCACTGTTTGTAACACAGGAAAAGGATTATGTCTCCTCCTGTATCGCTTCAGCATATAAAACCAGTTAACAAATAGCCAGAATTCTATTTGAAAAGCCTGATTTACTACATTTTCATTTATAAATGAGTGAATAATTGATGTTTTATCACAGGTAACATTATTTTTTGTTACCTGCATTATCGATAAATAAATAGCGGGCAATATTTAGGATATTTTTTTGCCTTCAAGTAATTGCTGAACTAACGGCGCCATAATTAACTCCATTGCCAGCCCCATTTTACCACCCGGAACAACGATAGTATTTATACTGGAAATAAACGAACCTTGGAGCATTGCCAGTAAATAAGGAAAATCGATTTGGCTTAAACCGCGGAAACGAATAACGATAAAGCTTTCGTCTAAGGAGGGAATTGCCTTGGCAGAGAATGGGTTGGAGGTATCGACTGTAGGAACACGCTGGAAATTGATGTGAGTGCGGGAAAACTGGGGCGTAATATAGCGGATATAATCGTCCATTGAACGTACCACAGAATCCATCACAGCTTCCCTTGAATGTCCGCGTTCGCTGGTATCACGAATGAGCTTCTGTATCCACTCAAGGTTAACGATGGGAACAACACCAATCAGCAGATCCACATGGCTTGCGACATTATGCTGTGGAGTGACAACACCACCGTGTAATCCTTCATAAAATAGCATATCGGTGTTTGACGGTAGTGGCTCCCACGGGGTAAACGTACCCGGTACCTGATTGTAGGGAACAGCTTCATCATACGTATGCAGGTACTTCCGCCAGCGGCCTGTGCCTGTTTCGCCATAATCAGAAAATGCTTTTTCCAGCATCTGGAAATCATTCGCTTCTGGGCCGAAATAGCTGATATGCCGTCCTTGTTCTTTTGCTTTACGTATTTCTGCGTCCATTTCGGGACGGGTATAACGGTGAAAGCTATCCCCTTCGATAAGAGCAGCGGTAATACCCAGTTGTTGGAAAATCTTGCGGAATGCCACACTAGTGGTTGTCGTTCCGGCTCCACTGGAACCGGTTATGGCAATGACAGGGTGTTTGGCAGACATAAGAACAGACTCCTTATCAGTAAAAAAACAGTTGGGATGATCTTTCTCGTAACCAGCAATTTTGAGCCAATAAAGCAGTACCAATAAAACAATGCCAATAGAACATACAAAAATTGAATAAAATGCTATTGAGCCGAAAAGGGTATAAAAAGAATCAGCTTACGGGCGAAACTGCTCCTTAGGCATGATATTGACAGTTTCGTGCAATTCAGACCAGACCAGAATAACTTCGTTCCGTTCAAGCTGGCGTTTTACATCCTGTACTTTCTGCTCCAGCGTTTTTTCAGACTCACCATAATCAGTGCCTTCCCGTAAGACAAAACTCTCGATTAAGTTACGTAAAGTATCAGGTTCTATTTGCTGCCACGGGATAATCATTTTGTTCTCCATATATACCCTGCATCTTCCAAGTTGAATTACACACTTCGAAAACGGGTATAACTCATCTTGTGTGCTAAATAACATACTGCTATTTTCTCTGAAAGAAAATGACAATAATTAAGAGATATCACAACTCATGACTGCTAGCCTCCTCTTCTCACTCAGTACATTTATGTTTATTTCCGCCATTACGCCCGGCCCTAATAATATGTTAATGACAACATCGGGTGCTAATTTTGGATTCCGCCGCTCGTTAATACTTTTTCTGGGAATGGTAATTGGAATGCAGACCATCCTGCTATTATCTGCATTTGGTGTTGCCGGGTTATTGTTGATCTATCCGGCTGTACACACAGGTTTGAAAGTGCTGGGTAGTCTGTATTTACTCTGGCTGGCCTGGAAAACAGTAACAGCACAATATAAGCAGTTGAGTACTAAACCCCTCGGAACACCTCTTAAAGGCTATCAGGGCTGGCTATTACAGTTTCTGAACCCCAAAGCATGGATGATGGGATTAGGATCTGTCAGCAGTTACAGCTTAGCCGGAGATTTATATATCCACTCTATTTGGGTCATCAGCGTAGTGATGATACTCAGTAATATAGCCACAGGCTTGGTATGGCTGAATCTCGGTGTCATGATTGGTCGCCTGTTAAAAGGCCGTACAGCATGGTTTACTTTCAATATCGTGATGGGGCTCTTGACAGCAGCCTGTGTGCCATTGATATGGATTAACTGAATCAGCTTAAATCAATATTTTTGCTGCCAAAGAAGAACGTCAGCACAAAGCCGCTGATATACGCAACAATCAGCCCCGCACCGTATACCGCCATTCCCGTGAATATTCCTGTCAGGGATGTCATCAAGGGCAACGCGACTACACCGGAGGGGCCGAATACCGTATTCAGGCCGACAGGTACACCTAACCAGGCAATCAGCCCGATAAAAAAGCCGCCGATTGCGCCACCAAAACAGGCCGTTACAAAAGGCTTAATGCGGGGCAGAGTCACGCCATAGATTAAAGGCTCACCAATTCCCAGAAAACCGGGGATAATGGCGCCTTTGATTTGAATACGCAGCAATGAATCTTTTTTCGCTCTTGCATATAACGCGAGAGCAGAACCAACCTGCCCGGCTCCTGCCATCGCTAGAACCGGAAACAAGGAGTTAAAGCCCTGTGTTTCCACCAGAGCAAAATAAACCGGTATAAATCCCTGATGCACACCAAACATCACGGCTATCAGGAACAACCCGGCTAAAACAGCCGTCCCGAACGGATTACCATTCAGATTGGTGAAAAGCCATGACATTGCCATAAACAAGTAACTTCCTATCGGCATAATCACGATAAAAGTTACTGCACCCATGATAAGAAGTGTGATGGCGGAAGTCAGGATCATATCCAGATCAGCGGGTATGATTTTGCGGATCTGCTTCTCAACCCAGGCTCCCAGAATACAGGCAATCAATACCCCGAAAATATTGCCCCGTGGGTCGATAGCAAAGCCAAAGAAATTGTTGATACCGGAATAAAAACCACTGGTGGCATCGGGGTTATAACCCAGAATAAACAGAGCAGCGATAATCGCACCATTAATACCTGAACCGCCGAATGCCTTCTGCGCATTATAACCAATCAAAATGCTGAAGAAAGTGAACATCCCTTTACTGAAAATCTTCATATAGCCGATCATTTCAACCAGCACAGCATTAGGTTGTGCAACGCCCTGAATAAAAATTTGTTCCAGTAAAGTGGCGATCCCCAGTAACAGTCCGACAGCAATAAAACCGGGGATCAATGGTGTAAAAATAGTGGCGAATTTAGCAAGGAACTTATGGATTGAGCTGGTTTGCTTCTCTTTGAGGTGTTTTTTATTGGAAGACGCAATATCTTTCAAATCTGCTGAATGGTGTTCCGGAGCCGTATGCTCGGCAGAACTTAATAACTCATTCATCATCTCCGCGGCTGTCTGGGCTTTGCCGGGGCCAAGAACGATCTGAAGCTGCTCATTACTTTCGACCACACCCAGAACGCCGGGGATCAGTTTTAGTTTTGCCTTATCGACGATTGAATCATCACGTAATGTTAACCTCAGGCGGGTCATGCAATTACCGCACTGTATGACATTACTTGCCCCGCCAATGGCGCTGAGTATTTCAGGCAACATATTCGGATTAATTTTAGCCATTTAGCACCCTTACCATCTATACCTATATAGGGAAAAGGTAATCACTATCGGACTGTTGAAATGGCAGGCCGGATAAATCCCTGATGTTCTGTTAATAACACTCGGGCTTCTTCGGCACTGATCCCCGATAGAATCATCACAATTGCGGTTTTGCAGTGGCCGTTACAGGCACTCAGGGCTTGTTCTGCCACTTCTCTGTTGCATTCAGTAGCTGCCATCACAATATTTTTTTGCCGTTCGATTAACTTAGCATTAGTGGCTTCAACATCCACCATCAAATTACTATATACCTTGCCGGTACGGATCATGGCACCGGTTGTGATCATATTCAGTACCAGCTTTTGCGCTGTACCTGCTTTCATACGGGAAGAACCGGTGACAACTTCCGGCCCGACAACCGGGGTGATTGCGATATCAGCCAGTCGGGTCATCGGGCTGTCAGGGTTGCAACTAATACAGGCGACAGTTGCTCCTATGGATACCGCATATTCCATCGCACCTAACACATAGGGAGTCCGGCCACTGGCGGCAATCCCGACCAGTACATCTTTTTCACTAAAGTGTAGTCCTTTAAGATCATCTGCGCCCAGTTGCTGATTATCCTCCGCATTTTCTACCGCTTGAAGAATAGCCTTATGCCCGCCAGCGATTAAGCCGACAACCTGTTCTGGTCTGGTGCCATAGGTTGGCGGGCATTCACTGGCATCCAGAATTCCTAATCGCCCCGATGTACCTGCACCGCAGTAAATCAATCTCCCGCCACGACGGAAAGCCTCTGCCACTTTATCCACTACAAGAGCAATTTGAGGTAACGCCTGCTCAACGGCAAGAGCAACTTTTTTATCTTCATCGTTAATGACACGCAGCATATCCAGTGTCGATAACTCATCAATATGAGCACTGGCAGGATTGCGGCTTTCCGTTACCAGATTATTGAGATTAATTTTCATGGTTTGTTCCAACTATCTACTATACGGTGTGAGAGCGATTATGGATTATTGCATTGATCCTACAATATAGCTCTTATAATCATAGCGCTCACTTCCCGGATTATTTCTTTTCTCGAATGATTCATCGTAATAGAGAACAATATTTTCAA
The DNA here is from genome assembly GCF_002632825.1 of Xenorhabdus stockiae. Taxonomy (GTDB): domain Bacteria; phylum Pseudomonadota; class Gammaproteobacteria; order Enterobacterales; family Enterobacteriaceae; genus Xenorhabdus; species Xenorhabdus stockiae. The sequence continues at coordinate 79,177 of NZ_NJAJ01000021.1, forward strand.
ATAATAGAATTGATTACCTTTTGATAAATAACAGTGATTACTTTTATTTATTGCCTGATAAAAATCTTTCATTACTTAATAATAAAAAAGTTTCCTACTTTATGTTGATTGTGCAAAAAGCTTTTATTTCAACTGATAATTTAATGTGAATGTGCAGATGAAATTTTGCATTCTCTTGAGGAACGTACCTATGAAGTTTATTTTTGTTAATAAATCCCTGCGGTTTTTAATATTAATTTTTTCTTTTTTATTACCGTTTGTCTCGATGAATACATTTTCAGTTAGTGAAGATCATCAAAACTTAACAGTAAAACCACTTTTTCCGAGTGCGAGCGATGAAAATAATTTAGATGTAACAGAAAAAGATAAAGCTGGCGTAATTGCACAAAATATTCAGACGATAGGTGGTTTATTATCATCCTCGTCATCCCAACTTACAGAACAGGCGAAATCCTACGCTTTAGGAAGAGTAAACGGAGTAATAAATAGTGAGGTACAAGAATGGCTGTCACAATTTGGTACAGCCAAAGTTAATTTATCTCTCGACAGAAAAGGTAAACTGCATAACAGTTCATTAGATCTGTTATTTCCACTTTATGATAACAAAGTAGACTGGCTGGTTTTTTCTCAGTTGGGTTATCGTAATAAAGACAGCCGAAATACGGTTAACCTCGGTTTTGGCAGCCGTTATTTCACTTCGGGCTGGATGTATGGTTTTAATACTTTCTTTGATCAGGACATCACAGGAAAAAATAACCGGCTGGGATTAGGGGCAGAAGCATGGGCTGATTACCTGAAATTATCAGCTAATACTTATATTCGCCTGAGCAAGTGGCATCAGTCACGGGATGATAAAGACTGGGAAGAGCGCCCTGCTAATGGCTTTGACATCAATGGCGAGTTCTTTCTGCCCGCTTACCCGCATATCGGCAGTAAACTGGGTTACGAAAAATACTTCGGTGATAACGTGACTCTGTTTAACCGTGATACCAAACAGAAAAATCCCGGCTTTGCTAAAGTAGGCATTACTTATACGCCGATCCCGCTGATAACGATGGGCATAGATTACCGGCATGGCAGTAACAAACACAGCGATGCCCGCTTTCAGGCCAATTTAAACTATAGATTTGGTGTCCCGCTGAGTGTTCAGTTATCACCGGATAGCGTTGCATCAATGCGCACACTGGCAGGTAGCCGCTATGATCTTGTGGAAAGAAATAACAACATTGTGCTGGATCATAGGGAGAAACCGAGGCTGGAAATTAGCTTACCGAATATCATTCAGGGACGTGGTGCTCAGGAGGTAACAGTAACAGCTAACGTGGAGTCAAATAGGCCGGCTAAAGCGGTTAAATGGAGTGCAGGAGAAGAGTTCCACAAAAATGGAGGAGTGCTACCGAGTAGCGGTAATTCTATTAGAATTACACTACCAAGATATTTTGATAAAGGTGTAAACAGTTACCCAATTCATGCAATGGTGGAATTAGAGAATGGCAAGCTCTCCAAAACAGCTGAAATGACTGTTAAGGTTACTGGAGGAGGTCCATTCGAAGGTAATATGAAAGTCTCTCCTGACGGAATTATTTCCGGAAATGGGAAGGATATATATACCTATAAGGCTTTAATTCTTGATGAAAAAAGTGCTCAACCGTTGCTTAACCATAGTTTTGAGAATGTAACATGGAGTATTGTAAATAATAAATTACCAGAGCATGTGAAATTTAAAGAAACGAAAACCACTACAGATGGTGATGGATATTTAACTGCTACACTGGTAAGTAGTGTGGGAGTGGATGGTGTCAGAGTTAAAATGGAGTTTACTAATGATGACAAGAAAGTATATGAGATCAATGCCGAAAGACCAGTGAGTTTTAAAGCGGTACCGCAATCTGCCGGGTTACAATTAACCACTGCTAATCATCATTTCGATTATGTTTACGAGCCGAATAAGCCCTATAATGTTTACAATGGATTAGCAATCACACTGGTCAAAGAAAAATTTTCTCTAGAGGATATGCCTGAACCTATTGCCAGACACAATGATTCTGTTGAATATAAATCTTCATCTGACCTTGTGAAAATAGTTTTAACACCAAAAGGCCCTGAAATAACTTTCCCTGCTGAAAATTTTAATTCATCTAAAAAAGCAATCGTGACTGCGACTGTCACTGATAATGAGACGGGAGCTAAATACGCTTATGAATATATCTTCAATCCTCAAAGATATGTTTTTAGTCCTGAGGTTGGTAATGTAAGGTTAGGCAACGATACATATAATGAGGAACAGAATCATACATGTGAAAAACTTGAATCTAAATATAAATGGTCACGTGAAGCGAAATCAATGACTAAGGAAGAGGTTGCTGGTACGGATAGTTCTTCATTAAAACATGAATATCAGTTCTTCAGTGGTTTTGGGGTGTTACAACATGATGATAAAATGAAGGTGTTGAATGATAAAGGAGAGCCAAAATTCATTTTATATTCTTTTGTTCCAGAGATTAAGAAAGATGCGGCTGGAAATGAATATGAAGATAGGAAAGAGGGAAAAGATGAAACGGATGATAATGAGCATCATTTAGGTAAATTAATGTGTAAATTAGAAGGTTAAAAAATAAATGTTAACAACAAAAACACAGGCGCTTTTTAGGTCTGTGTTTTTTTATGAAGGATGAATGCTAATCTATGAATGGATAAAAATAATTAGTGCAATAATTTGTCATTATCAACCGATAACCAAAAGTTATTGGAGGAGTATAAAATTTTTTCTAATATATAAATTGGATAACTAACCTTACTCCAGTGGAGTTAGTATCAAAAAATGGTTGCTAATAATAACGTCTATTTGGGTGCTTATATATGCCATCATATATTGGTAAAATTATTGTTTTTTTCACGATCTTTTATACGTTACTTATCCCTTCTACCATCATGCATGCGTTTGCTGAAGGGTATATAAATCATGAAGAAACAAGCATATCCAAGATAGATAATGTAGATTCCCAAGTAACCGAATCAAGTAAAAAGTTTTTAACTCAAGAAGCTGATAAAAAAGGTGGAACAGGAAATACAAGTCATACATCAGAATATGAACATGCCGATGCTATTGGACGAAATATTCAGATGGCAGGGAATATTCTATCGTCATCCTCTTCAGAATTAGCAGAACAAGCCAAATCTTATGCTTTGGGTAAAGTTAATAGCACTATCTCTTCCGAAGCTCAAAAATGGCTATCCCAATCTGGTACAGCAAAAATTAACTTTGGTTTTGACAGAAAAGGTAGGCTTGAGAATAACTCAGTAGATCTGCTATTGCCTATTTATGATAATCAAGCTGCATGGTTCTTTTTTTCCCAATTAGGTTACCGAAACAAAGATAGCCGGAATACAGTTAATCTCGGTTTGGGAGGGCGTTATTTTTCTCAGAACTGGATGTATGGCCTGAATACTTTTTATGACTATGACATTACGGGTAAAAACAGGCGGGTGGGATTAGGAGGAGAACTTTGGGGCGATTATATTAAATTTTCCACCAACGGCTATTACCGCTTAAGTGACTGGCAAATCTCGCGGAATTTCGAGGAGCATCATGAACGACCCGCCAATGGCTACGATATTAACGGCGAATTCTTTCTATCTGCTTACCCTAATCTGGGAGGCAAATTTTCTTATGAGCAATACTTCGGCGATAACGTGACGTTATTTAACCGAAAGACCAAGCAAAAAAATCCAAGTCTGGCAAAAATAGGCGTGACGTATACACCAATTCCATTGATAACAATGGGCGTGGATTATAAACAAGGCGAGAGAGGACAGAGTGAAACCCAATTTCTGACAAACTTTAATCTCAGATTTGGTGTGCCACTGAGTGCACAGTTATCACCGGATAACGTTGCATCAATGCGAACACTGGCAGGCAGCCGTTATGATTTGGTGGAAAGGAATAATCATATAGTGCTGGATCATAGGGAGGTGCCGAAGTCTGAGCTTTCTGTACCGGGAATTATTGTGGGTTATAGTCGTGAAATACATGACATTACGAAAGAGTTATCTGCAAATACAGCTATTCAACAGATTAATATTGAAAAGGGAAATGCAAAAGAGGAATTTATAAAGAATGGAGGGGATATCTATTTAAATTCTGGGAGGATTTATATTAAATTCCCTGAGTACTTATCGGGTGAAAATAAAAATAATAGTTATGCGCTCAATTTGTCTGCTGAATTAAAAAATGATCAAAAAACAAAACCTCAACAAATGAAAGTTATTGTCAGACCTTTTGAGATTAAAAAAGGCGATGGAGCTAATTTCACACCTCCAGGTCCGCTATTGGCTTCAGGAGATCAAGGGTATACTTTTAATCCTATTATTACTTTCGATACCCCTAACAACCCGAATATGATTAAGAATGCAACCATCCATAATGTTGAATGGTTCGCGATACCAGTGGGTGCATCAGCGTCAGAGGTAGCAACAGGGACCTCAACAGCATCATTAACTTTGGATGATAATATCTGTAACAATAGCGAAATTACGGATAATACGAAGAAATTAGAATTCAAGCCCAACAGTTCATTCAAGCAAATAAAAATAATGGATGATGGGCATATTGCAGAGAGTGATCGTGTCACATTAATGAGTACGGGATACGTTGGTACAGTTGCTGTTTGTGTAGCGATGGATAGTCAGCCTAAGAAATTTATGGGAAAAGTGGTTTTTGGTACCAAATTCATCCCTACTCCCAAGAACTACCATATTGATAAGATTACAGTCACACCCGATAAACCCAGGACTGCGGATGGTAAGCAATTTTATACTTATACGGCGCAAGTCGTAGATAATGAAAATCATCCTTTACAGAAAAAAACAACAATCTCTGGTGTTGAGTGGAATATAAAAAATCCTGTAACCGGACTGACTTTGGACGCCCCAAAAGGCGATGTAGAGACAGATGAAACCGGAAAATTACAGGCCAAATTAACAAGTACAGTGAAAGTTGATGATGTCATGGTTTCACTGGCTATTGAAGGCTTAGATCCTGTATACGCAAAACCGGCAGTATCTTTCAGCTTGGAAGGTATCAGTTTTAAATCTGTTTGCAATAAATCTGAATTAGTGTTTGATTCTTGTGAATATACAGTAAAAGTGACTAATTCTGATGGTGATCCTGAGAAAGGCAAGGTAACTTGGAAGTTGAAAAAAAATATCCCCGGAGTCTGTCTGAACCCTGCTGAAAATGGGACCTGTCCGAATCCTCCTGCTGAATCTGTTAAAACAGTAATAGGTGTTGATGGTATAGCTACAATAAAACTTAAAAGCGAAGTTGCTGCATCAGATGTGATTGTTACAGCCTCAACGGGGGGAAATACAGAGGAAGCCCCACCAGTAGAATTTAAATGGCCAACAATTCAGAGTGTGAAGTTAGATAATCCTAATGGTTCTGTTATTCCGGGTGAAAAACGATATTCTATTACAGCTAAAGTGAAAGGGGCTGATGGAAAAACGGATTATTCAGGTGATAACTTCAAATTCATATGGAGCGTTGAACCCCAAGATGTTGGTTTATCACTATCTTCTTCAAATGAAGTCGACAAAGTATTAAATGGAGAGTTAAAAATAGGGTTAATAAGTAGTACAGATACGCCTCCTAGTACGGTTGCTAAGGTTTGTTTAACCATGGTTGGAGTACCTGAACCCAATCAGCAGTGTACTGATCCAATTAAATTCAAATATCCACCTGTAGATTTTGAGATTGCAAGTGTTGAAGTTTGGAAAGTTGAAAGAAATGGTTCTGAGCAAGATTTTGATCAGAAAAAACCACTGATAGGTAACAAGGGATTCGTTTCTAATCCAGACAGATATAAATATAGAGCATTGATTGTGAAGAAGGGTGATCCTAAGAAAGAACCAATTAGGAATTACCCATTTGATAAGGTGGAATGGACACGAGATCAAACCCAGATAGATTATGATAAATTACCCAAGCCTCAACCGGATAAAGATAAATTTACAACGGATGGTGAGGGCTATTTATATGCAACATTAGAAAGCGAGGTTGGAGTTTATAAGGATATCAAAGTGACTTTGACGCTTCCTAATCAAAAAGGAGAAAAAGAGACTAATTCTACAGATGGAAAATATTTGGTTAATTTTAATCCGTATTCTCAGCAAGCGAAAATGTATGTTTATAATCCAGGTCCAGGAAATAAAATATTAGCCAGTAAATTATTTGATTCACCGCAGCCATATAATGTATTTGGTTCTATTCATGCTGAATTAAGACCATACTCGAAGCCAGAACAAGATTTTGATAAAAAAGAGCTTACTTATAGTACCAATCCAATCAGCTATGTGATAAATCTAGGTGATAATGATAAAGGACCTATCACCTTTTTGGGTACTGATAATGTAACATTACAGGCGACACTAAAAAGTACAAAAGGGACAATTGATTTGTATGAATATAAAATAGATTCCTTAAGATATTTGATCTACGCCGCTACTAGTGGGGATCATGCTGCTGATAGTGAATTTTCCTGTGAGAGTATTGCTACTAATGAAGGAACTTTTCATTCTTACAATATAACGGATTTTGTTGGCTCAACGCCAAAGGAAGGATTACCTGTAAGGGATGAATTTGTAAATCTTTATAATTGGGGATTATTTGGTTATGGGAAGAAGTTAGGGACAAATCGAGTTAAAATTAAAGTGACCAGCAATACACCTGGAAAGCCCTATACAATATATAAAGCATATGATCTAGCTTCCGGGGAAAGCCCTATAGATGATGACCCTCATGCAAGAGGTTACCTTGTATGTAAAAATTGATAAAATTATGTCATCAATTTATAGAATCGTGTATAGCATGCCTGTTTGGAGAATATTCCGTTGGCAAAGGTTGATAGAGTGTTACAAGTTCTTTGTCATTCCAGTAACCTACCCGACACATCAGGGCGAGATAACATATTTTCAATATGGTTTTTTAGAACAAAAATGACACTTTTTTAGTTCAATAAGCATACGATAAAGATATGAAAACCTATCAATAAAATCATATTGAATGTACGAAACTATCAATAGTTGGCTAATGATTGATTTTTAATCAAAGTGGAATCCGGTTCTGCCCGACACATAGGGAAATATAATTTATTCAATCCGTCTTTCAAGTGACCTCCGGTAATCCTCCCATTTTTCATGGAGGTTAAAAGTAGAATTCACGCAGCGCGTAATAAATGCTGCTTCGGGGTATAACCCCCTAATGCCATATTGGGCCT
>NZ_NJAJ01000022.1 GCF_002632825.1 Xenorhabdus stockiae
GCACGGAATTATGCCAGTATGGTGGCACTGGCCTTTATCATCGTCTGGCTACCCATGTGGTCAGAATAAATGATGAACACAAAACGTCAACAGACCCTAGTCAATTTGTGATAAAAATTTTGAGGGAGCATTTAATATTTTGTTTTAATTGAATTATGAAAAATAGTTTAGTGCTTATTTGATAATGAAAAATATAGAAATTATTGCCCTGTAAATACTCAGGGCAATAATGAATCTAAAGGTATTAACCAGCGGGCGTATAGTAAATGGGCGAACCTGGGCCGACAGGCAAACCAAGAACAAAGACCCAGAGATAGAAGAATAGTGACCAACCCACCATAAATACCACGGAATAAGGTAGCATCATGGTGACCATTGTCCCGATACCGGCATCTTTTTTATATCTTACGGTAATTGCCATAATCAGCCCAAAGTAACTCATCATCGGGGTGATGATATTGGTGACAGAATCACCAATACGGTAAGCAGCCTGAATAGTTTCTGGAGCATAACCTGCCAGCATCAGCATAGGTACAAATATGGGGGCGGTTACGGCCCATTGTGCAGATGCTGAACCAATCATCAGATTAATAAAAGCACAAATCAGGATGAAGCAGATAAATAATAGGCCACCGTGTAGGTTAATTTCATTAAGGAAGTTTGCTCCTTTTACTGCAATAATTTGACCGATATTTGTCCAGCCAAAGAAGGCAACAAATTGGGAGGCGAAGAAAATAATAACCAGATATAAACCCAGATTACTCATGGATTGTGCCATGCCATCGACTACATCTTTATTGGATTTGATGGTTTTTGCGACATAGCCGTAGACAATGCCAGGCACAGCAAAGAAGATAAAAATAAAGACAACAATAGATTTCAGGAAGGGTGAATTGCCGATTAACCCAGTTTCCTGATTACGTAATATACTGTTTTCCGGTATAACGTTCAGTGCCAAAATGACACTGAGAGCAGCAAACGTTAGTGAAGCGGCTATAAGCGCTTTCTTTTCCTGGGGAGTGATTTCAGCGGAACTTTTAAACGTACTTTCATCTTCATTCAGGGTATTTGTATATGGGCCTAATTGTGGTTCAACAATTTTTTCAGTCACCAAATAACCCAGAATAGAAATCAGGAAGGTGCTGGCAAACATGAAATACCAGTTAGCTTCAGCCCCAACAGTATAAGACGGATCGATGATCTGTGCCGCTTGCTGTGTAATTCCCGAAAGCAGAGGATCAACCGTTCCCAGTAATAGGTTGGCAGAATAACCGCCGGATACGCCGGCAAATGCTGCTGCCAGACCCGCAAGTGGGTGGCGCCCAAGGGAGTGGAAGATGATAGCGGCTAGTGGAATCAGTACCACATAACCCAGTTCGGAGGCAGTATTTGACATAATACCAGCAAACACAATGGCTAAAGTGGTTAATTTGGGTGGCGCTTTTACCACGACCAACCTCATCAGAGCAGACAGCAATCCTGAGCGTTCTGCAATACCGACACCAAGCATGGCAACTAACACTGTTCCCAAGGGAGCAAAGCCAGTAAAGTTTGTTACCAAATTAGAGAGAATTTTACGAATTCCATCTGCGTCAAGTAAGCTGACAATATGGATCACTCCATCTGCCGCCCGGCCTTTTGCCCCTTCAGGGCGTGGATCAAGAACTGTGATGTCAAAATATTGCCCGATTGCTGAAGAGACTAACAAAATAGCAATCAGGATAATAAAAAGAATAACAGGATGAGGTAAAGCATTTCCTAGCCACTCCACTGTTCGTAGAAAGCGACTTCCGTTTTGTTTTTTAGTTAACATAGTTTCTCCTTCTAATACAGAGCAACGGAAGTTACATAATGTTTTGATTTTTTGCTATATAGTAAATATTCGAGTGTAGGATGGGGTATCAGGTAGTGTTTTATTTTGTTGTTGTTTTATTTTCTTTTTGTATCAATGCATTGATGATGATAGATGTTATTTCCATGAAGGAAAATAGCCGTAAATAAGAATGATAATAAATTTCAGAAATGTGTTCTATATAGCATTTATGCCGTTGGGTTTATGAAAGGTCGCCGGTGTTTTTAGACTGATATTTTTAATTTTTCGATATAAGTATAGAGTGTTTTTTGTATTGATAATGAAACGATAACATAGTATTTATATTTAACTATGTTATCGTTTCATTTTTTAGATGGAAGCCCAAATGGATAAGTGATTTATTCAGAAAGCCATTCTATTTTGTATTTATATAAATAATATTTAAGGTTTCTATTGAAATAAAAAATGGAACAAATTTTTTTAAGATGGACTATTGAATTTACTCGAATTAGATATTAATAGTGGCATCAGTAATAACCCCATTAATGCAGACGCTAACGTAATTAGAGCAAACATACCAGACCAGTCATAATGATTAATCACTTGACTCAATGGCCAGCCTGCGATAGCTGCACTCAGATAGGAATATAATCCGAGGTAGCCTGTAACAGTACCCGCAGCATTCTTATGACAATATTCTGTCGCAGCCAACCCAATTAACATTTGTGGACCGAAAACAAAAAAGCCAATACTAAAAATACAGGTAGCTAGTAAGGCACTATTTTGTATGGGGACTAGCCAAAGTGCTGTAACTGAAAAGAATAATCCCAGAGAAAATAATAAAATCATAGGGGCTCGCTGGCTACGAAAAAGTAAGTCTGACCCCCATCCTGAGCAGAGTGCTCCTAATAATCCTCCTAATTCAAATAATGAGAGAATCGTATTTGTGTTGAGTAAATCAGAACCATGTTTTTCTGTTAACCAAAGACTTCCCCAGTCATGTATTGCTGTTCTGATGAAATAGATCAGAATATAGGAAATACCAAGCAACCAGATAATGCGATTAAACACAATTGTTTCTTTTAAAATTTTTATCATTGGCATTGGTGGGGATAGTTGCTCTTGCCTCAGTTCCAGATGATCTTGTCGCCAACTCCCAATGCTGGGTAATCCATTTTCTTGCGGAATACCACGTAATTGTTGACATAACCAAATTCCAAGTAAAATACTAACTATTCCAGGAAATAGTAGTGCTACTTTCCAACTATATATTGTTGCCAGCAATGTAGATAATAGAGTTAGAAGGATTCCACTGAGGTTAATTGAAATATTCCAACATCCCCACCAGAACCCTCGTTCGCTACGAGAATACCAATAAGTTAGTAGACGTGCACATGGAGGCCAGCCCCAGCCCTGAAAAAAACCATTCAGTGTCCAGATGATCAATATAGCTGGTAATGAAGAGCAAAATGTAAGGATAATATTAAGTATTCCGGTCATTAATAGTCCAACACCCATAAACCAGCGATAGCCTGTATAGTCATGGAAAATACCGGATACAAACTTTGAAACACCATAAGAAAGATAAAAGAGGCTGGCGATCCAGCCAATATCATTTTTATCTAATACTAGCTCTATTTGCATTGCTGGCATAACAACATTTAAACTTCTGCGTGTAAGCTGAAATGTAGCATAACCAATCAATATTGATAACAATAAATGAACTCGCCAATAACGATATTCCTGTGAGACCCAGCTATTGCCATCGGCTAGCATAATAATATTTCTCCATGAAAGTAATTTTTTATTGATAAATGACTCATCTCATTTTTAAATTTGATTTTTTACATGTTATTACATGTAAAAAATCAATCTGATGGTTTAATGTGCTCATGATAATTTATGGGCAAGTTAATCACAATATGTGTTCCTTTTTGTGATTTTAATAACCAGTTTCCACCAAGTATCTGAACTCGCTCTTCAATACCTTTTAATCCAAAACCTGCATTTTTCTTTCCTTCAGTGATTCCGACTCCATTGTCACTTATACGAAGTTTAATAAACTTCCCTTTTTGTTTTAATGTAATAATTATTATATCAGCACCCGAATGCTTATTTATATTATTTAGAAGCTCTTGAATGAATCTATATAGAGTCAAAATGATAGTACTATCATGAGGCTCCTGTGATAATTGATAATTGAACTGACAGGAAATATTCCTCTCTTCGAAAGCAAACTCATTTACCAGATGGCGAATTGCCTGTTCAAATGACATTTCATCCAAGACAGGAGGACGTAATTCGCGAAGAAGTTGGCGGGTAGAGTGGTGTATTTGCTGAGCAATGGATTTAATCTGATCAGCGGCTTTTATTGTTAACGGAGAATTTGCTGTTCGTTTCACTAAGGTAGATTGAATTTGAATTGCAGTAATATTTTGTCCAATTTCATCATGTAATTCTCTGGCAATATTTTTACGAATGTTTTCTTCGATATGGACTATCTTTTGCATTAGAATTTGTCGTGCAGCTAATTCCTGTTCCAGTTGTGTGCGATAACGATTGAGATTTTCTGTTAATCGCTGTTGATGGATAAGATTGCCGGCTAATTGCTGTTGACGGCTGATGGCAATACCAAGTCCTATACCCAATAGAGCTTGTGTTGTTAAGAAAATTTCCAGTTCCTGTAATTCACTAAAAGAGCCACTGAAGTGGCGAGCAGATGTTACTATCAGGCTGCCTAATAAAGCGGAGAAAACTCCTCCTTGCCAGCCGTAACGATAGGCCATAAATACATTAGGAATGAAGACTAAAATTGACAGAATTCCTTCAATTTTAGGTGATAAAAAGAATTGACCACTTACACCAAGTAAGCTGAATAGGAAACACCACATCAGTAATGATGTATGTAATTGTGGATAAGAGGAGTTATCAGTAATATTTTTCCTTTTAAGGTTTTGCTCGTATAAATAGATATATATAAGATAAATAAAAGGAGATAGAAGAACCCCACCTGTTAGCGATGTGAGAAAAATGAGGTTAGCCTTACTGGGTAATAAAAAAATTAAGAAAAGGGTCTGTAAAAGGCTATTGGCTATTACGCCAGATAATAATATAGATATTTGTTGCCAATAAAGAGAATGGTTTTTCCATATCTTTTTTACAATGATGATTGTAGCCAAGCTGATAAATGGAGAGAGTAATATACTTATGTTCGTAATAAGTTGCTCATGATAGAACCACATTAATATGCTGATTTCACTTATAATAAGAATAGCGATATAACGTCGCCATAATAAAATCATTAATACCAGCCTCAGTCCCTGAGGTAAAAATAGTGCCGCCTGTTGCCCATTTTTACTCAGATAAAAACTGATTATCCATAGAGAGATCCAGGTAAATGAGTAAAAAATCAGTAGAAACAGAGCTTGCAAGCTAAAGCGTATTTTACAATTCATTCACTAACCCGCAATAATCTGATTTTTTAATGCGTAATGCACGAGTTCAATAGTGGAGTCACACTGTAATTTACTAAGGATATTAGCACGGTGGACATGTACAGTCTTTGGACTTAATTTAAGTTGCTCCGCAATACTTTTCGCATTTACTCCATGGATTAAAAGATTAAAAATTTCTCGTTCCCGTGGAGTGAGCACTTGTAGTACATCTAATTCTTGTGGCTTTTGGCGTAGAGCTTTCATGGCGTCGGCACAAAGGTAAATGTCTCCATTGTGGACTGTACGTACTGCTTGCACCAGTTCTTCTGCTCCACAACATTTTGTCAGATAGCCACGAGCTCCTGAATCAAGCGCAGTTTGTACAAGCGCCGCAGTATCATAAATGCTGAGCATGATCGTATAAAAATTTAGGTGTTTTGGACGTAGGCGCGCAAGGAGTTGTAAACCATTTTCATGTGGCATGGCGATATCCATAATAGCTATGTCTATATTTTTTACCAGCAGATCTGGCCATGCTTCTTTACTGTTACTGTACTGCCCGACAATTGTAATATCATCTTCTAGTGTTAGTAATTGGGCAAACCCTGAACGAACCACAACGTGATCATCAATAAGTGCAACTTTTATCTTCATGTTTATTTATGGTATTTTTATTATGAATTTATCTTATGAATCATAATGTTCGTGAAAAAGCATCAGTGCAACTAAAAGAATCAAATTTGCAATGAAGATAACAAATTAGACTGTTATTTGAGTTAATAACATACATGATAATTCATTTGTATTATTATTTATGTTTTAATTCATGGATTTTTTTGATGTTATCTGTCATTAAATTAACCTGAATATATAAAATAAGAATGGGTTTTTATTAGATTATTTATTCCACAATCCGGGAAGGCTGAATATACTACGAATAGAGGTGTTTTCTTTATCTAATAATAAAAATAAATTTGTTATTTGTTATTTGTTATTTGTTATTTGTTATTTGTTGATATAAAAGGAATTTTATATGTTATTTAAATAACGCGATCTTATAGTGGCTATTTTCTTATATATAGTGAATTATAAACAGTAGTTTCATTTCATACTAATATTTCTTCATGTAAAAACAAGGTTGGCTAAATGAAAGCACTTATCGTAATTGACATGTTGAATGATTTTGTAACTGGCGCTCTCGCAAATGAAGCGAATGTAATTCCCATTATTCCTGTAATACAGAAAATGCTTAATCATGCCAGAACTAATCCTGATTGGTTAGTTGTGTATGCCAATGATTCACATTGGGAAGATGACCGGGAGATAGCTATTTGGGGTAGGCATGCCATGAGGGGGACATCTGGTGCTGATGTTATTGATGCTCTGGCTCCCATCGGAGCAAAGCGTGAAATCGTCTCCCCTAAACGGTTTTATGGTGCTTTTGATGGTACAAATCTTGGCGCTATTTTCGAACAATATGGTGTGACAGAAGTGGTATTGACTGGCCAGCATACCGATTGTTGCGTTCGGCACACAGCTTATGGCGCATTTGTTCGTGGCTATGGTATTAAAGTATTATCTGATGCTGTTTGTGTTTTTCTGCAAGCAGATCAGAATGAAGCACTTAATTATCTTAAATCAATTTATGGTGTTGAAATTACAACAAGTACAGAGCTTGGTGTATATTCGTGATAACTATTTGATGAATTAAACCCTTTATATTTGGATTAACTTTTCATATTTCAGATTGAGATTTTATTGGCTGGATAACTGGAAATACAATGGGCATGAAACGAATAATATGACTGGCAGATATTTTATCTGCCAGTAAATTTACTGAAACGAAAGGATAATATTTAAATCTCTGGTAAATTACGACCGTAGTAGATTTCCTGTATCTCTTTTTTAAGCAGGTGGATAATTTCCTGCTTTTCTGTTTCGTTTAACTCTTCAGCTGTGGTATTGAATAAATATTCATTCAGATCAAATTCTTTCAGCATCATTTTGGTATGAAAAAGGTTTTCCTGAAAAATATTCACATCCATCATATGGTATTGAGACTGGATCTCTTCAGTCACGTAATTTTGAATGGAGCTAATCTCATGATCGATATACAGTTTTACTCCGTTAATATCCCGGGTAAAACCGCGAACACGGTAATCCATTGTTACAATGTCAGATTCCAATTCATGGATCAGATAATTAAGTGCCTTAAGGGGTGAAATTACACCACAAGTAGAGACTTCAATATCTGCCCTGAATGTGCATATGCCGCCATCAGGATGGCTTTCCGGATAGGTATGTACACAGATATGGCTCTTATCCAGATGGGCGACGACAGAATCAGGAAGAGGCCCCGGGTTTTCTGTATTATCCACCAGTTTGGGATCTACGGGTTCTTCACTAATCAGAATGGTTACGCTTGCCCCTTGAGGGTCATAGTCTTGACGGGCAATATTAAGAATGTTTGCACCAATGATTGAACAGGTTTCACTGAGGATTTCAGTTAAGCGGTTTGCATTGTACTGTTCATCAATGTACGCGATATAACTGTCGCGATCGGCTTTCGTTTTTGCATAACAAATATCGTAAATACAGAAACTTAAGCTTTTTGTGAGATTGTTAAAGCCGTGCAATTTCAGTTTACGCAATTTACTTCACCTCCCGGCATGGGTGACTATTGGTTTCCAGATAGAGAATCCAGCAAATACTGTGGCAGGGCAAAGCTACCTGCATGTATGGCTGGGGTATAGTAACGACAGGTTATCTCCGCATTATCGAAACGCTGTTGCAGGAGTTTCAGGGGCGTCTGACGCAGGGCTGGGTTTTGTGTTGCCCATGCAAACGTCA
The DNA here is from genome assembly GCF_002632825.1 of Xenorhabdus stockiae. Lineage (GTDB taxonomy): Bacteria > Pseudomonadota > Gammaproteobacteria > Enterobacterales > Enterobacteriaceae > Xenorhabdus > Xenorhabdus stockiae. The sequence continues at coordinate 8,098 of NZ_NJAJ01000022.1, forward strand.
TGATCCCGCCGTAATAAGTAGGAATAGCGGCCTGATAAAAACTGCTGTCAGCAAAATAGTGGTTCAGTTTTTTGTGGCTGGTAATGGCTTCGTCTTGTTGCAGGAAACAAACACCATTCTGGGCGACAAAAACGCCTCCTTCATTCAGGCAGCGAGCACAGCCTTCATAAAATTCAGATGTGAATAAACTTTCGCCGGGCCCTTCTGGATCGGTACAATCGGAGATGATGACATCAAACTTATCAGAAGTTGTATTGACAAAGTTGACGCCATCATCAATAACAAGTTTGAAACGGGGATCATCGTACGCCCCTGCATTATGGTTTGGTAAGTATTGGCGGCAGAATTCGATAACTCCGGCATCAATTTCTACCATAGTGATGTTTTCGAGATATTGATGGCGGCAAACTTCACGCAACATGCCACCATCTCCACCACCGATAATCAAAACGCGTTTGGCATTTCCATGAGCAAATAGTGGTACATGGGCCATCATTTCGTGATAAATAAACTCATCGCGTTCAGTCGTTTGTACTACGCCATCAAGAGCCATAATGCGACCCAGTTCCGCATTTTCAAAAATAATGAGATCCTGATGCTCGGTTTTATTGTGATAGAGCACATTTTCAACCGTGAAATACTGACCAAAATTGGTATGTAATGTTTCATACCAAGTGTTTTTCTGTGACATCTATTGGTATTCCCCCATTGTGGCCCCCATAATTATGAGGCGCACATAATAGCCAACAACAGAATTAGTTGCACTGTGATATTTGCCAGAGAGTGACAATAAAATTATTTTACATAAGCAAGCAGGCTGAGGGAGCGGCGTGCAAGAGAGCGGCATTTTACCTCATGAGGCAGGTCGATTCCCTTCAGATCGTTGTAGCCCTGTTGATTCAGTTCCTCCATTAACTGACCATCATAATTCCCGAGATCCCATTTATTACGCTGGGCAAAATAGACAACCGTACGTCTGATTTCTCTATCTGGGATCTGGCTATAGCCACAATCATATTTTAGGTAGATGTAAACTGCTGTGAGATCAGCAAGATCTTCCGCTTCACTTTCGGACAAAGCTTTCACAGGTTGTGTGAAACCAAATAGAACCAGGGCGTAAGCCAATAATGCAAATTTTCTCATAGTTCCTATTATATTGATTTTCTACTGTTTTGCCTAAGTTAACATATTAATATATTCATTAGCCAAACTTTATTTCCCTGAATTGGGGAAAATCTCGTGGAGATGAAATTCAAATCATATGCGAAGTTGATGAATAATGGGTGTTTGTCGGTAACAGGAAAAATCAATCAAGATATTTTCGAGCGAAATTTCTCTGCTAATGCGATAGGCCCCAATTTATACTAAGGCAATTCCGGAAGCAAAATCATGTGTATTATTATCCGTTACCGGTCCCAAAATTTACTCTGATATATCATCTATGTCGATCATTTTTCCAGTGATGATGAGTCAGATGTGAGCAGTTTTAATTGCTTGATTTTAGGCACCACAGGATCAACCATAGTTCTACAGCTTGTAGATAAAAGAGCAGATAGTATTACATCAATGATATTGATAATTTTTTGAAGCAGGTGAAGCACCATATAATTAGTAAATCTTTTACTTACAGCCGCTTACCTGCTCATCGCCGAGGAAAATCCCATCGATATTAAACAGTTATTTTATTTAATCGCATTAGATAAAACTCAGCACTTTGGACAAGCGGCAGAAATGTGTCATGTCACTCAGCCAACGCTCTCTATGCGACTAAGGAATCTTGAAAAAGAGCTTGATGTTATTTTGATAAAACGAAGCTCGCGCTTTGAAGGATTTACAGAAGAAGGTGAAAAAATATTAAAGTGGGCTAAAACTATGCAGTCAGCCTATGAAGGGCTACAGGCAGAAGCTGCTAATTTTCGCCAGCAATTGTTAGGCCAGCTTCGTATTGGCATTGTTCCTCTGACTAATATTGAGCCAATGCTAATGTTACAACATCTTTCTGAAACATTTACTGAAATACGCTTTCAAGTAAGTTCGGGCCACAGTGAAAAAATTATTGATGATCTTAATAGTAACCGTTTAGATATTGGTATTTGTTATCTGGAAAAGGCGGATACTCATCAACATGATATTTATTCCCTGAAGAAAACAAAGCTCGGGCTTTTATTTAACCGAACACAATTTACTCCTGCCACACCAACAGTCACGTGGGAAATGGTAGCAACATTACCACTGGCACTTATCAGTCAGGCGAATTATTTTCGCCAATCGATCGATCTTGCTTTTCAGCGTTATAATCTTCAACCTAAAATAATTCTTGAAAGTGATTCTACACTGCATCTTATTCAGTCAGTCAATTCTGGCTTTTGTGCCTCTATCATTCCTATTACTAAAAAAATGGAAAAACTAAGTGATAATATCGATATTATTCCAATAGAGGATGCTGTTATTAATGCTTCACTTGGTATATTGATCCGCCGAGAAGAGCCTCGTTCGGTATTAATTGAAACCTGCTTTGCTAATATGTGCGACTATGTAGAAAAGATCAATATTTAGGAATGTAGATATATTTTACCTTAGCAGATAATAAATAGTTAAGCTCACGAGAATAATAGTCGCACAATAATACGTGCGACTATTTTCATTGAAAAAGACTTTCGGTAATTAAGCTGATTTTTCCTGTTGTGAAAAAACTCTTACCGGCACTGATTTATAAGACGGTGTACCACTTTCTTTATCAATATAATCTAATGGAATTAAAACATTTGCTTCTGGATAATAAGCAGCAACAGTGCCCGGAGCAATACTGAATGAAATGACAGTTATATCTTTGAGGAATAACTTTCGGTTTTGGCTCACTGTTTCAATAATGATTTTATCACCATGCTTTAAACCACGAGCTTCCAGATCAACATCATTCATAAACAGCACATCACGTCGTCCAAATACTCCACGATAACGATCATCTAATGCATAAATGGTTGTATTATATTGGTCATGACTACGAATAGTCATTAGACGCAATACATCTTCACCCAGCACATCTGCGTTTTCTTTCACCCCTTTAAACACAGAAAACATTGCCTTGCCCGTTGGGGTTGGCCAAATTCGCTCTGTTGGTGGCAATGGCATACGAAATCCGCCCGGAGTCCGGATGCGTTGATTGTAGTTATCAAAGCCAGGAATAGTTTTCTCAATCAAATCACGGATAAGATCGTAGCTTTCGGTATAGCGTAACCATGGTGTTTTACTCTTCAGTAAAGTGGCTGCCGCCATTTCAGCCACAATAACAGGCTCAGATTTTAACAGTGGTGATGCTGGCGTTAATTTTCCCGATGATGCATGAACCATTGACATGGAATCTTCGACCGTAATGGATTGACGCCCTAATTCCCTGATATCTAATTCAGTTCTGCCTAAACAAGGTAAAATAAAGGTTTCTTTCGCCACGAGTAAATGAGAACGATTAAGCTTAGTTCCGATATGCACACTCAAATCGAGTTTTTTCATTGCTGAAAATGATAGTTCAGGATCAGGTAATGCCACTGCAAAGTTTCCGCCAAGACAAAGCAGCGCCTTCACGCGCCCGTCCACCATCGCCTGCATCGCTTTAACCGCATCGTGCCCGTGTTCATAAGGGGGCTTAAACCCGAAAACTTCTTCCAGTTTTTGTAAGAATTCCGGCGATGGTTTTTCTGTAATACCAACGGTACGGTTACCCTGAACATTAGAGTGACCACGAAGTGGGCATATTCCAGCCCCGGATTTGCCGATATTGCCTTTCATGAGTAGCAAATCGGCAATTAACCGGACATTCGCGGTTCCTTTATTATGCTGAGTTATTCCCATACCATAAGTGACGATGGTCGCATCTGAATTAGCGTACAACAGCGCGACATTTTCAATATCGGCTTGAGAAATACCACTTTCATTCTCAATATCTTTCCAGGAAGTACAGCGCAGTTCTTCTTTGACTGCATCAAATCCCAAGGTATGTGTTGCAATAAACTCATGATCGAGAATATTCCCGCGTTTTTCATCCCATTCTAATAAGACTTTCATGATGCCTTTCAGTGCTGCTGCATCACCTCCCGCTTTTACCTGATAGTAAGAAGAGGCGATATTCGTTGAGCTATAGGTCGCCATTTCAATCATATTTTGCGGATCGGTGAAACGTTCTAATGCGCGTTCACGTAGTGGATTAAACACCACTATAGGCACACCACGGCGAGCAGCCTCATGCAATGTTCCCATCATTCGTGGGTGGTTAGTCCCGGGATTATGACCGATAGAAATAATCAGCTGAGTTTTATCAAAGTCATCTAATGAAACAGTGCCTTTACCAATGCCAATGGATTGAGGCAGACCCACACTGGTGGGTTCATGGCACATATTGGAGCAATCCGGGAAATTATTTGTGCCGTATTCTCTGGCGAAGAGCTGAAATAAATAGGCAGCTTCATTCGAAGCTCGTCCTGATGTGTAAAATTCGACCTCAGAAGGTGATGGTATTTCTCTTAAAATTTCACCGATACGACGGCAGGCAGCTTCCCACGAAACAGGAACCAGTTTATCAGTGGCAGTATCATAAGCCAGTGGATGAGTTAAACGCCCATATCCTTCCAATTCATAATCTGATTTTTCCAGTAAAGTGCTCACGGTATTTTCAGCCAGAAACTCAGGCGTGACACGTTTTTTGGTGGCTTCCCACGTCACAGCTTTTGCGCCATTCTCACAAAACTGGAATGTAGAGTTGTGTTCTTTATCAGGCCAGGCACATCCGGGGCAATCAAAACCGTCGGGTTGGTTAGTATTTAGCAAGGTCTTTGGCGCAACAAAAGCATCCATCTGAGTACGAACAGCAGTCGCCGTTGCTTTTAATGCTCCCCATCCGCCCGCGGGGCCATGGTAAGGATGTACACCCGGCACGGTTGATTTATTTTTACTCATATCTACATTCCTAACATTTATTAATAATCTTTTTTATAAAAATATGCAGGTGAATATTTGAATCGAGATAGGTATATCAACGAATAGATATTACAAAATAAAAAAGATAAGTCATATATAAAAAGATAAGTAAATATTAACTTTGCTTTACAAAAAATGAATAAAAAATATTAAATTTACTTTTGAGAAGGTTTTAAATATAAACACTCTTTTCTGTTCCTTAGAAACATTAGAACAAGATATTTGTGAAGTCAACCAAAATGATTTTGACTTATCTTTATCATAGATACCATCTATCATTCGATAAACTTAATTTATTTGACTCTGAGATACAATGAGTTAAAAATACGTATCACTATAAAAATAAAACAAAAGGATTAAAAAACACGTGTAAATTAATGGAGTACATAAAGATTAATGTAAAAAAATGCATGACGTTATATGACTTAATATATATTGGTGTTATTGGGTTCAATGAATATTGAAAATGATAAATAACAAAAGGAGAACTTGGGTTAATGTATTAATGGAAGTCACCTGCTCATTAAAAAGTTAATTTTATAATATCTATTGGTAGACATTATAAAATCTCAATATTGAGGTTTGTTTTTATTAAAAACAAACTAACAATAAGGTAAAATAAATAATGAAAAATATCATCGCACATATATTAATGCTGATGGAGGCGTTATGTTCGGACTAGACGCTTTTCATCTTGCCAGAATCCAATTCGCTTTCACTGTATCATTTCATATTATCTTTCCGGCTTTAACCATTGGCCTGGCCAGTTTTCTTGCAATCCTAGAAGGTTTATGGCTAAAAACAAAAGAGGAAAGTTATCTGAGTCTATACCACTTCTGGATAAAAATTTTTGCCGTTAACTTTGGGATGGGGGTTGTTTCCGGTTTGGTAATGGCCTATCAGTTCGGCACAAACTGGAGTGGTTTCTCACAATTTGCCGGCAGCATTACAGGCCCGTTATTGACTTATGAGGTGCTTACCGCCTTCTTTCTTGAAGCTGGTTTCCTCGGCATTATGTTATTTGGTTGGAATAAGGTCGGTAGAAAACTGCACTTTTTTGCCACTTGCATGGTGGCAGTAGGAACCATTATTTCTACTTTCTGGATCCTCTCTTCAAACAGCTGGATGCAAACACCTCAGGGATATCACATCGAAAATGGTATTGTTATTCCTGATAACTGGCTACAGATAATATTTAATCCTTCATTTCCTTACCGCCTATTACACATGTCTGTCGGTGCATTCCTTGCCAGCGCCCTGTTTATCGCAGCCTGTGCGGCTTGGTTATTGCTGCGTGGCAAGGACACAGCGCCTGTACGTAAAATGCTTTCTATGGCGTTATGGCTAATTTTAATTATTGCTCCCATTCAGGCGGTTATTGGTGATGCACATGGACTGAATACCCTTGAACATCAGCCAGCAAAAATTGCTGCTATTGAAGGGCATTGGAGTAATACATCGAGTGAAGCAACGCCACTGATCTTATTTGGTATTCCAGACATGAATGAAGAGAAAACAAAATATGCGCTGGAAGTCCCTTATCTGGGTAGCCTTATCCTGACCCATAGCCTGGAAAAACAAATTCCCGCTCTTAAGTCTTTCCCTCCCGAAAACAGGCCTAACGCGACCATTATTTTCTGGTCATTCCGAATCATGGCAGGTCTCGGTATGCTGATGATTTTATTAGGGATAGCCGGTGTTTTACTGCGGAAAAAACAGAAAATATACCGTTCTCGTGCATTTTTACGTTTTGCTCTTTGCATGGGGCCTTCTGGTTTAATCGCTATTCTCGCTGGTTGGTTTACGACTGAAATTGGCCGACAACCGTGGGTGGTCTATGGGTTACAGCGTACAAAAGATGCTGTTTCAGCGCACGGCGATATGCAAATGAGCTTAAGTTTATTGCTCTTTATTTTGGTCTATTTTTCTGTTTTCGGTATTGGGTACTTTTATATGATGCGTCTGGTGAAACAGGGGCCCGAAGAAATAGCATCTCCAAGTCATTCTGAAATGCAGCAACCGATTAGTGGAGAAAAACAGAATGGGTATTGATCTTTCTATTATCTGGTTTGTCATCATTATCTTCGCCACGCTGATGTACATTGTTGCTGATGGCTTTGATTTGGGTATCGGTATCATATTGCCTTTTACCAAAGATCCTACCGAACGGGATGTGATGGTTAATACTGTCGCCCCTGTATGGGATGGAAATGAAACGTGGCTGGTATTAGGTGGTGCTGCGCTATATGGCGCTTTTCCACTGGCTTACTCCGTTATTATTGATGCGTTAACTATTCCGCTGACACTGATGCTAGTCGGGCTTATTTTCCGTGGAGTTGCTTTTGAATTCCGCTTTAAAGCACTGCCAGAACATCGCGCTTTCTGGGATCGTGCTTTTATTGGTGGTTCACTATTAACGACATTTTGTCAGGGGATTACTGTTGGTGCGGTGATTAATGGCTTTGAGATAACAGGCCGCCATTTTAGTGGCTCTGCACTCTCATGGCTTGCACCTTTTCCGCTATTTTGTGGTTTTGGGTTGATTATTGCTTATGCTTTATTAGGCAGCTCATGGTTAATCATGAAAACGGAGTACCGGTTGCATCGTAAGATGTGCTCGTTGACCGTTTACTTAGCCCTCGCTTTATTGGCAGTCATTGCTGTCATTAGTATCTGGACACCTTTGGCACATGCAGATATTGCTTTGCGCTGGTTCAGTTTACCTAATCTCTACTTCTTGCTACCGGTCCCGCTATTAGTTTTAGCTAGCACATGGTGCCTTGTTCGTAGTGCCTATAACTATGGTAACTACGCGCCATTTTTCCTGACCTTGTTATTGATATTTTTAGGCTTCTCCGGTTTAGGTATCAGCCTGTGGCCTAATATTATTCCACCATCTGTTTCTATTTGGGATGCCGCTTCTCCACCACAAAGCCAAGGGTTTATGTTAGTGGGTGGGTTATTAATTATTCCCGTTGTCTTAGGTTACACAAGTTGGAGTTATTATGTTTTCCGAGGAAAAGTTAAATCAGGTGAAAACTATCACTAATCTTCATTTACCTCAGATAGAAAATCGGAATGACTCCCGTTGGTATAAGAAACTGGGGTGGATGATAACTATCTGGTCAGCAAGTGTGTTAAGCCTGGGGATCGTTGCAACACTGTTTAAATTATTAATGTACAGTGCCGGGATGAGGACACATTAGTAAGATAGGCCGCTCATTATGCGGCCTATTTTTGAGTGAGAACAGAACGTTCAAGCAAATCAGTTTCCACTGCTCCGCCGTTATCATTCCCAATGTGTTCGTTGGTATTTCGATGCGTTGAGTCTACGTAATTGATGTGACACCTCCCTTAGTGTTAGAAAGAAGGGAAGGGCCATCATGACACAATGCGGGTTGCGGCTGGAGTACTAAGTCTGGCTTCTTCTTTTACCGCAATCGATTCCTTCTGGTATACTCCGCAAATATTTTGTTCTCATGTTTTCTTATGTGTCCGTCTTCGTGCGACTAACTGTATATCATTTGGTGTATCAATATTGGTGATTTATCACATAATTAAAGATGGGTTTATTGTTTTAAAACAAATAGGTATGTGAAATTGAAACATATTGTAGAAGTGATGATCTCCGAGCAAGAGGTTAAACAACGTATTGCTGAATTAGGGCAACAGATTACAGAACATTATCGCAATAGCGATCGTGAACTGGTATTGGTTGGCCTGCTGAGAGGATCGTTTATTTTCATGGCAGATTTGTGCCGTGAAATTCAGGTTTCTCATGAAGTGGATTTTATGACTGCATCCAGCTACGGCAATGGAATGGATTCTACCCGCGATGTGAAGATCCTGAAGGATCTGGATGAAGATATTCGTGGTAAAGATGTGTTAATCGTTGAAGATATTATCGACTCCGGGAATACACTGAATAAAATCCGTGAGATTCTGTCTCTTCGTGAACCAAATTCTCTGGCAATTTGTACGTTACTGAACAAACCATCCCGTCGTGAAGTTGATGTTCCGGTTGAGTGGATCGGTTACTCGATTGAAGACAAATTCGTGGTGGGTTATGGCATTGATTATGCTCAGCGCTATCGCCATCTGCCTTATATCGGCCATGTTACTCTGCTGGAAGAGTAAATCTTTGCAATAATGCAAACAGGTACCGGTGTAGTAAATAAATGGCAGCAAAGGCTGCCATTTATTTTTACGGGAACTTGTTACTTTTTACGAGCCAGCTTAGAGATAGCCTGACGGTAATTAAGCTCCAGTTTTTCACGGCTGTCTGCGGTAATATCCAAATCATGCAGTTCGCCATCTTTCAAGCCATATACCCAGCCATGGATCATGACCTTTTGTCCACGTTTCCACGCGGATTGCATAATGGTTGAATGACCAAGGTTATAAACCTGTTCAATCACATTCAGCTCACACAGGCGATTCAGTCGATCATTAGGTGGCAATTCACCAAGCATTGAGCTGTGTTTGTACCACAAATCACGAATGTGGAGCAGCCAGTTATTGATTAAACCTAATTCAGTTCCGTTTACTGCTGCTTCAATACCACCGCATCCGTAATGACCACAAATGATTATATGTTCAACCTGTAAAACATCGACAGCATACTGTACAACAGATAAACAATTTAAATCGGTGTGTATCACTAGATTTGCAACATTCCGGTGAACGAAAAGATCACCCGGTGCAGCATCAATCAGTTTTTCAGCAGGCACACGGCTATCAGAACAGCCTATCCATAGAAAGTGTGGCTTTTGTGCTTTTGATAATTCCTTGAAGAAATGAGGATTTTCTTCATTTACAGACTCTGACCACTGCTTGTTCCGGGCAAACAGCTCTTCAATTTTTCTCATCATGACTAATAGCCTGGCAACATTTTTGAGATAGAATCATATACAACATTAATTGAGAATTTAATATTTAATTGAGTAATGTTTTTGAGTTGATCCCTATCATTGAAAAGAAGTGCAGGGAAAAGAATGGCATAATCTGTCCCTTGCACTCAAAAATAGCAGAAAAATAAAGGTGTTGTTTACTTATGGCTTATGCATTGGAATTGACGCAGCTTACGAAGACCTATAACGGTGGAGTAAAAGCGCTGCGTGGGATTGATCTGCGAGTGGAAACCGGCGATTTTTACGCGCTGTTGGGGCCGAATGGTGCCGGGAAATCAACGACTATCGGCATTATTAGTTCTCTGGTCAATAAAAGCAGCGGTAAGGTTAATGTATTCGGTTACGATATTGATACGGATTTAGTCAATGCTAAACGGCAACTGGGGTTAGTCCCGCAGGAATTTAATTTTAACCCATTTGAAACCGTGATTCAGATTGTGCTGAATCAGGCGGGATACTACGGCGTACCACGTAATGTGGCACAAAGCAGGGCGGAAACCTATCTGTCACAACTCGATCTCTGGGGTAAACGTAATGAACGGGCAAATCGTCTGTCAGGGGGAATGAAACGCCGCCTGATGATCGCCCGCGCTTTGATGCATCAGCCAAAGTTATTAATTCTGGATGAACCGACTGCGGGTGTTGACATCGAACTACGCCGCTCTATGTGGGACTTTCTGAAGTCTCTTAATGAGCAGGGAACCACGATTATTCTGACGACTCACTATCTGGAAGAAGCAGAAATGCTTTGTCGCAATATTGGCATTATCCAGCATGGTGAGCTGGTGGAAAATACCAGCATGAAAGATCTACTCAGCCAACTTGAGGTAGAAACATTTTTACTCGATTTAGCGCCTGAAGGAAACATGCCTACGCTTGAGGGCTATAGCTATCGCTTGGTTGACACAGTTACGCTAGAAGTAGATGTGAAACGAGGGCAGGGACTAAATGATGTTTTCTCCCAATTAAGTACGCAGGGTATTCAGATTAACAGTATGCGCAACAAGGCGAATCGTTTGGAAGAGCTGTTTGTTGGGTTGACAAATAATAGCCAAGGAGCTCGCTCATGATCCAACTTTATTGGGTGGCATTGAAAACCATCTGGATTAAGGAAATTACCCGCTTTGGACGAATTTGGGTGCAAACCCTGCTGCCTCCTGTGATTACCATGTCTCTCTATTTTGTTATTTTCGGTAACTTAGTCGGTTCCCGTATTGGTGAAATGGGAGGATTCACATATATGCAGTTTATTGTTCCCGGGCTGATTATGATGTCGGTGATCACTAACTCATATGCAAATGTTTCCTCTTCTTTCTTTGGTGCTAAATTTCAGCGCAGTATTGAGGAAGTTTTGGTTGCTCCTGTACCGACTCATGTGATTATTGCCGGATTTGTCGGTGGTGGTGTAGCCCGTGGTGTGTGTGTCGGTATTTTGGTGACGCTGGTTTCCCTGTTTTTCGTGCCATTAGAGATTCACTCATGGGGAATGGTGGTAATAACTCTGTTAGCAACATCAATCTTATTTGCATTGGCTGGATTACTGAATGCCATTTTTGCGAAAACATTTGATGATATTAGTATTATCCCAACGTTTGTTCTGACTCCGCTGACCTATTTGGGCGGTGTCTTTTATTCTCTGACGCTGTTGCCGGAATTTTGGCAGATGGTATCGAAGCTAAACCCAATCGTATATATGATCAGTGGGTTCCGTTATGGTTTCCTCGGTATTGCGGATGTCTCTCTGGCTATGACATTGGGTATGCTGGGCGCATTTATACTTGGATTTTACCTACTGGCTTGGTATTTAATTGAATCCGGCAGAGGGCTGAGAACTTAAACGAGACAGCACAAATATGCTGCCTTACTGTATTGCACAGCAGGGCAGCAGAATTAATACAAACCGATTACCTACTTACCGCCTGCTTAACATGAATCAGTCCCTGACAGCAACGATTGATTCAATTTCTATTTGCAAATCCTGATGAATAAGATTTGATATTTCTACCAGAGAACACGCGGGTAAATTTCCTTCACAGAAGTTAAATAATAAAGGACGGATAAGAGGGAGCTGCTTGATATCCTTGACGAAGATCGTAAATTTAATGAGATCAGATTTGTGACATTTTTCTTGTTCAAGAACGGATGTTATTTGCCGGAGAATAGTCAGAGTCTGTGATTCAACACCATGCTGTTGTGACTCTGTACCCAGTGCGGTCAGCCCTGAAATATACAGCAAGCCTTGATGTTTTACCGCATGTACATAAGGGCCTTTCACTTGTGGGAGGCTGGAATAATTTATTCGAGTAACCATGAGAGACTCCTTATATAAGATTAGCAGTGTAGAGTATTTGAATGTGGTTAAATCGTATCGGTAGTAAAAACCTGAATAACTTCTGTTAAGTCGAGTGATAAATAATACTTAGTATGGTCATATTCAAAATGTTTTTTTAACGCATCCGGGCTGGTGAATTTCTCCCACATGATAAATGTGTTTGGGTTTTCGTTTGATTGGTGAATGAAAAATATTTCACACCCCGGTTCTAATAGTGTTTTTTCTTGTAAGACTTTTAATTCTCTGATAACGACATTAAGATCTGTATTTTCTTTAGCTCTAATTTCTGCTGTAACAAAATAACCATTTTTATACATGTATGACATCCTTATTTGGGGAAGAATACTGGTATACCTAAGTTTAATTGTTATTTCAAATGATTTTCACATTTCAATAATATACCTATGTTACTTTTTTAGTTGGATAATATATTCTTTAATTTCTCAATTGCAGCTAATGGATTATCTAAGTTGATAAAATAAGATGACTGCCATTTTTGGGTTTGAATTGCCTGTTTAGAATTGGGAAAATCCCAGGAAGGGTATACTCGAATAGCTCTTTTCCCCTCTTTCGTGGAGGAAGAAAATACACCTTTCCTCATCAGAATATCTGAATAAAACAGAAAAATACCTTTTTTATCCTCTGTAAAAGTAGCTATCAGGCAAAAATCAATATTATCTTTAGCGTCTAATGGCATTATTTCTGCGTTAGGAGAAGGCCTTTTCCATAATGTAACAAATTGACCTATTTTACGTGGCGTGATTTTAGCCTGACGAAAAAGGATTAATTTTCCATTCAGAATGAATCGCATTGCTTCATAATCACGGCTTTCATTTTCTTTGCTGGGCGGGGCATTCAGGTGGAAACCAGCAGGGAGCAATAATTGGTTGTATATTTCCTGAAAGCTATCTGGGACGTTATTTTTATCGAAATCAGATGATGACAAGATAGTATTCCTTTATTGGTTTTGAGGTTGGCTGAGTATACACAATGAATTTCAAGATGCGTCGCGGCGGCAAGGGAGTAAATCCCCGGGAGCATAGATAACCGTCTGTTTATAAAAACGGTGACTGGGGTGAGCGAGCGCAGCCAACAAAGAGGCAACTTGAAAGACGAAGTGTATATATCTCAAAAAAGAATCGCTCCCTGCCTTTCGATCAGAGAGCGATATTTATCCGATATATATTGGAAATGAAATCAGTTCAGATACAGCGTCAGCGCCAGACCCGGTTTCATATCTTTGAGCTTGATGCCCTTATTCCAGTTCATCAGATCATTAAGATTCACACCATGCCGCTTAGCAATGCTGGTAAAAGAATCCCCTTTGCGAACCTGATATTTAATCGGTTCACTGATATTCACCTTCAGAACCTGCCCGATTTTGAGCCTGTCAGCGGTCTTCAGACCGTTCAATTTCTGTAGTTGATGGTGAGATGTCTTAAAGCGTTTTGCAATCGCAGATAAGGTATCACCTGAACGAACGGTGTAATGGCTTTGTTGATGTAACTGACGAAGATTTTTCGCAACGGCCAGCCTAATCTCTTTCAAAACACTTTTATCTGCCAGTGAGTGTTTAAGCTGACCAGCATTCTCCTTTGGCAACATAATGTAATGCGGCCCATGAGGAGAGGTCATGCCCTGCTTATAGCCGGGGTTATAAGCTTTCATGGAGGTCAGGGAAAGCCCGGACAACTCAGCAGCCTGTGATAGCGTGATTTGCTGCCCTACCTCAACTTTGGCAAGTGCCTGCTGAATATTGGGTTTCGGTAGTGTAAAGCTATATTTTTCGTTTTGACGAATGACATTACTGAGTGCCAGTATCTTAGGAACGTAATGCATCGTTTCACGTGGCAATTCCAATGACCAAAAATCTGTTGGTTTCCCCTTAGACTGATTTTCTCTGATTGCCCGTGCAACGCGGCCTTCACCACTGTTATAAGCGGCTATAGTGAGTAACCAATCCCCGTTAAAACGTACATTCAAACGCTCAAGCATATTCAGGGCAGCAGTTGTAGATGCCGCAACATCACGACGTGCATCGTACCATTTATCCTGCGTCAGACCATAATGCCGGCCTGTGCTGGGAATAATCTGCCATAAGCCAACCGCGTTGGCGTAAGATGTCGCATGAGGATTAAAAGCACTCTCCACTATGGGAAGCAAGGCCACTTCCATAGGCATATTTCGCTGATCAATCTGCTCAACGATCCAATACATATATGGTTCCGAGCGTAACGCCACATTTTGGAGATAACTCTTGTGTTTCAGGTAATAATTCTGCTGTTCACGCACCCTGTTATTATCAGGAATTTCCATCTTCAACTCATCACGGATATGTCCCCACAAATCTTGTTGAGCTGTCGGACTCTCCTTCCAGTTTGCAGTCTCCTCGGGTTCTGCAATACCGATTGTTTTCTGATTCGTCGAAGACATCTTCTGTGTATGCTGCTGGGAAGGAGACTTTGGTTGTAGCCCCGACTGACACCCGGCAAGCAAGACAGATGCGAATAGGATCGCTTTTGTCTTCATATTCTGCTTTGATGTTTGCCTAAAAGGTGAGCAATCATACTGACCTATTACACAGAAGACAACCCGAAAAAGTCAAAATCGATCTTTATAGGCCCTTAATTGCTGAAAAACAGAAGAAAGTGGTATTGAATTAGGTTTAATACCGATATTTTTTTGTAAATCAATATCGTGACAATTTAGAAAAACGTTAATTTTCTTCTCTATTTTCAATGTGGTAGGAACTGTTGCCTGATCTTTTCCACGTAACTCGATAATTTTCTTATAATAATCGCTAATAGCCTGATTTTCAGGTAATACAGCCAGCGCAAATTTCATATTCGCGGCAGTATACTCATGGGCGCAGCAGATCAACGTTTCATCAGGCAGCAAGGCAATTTTCTCAAGGGAAGAAAACATCTGTTCAGCGGTACCTTCGAAGAGTCTGCCACAACCTGCTGAAAACAAGGTATCTCCACAAAATAGATAAGGGGCCTGATAGAAAGCAATATGTCCAAGGGTATGACCCGGTAGAGCAAGAACCTGAAAAGAAAAATTACCTGTCACAATAAGATCATTTTCATGAACAATGTGAGTTGCCCCTTTACTTTGGGTCTCTTCCGGGCCATACACAGGTAATGTTGGATATTGCTTAAGTAGTCCAGCAACACCGCCAACGTGATCGTGGTGATGGTGTGTCAACAGGATAGCGATGGGAATAAGTTGGTTAGCTGCTAAAGTATCCATAACAGGTTGTGATTCAGCGGGATCGATAATGACACAATGCTTGTTCTCGTCACAAAGTAACCAAATGTAGTTATCTGAAAGGGCCGGGAGCCTGATAAGCTTCATGATATGCCTCGTTTAGCAATCGATTTTATTCTTAATGGGTTTCAAGATGCGTCGTGGAGGCAAGTGAGCGCCATCAACAAAGAGGCAACTTGAAAGACGGAGAGTATAGTAGGTTGGAAGGAAGATGACATGCAATCAGCACGTGCAATCAAACAAATAACCCTGCCTGCTTCCTGGGCTGAATTACCATGGGGTGAGTATTACCGTGTCGCTTTGGAACATCAATTGGAACCGTGGTGGCCGAAAATTTTTGGTTTTCATTTAGTGAAAGTCGGTAATTTAAGTGTAGAAATTGACAGCCGCTCGTGCTTAATCAGCCATCAGGTTAATGTGGGACTGAAAGGCGAAAGCATGAATGTGATTGCCGATCCTCATTACCTCCCTTTTGAGGCTAAGTCGGTTGATGCCTGTTTACTGGCACATATGCTGACGTATAGTGTTGATCCTCACTGGCTGCTTAGAGAAGTGGATAGGATCATGATTGATGATGGCTGGCTCATTATCTCTGGATTTAATCCGATCAGCCTGTTGGGTTTGAGAAAACCTATTTCAGTTGTATGCCGCAAGCGGCTTTATCGAACCCAAATGTTTTCCAGACTGCGTCAGCTGGATTGGCTTCGCTTGCTGAACTATGAAGTGCTTCATCATGCTAACTTCCATGTTTTACCGTGGAAGAGTGCCAATAATGCGCATGAACCTTCGTCATCAATATTTGGTTGCCTGAATGTGATTATTGCCCGCAAGCGGACAATACCACTGACTCTCAATCCCATGCGGGCAAGATTGTTGAAACCGAAATTCAGTAATGCACTGGGAGTAGTGAAAAATTCTCATCAGCGCGATTAGCTTTTGAAAGACGAAGTGCGTGGCTTTATTCAATATAGCCACTGTCGGTTTGGGTCGGGGCGTTAGCCGCTGTACGAGCGAGTTCATCACACAATTCGTTTTCACGATGACCGGTATGCCCCTTGACCCAATGCCATTCGATTTCGTGGGGAGAAATGGCTTTATCCAGCCGTTGCCACAGATCAACATTGATCACCGGGGATTTATCTGCTTTTTTCCAGCCCCGTTTTTTCCAGTTATGTATCCACTGGGTAATTCCCTGACGAACATATTGGCTGTCAGTGGTAAGAATGATTGAGCATGGCTCTTTAAGTGCTTCCAGCGCGGCAATAGCGGCCATCAGCTCCATCCGGTTGTTGGTTGTACGGAAATAACCTTCATTTAAGGTTTTTTCCTTTTGTTTATAACGAAGTAAAACACCATATCCGCCGGGACCCGGATTACCGAGGCAGGAACCATCGGTGAAAATTTCTACCTGTTTATTCATATTTGGTAGACTCTTCCTATATCATCTTTATTCAAAACTCTAAGTCTGACACAAAAAAACACTATGAGCACTGCAATTACCCGTCAAATCGTCCTTGATACTGAAACAACCGGTATGAATAAACTGGGAGTTCACTACGAGGGGCATAACATCATTGAAGTCGGCGCGGTGGAAGTGATTAACCGTCGTCTGACAGGGCGTCATTTTCACATTTATATTAAGCCGGATCGTCTGGTTGATCCGGAAGCATTTGAAGTACATGGTATTAGCGATGAATTTTTACAGGGTAAACCCGTATTTGCTGATATAGCCGATGAATTTATTGAATTTATCCGTGGCGCTGAGTTGATCATTCATAACGCAACGTTTGATATCGGTTTTATGGATTATGAATTCAGCAAACTTAATCGAGGCATCCCGCCAACTGCTGAATTTTGTACCATTACCGATAGCCTGACGATGGCAAGGAAGCTTTTCCCCGGTAAGCGTAATAACCTTGATGCGCTGTGTGATCGTTACCATATTGATAACGCCAAACGAACTCTCCATGGGGCATTACTCGATGCCGAGATTTTGGCTGATGTCTATCTGGCAATGACTGGTGGTCAGACATCGCTGGCTTTTTCGATGGAAGGGGAAACATCCAACAATGCACAGGTTGCGGAAATTCAAAAAATTACCCGCCCACAGGCTGGGCTGAAAATAATTTACGCCTCTGATGAGGAATTGCTTCAGCATGAATCCCGTTTAGATTTAGTAGAGAAGAAAGGGGGTAGTTGCCTGTGGAGGACAAAACCTGAACAATTACACTGATGGGAACGGTACTAGATGACAATAAATTTACCATTAAGGTGAAAAATTATCCAAGCACGCTATTTTATTATAAAAATCGATTGACGTATTGTGCCGGAGTTCGTATTATCCACCCCGTTCTAAACCAGAACACCATAGCGGTGCGGTAGTTCAGTTGGTTAGAATACCGGCCTGTCACGCCGGGGGTCGCGGGTTCGAGTCCCGTCCGCACCGCCAGAATTTATAAGCCCTGAGTTTTAAACTCGGGGCTTTTTCGTTTTTCTGATCGTCAAAAATCTCAAATCATTTTATAGAAATAGGTTGTTCCTGAAAGTTCGCCATTCGAATTAATGGAATAATTTGGTATTTGCCCGGCTTCAACAAAGCCACATTTCTGATAAAGGGCAGAGGCGGGATCATTTGTGCGGGTATCCAGTACCAGCAAACTACGTTGATGCTGCTTTGCCACACATTCCAGTTCTTCCATTAACATATTGCCAATTCCACGCCGGCGATAGGCTGTGTGTACCATTAGTTTTTCTACATCAGCTCGATGTTTCCCATTCTTTTTTCTGCAAAGGCTAAGTTGTACCGAACCCGCGATTTTGTCACCTTCCATTGCCACTAATAGCAAGCGATGACCAGATACAACATCTGTTTCGACATCTTGCCAGTATTGCTCTGCTTCATTGACTTCCAATGGTGAAATAAAGCCGATAGATGCACCATTTTCGACACAGTTATTCAGTAATTTGATTAGTTCATGGCATTTAGTATTGATGGAGTTTAATAGCGTGATATTCGTAACTGACATTGAATTCAACGGAGGGTTGTTTTTTAACATTTATTGTTAAGTCCAGAATGAGTAACGATTAAACACTATATAAGTAAATCTATTCTGCACATAAGAAAATGTAAGAAGGAATAACGAAATGAAAAACAGAATTAAAATAATACATGGCGATATCACCAAAATTGCTGTTGAAGCGATTGTTAACGCGGCGAATAGCTCTTTGTTGGGGGGGGGAGGCGTTGATGGTGCTATTCATCGGGCTGGTGGAAAGGCCATTCTGGAAGAGTGCATGCAAATTAGGGCAAAGCAGGGGGGTTGTGATATTGGGGATGCGGTTATCACCGGAGCAGGGAATTTACCGGCAAAGTATGTGATCCATACAGTCGGCCCTTGCTGGAACGGGGGAACCGATAATGAACCTGAATTATTGAAAAAGGCCTATGTAAGCTGTTTTGATCTTATTGAGCAATACAATATTGAGACAGTTTCTTTCCCCAATATCAGCACAGGCATTTACCGTTTTCCAAAAAAACTGGCAGCAGAAATTGCTTTGGAAGTGATTCACTCCCGTCTGTTTGATAATCAAAATATATTACAGGTGAACCTCATTTGTTTCGATGATGAAAATTATGACATCTATCGTTCTTTAAATTAGACAGTTACCTGCATCAAATTGTTATTTGGATCACAAAGTATTTTTAGTCAGAGGAAATTATCATAGCTGGCTTGCTATCATGCTCCAAATCAGCAGAAAAACAGGCTTTTCCGATCTTGATTCGTTCATTAATTATCGTGTCTAATACATGGTTTCTTATTGCGCAAATCACGAGGTGAAATCACTCTGAATTTGCGCAAACTAACCTCCGGTTATACACAATGGATTTCAAGATGCGTCGCGGCGGCAAGGGAGTAAATCCCCGGGAGCATAGATAACTATGTGACTGGGGTGAACGAGCGTAGCCAACAAAGAGGCAACTTGAAAGACGAAGTGTATAGGTGTATTCACTTGAAAATACGTCAAAACGGCGGGATAAATCAAAGAATTGATGCTAAACGGAAATTAAGATAGTTTTCGTTTATATGGCATTAATGATTGCGGTTTGTATGCTGCGCTGCGAAAATTAGTTCTAGTTCACTAACGCTTTTATCCGACTTGGAGTAAAGAATGACCACTCGTAAAACCCTTGCTAATGCTATCCGCTTCTTGAGCATGGATGCTGTGCAGAAAGCAAAATCAGGGCATCCTGGTGCACCGATGGGAATGGCTGACATTGCTGAAGTTCTGTGGCGCGACTATCTGAACCATAACCCTGTCAATCCTCACTGGGCCGATCGTGACCGTTTTGTATTGTCCAATGGCCACGGTTCTATGCTGATTTACAGCTTGTTGCACCTGACTGGTTACGATGTTTCCATCGACGATCTGAAAAATTTCCGTCAACTGCATTCCAAAACCCCGGGTCACCCTGAATATGGCTATACAGCGGGTGTAGAAACAACAACCGGCCCACTGGGGCAGGGTATTGCTAATGCAGTTGGTTTCGCAATCGCAGAACGCACACTGGCAGCACAGTTTAACCGTCCGGGCCACGATATCGTCGATCACCATACTTATGTATTCATGGGCGACGGTTGTATGATGGAAGGCATTTCCCATGAAGTTTGCTCTTTGGCGGGTACACTGAAGCTGGGCAAGCTGATTGCTTTCTATGATGACAATGGCATCTCTATTGATGGTGAAGTTGAAGGCTGGTTCACTGATGATACTGCTGCCCGCTTTGAAGCATATGGCTGGCATGTTATTCGTGGTGTAGATGGCCATGATTCTGACGCAATTACAGCAGCAATCGAAGAAGCACGTAAAGAAACAGGCAAACCATCTCTGTTAATGTGCAAAACTGTCATTGGTTTTGGTTCGCCAAACAAAGCAGGTAAAGAAGAGTGTCACGGTGCGCCATTGGGAGATGCTGAAATCGAAGCAACCCGCAAAGCACTGGGCTGGGAACACCCTGCTTTTGAAATTCCTCAGGATATTTACGCTGGCTGGGATGCGAAAGAAGCCGGTAAAGCAAAAGAAAGTGCATGGGATGCAAAATTTGCCGCTTATGCTGAAGCACATCCTGAACTGGCAGCAGAATTCAGCCGTCGTACCAGCGGTGAACTGCCAGAAAACTGGGAAGCAGAATCCAAGGCATTTATTGAAAACCTGCAACAGAATCCAGCTTCTATTGCCAGCCGTAAAGCGTCACAAAATGCTCTGGAAGCATTTGGTAAGGTTCTGCCTGAATTCATGGGTGGTTCTGCTGACCTGGCACCAAGTAACCTGACTATGTGGTCTGGCTCCAAGCCTCTGAACGAAGTTCAGGACGGTAACTACATTCATTACGGTGTTCGTGAATTCGGTATGTCTGCCATCATGAACGGTATCGCTCTGCATGGTGGTTTTGTGCCTTATGGTGCGACATTCCTGATGTTTGTTGAGTATGCCCGTAATGCAGTGCGTATGGCTGCGCTGATGAAAATCCGTAGCATCTTTGTATATACCCATGACTCTATCGGCCTGGGTGAAGATGGCCCGACCCATCAGCCTGTTGAGCAGATTGCCAGCTTGCGTGTCACACCAAATATGAGCACATGGCGTCCATGTGATCAGGTGGAATCTGCGGTTGCATGGAAATATGCGATTGAGCGTAAGGATGGCCCGACTTCTCTGATCTTCTCCCGCCAGAATCTGGCACAGCAGGAGCGCACGGCTGAACAGCTGGCCAACATTGAGAAAGGTGCTTACATTCTGAAAGATTGCGCAGGTCAGCCTGAATTGATCCTGATCGCAACTGGCTCTGAAGTTGAACTGGCAGTGAAAGCCGCTGATCAACTGAGTGCAGAAGGCCGTAAAATCCGCGTTGTTTCCATGCCATCTACTGATGCATTCGACAAACAAGATGCAGCATATCGTGAAGCCGTACTTCCTGCCGCCGTTTCCGCGCGTGTTGCGGTTGAAGCAGGCATTGCTGATTACTGGTTCAAATATGTTGGTATCAATGGTGCTATCGTTGGTATGAACAGCTTTGGTGAATCAGCACCGGCTGACGCACTGTTCAAAGAGTTTGGTTTTACGGTTGAAAATGTCGTCGCGAAAGCGGCAGCACTGCTGAAATAACAGTATACCTTCAATGGATTTCGGGTTGCTTCTAGGCGAAGCCTACAAAGAGGCAACTTGAAAGATGAAGGGAATTAAGCGCATCTGCATCAAACTTTGATCCGATGCGCTCTTTTTTTGTTCAAAATGCTTTTGTTATGCTATTAACGATCCTTGCTATTAGCCCTTTTTTCTCGTAGTCTTCCCTTATAATTAGCTGAACCGTTTCAGTTATCGCATGCAAAATGTCTTGTCTGTCACAATCTGATTAATTTTATGATGAATCATCCGTACAATTTGCACCTGCTCAGTTATCCTAAGCCGTTGCGTGACAACAGAGAAATTCAGGGAGTAACATGACAATCAGGGTAGCGATTAACGGGTTTGGGAGAATAGGCCGCAGTGTCCTGCGTGCGCTCTACGAATCCGGGCGTCGGGCTGAAATTGAAGTTATCGCCATCAATGAGTTGGCTGATGCAGAAGGTATCGCTCACTTATTGAAATATGATTCCAGCCATGGGCGTTTTGCATGGGATGTGTGCCTGAACAAGATAGGTTTGAATAATACAGTCTTGCATGTGGGGGATGACAGTATCCGGCTGTTTCATCAACCCGATATTTCGGCTTTACCGTGGAAAGAACTGGGTATTGATATTGTACTCGATTGTACCGGTCAGTATGGTGAACGCGCCGATGGGGAAGCCCATCTCGCTAGTGGTGCTAAAAAAGTACTGTTTGCCCATCCGGGAGGAAACGATCTGGATGCGACTGTGGTATACGGTGTGAATCATGAACTGTTGTCTGCGGAAGATTGCATAGTTTCGAATGCATCCTGTACGACAAATTGCATTATCCCGATTATTAAGGTGTTGGATGATGCGTTCAATATTGAATCAGGAACGGTGACAACAATCCACGCATCCATGAATGATCAACCAGTGATTGATGCCTATCACAGTGACCTGCGTCGAACCCGGGCAGCCAGCCAGTCGATTATACCTGTCGATACCAAACTGGCCGCGGGGATCACTCGTATCTTTCCCAAATTCAGTAACCGGTTTGAAGCTATTTCTGTACGGGTTCCTACCATCAACGTCACTGCGATTGATTTGAGTGTTACAGTCAGTGCTGCCGTTAATGTCAGTGAGGTAAACCAACTACTGCAAAAATCAGCAGTGAGTTCGTTTCGTGGTATAGTGGATTTCACCGATTTGCCGTTGGTCTCAACGGATTTTAACCACGACCCTCACAGCGCCATCGTGGATGGCACACAAACAAGAGTGAGCGGAAACCACCTGATTAAAACACTTGTTTGGTGTGATAATGAGTGGGGCTTTGCCAATCGTATGCTTGACACAACGCTGGCAATGGCTTCTAAAGGTTTCAAATAAACGGGTTTCAAATAAATCGTCTGTTGTATCGATAATATTGTGTCGGATTTTGTGAGATCAGATGTTATTAAATTAAATATGATTGAACAAATGGCATACAGCAGGGGATTGAGTAATTTTATAGAGAATCAATGAGAGGATTCACCATGTCTGTAATTAAGATGACTGATTTAGATCTGGCGGGTAAACGAGTTCTGATCCGGGCTGATCTGAATGTGCCTGTAAAAGATGGCAAAGTTACCTCAGATGCACGTATTCGTGCGTCTTTGCCGACGATCGAGGCTGCGCTGAGTCAGGGAGCCAAAGTCATGGTTACTTCTCACCTGGGACGCCCGACTGAGGGAGAGTACAACGAAGAGTTTTCACTACAACCTGTCGTTGATTACCTGAAAGCAGCACTTTCTTCTCCTGTCCGCCTGGAAAAAAATTATCTGAATGGCGTTGAAGTGGCGGAAGGCGAATTAGTTGTTCTGGAGAACGTTCGCTTTAACAAAGGTGAGAAAAAAGACGACGAAACATTATCAAAACAGTATGCCGCATTGTGTGATGTTTATGTCATGGATGCTTTTGGTACAGCCCATCGTGCTCAGGCTTCAACTCACGGCGTTGCTAAATTTGCGCCAATTGCCTGTGCAGGTCCATTGTTATCCGGTGAACTGGAAGCTTTGGGGAAAGCATTACATAACCCTGCTCGCCCAATGGTCGCGATTGTGGGTGGCTCTAAAGTTTCTACTAAACTGACTGTTCTTGATTCACTGTCCAAAATTGCTGATCAGCTTATCGTTGGTGGTGGAATTGCCAATACTTTTGTTGCTGCTGAAGGCCACAATGTTGGTCGTTCCCTGTACGAAGATGATTTGATCCCGGAAGCGAAAAAACTGCTGGAATGCTGTGATATTCCGGTACCTACGGATGTTCGTGTTGCGACAGAGTTCTCTGAAACAGCTGAAGCCACGTTGAAATCAACCAGTGAAATTAAAGATGAAGAGCAGATCCTCGATTTGGGTGATGCTTCTGCTGAACGTCTGGCTGAAATCCTGCAAGGTGCAAAAACCATTCTCTGGAATGGCCCGGTTGGTGTATTTGAATTCCCGAATTTCCGCAAAGGAACCGAAATTATTGCCCGTGCGATTGCAGAGAGCGATGCTTTCTCAATTGCAGGTGGCGGTGATACTTTAGCGGCAATCGATCTTTTTGAGATTGCTGACAAAATCTCTTACATCTCTACAGGTGGTGGTGCTTTCCTTGAGTTTGTTGAAGGCAAAAAACTCCCCGCCGTTGTGATGCTGGAAGAACGTGCTAACAGTAACTAAGTTAAGTAACTCGTTGTGATAGCAGGCAGTAAATACTGCCTGCTCAATGTCAATACAGGACCACGTAACATGTCTAAAATTTTTGATTTCGTAAAACCGGGTGTCATCACTGGTGATGATGTTCAAAAAGTCTTTGCCATCGCAAAAGAACATAATTTTGCCTTACCGGCAGTTAACTGTGTCGGTACTGATTCTATCAATGCTGTGTTAGAAACAGCGGCAAAAGTACGTGCTCCGGTAATCATCCAGTTTTCCAATGGCGGTGCAGCATTTGTAGCAGGTAAAGGCCTGAAAGTGGAAGGTCAGCAGGCAGCAATTCTGGGTGCAATTTCTGGTGCTTATCATGTGCATCAGATGGCAGAGCATTATGGTGTGCCGGTGATCCTGCATACTGACCACTGTGCACGCAAATTGCTGCCGTGGATTGATGGTCTGTTAGACGCGGGTGAGAAACACTATGCTCAGACAGGCAAGCCTCTGTTCTCTTCCCATATGATTGATCTGTCAGAAGAATCTCTGGAAGAAAATATCGAGATTTGCAGCCAGTATCTGGCGCGTATGGCGAAAATTGACATGACGCTGGAAATCGAATTGGGTTGTACGGGTGGTGAAGAAGATGGTGTTGATAACAGCCATCTGGATAGCTCCTCTTTGTACACTCAGCCAGAAGATGTAGCTTATGCGTATGAAAAACTGAACGCGATTAGCCCACGTTTTACCATTGCGGCCTCTTTCGGTAACGTTCACGGTGTATACAAACCGGGTAACGTTAAACTGACGCCAAAAATTCTGCGTAATTCTCAGGACTATGTTTCAGAGAAATTCAACCTGCCACACAATAGTCTGGATTTTGTTTTCCACGGTGGTTCTGGTTCTACCGCAGAAGAGATTCAGGAAGCTGTCAGCTACGGCGTAGTTAAAATGAATATTGACACTGATACCCAATGGGCTACTTGGGAAGGTATTCTGAACTACTACAAGAAGAATGAAGGTTATCTGCAAGGTCAATTGGGTAACCCGGAAGGCGCGGATAAACCTAATAAGAAATTCTATGATCCACGTGTGTGGTTGCGTGCTGGTCAGGTTTCAATGGAAGTTCGTCTGGAACAGGCTTTCAAAGAACTGAATGCGGTTGATGTGCTGTAATTTCCATACTGATTGGCATGGATTAAAGTCGCTTTAGTCGATTAACGTTTCTTAGTTCCCGCCCGTTATTTTCATGATTAACGGGCGGGAATTTTTTTTAATGAAACCGGATCAAATCAGTTAGGCTCTTGCGCCATCTTTCATAATACGGTTCAGCCACGGCACCATGAAAGCCATAACCACGGCAACAATGAGAGTGGCAATACCTATTTTACCGAATACGCCCGTATATATCGGCAGCGTTTGCAGAGGGTCAGTAACACCTTCTGGTGCGGCAGTGAATGTTGCTATATAGCTTCCCAGTACTGATGCAGCAGCCTGAGATAAGAACCACATACCCAGAATAAACCCTGTCAGATAGCTGGGAACAAACGCAGCAACCATTGCCAGCCCTAATGCACTGATCATCAACTCCCCGATACTCTGGAACAGGTAAACCAGTACGATAAACCACGGTGAAGTCATGCCATGTTCATCGGCGAACAGGCCGGCAGCGGCTGCCGTCAGAAAGCCAAGAGAGCACAGGAACATACCGACGGTAAACTTCGTTGGCATAGAAAAATCTTTGCCTTTTGCTCCCAGACGGGTGTAAAGCACAGCCAGAATCGGGCTGGCGACGATGATCCAGAATGGGTTCAGAGCCTGAAAGCTGATGGGGTTAATATTAAAACCGAAGATTTGGGTATTAACATTGTTGATGGCAAAGAAGTTGAGGGAGGTTGGCATTTGGTTGTACAGCATAAAGAACACAATAGCCTGAATCATCAGGATAAATGCCACAAACATTTTATTGCGGCCGACTTTATCCTGTTTGAATGCCTGCCAGAAGAAAATCACCACAACGATAGCTGAAATTGCCATAAGAACGAGATTAGCAATATCAATATTGTGCAATAGCCACGCACAGACCCCTACCATCCCTGCTGAGCCGAGTAAAACTAAAAATAGGGTTATGTAGTTAAGAGGAGCATGGTCTGGCTCAGAACCGATGTCATGTACCATACGGCGACAGGCGATGTAAACCAACAGAGCGATAATCAGGCCGATACCACAGATATTATAGGTAACAGCATAGCCATATTTTTCAGCAATAACGGGAGCGAGAGAAAGAGAAACCAGAGAACCAAGATTGATGGACATATAGAATAGTGTAAAAGCACCATCTAAACGTGGATCTTGTGGCTGGTAGCACTTAGCCAGCAGGCTTGCGGGGTTAGCTTTGAACAGACCATTACCAACCGCGACAGTTCCCAAAGCATAAAAAATCAGTTCTGGTTCCATAATGGAAAGGCCAATCAGAAAGTAGCCTATTGCCAGTATAATAGCACCCAGAATGATGGTTCGTTTTGTTCCCAGCAAGTGGTCTCCTACATAACCACCGATGGAAATCAAACCATAAACCAGCGCAGTAAATGCACCAAAGGTAATAAATGCCTGTGTTTCTGAAAAACCAAGCTGTTTAACGAAGTAAACAGCGAGAATGCCTTGAACGCCGTAGTAGCCAAATCTTTCCCATAATTCTACAAAAAAAATCATGAAAAAGGGCTTCGGTTGATCCCATAAACCGACTGGAGCGGTTTTATTCATAGTAATTGCCTCTGTTAGTTGTCATACCAATGGACAATACATCCAGAGTTTATACTGTTGTTAACATAAAAGTAACATAATGTATTGCACGGGTTGTGTTTTTGTTTAATTATTCAGAGTGATCGAAAGCGCGGGAGGTTAATATACTGGCATAATATCTTCTCAGTGGTTGATCACACTAATGCAAAAATTAATACCAGATTTGACAGAATATTCACTAAATTAATAGGAGAAATCACTTATTAATGGTTTAAGTGTTCGTAAATAAAGCGATTTGATGTTTGTTTGCTCTTTGTTCTCCATTCTGATGGTTAAAGTGACTACTCAAAAGGTGTACGCGGAAAGTTTTGAACACTAATATCAATATATTAAGTTTATGTTATGTATTTAGTTTTTTTGTTTGTTTCTGTATTAAATAGAGCTACATAAAACTACACGTTTTATATAATTTATCATATTTATTAAATAATAAATCAGTTCGTGGGATGGTTTATCATTGTTGGTTCAGTCAGAAAACCAGCTATGCCCAATGGATTTTGAGTTGCATCATCGAAGGAAATTGCTAAACCGGGAACGGTTTTTCTAGCGAAGGGAAGGGAATTGAGCTGCCAACAAAGAGGTCATTTTAACGGCAATAGTGATATAACACGGAAGTGACACTATAGAATATACGGAGCAAGAGTAAAATATAATAAACAAACTCCACCTACGGTATTAACAAACCGGCTTACGATGCTGAAGTTTATTTTTCTTGCAGCAAATATGACAATATAACCAAATGATAATAACCAGATTGTTGTAATAATAATATGGATAGAAGCAAGAATAATAAAATTTAATACACTAATATAGTCAGATGTTAAAAAACCAGGCACTACAGTAAGGTAGAGTAGGATCGCTTTTATATTCAGAATGTTGGCGATATAGGCGTCTTTTATTGTTGCAACCTTCGTCCCTTTTTCTGTTATTTTTTTACCGGAATAAATTCCGTTTTTTATTAATATACAAGAGAGATAGATTAGATAAATTGTTCCGATGATTTTTATGGCATGCATAATAAGGGGATATTTTGTCACTATACCGGTAATACCTAGACCAACCAGTAATGCATGCGTGTAAATTCCTAAAGCTGTCCCGGTTATGATGGAAAGCAAGCCTTTTATTCCACTGTTAATAGCATTTGTCATGCCGAGGGTAAAACTTGCTCCGGGGGATAAGGCGATAGGTAATATCGTAAGAATGAAGCCTGAAATATTCAAAATTCCACCTGTATATTAATGACTCTTGTCGGAATGTCTATGACGTTGAGACCCCTTGATTATATACCTAATAAATTTTGAGTTGAATCATGGTGGTATGAGAGTGATAAATTAGCGGGGAATTCATTTGCCCAGCTAACAAAGATACTGCCTGAAAGACAACGGATAAAAGCCAGTTGAGCCAGTTGAGAAAGTAAAGGGCTTTACGTCCTTGCCCTTATACCTAATTTTAATTTTTAGCTTCACTTCAAACTGCGGTAGCCAGAGTTTTGTTCATCACCTGATGAAAAGCACGCTTAAAGTAGATCAGCCCGTGGCCTTCTTCCAGAACATGAAGCTGTTTGATTTCGACCAGGTAAACATTGTGTGTGCCGATTTCCTGCACCTGTTCGATGCTTCCTTCCAGACTGGCAAGTGTTCCTTTCAGCATGGGTTGCCCTAATGAGCCTGTGTGCCAGATATCCCAGCTGAAGCGCTCTTCCATACTGGCTTCAGTCATACCCGCAAAATGGCGGGCCAGCAATTCCTGCTCATGATTCAGGATATTGACACATAGCTGGCCATTACCCTGAAATACCTGATTCATTGCACTGTTACGGTTTATGCACACCATCAAAGTCGGCGGAGTATCCGTTACGGAGCATACTGCCGTCGCTGTCATACCGCAGCGCCCGGCCGGGCCATCGGTTGTGATAATATTCACCGCCGCGGAAAGGCTTGCCATCGCATCTCTGAATAGCAAGCGATGTTCATTTTCTAAAGACATTATAAGTCTCCTGCTACTCATTTATTTCAGTAGCGTATCTAATAAATTAATATCATTGTTGTTGTGTAAGTGGGGGCTTACCCAGCCATTTACATCATAATCAGAGAGACACTGATCCACCAGCTCAGTCATTTTTTTCATATTGCCAGAACCATACGCATGGCGCAGGCATTGCAGGCGAATTTCATCCTGACTACCAGCATAGTTGATTTCATACAATTCATGGCGTCCACCAAATTCACTGCCAATGGCATCCCACATTAGTTTCAGAATTTTAATGCGTTCAACATGATCAATGCCATTTGAACCCCTGACATATTTTTCAAGGTACTGACTGATTTCAGGGTTATTCATATCTCGTACACTGGATGGCAAATAAATTAATCCACTGGTGACATTACGTTCAATGATATTTTTAATTTTTGTATAAGCCATTGGTGCCATGACCCGATAAGTCTGTATTGCCTGAGTGTCTGGCAGGTAGGCTCCACCTTCCCACGGTTTTGCTTCTGCCCACATTGCATCTGTCAGCGACCAGAACAGATTGCGCCACGCCACGACTTCACCCAAATCAGCCTGAACGCCCCTAAAATCCACCACGCCAGTACATTCCAGGCTCTTTTGCAGTAATCCGGTGATAAAGTCCAGTTTAACGGCCAGACGCACACAGGCCTGCATAGGAAACAGACGGGCAAAACCACTTTGAACCGCCCAATTACGTGCGCGATCAAAGTCACGATAAATTAACACGTTTTCCCACGGAATTAACACTTTATCCATCACCAGAATGGCATCATTTTCATCAAACCGGCTGGAAAGTGGGTAATCAAAAGGTGATCCGGTCGCACCTGCTGTCAGTTCATAGGAGGCTCGGGAGATTAATTTGACGCCGTCAGAATCCATTGGGGCGACAAACATCAGGGCAAAATCAGGGTTATCACCCATAACCTGCGCTGAGCCGAAACCGATAAAATTATAATGAGTTAAGGCGGAATTGGTTGCCACGACTTTGGCACCGCTGACAATAATTCCTGCATCCGTTTCTTTTTCTATCTGGATAAAAACATCTTTAACCTGATCGGCGGGTTTATGACGATCAATCGGGGGGTTGACGATGGCATGGTTAAAATAAAGCGCATTTTCCTGAATGCGTTTATACCAACTGCGGGCATTATCGGAAAATTGCCCATAAAACTCCGGATAAGCCCCTAAAGCACAGCAAAATGCCGCTTTATAATCCGGTGTACGACCCATCCAGCCATAGCTCTGGCGTGACCATTCAGCAATGGCATCACGTTGCTGGCGGATGTCATCTGGGCTGGTTGCGAAACGAAAGAATTTGTGAGTATATCCGCCGCTACCGGTATCAGTATTCCAACAGAGAATGTCATGAGTCTTTGGATCATGCAGAGCGTCATATAATTGGCTGATAGAGGCAGCAGCATTGCGAAAAGCGGGATGCGTCGTCACATCCTTGACCCGTTTACCATAGATATAAATTTCCCGCCCATCCTGTAGTGACTGCATATATTCTTTACTGGTTAACGGACGTGTTTTATCGGCACGAAAATCTTCTGGTTTCATAGCTACCTCATCATCCGAAGCCTTCCATTCTGATTTGTTATCTTAATGGGAGGTTGAGTGTTAAATAAATGTTGATTTATATATTTAATTGAAGCGACTGAGGGAGAATATCTGAAGAGACTTTCAGAAGAACCGCAGGTACTTTTCGGTAAAATGGGTAATTTGTTACGTAAATGTGATCAGCTTTGTGTTTTGATATAAGCGTGCCCGATCAGAAGTTATATCTGAATGTGATTGTATTTTATGATAATGGTATTTTATGGTTATTTGACGTTATTTTCTCGCCAGATACTCGGTGAACACCCTTCCAGACGATTAAAAAACCGGGCGAAATAAGCCGGATCTTTGAATCCTAACTGGTATGCCACTTCAAATACCGGGCTATCACTGAACAACAGTAACCGTTTTGCTTCCCTTAATTGACGGTCAAAGATCAATCTCTTAGGTGGACGATTTGCAAACCGGCGACACATATCTTTCAGACGTGATTCTGTAATTCCCAGAATCTGAGCATACTCCGGTACAGTAAGATGTTGGCTGTAATGCTGATCGACCAGTTGGTTAAAGCGCTGGAAGAGTTTCAGTTCTCCTCTGACACCACCAGCACGATGATCTTCAAGGGGAATACTGCGTAAAAGAAAAGTAAACAGGGATTGTGCCAAGAAAGCCAGTGACTGTTCGCGACCGGCAAATTGATTGGCTGATTCACGTCTAATTAATGCCCAATAGTGGCTGAATGTTTCCAATTCGTCTGGTTTATCGGCAATGGAAAGGCAGAAAGCCGGAATATCAATCAGTTCCCGATGTGCAGGATAGAGCGAGTTAAGTAGCGGGGTAATTAACTCCTGACGCACAGTCAGTACATAACCATCTGTGCCTTCCTGCGTAAAAAATGCATGAGGTACGGAGGGAGGGGTCAGGATAAACAGCGGAGCCTGTACCGAGTAACGGAGATCGTCCAATTGTAATTCAATCCGACCGGTGACCAGATAGTGCAGCTGGAAAAAACCATCATGGCGATGGGCCTGCATATCACGACCAAAAAACGCGGCCATTCGGCCAAAAGTCTGATAATGGACATCATCTGATCCCTGAGTTTCATCATAATCTTTACTGATATCAATATTGCTAATAACTTCGTTGTTTATCTGGCTGTCTGACATCAATTTATTCTCTTTTAAGCCGGTAATCAGGATATTTTGTTGAGACGTCGGAACTTGGCCGATTTTTATGATCTAGCGTGTTTCATCGGGATCAGCAGAACTATCAGTGCCCCGATCACCAGCAGCCCGGCGACAAAATAGAGACCAGAGTTAAAACTGCCGGTCTGATCTTTCAGCCATCCGATCAATAAAGGGCTGACAGCCGAACCCACATTCCCCGTGGCATTGATCACCGCGATCCCAATAGCCCGTGCCCGCAGGCTGATGGATTGATCGGGTGTGGTCCAGAATACTGCCATTGCAGTAAACGAGCCGGTTGATGCCATGATGATGCCTAAAAGCTGTATCATGCTGTTGTCTGTCAGTGATGTCAGGATCCAGCCTACAGCAGCAAACAGGAAAGGCAGCGCTGTGTGCATTTTTCGTTCTTGCAGACGGTCTGACCGACGGCTCCAGTAGATCATCCCCAAAATGGTACAGAACTGAGGTATGGCTGTTAGCAGGCCAATAACAGTGTGACTGCTTCCCTGATTGAAACTCTGCATAATTTGTGGCGTCCAGATATTAATGGCACTCAGCGTATTGGTCAGGCAGAAATAAGCGAAGGTGTACATCAGGACAATCGGGGTAAAAATTTCACGCCACAGGCTGGTTTTGGCGTGTGAAGGTTCAGGGGGCGTTAAAGAAACTTTATCGTTCTCTATCATTTCCTGTAGGCATTTTTTATCTTCCTTTGTCAGCCACTTTGCTTTCTCTGGTGAATCATCCAGATAAAACCAGACGACAATACCCAGCAGAACAGAAGGGAATCCTTCCAGAAAAAACAGCCACTGCCAGCCACGCAGATCCCAGATGCCGTCCATTTCCAGAATATAACCGGATGCGAGCGAGCCAAATGCCATCGTGACAGGCATAGCGATCATAAACAGGGCATTAGCACGGGCACGGTAATAAGCCGGAAACCAATATGTCAGATAGACCAGAATACCGGGCAGGAAGCCAGCTTCTGCAATTCCGACCAGCATACGCAGGATATACAGGCTGGTGGGGCCGGTCGCAAACATTGTCGCGGTGGAAGCAATCCCCCACAGCACCATAATCGTGGCAATCCAGCGTCTGGCTCCCACAATACCCAACATGATATTACTGGGAATACCAAAAGCCACATAAGTCACATAAAACAGTGTTGCAGCTAACCCGAACATGGTCGATGTAAGACCTAGATCTTTTCCCATCGTTAAACCGGCAAAACCAATATTGATACGATCCAGAAAAGAAAAGATGAACAGGACAAACAGAAACAGGATCAGGCGGCGAAATAATTTTTTGATAACACTTTGCTGCTGTGCCGTGAGGTTTTTATGTGAATAGTCTGGTGCATCATGCTTCTGTATGGCTTCAGGTGAGCTGCTCATGGTTGTGACCTTTTTATTGATTAATATGCAGCGTTGGATACAGACGATACGGTGTTTTCCTGTCCCTTACCGAAATGTGCCGCCAATGAATTGGCTGCGTTGGTGAGCAGTGTGGTATCAACACCAACAGCAATAAACTTCACACCGAGATCCAGATAGTGCTCTGCCGCTTCAGTATTGGTCATCAATATTCCGGCAGCTTTGCCTGCTGTGTTGATTTGTCTGATAGCTTGTTCGATCGCCGCCTTAACCTCAGGATGTTGGGGGTTGCCGTGGTGCCCCATATCAGCACTGAGATCTGCCGGGCCGATAAATACACCATCAACACCCTCAACTGTCAGCATCTCTGACAAATTATTCAGAGCCTCACGGGTTTCCACCTGAATCAGCACACACATTTCTTCATTGGCACGCGCCAGATAATTAGGGATACGATTCCAGCGCGAAGCTCTTGCCAGCGCACTGCCTACACCCCGAATGCCTTCCGGTGGATAACGGGTAGCCCGTACAGCTTCACGCGCCTGCTCAGCATTCTGAATCATCGGGATGAGCAGTGTCTGAGCACCGATATCCAGCAGTTGCTTGATAATTACCGGATCGTTCCACGGCGGACGCACAACCGGCTGGCTTGGGTAAGCAGCAATAGCCTGTAACTGATTCAGGACAGAAGTAATATCATTAGGGGCATGTTCGCCATCAATTAATAACCAGTCAAAACCGGTTCCCGCCAGAATTTCAGCACTATATGAACTACAAAGCCCAAGCCATAAACCGATTTGTGGCTGCCCCGAGTGCAGGGCCTGTTTGAATCTATTTGTCAGTTGATCCATGAGTGCACCTTATGCTCCTGATTTTTAATTAAATGTTTAATTCATGTTTTATACCAGACTGATTTTTAAGAAAAATAACAACTCACTGAACCTAATGCGCCGTAATCCACATGGAATGTATCACCTTTGCGGGCTGCAACCGGCCGGGTGAAAGAGCCACTCAGTATGATCTGGCCCGCTTCAAGCTGGACACCGTGTGGGGCCAGTTTATTAGCAAGCCATGCAACACCACTGGCGGGATGGTCAAGCACTGCTGCGGCTACGCCGGATTCCTCAACGACACCATTGCGATAGAGCAGAGCGCTGACCCATCTTAAGTCCAGCTCATGGGGTTTGATGGGGCGTCCTCCCATAATGACGCCCCCATTTGCTGCATTATCAGAAATCGTATCTACGACTTTACGCGGGCGCTGGGTTTCCGGATCGATGTTATGACAGCGGGCATCGATCAGTTCCAGCGCCGGAATAACGTAATCTGTCGCATTGTAAACATCAAACAGTGTACAGTTCGGGCCTTGCAGCGGTTTTGCCAGTACGAATGCCAATTCCACCTCAATGCGCGGAACAATAAAACGTTCGCAGGGGATATGGCTACCGCTCTGAAAAAACATATCATCCAGCAGTGCGCCATAATCCGGTTCTTCAATTTGTGAACTGAGCTGCATGGCTCTGGATGTCAGGCCAATTTTATGCCCTTTCAATACCCGGCCTTCCGCCATTTTCATACTGACCCATTCACGCTGAATGGCGTATGCATCCTCAATGGTTATTTCCGGATAATCCAGTGAGATTTGACGGATCTGTTTACGGTCTTTCTCTGCCAGATATAAACGATGAGCAACCTGTGATACGACTTCTTGCTGTAGCATATGTGTCAAACTCCTTTGGTTTATAATCCTCCGAAACAGAGGTATTTCACTTCCAGATAATCTTCTATGCCGTAGCGCGAACCCTCACGCCCCAGACCAGACTGTTTTATGCCCCCGAACGGAACAGCTTCGTTGGAAATCAGCCCTTCGTTAATGCCGACCATGCCGCTTTCCAGAGCTTCTGCTACACGGTAAATTCTGCCGATATCGCGGGAATAAAAATAAGCGGCCAGCCCGTACTCTGTGCTGTTAGCAATGCGAATGGCCTCTTCTTCATCCCGGAATTTGAACAGGGCAGCCAGAGGGCCGAATGTTTCTTCATGGGCAACTTGCATTGTTTCATCAATATCAGCCAGTACGGTTGGCTCAAAGAACAGGCCACCCAGTTTGTGGGATTTTCCTCCGACCAGAAGCCTTGCACCACGGGAAACGGCATCACTGACATGCGCCTGAACTTTATCTATCGCAGCCTGATTAATCAGAGGGCCCTGCTGTGATGAGCTATCACTGGCTGGCCCGACATGCAATTGCTTGGCCGCCTGAGCCAGACGTTCAGCAAATTCCTCGTAAATGTTTTCCTGAACCAGGATCCGGTTTGCGCAGACACAAGTCTGACCGCTGTTACGGAATTTCGCTGCCATTGCACCTTTAACTGCGGCATCTAAGTCGGCATCATCAAAAACAATAAAAGGTGCATTGCCACCTAACTCAAGAGAGAGTTTTTTCACCGTATCGGCGCTTTGTGCCATGAGCAATTTCCCAACACGCGTCGATCCGGTAAAAGAGAGTTTGCGTACGATAGGGCTTGAAGTCAGGGCTTCCCCAATCGCTTTGGCGTCCATTCCGGTGACAATATTAAAGACCCCTGCCGGGACTCCTGCCTGCTCAGCCAGAACAACCAAAGCCAGTGCTGAAAGCGGGGTTTCTGCGGCAG
This sequence comes from Xenorhabdus stockiae, assembly GCF_002632825.1. Classification (GTDB taxonomy): domain Bacteria; phylum Pseudomonadota; class Gammaproteobacteria; order Enterobacterales; family Enterobacteriaceae; genus Xenorhabdus; species Xenorhabdus stockiae. Next base: position 43,982 of record NZ_NJAJ01000022.1, read on the forward strand.
GTTTCAGGACGACAGTACAACCTGCGGCCAGTGCCGGGCTGACTTTGCGGGTAATCATGGCATTAGGAAAATTCCACGGAGTAATGGCTGCAACCACGCCGATGGGTTGCTTGATGGTGGATGTACGGCAACTGGGTATGTGGGAAGGGATAGTTTCGCCGTAAACGCGTTTGCCTTCTTCTGCAAACCATTCGATAAAACTGGCACCATAAGCAATTTCCCCCATCGCCTCAGCATGGGACTTCCCTTGCTCAATACTCAGCAGTTCTGCCAATGTTTTCTGGTTATCGATGACCAAATTGAACCACTGCCTGAGTATCTGGCTACGCTTTTTGGCTGTCAGGGCACGCCATGCAGGAAGCGCTTTTTCGGCAGCTTTAATCGCACGATGAGTTTCTGCTGCCCCCATATCACTGACATTGGCGATGATGTCACCAGTGGCAGGATTTGTCACAGCAAAGGTGGCTTTATTGTCAGCATCAAGCCATTTTCCGTCAATGTAACCCTGCTGACGTAATAACAAGGAATCGTGTAATACAGCATCAAGATGGTTTGTCATGGTTTTCTCTTCATTTAACAAAAAGGTGAACTTAACGTTTTTGTACTTCAATGACTTTGAATTTCAGTCACTTTGAATTTCAGTCATATTGAATTATGGCACTCATAATGTCTTATTTTTTGATTTAAACAGCTTATGAACATTATTGGATTTATAATTCAGTATTGGATCAAGTTCTTCCATTGTAAAAGAGAGACCAAGGTAACGCTGTGCCATTAAATCGGCAAAATGAGCTTTGATGAGCGAAAACAGCATTTCCCCGACTTTCTGGCAATCTTCAGTGCTGCGTCCTGCACCGATTTTCAGCGTCATATGGACAAAAGCGTAATCTTGTTTTCCATCTGCCATTTGCCACGTATCCAGCCAAATAGCTCGACTGCGGATCCCGCCCTGAGGGAAAATGCCGGTATCAGCAAGCGCCTGATTCACTTTCGCAAACAGTTCCGGTAAATTGGCTTCTTTGCGGATGTTTTCGGTACATTCAGCATAAAAATGTGGCATAGCTAACTCCTGTCAGACGGAAGTTGTCTGGTTAACAGAATGTGGTAATGGGAACACAGCATTCACCTGTCCAGTCCCTGAACTGGCAAATAATTCCGTGAGAAACTCGACTTTGCCGTCATATTTATCCCAGCCAAGCAACCCGAGTAACATGACGGTATCGTGCATATTGCCTTCCCCCCGACAGTAGAGGGCATATTCAGGCAGCATGTCGCAAAATTCCCTGAAGCGACCTTCTTTCCAAAGTTTGACAACCCGGTTATCCATCTGCTCATCAAACTCGCGGGTATAGCTGTTCATGCCTTCTTCGGCACGTTGATCATCGATAAAGCTGTGGGAGAGTGAACCGCTGGCCAGCACGGCAACGGTGCCATCATATTTCTCAATAGCCCGTAAAATGGCTTCTCCCAACTTACGGCTATCTTCGAAAGCATGAACAGTACAAAAGGCAGAAATCGAAATAACTTTAAAATGACGGTCACTATTCATATAGCGCATTGGCACTAATGTGCCATATTCCAGCGTCAGGCTGGCAATCTCATGTGATTTTGCACGAACCCCCATCTGGCGCGCTTCTTCTGCGATCATGTGCCCCAGCTCGGGGTTTCCGTCATACTCATAACTCATATCGCGGATAAAATGCGGTAATTCATTACTGGTATAAATACCGGAGAAATGTTCCGCACAGTTAATATGATAGGCACTATTGACCAGCCAGTGAGTATCAAACACGATAATGGTATCGACACCCAACTCCCGGCAGCGACGGCTGATTTCCTTATGCCCGTCAATTGCACTTTGCCGACAACCGTAGTGTTTACCCGGTAATTCGGACAGATACATAGAAGGTACATGTGTAATTTTTGCTGCTAACGCTAACTTGCCCATAAATCCTCACTCAGTATCAGGATGATGAAAAGCGGTTAACGCTGGAAGAGGTATACCCGTACTTTTTCAGGCTATAGTCTGAAATCCTCCGGATATATCTCTTTTCTTAAGATCAAAGTCCCCAGCGAGGAATGGGATGATTTCCCATTGAAATACAAACATTTTTCACTTCAGCAAAAACTTCAAAGCTATATTCTCCGCCTTCCCGTCCGACACCAGAGGCTTTGATACCACCGAATGGCTGGCGCAGATCGCGTACGTTCTGGGAATTGACGAAGACCATGCCGGCTTCAATTCCTTGTGCCAGACGCAGGACTTTGCTCACATCCTGTGTCCAGATATAAGATGCCAGCCCATATTCCACATCGTTAGCCATGCGAAGACCGTCTTCTTCACTTTTGAATGGCAACAGACAAGCGACCGGGCCGAAAATTTCTTCTTGTGCCACGCGCATCCGGTTATCAACATCGGCTAGGACGGTTGGCCGCAGGAAGTGACCATTTTTCAGATGATCAGGCAGGTCTGCCGGTTTGTCCGGGCCTCCGGTTAACAGCGTTGCGCCTTCTTCAATACCCAATCGGATATAACCGGAAACTTTTTCCCAATGCTGGTGGCTGATCAGGCTGCCGACCTGGGTATTCAGATCCTGCGGATCACCGACGCGCAGGCGGCTGGCGCGTTCTGCGAAACGCTTCACAAATTCAGGATAGATGCTTTCCTGAATGAAAATACGGGAGCCCGCTGTGCAGCGTTCGCCATTAAGGGAAAAAATGGTGAACAGGGCAGCATCTAACGCACGTTCAATATCGGCATCTTCAAAAATCAGTACCGGCGATTTGCCGCCCAGTTCCATGGAGTATTTTTTCAGCCCTGAGTTCTGCATAATCAGGCGACCGGTAGCTGTCCCACCGGTGAAAGAAACGGCACGGACATCATGATGTTTTACCAGCGCATCACCGGCAGTATTGCCATATCCCTGTACCACATTCAGTACTCCTGCGGGGATACCGGCTTCCAGAGCCAGTTCTCCCAGACGGTTAGCGGTCAGGGGGGAAAGCTCGGACATTTTCAGAACAGCGGTGTTTCCCAGAGCCAGGCAGGGGGCAACTTTCCATGTGGCAGTCATGAACGGCACATTCCACGGGGAAATCAGTGCGCAGACGCCTACAGGCTGGATAAGGGTATAATTCAGCATTTTGTCATCGACGGGATAAGTGCGCCCGTTCATCTGCTGACAAGTTTCCGCAAAAAAATCGAAATTGTGGGAAGCACGTGGGATAAGGACATTTTTTGTCTGATGGATTGGCAAACCCGTATCACTGGTTTCCATCGCAGCAATTTCAGGTACATTCTGGTCGATTAATTCGCCTAAACGCCGCATCAGACGCGCCCGTTCTTTCATCGGGGTATTTGCCCATTCAGGAAAAGCGTCTTTTGCGGCAGCCACCGCCTGATCAATTTCTTTTTTTCCGCCAGAAGCGACTTCTGCCAATACCTCACCGGTTGCGGGATTGACTGTTTCAAAATAGGTACTGCTGCCAACGTTTTTACCGTTGATCCAATGATTAATTGTGGTCATGACAGGCTTTCCTCATATGCTTGCTGGCTGACAATATGATTTACCAGACGTCCGATACCTTCGATTTCCACAATCACTTCATCTCCGGGAACTACATCGGATAAACCTTTGGGTGTGCCCGTGGCGATCATGTCTCCTGGCTGTAATGTCATGAAATCGCTCAGATAGGTAATCAGGAAGGGGATATCAAAAATCAAATCTGCGGTGGTGCCACGCTGGCGTAATTCACCATTAACCCAAGTACTCAAGATCAGATTATGCGGATCAGTAACCTCCTGCTTATCAACAATCCACGGCCCGATAGGCGTTAACGTGTCACGGCTTTTTACACGCAGATTAGGGCGATAATAATTCTCCAGATAATCACGAATGGCGTAATCGTTACAGAGGGTATAGCCTGCAACGTAATCCATGGCATTAGCTCTGGAAACTTTGTGGGCTGGCTTACCAATGACAACAACTAATTCTGCTTCATAATGCATATATTCCACATGGTCAGGACGGACGGAAACCTGACGGTGGCCAGTGAAGCTGTTGGCTGCCTTGATAAATACCAGAGGCTCCTCCGGTGGCTTAAATTCCAGTTCGGTGGCATGGTCGGCATAATTCAGACCTAATGCGAACAGTGTTCCGGTGGCTGGCGGAAGCCATACGACATCAAGCCCGCTGATCCGGCTGCCATCAGGCAGTAGTACATTCTCCTGTTCATCAACAGTGACATGTAGATCCTGCCCCTGATAGTGAATTCTGGCGTGTTTCATGCCTGACCTCCGGCCAATACAACGGTGTTTTGTAAAATGGGAAAACCATCAGCCCTGATTGTAACAGTATCATTGGGGTGCAGAATGGCACGCTGGTGAGGCGTTCCCAGCAGAATCACATCCCCTTCATTCAGGGTGGTAAAATCGCTTAATGCGGATAAAAGCTCTGATGCGGAACGCACCAGATCATGAGTTGACCAGCGATCAACTTCCTGCCCATTTATCTCGGTGATGATATCCAGTGAGTTTATAGTCTTTACATCCGACATTTGACCAATTGGGCAAAAACCATCGCGGCATTTTGCTTTTATGGCAGGGCGATAAAATGAAGTTTCCGGTAAGCTGACTTCGTTCGCCAGTGCATAACCGGCTATGTATTGTTCGGCATCTTTGGCAGAAACTTTGCGGGCAGCTTTGCCGACTTTATTTGTGCTGATAAACAGTGCCAGCGTCGCGCCGCTTTGCACAGTTTCCCCAATAGGGTGGGGAATAACATCACCGGACGTAATCACTGTATTACGGGGTTTGATAAACCAAACTGGAGTTTGAGGAGGCGCGTTATATGGCGCTTCGTGAAATGCCTTACGCCAAAAATCGAGCTGACTGTTGTGGTTGAGAGCGACGGCAAAGACGGTGCCTTTCATTAACAACTCCTTGCAAGCTGAGCGATGTATCGCAAGATAAATTATTAATATATTAATAAATCAAGAAGCGATGATGTTCAATATGTTAAGTTAATTGTTAATTTTAATTGTGATCTCTGTAACAACATTCTGTTCGTGATTATTTTTAGTACATAAAGATCAAACCGTTATATTATCTAACAGGGTCATTTGGTATTGTGTTTAACTTTCTGTTAACTTTTTATGGCAAAATAATTTTATTTATTTGTTAATATTGAATTCTTTTTCCTTTGTGGATAGTTATGAGCATGTTAGTCTTTTCGACTTTAATGTTGTCTATAATCGGTAGCGCATGCGTTCAACTTATAGAGAATTGCCCGTGGTTAACTTAAGAGTCACCTTTACTTATGCATGAATCCCTGACATTAGCATTGCTTCAAGCTCGGGAAACCTCGATGGGTTTTTTCCGCCCGATATTGAAGAGTTATAATTTGACTGAACAGCAATGGCGTATTGTTCGCGTACTCGCAAGCAGCCGCTCGATTGATTTTCATGATTTGGCTAACCTTACCTGTATCTTACGCCCAAGTTTGACGGGCATTCTGACCCGCATGGAACGTGACGGTCTTATCTTTCGCTTAAAACCAATGAATGACCAGCGGAAGCTGTACGTTTCTCTGACTCCGGCAGGTCAGGAGCTGTATGAACAGGCAAAAGGAGAAGTCGATGAAGGCTATAAAGCAATTGAAGCTGCTTTTTCCCCAGAAAAATTAACTCAGTTGTTAGAATTGTTGGATGATCTTATTTCTATCGGCAACCAATCCCAAACCGATATAGATGAAAACGAAGAATAGTAAACACATATTTGTATTAATATATTAATTAATCAAATCTCTCCATAATAAGAGAAAGAGCACCGGAATAAACTGGCTGTTATTTTTTTGAACAGTTTATTGCGGTGTTTTCTTTGATTTAAGAAAAATTTTGCAGCCTGATCGTATTATAGATTTTATTTATGATGCCGTATTTTCATAAAATATGTTTATGTTAAAACACCTCTGTATGAAATAACTCATAATAAATATTGATTATTGACTTAAAGAATGAATAGAACGTGATTGGTGATTATTGGAATGAAAAAATAATCACAGTTTATAATTTGATGGAAATAATTAATTTTTGATGAGGGATTATTTTCTGTTTCATTAAGCAATATATTTCAGGTTGCAACCCGTCAGCCAACAACCTGAAATTAATATCCCCGTCGTCTTTCAAGTTGCCTCTTTGTTGGCTGCGCTCATTCACCCCGGTCACCGTTTTTATAAACATACGGCTATCTATGCTCCCGGGGATGAACTCCCTTGCCGCCGCGATGCAACTCGAAATCCATAGGATATAGGATAATTATCCGGCATTTTCCTGCCGGTAAGCCAAAGCGACAGCCAGTGATTGCACCAGACACAACGTGGCAGACTGGGAGCGGAATGCATCAACTTTTGCTTCCTTCACCACAAAACAGACATCGTTGAAACTTGCTAATGGGCTGATTTGGCTGTCAGTAATCACAATCTGTTTTGCTCCAGCCTGTGCCGCTCTTTCACTGACCATCACGGTTTCTTCGGCATAGGGGGTAAAGCTGATGGAAACAACTACATCATTTGCCCCAATCATATTCATTTGTTCGCGGAACATACCTCCCAGACCATCTACCAATAACGGGCGACATTCCAGATGGCTCAGGGCATAGGCTAAGTATGATGCGACACTGAACGAACGGCGAAGCCCGATAATGTAGATATTTTGAGCGGTTGCCAGTAAATCTACTGCCTTATTTAAGTCTTCTGCCGGGGTTCGGGCGGCAAGTTGCTGCATAGCCTGCGCATTGGAATGGGCAAACTCCTGCAAAATATGTAGTGGGTCTTCCACTTGCTGGTTATCACCGTCCAGTGCTCTGAACAGACGGGCACGGTCGGTATAACTGGCGGTTTCCTCTACCAGATTTATGCGAAATAACTGTTTCATCTCATTGAATCCGTTGAAGTCAAAGGCATTGGCAAATCGGATAAGAGTAGAAGGTGGAACATCGGCTTCTTTTGCAATAACCGCAACCGTATCAAATGCCACGCTATTGGTATTATCCAGAACATACCTTGCAACTTGCTGTAACCGCTTACTTAACTCGTCATAACGCGAGCGAATTTGTTCTTGTAGTTCGGGCAGATTTGATGCAGCAGACATAATGTATCCCTAATAAATTGTAATTGCACAAAAAATAGCGTGTTGATCACATTAATAAAATAGTATTTCAATTCCCATTGAAAATGAAATGTATATTTCATATATCTTTAGCATCGTGATTCAATTCATAATGATTCAACTCATCTTACGTGGTTCAGCCTGTATGTGGTTAGGCCTATACACAATGGATTTCAAGCTGCATCACGGCGGCAAGGGAGTTCATCCCCGGGAGCATAGATAGCCGTATGTTTATAAAAACGGTGACCGGGGTGAATGAGCGCAGCTAACAAAGAGGCAACTTGAAAGACGAAGTGCATATAATTGTATTGAGAGAGGCTCAAAATGGAACAGATTAAAAATTTTATTGGCGGGAAACTTATCAGTAGTCAAAGTGTTCGAACCTTACCTGTTTTTAACCCTGCGACGGGGCAATCCATTCGGCAGGTTGCATTGAGCACAGCTCATGAAACAAAATTCGCTATCGAATCTGCCCATCAGGCTTTTCAGGAATGGTCTAAAACCTCGCCATTGAAAAGAGCCAGAATCTTGTTCAAATTTAAGTCCCTCCTTGAGGAAAATCAGTCGCATCTGGCTCGTCTGATTTCCGAAGAACATGGGAAAATTTATTCTGATGCCGTGGGGGAACTGACACGTGGCCTTGAAGTGGTTGAGTTCGCCTGTGGTATTCCTCACTTACAAAAAGGCGAGCACTCTGCCAATGTAGGGGCAGGAGTGGATAGCCACTCCCTGATGCAGCCACTGGGCGTATGCGCAGGGATCACCCCATTTAATTTTCCTGCTATGGTTGCAATGTGGATGTTCCCGATAGCGTTAGCAACAGGAAACACGTTTGTTCTCAAACCCTCCGAAAAAGATCCTTCTCTCTCTATTGAACTGGCTAAATTGTTACAACAGGCGGGGTTGCCGGATGGTGTATTCAACGTCGTACAAGGGGATAAGGAAGCCGTTGATGTCTTGCTGACTGATCCGCATGTTCAGGCTGTAAGTTTTGTGGGCTCAACACCGGTTGCCGAGTATGTTTATGCAACGGCATCAGCATATGGTAAGCGTTGTCAGGCGCTGGGTGGCGCGAAGAACCACAGTATTCTTATGCCGGATGCTGATTTGGAAATGGCGGCAAATGCCATTATAGGGGCCGCCTTTGGTGCCGCAGGAGAACGCTGTATGGCACTGTCTGTTGTTCTGGCCGTAGGGGATGAAATAGCGGATGAGCTGGTAACAAAACTTCGGCAGCAAATTGACAGAATGGTTGTTGGTGCAGGGATCAGCGAGGGGCGGGAAAACGATATGGGGCCGGTCATTTCTGAACAACACCGGTCAAAAATCTGTGATTACATTAACAGTGGTGTGGAGCAGGGAGCAAAGCTACTGGTGGATGGGCGGGGGTATCAGGTTACGGGTCATGAGAATGGTTATTTCGTGGGGCCAACTTTGTTTGATTATGTCACCCCAGAGATGAAAATTTATAAAGAAGAGATCTTTGGGCCTGTACTATCCATTGTGCGTGTACCTGATTATCACACCGCACTGAAATTGATTAACCATCATGAGTACGGTAATGGTGCTGCTATTTTTACCCGTGATGGTGAAACTGCCCGTCAGTTCAGTGAAGATGTACAGACTGGTATGGTTGGCATCAATATTCCTATCCCTGTTCCTATGGCATTCCATAGTTTTGGGGGCTGGAAACGTTCTATTTTCGGTCCGCTGAATGTACATGGCAATGATGGTGTACGTTTTTATACCCGCATGAAAACAGTCACTAGCCGTTGGCCTGCCAGCGTTCGTCTGGAACACCATAGCAGCAGTTTTGTCATGCCAACGATGGAGTAATCCTATGAATACCAAGCCCATAAATACTGGCTCTGTAAATATCAGCTCCATAAAAGCATCGGCAACATCTTCCCAGACAAGACACACTCAAAAAATGACTATGGCTCAGGCTTTGGTCAGGTTTCTCAATCAGCAGTATATCAACGTTGATGGAGAGGAATTACCCTTTGTCTGTGGTGTTTTCACCATATTTGGTCACGGTAATGTTGTGGGGTTGGGGCAAGCTCTGGAACAGGATCCGGGGCATCTTCGAATCTATCAGGGGTGCAATGAACAGGGAATGGCACACATAGCCACCGGCTTTTCCCGGCAGAAAAAACGGCAACAGATTTTTGCTGTCACTTCCTCTGTCGGGCCGGGTGCTGCCAATATGGTTACAGCCGCAGCTACAGCGACGGCTAACCGTATCCCACTACTGTTATTACCGGGAGATACCTTTGCATGTCGCCAGCCGGATCCTGTTTTACAGCAGGTTGAACAGTATTGGGATGGCACTATCAGTACCAACGATTGTTTCCGGCCTGTTTCTCGCTACTGGGATCGCATATCCAGACCTGAACAATTAATGGCAGCGATGATTCAGGCCATGCGGGTATTGACTGATCCGGCGGATACCGGTGCAGTGACTGTCTGCTTGCCACAGGATGTACAGGGAGAAGTTTGGGATTACCCTGATTACTTCTTCCAGAAACGGGTACATCATCTTGAACGCCGGCCTGCCTCCTTATCCCGTATTCAGGATGCCGTAGAGCTGATAAAACGTAAGAAAAAGCCATTACTGATTTGCGGAGGAGGAGTACGTTACTCCGGCGCACATGAAGCTTTCCGCCAGTTTGCAGAAACTTTTAATATCCCATTTGCAGAAACACAGGCAGGAAAAAGTGCCATTGTTGCAGCAAACCCGTTGAATTGCGGTGGAATCGGTACAACGGGCTGTCTGGCGGCTAATTTGCTGGCTAAGGATGCGGACTTAATCATTGGTGTCGGCACACGTTTTACTGATTTTACGACAGCATCTAAATCTCTGTTCCAAAATCCGCAAGCTGAATTTCTTACCATTAATGTGGCAGAGTTTGATGCCTACAAACTGGATGCTGTCGCAGTGATTTCTGATGCAAGAGAAGGGTTATCTGCGATGACTCAGGAATTAGCAAAAACGGGATGGCGTTCCGGTTGGCAACAGGAGGTTGCTCAGGCTAAATCAGTCTGGCAGGAGGAACTGTCACGGCTGTTTTCTATCCAGTATCAGGCCGGAGACAGGCCAGAAATTGCAGATCATCTGGATGAGAAATTACATGAATACAGTGACACATTGCAGACTACTCTGGCACAGACGCGCGTACTTGGGCTGATGGATCAGTATCTGGAAGATAACGCCATTATTGTTGGTGCAGCCGGTTCTTTGCCGGGGGATTTGCAACGCCTATGGCAACCCAAAGAGCCGGATACCTATCACCTTGAATATGGCTATTCCTGTATGGGATATGAAATTGCCGCAGCACTGGGGGCAAAAATTGCCTGCCCTAACCAGCCAGTTTACGCAATGGTAGGGGATGGGTCTTATATGATGTTACACAGTGAGCTACAAACGGCGATTCAAGAAAACATCAAAATTACTGTGCTGTTATTTGATAATGCGGGGTTTGGCTGCATCAATAACTTACAGATGAGTCAGGGCATGGGCAGCTTTGTGACAGAAAATCGTTATCGTAATCAACAAAGTGGTCGGCTGGATGGCGCACTGGTTCCGGTGGATTTTGCCAAAAATGCAGAAAGTTACGGCTGCAAAAGTTATCGGGTGCATAACGAACAACAATTGATTACTGCTTTGCAGGACGCCCGTAAACAACTATGTACCACTCTGATTGATATTAAAGTGTTGCCGAAAACCATGACCCACGATTATGAATCATGGTGGAGAACAGGAACAGCGCAGGTTGCAGATAACCCGGCGGTTACCACTGCGGCTGAAAATATCAGGCGGTATGTGGAGAAATATACTCGGCAGTACTAGTATTCTTATATATTGCTTCATGCCTTTCATCTGGCCGTGAAATAGCTCTTTTTATATAAGGAATGGAATGTTTATTTCATTCCAAACACCTTCTTTATCTCTTCGCCACAATTGTAATTTCAATGCGTTCAACTTTTCTGTAGTTGAGTGCTTTATTACTATTACCGTATGATTTTAATGTGTTTTTATTGATTTATTCAGATCTGATAGCTTGTTTTTCGTGATAGGTATAACACTAATTACATCATTTTCATCTCAAAATGCTAACCGCCTCTAAAAAATAAAATTTCCAATGTTTGTTAAATTGAAATAAATATTTTGGTTGATATATTTTTATTCAAACCCAAAGCAGATATACCCGATGGATTTCAGAAGGTGGCTCCTAACGCAGCAATCTGAAAGACGACGGGGATACAGAGGTATCAAGGAGCATTCATGTTTAATATTGCATTATTTGGTGCTGGCAGAATTGGTCTGGTGCATGCGGTTAGCATTGCCAGCCATAAAGAAACCTGTCTCTACTCTGTCGTTGATCCTTATCAGGTAAATGCTGAAACACTGGCACAGAAATATCAGGTTAAAATACAAACAACCGAAGAAGCCATGTCTGATCCGGAGGTTCATGGTGTACTGATTGCTTCAGCAACAGATACGCATGCTGATTTAATCGAACAGGCTGCCCGCAATAAGAAAATGATTTTCTGTGAGAAGCCGGTTCACCTTGAGCTTGAACGGGTGCGGCAATGCCTTGCTGTGGTAAAAGCGTGCCAGGTTCCTCTGTTTGTCGGCTTTAATCGTCGCTATGACCCTCAGTTTCGTCAGATGAAAAATCTGTTTCATGCAGGAAAAATCGGTAAGGCAGAATCCCTGATGATCACATCCCGTGATCCTGCCCCGCCACCCGCTGAATATATCCGGGTTTCCGGTGGTATGTTTCGGGATATGACAATTCATGATTTTGACATGGCCCGTTTTATTATAGGAGAAGAGCCGTGTGCTATTTATGCACAAGGTAGTAATCTGGTTGATCCTGCCATTGGCTCAGCCGGTGATATTGATACTGCGTTTATTGTGATGAAATTTCCTTCAGGTGCTATGGTGAGCATCGCTAACAGCCGCCGTTCGGGGTATGGCTATGACCAGCGCCTTGAACTGCATGGTCAAAAAGGCTTACTGACAGCCGGTAATATTAAGGAAAACAGTGTGGAGTTATGGGGAGACAACGGGTGTCTTTCCGCTAAACCAGAACATTTTTTCCTGCAACGTTATCGTGAGGCATATATCGCGGAATGGGATCATTTTGTCGATGTTATGGCTGGCAGAGCCATTCCAGAAACAACCGGTTTTGATGGCGAACAGGCATTATATCTTGCTGATAAGGCGCTTGAATCCCTTTTGTCCGGTAAAGAAATCAAATTATATACACAATGAATTTCAAGCTACATCGCGGCGGCAAGGGAGCTCATCCCCTAGAGCATAGATAACCGTATGTTTATAAAAACGGTGACCGGGGTGAGCGAGCACAGCCAACAAAGAGACAACTTGAAAGACGAAGTGTATAGACCACAGAAAAACAGGGGAACATTACATGTCAGCTTTTCTTTCTTTTATTGGTTTTACCCTGCTGGTGGCAGGGATTGCTTATTATAAAACAAGGAATAAACATTTAATTGATTCCACTGAAGGTTATTTTCTTGGTGGGCGCTCTCTGACTGGAGTTTATATCGGCAGCTCCATGCTATTAATGAATTTGTCTACAGAACATCTAGTTGGTTTAAATGGGCTAGCATTCAGAACGGGATTTATTGTTATGGCATGGGAAGTTATAGCAGCCTTAACTATTGTACTGTTTGCCATTTACTTCCTGCCCAAATATTTAAAATTGGGAATATCAACAATTCCAGAATATTTAGAACGGAGATTTGACAAAAATACTTTACTAATTACCTCTGTTTTATTTCTGGCCATGTATGTTATTTCGTTATTGCCTATCGTGTTATATACCGGAGCTATTGCGCTGGAAAGTTTATTTCAGGTTTCTCAGGTATTCAATGTCGATAAAACCACTGCATTATGGATTATGGTTTGGGGTGTCGGCGGTCTGGGCGCAATTTACGCTATTTTTGGTGGCATTAAAGCGATTGCAGTGGCTGACACTATCAACGGTATCGGGTTAATTATCGGTGGAGGCATTGTTACGATTTTTGCCTTACTGTATGTCGGGGATGGCAATGCCTGGCAAGGCCTGACCGATGTTTATCAGGCCCACCCTGATAAATTTAACTCCATTGGCAGTGAAGATTCACTTGTTCCATTTTCAACTCTATTTACCGGATTGATCATTTCCAACATGTTCTTCTGGTGCACCAACCAATCCATTGTACAAAAATCATTGGGTGCAAAGAATCTGGCGGAAGGGCAAAAAGGGGTAATGTTATGCGCTGTATTAAAACTGCTTATTCCTTCTATCATTATTTTACCGGGTGTTATTGCATTCCATATTTTCAATGGACAAATAGATAACCCGGATAATGCCTACCCCGCATTAGTACAATTAGTTTTGCCTAAAATTCTGGTTGGCTTTTTTGCTGCGGTAGTTGTTGGGGCGGTATTCTCTACATTCAGTGGTGGCCTGAACTCCTCTGTTACTTTATTTACCGTCAATATTTACAAACAGAGAATTAACCCGAATGCCAGTGAAGCTCGAAGTGTAGCTGTAGGAAAATATTTGGGTATTGGTCTGGCGTTGGTAACTATGCTGATCGCTCCACTCGTTGCAAATGCACCTGATGGTTTGTTTTACCTAATCCAGCAATTACAGGGGATTTTTAATGCTCCTATTCTCAGTGTCGTGCTGGTTGGGTTGATGACAAAACGTGTTCCTCCGATTGCGGCAAAACTGGGGCTGCTGTTTGGTATGTCAGCATATATTGTTTGTAACTTTATCCTGCATATTGATATCCATTTCTTCCATTTAGTCGGCATCTTATTTGTGCTGAATGTCATTTTTATGCTGACAGTCGGTTATTTCTTCCCTGCTGAAAGTTATGAAGAGGTGTATACAAAACAGGTAGATATTACTCCGTGGTCAATGGTGAAACCTATGGGATGGCTAATTACACTGGCTGCTGTCTCAATGTACGTTTTTCTGGCTCAGAATGTGCCGAATTATGTAATGACACTTTACTATCTGCTTGCAGCCGGAATTCTGGGATATGTCGCTTATCAAATCAGTAAAATATTGTCTAAGCGCTCCATTTATCGTGAAAACGCCTAGAAAATCTGAGTGATGGGGAATCCAAATAATATGAAAGAAATTCGGATTGGCCTGATTGGTGCGGGCTATATCGGGCGTGCCCATGCTATAGCCTATGCGCAAGCACCGACGGTATTTCCATTAAAAGGAAAATTAGTACGTGCAATGATTGCCGGGATCACACCGGAGCTTGCTCAGACCCAAGCAAAAGAACTCGGTTTTCTACGCTCAACGGGCGATTGGCTAGAACTGGTTGCTCATCCTGATATTGATGTCGTTGATATATGTACACCAAATTTTTTGCACAAAGAAATGGCATTAGAATCCATTAAGCACGGTAAACATATTTATTGCGAAAAACCACTAGCCTTGAATTCCCATGATGCAAAACAGATGGTGGCAGCTGCCAACATCGCCGGAGTAAAGACACTGGTGGGATTTAATTATATGAAAAACCCGACTGCTCAGCTGGCTAAAGAGATTATATCGAATGGTGAGATTGGCGAAGTTGTGCATTTTTACGGTACGCATAATGAAGATTATATGGCTGATCCCCTGAGTCCGATTCATTGGCACTGCTTTAAGAATGAGGCCGGTTTGGGCGCATTGGGTGATCTTGGCGCACATATTATTAATATGGCGCAGTATCTGGTGGGAGATATCACAACTGTTTGTGGTGATATGAAAACAATTGTGAAAGCACGCCCTGAAATATCGGGTTCTGCTGTATTGATCCCCGTTGAAAACGAAGATCAGGCTCATGCAATGGTACGTTTTGATAGTGGGGCTATAGGCGTGATTGAAACTTCCCGCATAGCTTGTGGCCGCAAAATGGGGCTGACATATGTCGTCACAGGGACTAAAGGCACTCTGAGTTTTACTCAGGAACGAATGGCTGAGCTGAAACTGTACAGGCACGATGAACCGGCCAATCGCCAGGGGTTTAAAACCATTTTGGTCGGGCCGGAACATCCGGATTATGCTCCTTTCTGTCACGGCGCCGGGCATGGCATTGGCTTCAATGACCAGAAAACAGTGGAAGTGAAAGATTTAGTTGATGGTATTGCATTGGGTCAGGACATCTGGCCCGACTTTACCGAAGGTTGGAAAGTCTCTCGCATTCTGGATGCAATTGTCTGCTCTCATGAACAAAAACGCTGGGTTAACGTCACTGAAATTAATTAAATCTCGCAGTGAGCGACATACATGGGTTAGCAACATAAGTTAGCAAAACGCACATGGGTAAGAGGTGGAGCGATGGAGCAACATAAAAAGTTTGATGTTATCTGTATGGGACGTATTGCGGTTGATTTATATGGTCAGCAGATAGGGGCACGTTTGGAGGACATGACGAGTTTCTCTAAATATCTGGGAGGCTCTTCTGGCAACGTAGCTTATGGTACCGCGCGTCAGGGATTAAAATCGTCCATGTTGGCCAGAGTCGGTGATGAACACATGGGGCGTTTTCTGCGTGAAGAGCTGGAGAGAGTAGGGTGTGATACCAGCCATTTAATTACTGATAAAGAGCGTTTTACGGCTTTGGTGTTACTCGGTATAAAAGATAAAGAAACTTTCCCACTAATTTTCTACCGTGACAATTGTGCTGATATGGCGATTACCCGCGATGATTTCAGTGAGGAATATATTGCTTCTGCCCGCTGTTTGGCGATTACCGGAACTCATCTTTCTCACCCAAAAACCAGAGATGCCGTGCTAACCGCATTACAATATGCCCGCCGTAATGGTGTAAGAACAGTTATTGATATCGACTATCGCCCTGTATTGTGGGGGCTGACTTCACTGGGTGATGGCGAAACCCGCTATATTGCCTCGGAGCAGGTGACTACTCAATTACAGGAAGTACTCTCTCAATTTGATCTGATAGTGGGTACAGAAGAAGAATTTCATATCGCTGGTGGCTCTAAAAATACTTTAGATGCCTTACACAGCGTAAGGAAACTGAGTTCGGCCACTCTGGTCTGTAAACGTGGGGCACTAGGGTGCTCTGTATTTACCGGGAATATTCCTGAAACTCTTGATGAAGGGATCACTATTCAAGGCGTTAAAGTAGAAATACTGAACGTGTTGGGGGCGGGGGATGCGTTTATGTCTGGCTTATTGCGAGGGTATCTGAATAACGAAAGTTGGGAACAAAGTTGTGCTTATGCAAATGCCTGCGGCGCTTTGGTCGTTTCACGGCATGGCTGTGCACCTGCAATGCCGGATAAAACAGAACTAGATAACTATATCGTGCGAGCAAAAAAACTTGCGCCAACAACAGTAGGTTATCGCCCTGATTTAGATACCCACCTGAATCACCTTCATCGCGTGAGTAGCCGTCATAAGCAATGGCAGGAATTGTGTGTCATGGCGTTTGACCACCGGATTCAGTTTGTTGAAATGGCCCGTGAAGTGAATGCTAGTCTCGATCTCATTCCACCTCTGAAAAAATTGTTATTCCAAGCCAGTCAAGAAGTGAGTGCAGAAGCTAATCTAAAAGGTCACTCAGGCATATTATGTGACAGTACTTTTGGGCAGGACGTTCTTGATGCTGCGACCGGGCAGGGGTTATGGATAGGGCGTCCGATTGAATTACCCGGCTCCCGTCCACTCTGTTTAGAACATGGAAATATTGGTTCCCAGCTGGTCAGTTGGCCATTGGAACATATCGTGAAATGTCTGGTGTTCTTCCACCCTGAAGATAACAGCACTCTGCGTTTGGAGCAGGAAGAAATAGTGAAGGAAGTTTATGCAGCCTGTTGCCAGTCAGGTCATGAGCTACTCTTAGAGGTGATCCTGCCATCCGGAATGACTTGTTCAGATGAATTTTATCTACGTGCACTCAAGCGTTTCTACAATCTTAGTATTAAGCCTGATTGGTGGAAATTGCCTCCCATGCAGTCTACAACGTGGGATCAAATTGAAGATTTGATTATGCAACGGGATCCTGATTGTCGCGGAGTTGTGATCCTGGGGCTGGATGCACCCGCAAAAACACTCAAGGCAGGTTTTAATGCGGCAGCAGGTAAATCCATTGTCAAAGGTTTTGCCGTTGGCCGCACATTATTCGGAAAAGCATCACAGAAATGGCTGGCTGGCGAAATTGATGATGAGACACTCGTTCTCCAAGTAAAAAAGAACTACCACAATCTGATTAACGACTGGCGTCAGCGTGATGAAAAAAATGCAAAAGAAGAACTGAATCCTCAATATACAGGAGAACCGTCATGACCGTTCAACTTGGCATCAACCCTCTGACATGGACTAATGATGATTTGCCTTCTCTGGGAGCAGAAACATCGTTGGAAACCTGTTTATCAGAAGGGCGTCAGGCAGGGTTTGCGGGTTTTGAATTGGGTAATAAATTCCCCCGCCAACCGCAGATATTAGGGCCTATTTTGGCTTCTCATTATCTGAAATTGGTATCTGGCTGGTATTCCGGGCAATTGTTGACACGTAGCGTCGAAGAAGAAATTGCAGCTGTTCAGCCACATTTAACGTTGTTGCGTGAACTGGGAGCGACGGTGATGGTTTTTGCCGAAGTGACAGACTGCATACACGGTGACCAGACTAAGCCCGTGTATTTACGCCCCCTTTTTCCGGCAGAGCGCTGGCAGGAGTATGGGGAAAAATTAACAGAGTTTGCCCGTTATACTCAGTCTCATGGGGTTCAGATTGCTTACCACCATCATATGGGCACAGTGATTGAAAGTGCTGAAGACATTAATCATCTGATGGAAAACACGAGTGAAGAGGTTGGGCTGTTGCTGGATACAGGACATTTAACCTTTGCCGGAGATGATCCACTGACTGTAGCAAAACGCTGGGGTAAACGAATTAACCACGTACATTGCAAAGATATACGGCCGGAGGTACTGGAAGATGTTAAAAACCGGAAAACCAGTTTTCTGGATGCAGTGTTAAGTGGTGTTTTTACTGTGCCGGGTGATGGTTGTGTAAATTATTCAGCTATTTTCAATGAATTGAGAAACAACGACTATCACGGCTGGCTGGTTGTTGAAGCAGAGCAGGACCCTGCAGTTGCACACCCGCTGACTTACGCCACATTGGGGTATAAAAATTTACATCGGCTTGCTAAAGAGGCAGGGCTGCTGTGAACACTGACATTAAAAAGTGACCTTGAGGTAGATTGTATGTCGAAGCTGTTGTCAAAATATCATAAACCCGATCAAAACAAGCGGACACAACATATCTCGCCAGAAATCGCAAACTGGGGATATGTTCATTTTGATGTTTACGAGCTGGATGAGGGGGAGTCAATAACATTGGCTGCTTCTGAAAATGAAACCTGTCTGGTTTTAGTTGCAGGAAAAGCAACAGTGAGCACTACTCAGCAGAGATTTGAACAGATTGGTGATCGTATGAGTCCGTTTGAGCGTAAAAAACCTTATGCTGTTTATATCGCGCCACATGAGGTGATAGAGATTATTGCTCAAACCCATCTAGAACTGGCGGTTTGTCAGGCAAAAGGGAAAGGAAATTATCCAACCCGCTTAATTACACCGCAGGATATTGGGGCTGAACAGCGGGGGAATGGGAATAATCGTCGTTATGTTCATAACATCCTTCCTGATCATCAGCCAGCTGATAGTTTATTGGTCGTGGAAGTTTATACTGATGAAGGTTGTACCAGCTCCTATCCCAGCCATAAACATGATACTGATAATGAACCTCAGGAAACCTATTTGGAGGAGACTTATTATCATCGTCTGAACCCACCACAAGGCTTTTGTTTACAGCGTGTTTACACTGATGATCGCTTATTAGATGAAACAATGGCGGTGTATAACAAAGATGTTGTGATGGTCCCGAAAGGGTATCATCCTGTAGCAACAATTGCCGGATATGATAGCTATTACCTGAACGTAATGGCTGGGCCTACGCGTAAGTGGCTGTTTACATGGGAAGCAGATCATCAATGGGTTAATAGTGACACGTACGCTGAAAAGCATAGTAAGAGCTAAGGTTTTTTTATTACGAACACAATGAGCTTAAAGATAGGGCTTGTTGGTAAAAGAATAAATTGAAAGACGAAAAGTATATTGCTCCCTTAGTAGGGAGCAATATTTGGGGATAACTATGGTAAGCGTTTAAGAGCAGATTTAGTGAACCAGTAAACTCCACTTGCTATTAGTAATGAATTAAGTGCTGGTATTCCCCACTCAACAGTTAACCCAATAATACTGCCAACGAGACTAGCAATAATAGCAGCCCACCCTATAACCGGTATTTCTGGAGGAAGTTGTACTTTTTGTCTACTTTCATCCAATACCTTTCGATAAGAGCGTAAAATATAATAATCAACCAACATGACTCCCAAAATTGGCGGGAAAACAACGCCGAGCACAGTGAGGAAATCCACAAATCGATCTAGAATACCCAAAATGGAAAATAGGGTTCCCAATGTCCCAATTACTATTGTTGTTGGAGGGTAGCGTAGTTTTTTTCCAGTAATCCCTTCGACAGCATTGATAACCCCCAATGATGAAGAGTACAGATTTAGGTCATTCACTCTTAATGTTGAAAACACTACGACAAACAAACCTGCACCACCCGCGGCCTGGGACATAATGGTGACAACATCGGCTGTATTTAGTGCTTTCGCGATTAAAATAGCCAGCCCATTAATAACAAACTCACCGGCAAGAATCGTCAACAGCGTGATCCCAAAAACATGTTGCCCTGATTTGGTATAACGAGTCAGATCAGGAGTCATCAAACTGGCGACAATTGCGCCACCAACAACTATGGTGATACCTGCACTGATAGATAAAGTTTCATCTGAATGAGGTAGTTGCATAATTTCATACCAGTTCTGGCCAGAATTACCTGGTAGTACAATGGTGGAAATATAAACAACTAACAAGATAAACATGGGTACAGCAATTCTGGCGGTGAATCGTAATGCTTTAAAACCAAAAGCGACAAGAGTCGTCAATGAAGCACCGGATATGATTGCCGCAAGACTAAAGCCAAGTTTATCCCCGCAAGCAAAGTTAAGGGATTTAGCAAAAATAGCATTCTGAATGCCAAACCAGCCTAATAAACTGACGGCAATAACAAGACCGATCAACACGGAGCCTATTCGTCCAAAACCGCACCACCGGGCTAATAAACTACCGGATAAGCCTTCACGCATGCCGGCAAAACCGAGGCCAAAAGTGACAATACCAAATATCAGACTGCCAATAAAAATAGCAATAAATGCATCGTTCAGTGCCATAGCGTTGCCGAGGACAGCACCTAACATAAATTGATCTAATGCGGTTAACATGCCCATATGGACGATAGCCACGCTCAGCAAAGATAAACGTTGTTGTTGTGGTACTCGGCTTAGTGGGCTGTGTTCAATTTTGACCACTACCATCGATCATTCCCTGATTTTTAGATAAATAGAACGCCTTTCTCAATTAGACGTTCAGGAATATAACTATCTAATTGTAAATGCCTGCAAAATTCTTCAAATTGCTGATGCGAGTGAACATTCGCTTTCTGATAGATGTTATATATCCGATTTTCTATTGTCTTAGGAGTGACATTGTAAATCTGAGCTATTTCCTTACTTGAACGCCTTTGCAACATCAAAAAGATGACATCCAGTTCCCCTTTGGTAAACAAGTTTGTTTCGGCCTCTGTTGTTAACACGCTGGGTTTATGTTGATTAATATATTTTAGAGGAGAAAGGCTACTGAGTGGCTTGGCATTCCAGACAATGCCAATGCACTCTTTTTCATCGTTGTACACAGGAAATTTTTCGCTGATAAAAGGGGCGAGACTATTTTTTCCATACCAATAATGGGTTTCGATGATGGAAACCCTGTCTTTTGATTCTTCGGTTCTCCTGTCATGCTCTTTTAAATCTTGTGTAAATTGATCTTCAGACCAGTGAGCTGGAAATTCACAGTCAAGTTTACCCTCTACGTCAAAATTTTCAGGTGTATTAGTGTATAGATAGGCTGCTTTATTCATATAGATATGACGGGACTCTAAATCCTTAATGCCCCAAGGATCGCTGAGATGTTCCATCATAGCGATCAACCCTTTCAAGTAGGGTTCATTATTTTTATAGAGTGAACTCATTTTTATCTCATATAGTTTACATGTGGTAAATTTTATTTTGTAAATAGTAACCAATATATCTATATGTTATTCCTCATTGATCTTTAAATAGAAGTCATAATTTTTAGATGGGATGGGCGAGTTTTTAATAAAAAGCATTGGCATAAGTCATATTCACTTTATTTAATATTATTTTTGTATTTTTATTATTATTTTTTAATGGTGTTAATCAAAATATAACCCGAAAAATTAATATTTTCCATAAAAAACAATTTAGTTGTATTATTAAATAATAAGGTTGGCAAATAAATTTGCTATCATTTTTTATGTCTTATAGCAAGGGTGTTCTTCACTCTTCCGAAGTTTAATAAAAAATGTTTATTCTAAAAGGTCATATAAATTAGATGGTTACATATTTTCCTAGGCATTGCTATGTATAAAAAACAAAAAATGGAATACCTGAGAAAAAATTTACAGTATTTACTTGATTCTAGAGGGGAAACCCGGGTGTCACTTTGTGACCGAACGGGGCTTAATCGAACAACGATCTACAATATTTTAGATGGTCGGGTACAAAGTGTTCACTCCTCAACAATCCAAAAAGTATCTAATTTTTTTGGTATTTCTTACAGTGAGATCGAAGCGATTGATATTGCAGAAAAAGAGCGCATTGATGCAATTGTTTCTTATGAAGGGAATATGAATCCGTGTGCTGTCCCGCTGTTTATGCAATCTGAGTGTGTTACTACCGAGTTTTATGAAAGTAAAATTGGCACACTTATTGTTGGAAGAACACTAACTTATTATTTTGGTTCTGGCCCTAATGTTGTCGCTATTTTACTTGAGAATGATTTTTCGGGTAAATATAATGCTGGTGATTTACTAATAGTCAGGAGAGGTAATTATCAGAGCGACAACCCTAAATTATGTTTCGATCCAAAACAGAAAAAGTTTCATATCAATGAGTCTTGTGTTGAGAATTCAGACGATTTTGCAGTGATTGGAGATATAATGGAAGAGCGGTTTGGGTATGGGAAAAAAATATAAATTATTGGGATTTAACAGTTACGATAATACAGCCAATGTATTAATTTTATCAACAGGAAAAGTTTTAAAAATCAATGTGAAGGAGTTAGAAAAGAGTGAAATAGCAGATGACTTTGATAGTCACGAAACGAAATCGCTCTACAGAAAAATATACTCTAGTTTTCCAAATTCACCCTCAATCTATGAAATTGAGGAGCGTAACGAAAAGTCCTGGGTTGTTTATTCACTTCTCGCTCTGTTACTAACAATTTTCTATACTTTCAGTAATATAGCAGCAGCGAAACCTGTCTATATCGAATATTTTGATATTATTGTGACTCCGGGTACTTTCATTTATCCGTTCTCATTTTTAGTTATTGATTTGCTCAGTGAGTTTTACGGATTCCGGCTGGCAAGAAAAGCAATATACATGTCTCTGGCTTCTAACCTGATTATTGTCTCGTTATTAAGTATATCGACGGCTCTACCAGCCATTCCGGGCTGGGGTTTGAATGAGCAGTATAATGCTTTGATGAATCACATCCTGTCGGCGATTTTTGCTTCTTCATTGTCATTTTTAGTCTCAGAGCTGGTTAATTCGTATGTCTTGTGTAAGTTAAAAGACATGACAAACTCCCGGTTTCTGGCACTAAGGGTGTTTTTTAGTACGTTTATAGCCTCAATCCTTGATAGTTTTGTTTTCTGTTTTGTTGCATTCTACGGAAAACTTCCTACCAATCAGATCATTGGAATGATGGTAGTGCAGATCTTAATTAAAATCTTCTTTGCTTTGTTTAACGTCTTTCCTGCCTATGGCTCGCGTTATTTGTTCAATCGCTGGGTTGTTAAGGCTGCACATTAATCAACCGCATGGAGAGCATTTCTCCATGCTATTTCATCGATAAAATCCTGCCTAATGTAGTATAACATCCTGCTATATCCACTGTTTTCCATGTTAATTCTTTGTTGTCTGCGCTCCTATATTGCCGTAATACAACTCGAAACTCATGGGGTATATTGATGAAATGGCTGATGGTTAGCCTTCAATTTAAACTTTATCGTGATTAAAAGGATACTATAAATTCCGTATATTTATACAGTAGTACTTTTCATATTCACGTTATCTATGCAATAAATTTTGTAAAATATGCTTATTTTTTTGCATTTAGTGATAAATACAATATTTTAAATTTTTATTTATATAAATCAATTAGATAAATTAACATTAATCATTTTATGTTTTTTGATAGCTAAATAAAAACGCGAATATTGTGTAGCTAAATCAACATTTGAGCTTTTATTTGTTGATTTTGTCATGAGTCTGGTGTATTAATTTGGCTGTAAAAATATAAGTTATAATTAAGATTTTGTCAGATAACCGGGGGAGTGAGTTATCACTGCCTTTTATTTAGACAAATAATTTTCATTATTTTGAATATACCTAATGGATTTCGAGTTGTATCGGGCGGTAAGGGAAAGACTCTCAGGAGCATAGTCAACTATGTGACAGGGGGAAGTGAACGAAGCCAACAAAGTAGCAGCTTGAAAGACGGAAGGTAATTAGCTTTAAACTAACCCAACACCAGGGTATTCTCTGAACGTTTTTTGTTCTTATGGTAATCGGTCTCTTGGTCAGCATTGCTGGCTAAGAGACCGAAAAACCTTCAATTGGAACACATTCTAAATGAATCGTTCTGCCATTGTTCGATAACATTCCTCCTGACCTGAAATCTCACCAAACTCAGCTCTTATTATCATTCCTTCTATAAATGTTATCAGTGCTTCTGCTTTGTTCTCTGCATTTCCCTGATTGGTTGAGAAAATAGATAACAACAGTGATTTTATCCATACTTTATGTTGTTGGGCCTGTTTAACGATAGCTTCATCGTGTTCTTTAAATTCAGCCAGAGCATGCATGAACAGGCATCCTTGAAAGTCTTCCGTAGCAAACCATGAAAAGTGCCAGTCGAGGATTGCGTTAATTTTGTTTTCAACCCCCTCCACTCTATTCCTCCATTTAATTATGAAACAGCTACACAGAAGGTCCGTATTGCAGAAGATAGCTGGAATACGCGTGATGCTGATAAAGTTGTGTTGGCATACAGCAAAGATACGAGGTGGCGAAATAGAACAGAGTTCGTTAATGGCCGAGATGAAGCAAAAAAATGGCTAGTCCGAAAATGGATAAAAGAAAAAAGCTATCGGTTAATTAAAGAGTTATGGGCAGTGGAAGGGAACCGGATTGCTGTAAGGTATGCCTATGAATGGCATGATGATTCGGGTAATTGGTTTCGTTCATATGGTAATGAAAATTGGGAATTTGATGAACATGGAATGATGATAAACCGTTTTGCAAGTATTAATGATATCCCTATAAATGAAGATGAGCGTAAATTTCACTGGTCTTTGGGGCGTCGACCAGATAATTATCCGGGACTCAGTGAATTAGGTTTGTAATTTTAATAAGTTAAAAAATTAACTTATGGTTTTGAAAAATTGTAGGGCTTGTACAAAGATCTATGTACAGGCTCACTAAGTTTGGATAGATCATAATCTGTCGGTTTTCGGTTGAATTAACTTACTCGTTCATCTCAGTCTATTTTGACTAATAATTTGCTTTTGGCTGTTACATGATTTTTTCACACTGGTTTGTTGAATTATTATTTCTTCAGTAGACTGTTTTTGTAAAAAGATAATAAGCTCCTGTTTTTAACACCTATTAAAATAATCAACATTATTCCCCCATCATATAATATTTGTTAATGTGTATTCACTTTGCCCTCCGACTGAACTCCCAAAAATAAGGAATTAAAGACATGGAACGCGTTCCCTTGCTTGCTCTTTTATTCACTCTGACTGTTTCTATCTCAGCATGTAAGCCAGCAGATCCGTGTCAGGTTGATGGATCTTCTTTCCTTACTTGTCTGAGGTTAGCTGATGAAGGTGATGCCGTTGCACAATATAAGATCGGGAAAATGTATGAAAAAGGACTAGGAGTTCCATTAGATAATCAGGAAGCAATCAGATGGTATACCGAATCTGCTCAGCAGGGAAATACTGATGCGCAGGCGGATCTTCATGAGCGCTATAAGGAAGAGGCTGAAAAATACAAAACTGCTGCCGGTCAGGGGGATATCGAGGCACAAAATACTCTTGCTGGTCTCTACCATAAAGGGTGGGGAGTGGAGCAGGATTATAAAGAAGCTTTCAAATTGTATCTCGCTGGTGCTAATCAGGGGAATGCTTATGCCCAGTATTTTGTAGGGTATTACTATAAGGAAGGATTAGGCGTCGAGCAGGATTATCAGGAAGCGTTCACATGGTATGCGAAATCGGCTGAACAGGGAGATCCCGATGCACAAGTGGACATAGGGTATCTTTATGAGAAAGGGCTTGGTGTACAGCAGGACTATCAGGAAGCAGTCAGGTGGTATCTCCAGTCGGCTGAACAGGGACACACTTTTGGTCAGGTCAGCCTTGGCAATCTTTATAATCAGGGACTGGGAGTTGAGCAGAACTATCAGGAGGCCGCCAAATGGTATCTCTCCGCAGCTGAGCAGGGCAGTGTTGATGCTCTGAATCATCTGGGGTATTTCTCCTTTAAAGGAATGGGTGTTTCTCAGGATTATAAAGAAGCAATGAAGTGGTTCAGTCAGGCTGCTGAACAGGAGAATGCTTATTCACAGTATTTTATTGGCTATTTATATAAAGAAGGGCTAGGAGTAGAACAAAACTATCCGGAATCGGTTAAGTGGTATCTCAAAGCCGCTGAACAAGGGGATGTCGATGCACAGTTTGATCTTGGTAATTTTTATCGGGATGGATTGGGCGTAGAAAAAGATCATCAACAGGCAATGAAATGGTATCGGGCAGCGGCTGATCAGGGAAATGCCTATGCCCAGGTCGAACTGGGTGATTTCTACAAGGATGGATTGGGTACAGAGCAAGATTATCAGCAGGCGCTGAAATGGTATCAGGCAGCGGCTGAGCAGGGAAATTCTTATGCACAGGCCAAACTGGGTGATTTCTACAAGAATGGATTGGGCACAGAGCAAAATTATCAACAGGCAATGAAATGGTACCGTGCTTCCGCTGAACAAAAAAGCCACTATGCGCAGTACTATATAGGGGAGTTTTATTACTACGGATTTGGCGTTAAGAAGGATTATCAGGAAGCACTCAAATGGTATAAGCAATCAGCTGAGCAGGGTGATCCTGATGCAATATTTAGTATCGGATATCTCTATGATAAGGGGCTGGGAGTAGAGCAGAGTTATAAGGAAGCCGCCAAATGGTATACCAAGGCCGCTGAACTGGGGCATACGAAGAGTCAGGATAATCTTGGCGATTTTTATAGACGAGGTTTTGGTGTAGAACAGAATTATCAGGAAGCGATTAAATGGTATCTACCGGCAGCAGAAAAAGGTAATACCAATGCGCGGGATAATATCGGGTATTTATATTTTAAGGGGAAAGGTGCTCCTCAGGATTATAAAGAAGCCGCGAAATGGTTCAGTCAGGCAGCAGAGCAGGGAAGTGCCTATTCACAATATTTTATTGCCTATTTATATAAAGAAGGCTTGGGGGTAGAACAAGACTATCCGAAAGCAGCTAAATGGTATCTTAAATCAGCCGAACAGGGAGATGTTGATGCGCAGACTGCTCTTGGCAACCTTTATCGAAATGGATTGGGGGTCGGAAAAGATTATCAACAGGCGATGAAATGGTATCGGGCAGCGGCTGAGCAGGGAAATGCTTACGCTCAGTATTATGTGGCTTACTTTTATAAAGAAGGGCTAGGCGTTGAACAGGACTATCAAGAAGCATTGAAATGGTATCTTAAATCGGTTGAACAGGGCGATCCGGATGCGCCGGTTGATATAGGCTATCTCTATGATAAAGGACTGGGTATAAAACAGGACTATCAGGAGGCGGCTAAATGGTATTTACAGGCAGCTGAGCAGGGAAATACTGTCGGGCAGAATAATCTTGGGATTCTTTATAGAAAAGGATCTGGTGTAGAGAAAAATTATCAGGAAGCCGCCAAATGGTTTCTTCTTGCTGCTGAACAAGAGGACCCTGAAGCCCAGTTTAATATGGGATATTTATACATGAAAGGGTTAGGGTTTACGCAAGACTATGAAGAATCTGCTAAGTGGTTTAGCAAAGCTGCGGAGCAGGGAGTTTCAACTGCTCAGTTTAATCTTGGTTATCAGTATAAATATGGGCTAGGTGTACCACAAAATTATACCGAATCAGCTAAGTGGTATATGGAAGCGGCTAAGCAAGGGGATTCCGATGCACAGTATTCGATGGGGGAATATTACGCATCGGGATTAGGAGGGCGGCAAGATTATGAAGAATCTGCTAAATGGTATCTCAAAGCCGCTAAACAAGGGGACGTTGATGCGCAGGTTAATATTGGCTATTTCTACATGGATGGTATCGGCGTTCAAAAAAATAGCAAGACTGCAATGAAATGGTTATTGAAGGCAGCAGATCAAAACTCCACATTGGCAGCGAATAATATCGGTGTACTTTACCTGAATGGTGATGGTGTCAAAAAAGACGGTAAAAAAGCGATAGCCTGGTTTCTCAGAGCGGCTGAACAAGGTGATGCTACTGCACAATTAAATCTGGGACGCATTTATGAACAAGGCCTAATTGTGCCACAGGATCATGAAAAAGCACTTGGCTGGTATCAAAAAGCGCAGGAAAACGGAGCGGCAGGTGTCGGGAAGAAAGTGGAAATATTAATGAAAAAACTCAGGAAATAACGAAGCTCTCCACAATAATCAATCAGGAACAACAACATGGAACGATTACTCTGTATCAGCTTTTTTCTGGTTTTCAGCGTATTAACCACAGCATGTAAACCACAGGATCCCTGCCAGATAGAAGAAGGCGCTTTTTCAGCCTGCTTACGATTAGCGAACGGTGGTAATACGCAAGCGCAATTTAAAACCGGGCGATTGTATGAAAAAGGATTAGATGTTCCGCAGGATTATAAAGAAGCTGCTAAATGGTATAGGAAAGCGGCTAATCAAGGGGATGCAGGGGCACAATATTATCTGGCTTCTCTTTATCATAAGGGACTCGGAGTAACACAGAACGCCAAAGAAGCGGCCATATGGTTTCTCAAAGCAGCTAAACAGGGGAATTATGATGCACAGTCAAATATTGTCGCTCTTTACCTTGAAGAATTAGATGTCGGGCTGGATGACAGCGATATATACAAATGGAATATTCGCTCTGCTGAACGGGGAAAGGCGATTGCGCAGGCTAATTTAGGTTATATGTACTTTAATGGATTAGGTGTACCACAAGATTATGCTGATGCCATTAGTTGGTACGTTAAAGCCGCAGAAAAGGGGGATCTCTATGCTCAAAAGATATTGGGCCAGATTTATGCTGAAGGATATAACGGGCAGAGCAACTATTCCAACTCAGCAAAATGGTATGCTGAAGCGGCTAAACAGGGCGATGCCGAATCACAAGTAAAATTGGGCGATTATTACCGAACTGGTACCGGCGTGTACCAGAATTATAAATTAGCCCACAAATGGTATGAAAAAGCGGCTAAACAGGAAGATGCTAACGCGCAGAATGCGCTGGGTTATTTATACATGGAAGGGCTGGGAGTCGAAAAAAGTGGCTGGATAGCAATGGGATGGTTTTCAAAAGCATCTCTGCAAAAGAACCTTCAGGCCTCAGAAAATATTGGTCATCTTTACTGGACCGGCAATTGGGTAGAAAAAAATCACAATAAGGCCATGGGGTGGTATCTGAATGCTGAAGAGTCTCTGTCGGCTTTAGCTCAGAGAAATCTGGGGATAATTTACGAATTGGGTGAGGTTGTCCCGAAAGATGAGAAAAAAGCACTTGAATGGTATCAGAAAGCGTTTGATAACGGACTTATCGATTTAGATATCAAAATTCAGGATATGAAAGATAAACTCAAATAAAATTGTTGATCCTGTATACAAGCCAATAAACTCCCCCGTTATATTGAACGGGGGAGTTCAAAACAGTGAAGTATTAACGGGTTCGTAATATCAAGAAAAACAAGCTTTCGCCCAGCGTGCCAGGCCTGTCGTCACAGACCCAAAGTAATTACCACTGACCAGAGGCACTTCCGGTAATACCTGCTCAACCGCCTGACGCAGAATAGGAGAACTGGCTGAACCACCGGTCATAAAAATGACATCCGGCTGAATGCCGCCTTGAGTCACTGCCTCGCTGACGAGTCTGGTCATTTTATTTTTTGTAGATTCGATAGCGGTTATCATTTGATCGCGCTGAATATCGATTTCAATAATTTCTGATAATAAATTTAATTGAGCACGATATTCACTGTTATTTGACAGTGCGATTTTCGCTTCTTCAGCGCTGCGTACCAGACTGTATCCCAGTGTTTCGTGGTGAACTTTCAGTAACCGTGCCAGTTTTTCCGGCTCTTGTGCATCTCGGTGTAAAGATTTTAATGCGGCCAGGTTCTGGCGAGAGTAAAACTCTTTTTGTGCCTGCACGTCATTGATGGCAATCGGATTCCAGAACTGAGTGAGCGGCATATCAATACCTGAGGCAAATTTACTGCCTAAGCCAAAAGGGTGCATCAGTTGTTTAAACGTCAGATTGATATCCAGATCGTTACCGCCAACACGTTGACCGGTGTGCGCCAGTAAACTGTCACTACGTTCGGATTTACCACACCAGTCCGGCCCCATCTGAATGAGCGAACAGTCTGTTGTTCCGCCGCCAATATCAACGACTAAAACGACTTTATTTTCAGTCAGGGTGGATTCATATTCCAGCCCCGCCGCGACAGGCTCAAACTGGAATTCTATATTACGAAAGCCCGCACGTTTTGCTGCCTGTAACAAAATCAACTCGGCCTGCTGGTTCGATTTTTCACCACCACGTCCGTGAAAGTTGACTGGACGCCCAATAACGACTTCCTCAACACATTGCTGGGTTTTGCTTTCTACCTGCTGCTTGATGTTGGACATCATGGCGCAAACCAGATCTTCGAAAAAGCTGATTTGCACTTCTCTTAGCCCCATAGCACCGAGGAAAGATTTTGGTGATTTGACGTAATAAGTATCCTGAGGATCTTCCAGATATCGTGTCAATGCAGCCTGACCGAATACGATATCTTCAGGTAAAAGATCGATACCTTCCTCACGATTTGCCGTAATTGCGCTGCGGAGTAACTGCTCACCGACTGGAGAACCCGGAGTAATATTTCTGTGGCGGAACAAGTGCTCAGAAACTGATTCTCGGGTTGGTGCTGCCAGTGCAGAAGGCATATAAAAATTGTCATTTTCAATAGCGATCAGCTGTGGCGTATTTCCGATCATTTCTGCTACTGCGCAATTTGATGTGCCATAGTCAAAACCGATGAACATAGGTTTCCTCATCTTCAATTGTCGAAAAATTGTAAAAAGGGCGCAGATGCTATCGCAAATTAAATTTAAAGGCGAGGGGATTTTAAATATAAAATGTGTATTTTTTGTATAAAAAGCAGCAGATTATAAATGTTATTTGCGCCAAACTAAATTAATGATGTGTTAAGTGATATAATTAATTTAGTTTGGCGCCTTGAAAATTTATTATTGATATTCTGGTAAAACTTCTTTTCTCACTGTCCAAATATCTGGCCATTCATTTATGTTACACACTGTAACTGGCATAAATGGAATTTTTGCGGATTCCATCAATTTTTGAAGTTTTTTGTCTCTCTCTATGCGTTCTTCTTTTTTGTGGGTGTGATCATTCAGTTCGATAACACAAACTATTTTTTTGGTTTTTCTTGATACAAGAACAAAATCCATCGCCATACCATTAAAAATAGTGAAAAATCTACGACGTTCTTCATCGGAAAAACCATCTTGTTCTGGAAAATCAATTAATTGTCCTAAAGACACTTGGCAGTGAACATGACAATTTTTATCAAACCATCCTAAGAGATTCTTGTAGTAGTTATTTTCTGTTTCAGTGAGAAGGAAACCATCTCGTTTTTTCTTTATATAAACGCCATCGTCCATCATTGACCAAAACAGTTCATGCTTATCTTCCCATCGAGAATTTTTGAATTTTTTTTGTGGGCGATATTCATAATTTTTACGAGATGTTACTTGAGATGGGGTATCTCGATAGATGACTTTAGTACGCTCTTTTCGTTTGAATTTTTGACCAATAAAGAAACCAATTAGAAACACAAAAATAAAAAACACCAACCAGTCCATAAAACCTCTTATCTTTATAACAATAAGTTTAATAGTAAGAAAATAAATAGATAGGGATATATTCTACAAAAATAATATTTACATTTTGTGTGTGAGTGTCATATTTTTACGCTTTCTTATATCATTTTTTATTGTGTTGGTTTATTTTTAATCAGTTGTTTTTAGATAAATACTTTATTGCCTTTATATCTCTCCGTAAAAAGGTATTGGTGATTAGATGAATAATTACAATACCTTATAAATAATTTCATTATAAATTTTAACTTAATAGTTACATTAAGTATTTATTATGTTTACTACCTTTCAGCCCGCTTTTGCATTGCCCCGGCATGATAGGCAATATGCTCCTCAATAAAGCTGGCAATGAAATAGTAGTTGTGATCATAACCCTGACGAAAGTTGATGGTTATCGGGTAATTTTCTTCATTACAGGCATTCAGTAACAAGTCGGGGCGCAACTCGCGATTCAGAAAATCGTCACCCGTTCCTTGCTCAATTAAAAGTGGTAATTGTTCTTTTACTTCACCATTTTTAATTAATTCTACCGTATCATATTGTTTCCATAGCGATCGGTCTTCGCCCAGATAAGCCGAAAACGCTTTTTCTCCCCACGGAACCTGACTCGGGGCTACAATTGGCGCAAATGCCGACACACTGCAATAACGTTCCGAGTTTCTCAACGCAATAACCAATGCGCCATGTCCACCCATAGAGTGCCCACTGATGGCCCGTATATCGTTAACATTAAACTGCTTCTCGATTAACTCAGGTAGCTCTGAAACAATGTAATCATACATCTGATAATGCGCTGCCCAGGGCTGTTTTAGCGCATTGATATAAAACCCGGCCCCTTTTCCAAGATCGTAAGCAGGATCGTCAGGAATATCATCGCCTCGCGGACTAGTATCCGGAACAACGATAACGATGCCATGTTCTGAGGCATAACGCTGAGCTCCGGCTTTGGTAATGAAATTCTGCTCAGTACAGGTTAAGCCGGAGAGCCAGTACAATACCGGTAATTTCTTGTCTTTTATCTGAGGCGGCAGAAAAACAGAAAACTTCATCTGACAATTCAGAGTGCTGGATTCATGTTGGTAGACATCCTGCCATCCGCCAAAGGATGCGTGATGTTCAATTCTTTCCATTACTTTTCTCTCTAAAACGGTAGAAAGTGGAGACGGGACAATTAGTAGTGAATTACCGTCCGGATAGATTTACCTTCATGCATCAGTTCAAAGGCTTCATTGATATCTTCCAGCGGCATTTTATGTGTCACGAAAGGTTCCAACTCAATTTCACCCTTCATTGCATCTTCAACCATGCCCGGTAGCTGGCTGCGTCCTTTGACACCACCAAAGGCTGTTCCTTTCCATGTCCGACCGGTAACAAGCTGGAATGGGCGAGTAGAAATCTCCTGTCCGGCACCTGCAACACCGATAATGACTGACTGACCCCAGCCACGATGAGCACTTTCAAGCGCTGCACGC
This sequence comes from Xenorhabdus stockiae, assembly GCF_002632825.1. Taxonomy (GTDB): domain Bacteria; phylum Pseudomonadota; class Gammaproteobacteria; order Enterobacterales; family Enterobacteriaceae; genus Xenorhabdus; species Xenorhabdus stockiae. The sequence continues at coordinate 77,096 of NZ_NJAJ01000022.1, forward strand.
ATGACGTTGACGTTACCAATACATTCGAAAGTATGGTCAACTCCCCATTTCGTCATATCCAGAATAACCTGCTGAATAGGTTTGTCATGATCGTTGGGATTGATGCAATCTGTAGCACCAAATTGTCTGGCTAATTCAAACTTAGTCGGGTTGGTATCAATAGCAATAATACGGCCTGCTTTGGCCTGACGTGCTCCCTGAAGGACAGCAAGCCCGATTCCACCCAGCCCGAAAACAGCAACAGAATCTCCCGGTTGAACTTTAGCCGTATTATGTACAGCACCGATACCTGTCGTTACGCCACAACCTAACAGGCAAACATGTTCATGATTTGCTTCCGGGTTGATTTTTGCCAGTGAAACCTCAGCTACAACGGTATATTCGCTGAATGTGGAACATCCCATATAGTGATAAACAGGTTGTCCGTTGTAGGAAAAGCGGGTTGTTCCATCAGGCATAAGACCTTTTCCCTGAGTATCGCGAACGGCAATACAGAGGTTAGTTTTACCGGACTGGCAAAAATCACATTGACCACATTCAGCGGTATACAATGGAATGACATGATCGCCGGGTTTAACACTGGTAACGCCTTCACCAACTTCAATAACGACTCCGGCGCCTTCGTGTCCGAGCACAACAGGAAATAAACCTTCGGGGTCATCACCTGAAAGTGTAAAAGCATCTGTATGGCAAACACCGGTATGGCTGACTTTAATCAATACTTCACCGGCTTTCGGTGGTGCTACATCAATTTCAACAATTTCGAGTGGTCTGTTTGGCCCAAAGGCAACGGCAGCACGTGATTTCATAACATCCCTCTTTTTGATGAGATAAAAAAAGTAAAGGTGAGGTAGTGCGCATATGGCTATGGCGCACACAGAAAAAGTTGTATCGCAAATTTGCTCATCAATTGACTGCGCCTGATGAAAATTATGAACGATATTGCATTCAGTTTACCTGATTGTGGGTGATAATCATCCCGTACTGTCTAATTGCCTTGTTGCGATAAATTACCAACACTCTTTAGCCAAAGATGATTTACAAGAATCAAGACTGCAAATGTCTCGTCCGGGTAAATCCTCCCAAGAGTTCACTATTTTCTTAGAATTAAAGGTGCTAGTGATCCACACGCGTAAAGAATCAGCATATACACTTCGTCTTTCAAGTCGCCTCTTTTTTAGCTGCGCTCGCTCACCCCGGTCACCGTTTTTATAAACATACGGTTATCTATGCTCCTAGGGATGAACTCCTTCGCCGCCGCGATGCATCTTGAAATCCATTGTGTACAGGTAGTGCCATCGCTAAATAGCTTTTCAAAATGATAGGCGAATCAAAGAAACTCAGTCCTATTTTTGCGAACTTTTTAATCGCAAAACCAAAAAAACACAAAAAGGAAGGAC
>NZ_NJAJ01000023.1 GCF_002632825.1 Xenorhabdus stockiae
CCCTCTTTTCGGGCTTGAGTGAACGGTATTAACGGATCACGCTCTTTTGCCCGGTGTTCGTCCAGATTAATGACGACTGATTTTGGTACTGACATATTCGCTTCCACCTGATACAACCCTTTACTGAATGCCTGCTTTGCTGACTCAATACCGTGCTGCTGGCGATAATCGTCCCAGTCAGCCTTGCTTGTTTAGCCACCGTCGGTAAATTGCCTTCATCAATCGCCGCCAGTACCACACCATCATGTAACTGACTGACCGTTAAAGCGGTTGCATAGCCCTCCGTAATGATGATCGTGTCTGGTGTTCCGATTACAGGTGATAAGGGGATAAAACTCCCCTTTTTCTGCGTACCAGAGACAAGACGTTTTTCACCCTTCGGCTTGATGATTTGAGCACCGGTGATCGTGTTGTCCAGTATCTGAGTGACCAGTAACAACGAACCGTCGTTCAGTAGCTTCTGATCGGGGCATGGCAGCCCCTTTTTGGCCAGATAATCAGATTGTCCGGTAGTAGCCTGAGCCACCAGCTTGTTCACTTTTTCAGCTATCGGAGGAGCCTCTGATTTTGGCGCCTCCTTTCTGGCAGGTTGGGGTTCAGGCAATGGCAGTAATAAAGCCTCAGAAACCACCTTAGCCGCTTCGATTACCGTGATACCTTTAGCTTTCGAGAGTAAATCAAAACCGTCTCCGTGGTTCGGGTGTTCACACTGGCGACAATGCCAATTACCGTCCCCGTGGTCGTCTATAAAGTGAAAGCGATCATTCCCGCCACAGATAGGGCAAGCACCATGCTTACCCTTTGCAGGAACGTCCACACCACAGGCAGACAGCAAACCTTGCCACTGATTTTGCGCTACCGCTTTCACCGAACGAATATCAATATGACTTACCATTTCGGGAATCCCTCGCGGTGATGGAGTTCAAACTGAGCATTTTGTTCTGTGTCGTTCAGCGCTTCGGCGATCCTCGGCAAATACATCAATGCCTCACCGATACGGCGTAAATCTTCCCTTGCCTGACGATTGTCATAGCTTTCATTATCAACTGACCAGAACGCCATCTCCCCCATTGCCGACATTGCCGCCATCACGCTGCTCAATGCCCCTTCGGAGTTTTTACGCAGATCTTTGAGTTCTTCGGTGCTCATGGCGTCGAAATTAGTACGTACCAAATGGTTATCAGAGAGGGAATACCTGCCAATAGACGGGCTTCACCTTCACTGTCTGCCAGTACCGTGATAAGGCACACCGGATGAATATCCACCAGTCGCTGAGTGCCTGATGCAATTAGGAATGTAAATTTAAGGCGAGTTTGGTTATGCTGTGGTGTATCCATAGCGTAAGTCTCCTTTACGTTTTTGGTTAGAGGCCCAGTTAGTGTTCGCGCACTACTGGGCTTCGCTGTTTGTATACCTTGAGCTCTCAAGGTGTGTTTCGAATTATACTTATAAGAAACACACGTTAAGGCTTTTTGTATTTCTTTTTTTGTGTATAATGAAACACACCAACCGTAAGGAGTTTCATTAATGCCAACACCAAACAAAAATGCAAAGTCACAATTAACTACTGTTCGTGTACCGCATGATGTAATGGAGGGAATGGAAGCAGCAAAACAAGATAATGAAAGCAATGCTGGGTTCATTATTACTGCGATGCGTGGAGAAATAGCTCGCCGCCAAAGTGAGGGCAACTGTAAAGACCCACTACTCTCATCCCTTGATGCGCTTGCTCGTATCGAAGAAATCGGTACAAAAGCCAATGAAGAGATAAGATTACTCATTAGTGTTGCGCAGGAAGAACTCCAGCAGCGCAAAGCCAAAGCATCATCTGAGCAATAACCAACTAATTGATTTATCTCATGATGGAAAGAGCCATCATCCCAAAGGGTAGTATTCGCCGTGCTATCCTTTTCTTTTTGTGCTCCACTATCGGAGTTACCGATATTCACTCGGTTCAAAAACAATGATTGATTTCTAACTACATCTCTTAAAGATATGTGGTTCTGAGATTGAGGACTCCTTAACCTCAAGGAGTCACCAGACATGATGACCATCACACTACCTCTCGCAGCTCTATTCCTTTTGCCGTGTACCCCTGAACCCGAACACCCTCAACACGGTGGCGTTTCTTTGTCAGAAAGCGAATGTGATCGGCATAGACGTAGAGCCACTGACCGTCTACAGCAATGCGTTCGAAGGTTTTGATTGGTCGTTTTGCATACTGGACAAATGGAGTTAACTTATTGTTTTTAAGCTTTTCTTTTGTGCGCACCTCTTTGATGCTTCTTTCATTGTGTCGATAAATCCAGACATCATTTATTTTTCCTGTAATCTGACGGGTACGAACTTTGACATAACCCAAACGGCGCATAAGTTTGCTGAATTCGGCATCATTGCGGATTAATCTGCTCAGATACTCCAGCGGTTCACGCTTCCAGCCTTTCGCCTGATAGCACTTTGCCAGTTCATGATGATGTTGCTTATTGAGAATGGTGTATTTATCTGGCTGGTTCGGATTGCGGTATAAAACCCAGTTATCCACGGCTTTTTTCCGCTGTGCCTGGTCAATCAGTAACGCGAACGTCGCTAAAGCTGTGCCATTTTTACGCGTGTGATATTCAGAACTGATTGAAGTGATGATGTTCAGGGCGTAGCTATCAATGTCTTTTAGCTGGACAAATCCATAATAGTTACCACTATTCAAATGATTAATTGTGCGTACCTCTGAATGATATTCAAAGGATTGCTTATCCTTGCCTGTCAGCCCGGTATCACTCTTTGCATCGTGAACTGATACACCTGAATTAAGCCAAACCAACCCCTGACCGTTATGACGCAGCCCTAGATCAGTCAGTGTGCAAATACCCTTGTTAATCGATGACCAGTCACCGGAAATAACTGCTTTGCGGATATTTAAAATATCATTCTGGCTGTTTTCAGTGTGAGCGAGTTCCTGACCATTTAAGGCCATATTTTTAGATGTCATCGTTTTACCCTGTCTTAATTAATTTGATTTTCGGCTATAGGGGTTATTTGTATTGTCTATTGTGGGTTGGAATATAGAGCATTTCATCACATCACCTCGCCACGAGATTCAGCAATACGTTGTGATATCCAGTCATCTATTTCTGATTCAATAAAAGCGACTGAGCGAGTGCCAATCTTGACTTGCTTAGGAAATTTATTATCTGCAATGAGTCTGTAGATCCACGCTTTACCGTAGCCCGTTCTGCGCTGAACTTCGGGTAGACGGATAAGGTTTTCTTTAGGTATTGTGATTGCTGGCATGTAGCCCTCCTGTTATCTAGCCCTTAAGATATTATGGTGGACGTTGTTTGATTTCAGGACATGCTATGCTAATTTGCTTGAACAAGGAATGACACATTAATTTGAATATATTCATTAATATGTCATGTTAATAACTCGTCCCATAAGAAAGTATAGAGCCATGACAAAAGTAGGTTATTTTCTTCCTGTTTTTGTCCTTTATAAGTTTTCCAGCTCATACTTAAATTTATGTATCAATAAGTTTCTTCTACTAGAAAGCGGGTTTACATATTGCCCTCCTCTCTTATAGGTGCGTGTAAAGTAACGCTGTGATATCTCTAACTCTTTTATTTTATTTTTATTCACATTTATAATTTCGTTGTAATAAATTAAAGAGTTATCCTCTTTCTCCTTACTCTCCTTTGTCTTTTTTACAATTCTAGATATTGTTCTTGGTCAATATAATTATTTAAAATGGGTGATGCTGACATTAGTGTTAATACCCTTGCAATGTTATTTTTTTATAGAGCAATAGAGATTTTGCAATTTCAGAAAGAAGGATTCTTTCTCTTTTTGTTTCATCATCTCTTTTGGTTATTAATTCATTTTTAAGTGTGTTTATTTTGGATTCTATGACAATAGGATTTAAGTTACTGCTTCCATTGATAATGTTATGATAATCCTCATCAGTATCTGAGGATAAAATCCAATGTGTATTTAGTTTTAATACTTCTTCAAGTTTTTCTTTATATTCTTCTAAAAAAGCTATTTTCCTTCCAAGATAACCAGTTAAATCAAATCCTGCCAAGGATGCAGCGAAACGCAGCACTATTAAACATAATAATCTTATATCATTAATTTGCTTAAATTCGTAGCTATCAAAATATCTCTTTTTAGATAGTTCATTGGATAAAAAAGAAAGACTATACTCGTAAAAATTTACATTGGAGTTATATTCTACGCCAAGCAATTCAAGTGCTCTATTAATAGATATTGTGGATATGAAATCATTAATAATCTTATTTGATTCATTAATTTTCATATCAAATGCAAACTTTTCTAAAATCTTCTCACATTTTTTTGCTGATTCCATTTTATCATCAATGGAATCGCTGCTTACTGTGCGAGAAGCTAACATGCACAATCTTATATCCCGGTAAAACCGAAGAATTTCCCTTGTATGATAATAAATTAAATCAAAATCAACCGATTTAATATCCACACGTCACCTCACGCCCTCTATTAGCAGGAGCTATGCCAGTTCGTAGAGGTGTACGGGTTTTCGGTGATCAGCCTAGGCATAGCTTTATTCTTTAACATCTTGGATAGTCTACTAAAGTCGATTTATCCTGTCTATTTATCCAGTTACGCACGTTTACCAAATTTGCCATGTATCACATTTTCACCTCGTTCTAATGCTTCCATATAGTCGGCGTACCATTGAAGCATCTCCCTGCGACCATCCAGATATTGAGCATGGTTATATGTGCCTCGAATGCTGTTCTTATCAACGTGAGCAAGTTGTGTTTCAATCCACTCAGACGGGTATCCTTGTTCATGTAAAATTGTGCTCATGGTATGGTGGAAACCATGTCCCGTTGCTCGCCCCATATAACCAATGCGTCTGATTAATACATTTAATGCCATTTCACTCATTGGCTGGGATTGTTTTATCCTACCCGGAAAAACATATGTTCCTTGGCCTGTAATTGGTTTTAGCTGTTCTAAAATATCAATCGCCTGAGTTGATAATGGGACAATATGAGGACGACGCATTTTCATTTTTTCAGCAGATATTTCCCATTGAGCTTTATGAAAATCAATCTCTGACCATTCAGCCTTGCGTAATTCACCGGGGTGCACGCCTGTTATAATTTGTAATCGCATTCCCATCTTTACAATGAAACTACCTGTATAAGTATTTAATACTTTGTAGAACTGTGGCAATTCATCAACAAGTAAAAATGGATAATGTTCTTTTTTGTGTGGAACAAAAGCTGAGACTAAATCAGGTGCAGGATTATATTCAGCTCGCCCTGTGACTATTGCATAGCGCCATACTTCTCCACAGCGTTGACGAACTTTTCTAAGTTTTTCAGTCGCTCCCCGATCATTCAATAGAGATAAAACAGCCATAAGTTCCATTGGCTTAATTTCAGCAATAGGTCTGTTACCTATGTAGGGGAAAACATCTTTTTCAAATGTTTCCATCATTTCTACTAAATAAGAAGCTGATCATCGGTCTTTTCGTTTTTCGTACCATTCACGCGTTATATTTTCAAAGGTGTTTTCTATCAAATTAGCCGCTGATATTTTCTCTGATTTTCGTACATCGCTGGGATTAATACCGCCAGCAACTAATTTTCGTGCCTCATCGCGTTTTGTTCTGGCTTCAGCGAGAGACACTATCGGATATATACCAAAAGAGATCATTTTGGGTTTTCCACCAAACCGATAACGAAAACGCCAACCTTTTGCTCCATTTGGTTCTATAAGTATCGATAATCCATTTCCGTCATTCAATGTATAGGGCTTTTCTTTCGGCTTAGAGCGCCGTATTTCAATATCAGTCAGTGGCATTGTGTATAGCTCCGTAGAAATGAGAATATCCTATACATATTACTATACACAATTTCGTATAGATTTAGATTTAGGAAGACGACACTAGACTAAGCGAGAGTCATATCAGTGTGTAACGCTTGATTTTACTGGGGTTAGTAGACTTTTACAGACGGTGAGAGATGTTAACTTGGAGCGAGTGAAGGGAATCGAACCCTCGTCGTAGGCTTGGGAAGCCTCTGCTCTACCATTGAGCTACACCCGCATTAGCGATATGACGCAGCCAAATATATACCTCTTACCGAATATCAGCAACTGCTTATCAATTAAAGGCGGTTCAATTTTTCATTCAACTACATCAATTTATCTTATTGGATAAAAATACGCCCTACTCAGTTATATGTGCAGGGCGTATTATAGGTTTTAATCAAAAATGATTATTTATTCGGACGCATAGCCGGGAACAGGATCACGTCACGGATGGTATGGCTGTCAGTGAACAGCATCACCATACGATCGATACCGATGCCCAGACCTGCTGTTGGTGGCATGCCGTGTTCCAATGCAGTGACGTAGTCATCATCGTAGAACATCGCTTCGTCGTCACCTTCGTCTTTCTGACGAACCTGCTCAGCAAAACGTTCAGCCTGATCTTCTGCATCGTTCAGCTCGGAGAAACCGTTACCAATTTCACGTCCGCCAATGAAGAATTCAAAACGATCAGTAATGAATGGATTATCATCATTACGACGTGCCAACGGAGAAACTTCTGCCGGATATTCAGTAATGAATGTTGGCTGGATTAAGTGGCTTTCTGCGGTCTCTTCAAAAATTTCGCACTGAATACGACCCAATCCCCAGCTTTTATCAACTTCAATACCAATAGATTCAGCGATAACCACTGCTTTATCCATATCATCCAGATCTGCCATGTTGGTTTCCGGGCGATATTTGCAGATTGCTTCTTTCATGGTCATTTTGACGAAAGGTTTGCCAAAATCGAACTCTTGTTCGCCGTATTTGACCAAAGTCGTTCCCAGTACATCCTGAGTCAAGGTACGGAACAGTTCTTCAGTCAGAACGATCAGATCCTGATAATCCGCATAAGCCATGTAGAGTTCCATCATGGTGAACTCTGGGTTATGACGTGGAGAAATACCTTCGTTACGGAAGTTGCGGTTGATTTCAAACACGCGTTCAAAACCACCAACCACCAGGCGTTTCAGATAAAGCTCTGGTGCAATACGCAGATACATGTCGATATCCAGCGCATTGTGGTGAGTAGTGAATGGACGTGCACTCGCCCCACCCGGGATAGCCTGCATCATTGGCGTTTCGACTTCCATGAAGTCTTTACTGACCATGAAATTACGCAGTGCAGCCATAACGCGGGAACGGATCTGGAATGTCTTGCGCGATTCATCATTGGAGATCAGATCCAGATAACGCTGACGATAACGCGTTTCCTGATCCGCTAGGCCGTGGAATTTATCCGGCAATGGACGCAATGCCTTAGTCAGCAGACGCAACTCACTACAGTGGATAGAAAGCTCACCCGTTTTGGTTTTAAACAACTTACCGCGTGCGCCTAAAATGTCACCCAAATCCCATTTTTTGAACTGCTCGTTATAGATGCCTTCCGGCAGATCATCACGAGAAACGTAGATCTGAATACGACCGCCCATATCCTGCAAGGTCGCAAAAGAGGCCTTGCCCATGATACGGCGGGTCATCATACGACCAGCAACAGTGACTTCAACATTCAGTGCTTCCAGCTCTTCCTGCGTCTTATCATCGTATTTTGCATGCAGATCTTCAGAAATATTTTCACGACGAAAATCATTCGGGAATGCGATACCGTTACTACGCAGTGTAACCAGTTTCTCACGGCGTGTTTTCAGTTCGTTATTTAAGTCAGGAGCCTGCTCAGCCCCCTGCTGTTGTTGCGACATTTTAGTTCCTCATAGGCCAGCTTTTAAGCTTGCTTCAATGAATTTGTCCAAATCACCATCCAGCACCGATTGCGTATTACGGGTTTCAACACCTGTACGCAGGTCTTTAATGCGGGAATCATCTAAAACGTAAGAGCGGATTTGGCTACCCCAGCCGATATCCGATTTGTTCTCTTCCATTACCTGTTTATCAGCATTTTTCTTTTGCATTTCCAGCTCATACAGTTTGGCTTTCAACTGTTTCATCGCCTGATCTTTGTTTTTATGCTGAGAACGATCATTCTGACACTGAGTGACAATGCCTGTCGGTTCGTGGGTAATGCGCACCGCAGATTCGGTTTTGTTGACATGCTGACCACCAGCACCAGAAGCACGATATACATCAATACGCAAATCAGCAGGATTAATTTCAATATCAATGTCATCATCAACTTCAGGGTAAATAAAGGCAGAGCTGAATGATGTATGGCGACGACCGCCGGAATCAAACGGGCTTTTACGTACCAAGCGATGTACACCTGTTTCAGTACGCAGCCAGCCGTAAGCATACTCACCGATGATTTTGATGGTAGCGGATTTCAAACCGGCTACATCACCATCAGATTCTTCGATAATTTCAGTCTTGAAACCCTTGGAATCGGCCCAGCGCAGATACATACGCATCAGCATGCTAGCCCAGTCCTGTGCTTCTGTACCACCAGAGCCAGCCTGTAGATCCAGATAACAGTTCGCGTTGTCATACTCGCCTGAGAACATACGGCGGAATTCAAGCTGACCCAGTTTTTCTTCCAGTTGTTCCAATTCAGCTATTGCTTCATTGAAAGTCTCTTCATCATCAGCTTCAACGGCCAGCTCCAGCAAGCCGCTCACATCTTCCAGTCCCTGTTCAAGCTGATCAATCGTTTCAACGATGCCTTCCAATGATGAACGTTCTTTGCCTAACGCCTGTGCCCGCTCCGGCTCATTCCAGACATCAGGCTGCTCTAATTCAGCATTAACTTCTTCTAAACGTTCTTTCTTGGCATCATAGTCAAAGATACCCCCTCAGAACTGCTGTCCGCTCAGACAGGTTCTGAATCTGGTTTTTTACCGGATTAATTTCAAACATATTTCGTGTCTTATACGTTGTGGTTTATAAAAACGATGGTTTTTATAGAAAGATGACCATAGAGATTGTCGAACCGTGCATTGTAACGGATCTGACACAGGGTTTATAGCATTTCAATTGATTTGCCACATAATCAAACCTGATTATGTGGCAATGGATTCAGGTTTTGTCTTATCATTTCGGCGATGTAATCCGAGCAATCACTCTGGCTTATTTAACAGGGCCAGATGTGCTGGATCAAAAGCTGAACATCACGATTACCACGAAACTCATTAATATCCAGTTTATAAGCCAATTCAACCGTTTTGACGCTATTATCAGGCCAGTACTTGGTGTCAATGTTAAAAGCAATACCATCCAGCATTGGCCCTCCGTTTAATGGCTCAATCATGACTTTCAGATGCTTTTCACCCACAATCCGCTGTTGCAACAGCCTGAATTTTCCGTCAAATACCGGCTCAGAAAATGCCTGCCCCCAAGGGCCACCATCCCGAAGAACCTCTGCGATCTCCAGTGATAGTTCTCCCAGCGTCAGCTCACCATCGCTCCAGACAACGCCTTCTAGCTGTGCTATATCCAGCCACTCAGCGACCAAGGCAGAGAAATGGCGCTGAAACAATTCAAATTTATCCTGCTCTAACGATAATCCGGCAGCCATTGCATGACCACCAAATTTCAGCATTAATCCGGGATATAAAGTATCAAGGCGCTCAAGAGCATCGCGCATATGCAGCCCATTGATTGAACGGCCTGAACCTTTCAGTGTGCCATCACCCGCCGGAGCAAAAGCAATCACTGGCCGATGAAAGCGTTCTTTGATGCGAGATGCCAGAATGCCGACTACTCCCTGATGCCACTCTGGATGATAAATAGCCAGCCCATAAGGTAATTCGGTATGAGTGCGCTCAATCTGGTCACAAATTTGCAAGGCTTCCTGCTGCATTCCTTGCTCGATTTCGCACCGTGTCTGGTTCAGGCCATCCAGTTCACAGGCAATCTGCCGGGCCTGAGCCATATTGTCAGTTAATAACAGCGTGACCCCAACGGACATATCATCCAGCCGTCCTGCGGCATTTAACCGTGGCCCAAGGGAAAATCCCAAATCACTGGCTGATAATTTTGCTGCTTCCCGTTTAGAAATTTCCAGCAATGCCCGGATACCGGCACAACAGCGCCCGGCACGGATCCGATTCAATCCCTGATACACCAAAATGCGATTATTGGTATCAAGCGGAACAACATCAGCTACTGTTCCCAGAGCAACCAGATCAAGCAGTTCCGCCAGATTGGGCAAAGGAATACCCTGTTGTTCAAACCACGATATTTTACGTAATTCGGCCCTGAGAGCTGACATCAGATAAAAAGCGACACCGACACCTGCCAGCGCTTTTGAAGGGAAGGAGCAATCCGTCAGATTCGGGTTAACAATGGCATCTGCGGTTGGCAACGTTTCTCCCGGCAAATGGTGATCTGTAACGATCACTTTAAGCCCGTGCTGATGGGCAACCATGACACCATCATGGGAAGAGATCCCATTATCCACGGTGATGATCAGATCTGCGCCTCTTTTCACAACATCGTTTACAACCTGCACACTCAAGCCATAGCCATCTTCAAAGCGATTAGGCACAAAGTAATCCAGATCCCGATACCCCATTGCACGTAATGCCCGAATGCTTAATGCGGTACTGGTCGCGCCGTCAGCATCAAAATCACCAACAATAACAATGCGCCAACGTTGCTGTAATGCTTCAACAAGCAGAGAAACAGCCCTGTCTATACCACTGAGGGACTGATAATTGAGTAATCCTTTAGCACCGCGTTCTAACTCATCAGCCTGACGTATGCCTCGTGTGACATAAAGACGGCGTAATAGTGGATGGATACTATCAGGAAGGAGACTATCATCCGCCGCTGGACGGCGGCGGAGCTGTGTTTTTCTATTCACTGGATTAATTCATCACTGGATTTTAATGATTACTGAGTTTAATTCACCGCGTATTATTTGCTTACAGCAAGATACTCTAGTGATTATTCACCATGCTGTGCCAATGCCTTAGCTAAATCTTTTGGCGGTAAAAAACCACTAATCAGAGTACCGTCTTTGAGTACAATTGCCGGTGTTCCATTGATGCCAAACTGTAAACCCAGCTCGTAATGCTTAGCGATATCCTTTTTACAGCTCTCAATAGGTGAAATTTTATCCCCTTTGAAAGCAGCATCCAGTGCTTTGTTAGCTTTCGCACTGCACCAGATTGATTGCATATCTTTAGCTGACTGGTGTTCCAGACCGTGACGCGGGAATGCCAGATAACGGACCGTAATTCCTTCGTCGTTATATTCCTTCATATTTTCATGCAGCTTACGGCAGTAACCACAAGTGATATCTGTAAACACCGTGACGACATATTTTTCTTTCGGTGCTTTATAAATAATCATCTGACCTTTCAGGGCTTCCAGTTTTTCCACCAGTGATTTATTGACAATTTGCTTTGGAATTTTGCTGCTGATGTCGTAAAGCGGGCCCTGAAACATATAATGACCATCGTTGGATAGATAAATCGTTCCATGCTGAGTTAAAACACTACTTACACCAGCAATCCCTGATGGGCTAATACTTTCTGCTTTGAGGCCCATATTTGATAATGACTGATTAATCATACTATTATCAGCAAATGCATTACCGGTAAAAGCAGTAAGTATTAAGGAAAGACAAAACGCAATCTTTTTCATTTTTTGTTCCTTTTTCATCCTGCTTCGCAATTTCTCCACAAATAACGTCCGTTGAGCCGCTATTTATAAATGAGTTATCCGCGAGGATGATGTTGTTGGTGCAGCACTTTGAGACGCTCAGTTGCCACATGAGTATAAATTTGCGTTGTGGAGAGATCACTGTGACCCAGTAACATCTGCACAACCCGTAAGTCAGCGCCATGATTAATTAAATGTGTTGCAAAAGCATGACGTAAAACGTGGGGAGATAAACGTTCCGAATCAATGCCAGCCAATACTGCATAATGCTTGATCCGGTGCCAGAAGGTCTGGCGCGTCATCTGTGTCCCACGTTTACTGGGAAAAAATACATCGGATACTATGCCATTCAGCAGCCACGGACGTCCATATTCAAGATATTGTTCCAGCCAGTACAGTGCTTCTTCCCCCAGAGGAACTAACCTTTCTTTGTTCCCTTTCCCCACTATTCTGACAACTCCCTGACGCAAACTCACATCTGATAATGTCAGCCCGACTAATTCGGATACCCGTAAACCACAAGCATAAAGCACTTCAAGCATTGCCTTATCCCGTAACTCTATCGGTTGGTCACTCGAAGGCGTATTCAGCAAATTTTCAACCTGTTTTTCGCTTAAATCTTTCGGCAAGCGCTTAGGTAATTTAGGGGCAGATAAAAATACAGTAGGATCATCCGCCCGAATGTTTTCACGATAAAGATACTGAAATAATCTGCGCATTGCACTTAACAAACGCGCTGAACTACTGGCTTTATAACCGCCATCTACCCGCTCAGCCAAAAATGATTGTAATTCAATAGACTGAACAGAAAGTAAATCATAGCCCCCTTGAACTAACCAGTTATTCAGACACTGTAAATCCAGCCGATAAGAAGCAAGTGTATTCTCTGCCAGATCCTTTTCCAGCCAGATCGCATCCAAAAATTGCTCTATCAGAGGATCAGGTAACGGGCTTTGTTCCGGTACATCATTTTTTGATAAGTCATGTTTTTTTGGCACAAGCCCTCCTTTGTATCCGTGCTTTCCGGTCAGCTATTATGCCTGAAAAAGCAATTCTTCTGTTACAATGCCTCTTCTGATATTAAAAATTCACTGATAATTAATGATGAAAATTGGTCTATTTTACGGTTCTACCACTTGCTACACTGAAATGGTAGCAGAAAAAATACGCGATATTCTTGGTGAAGATCTGATTGATCTGCATAACGTCAAAGATTGTGACCCTCAATTGATGGAAGAGTATTCTGTCTTAATTCTCGGTATGCCTACATGGGATTTCGGTGAAATACAGGAAGACTGGCTGGCTATTTGGGATCAACTTCCATCACTGGATTTATCAGGCAAAATTGTTGCTATGTATGGTATGGGTGATCAAATTGATTATAGTGAATGGTTTCTGGATGCGCTGGGAATGCTGTATCACCATCTGCTGCCTACTGGCGCACAGTTTATTGGTTTCTGGCCAACTGAAGGCTATGAATTCACCAGCCCAAAACCACTGACTGATGATGGCAAACAGTTTGTCGGCCTTGCTCTGGATGATGTGAACCAGTTTGAAGAAACCGATGAACGTCTGAGTCAGTGGTGTATGCAGATATTAGCAGAGATGGAAGCGCTATTTTAATATACGAAGTCCACCGGACATAAGATTAGTTATTCTTTATTGGTTATGTATCGGGATATTGACGCATCAGCTGGTTGAGATAGCGCCACATTTGCGGTGGCATACTGTCTGATGCCACCCATAGACGAATTGCGGGCTTATGATGAAAGCCTTTCGGTTGCTCAAGCGCGCGCAGTGAAAGCATCATTCCATAGCGGCTAAACCACGGCGGCTGAGTCATTTCCCACCTTGCATTTTGCCAATGTACTTTATTGCCCTTCAACAGTATCAATTGCCCCTGACACTGTTGAATATTTTTCTGACTTCGTACCCAACTCACCATAATCATGGCAAGGATTGGGATAGCAAACACTGAAAACCCGAAATAAAGGTTTTTAGCAGACCACGGTGCGAATAAAGCAGCCAGCGCAATCATTCCATGTACACAGGAAGAGAACCATCGCGTCTGGCGGGATAACCTCAGTTTACTGTTCCACAGGGCCACGAGCCTGATTTCTGCTTTGGATCAATTGCACCATACCGAAAAGCGCTTCATCTTCCGGACGACCATGATTCATCAGCCAGTTGAACAGATCAGGATCCGGACATTCCAGCAAACGAACAAAAATATGCTTTTCATCGTCACTTAAAGAATCATATTCATATTCAAAAAATGGCATGATAGAAATATCCAGCTCACGCATTCCACGACGACATGCCCAGTGAATACGCGCTTTATTGTTAATATCCATGTTTAAAAAGCCTCTTGATTATTTTCATTCGTGCCATTGGTGCGGTAAAGCTTTTACTCGATTGCTGCAAAGAACCTCTACCACAAGAAATTACTGTTGCCTCTGCAAAAACAACGGTTGTAAGAATAGAGTGAAAGGTTAACAAGTTTACCGTTATTACAAAAATGATCACGATTGCAAAATTTTACATTCAGGCATAATTATCAGCGATTCCATACTGTTTTTCACTATTTACAGCCCTGGATTCTGTTTTATATCTACAATATGCGAGAGGCTTCGCAACAGGTTAACAATAAACATTCAACAGAAAAATAACCGGAATAACCCCTTTGCATTGGGCTTCATCTCTTTTACCATTAACGTTATTTCTCAGATAGCTTATGGCAGGAGCTGTTATGGCTTACCAAATTCCGTTTTCTGCACAATCCCCATCGCCTTCCGCAACGCTCCCACTCACGTTAATTTCCCTTGATGATTGGGCAATAGTGACCGCAATCGGAGCTGATGCCGAAAAATATCTGCAAGGTCAGGTAACTGCGGATATTCATTCTCTGGATGCAAATCAGCATGTGTTATGCGCACACTGTGATGCCAAAGGCAAGATGTGGAGTAATCTGCGGCTGTTTCATCGCGGAGAAGGTTTTGCCTATATCGGACGTCGTTCCATATTGGATACTCAACTGGCTGAATTGAAGAAATATGCTGTATTTTCTAAAGTCACCTTCGCCAAAGATGAAGAAAGTATCTTACTTGGTATCGCAGGTTCAGGAAGCAGGGAAACACTGGCAACATTTTTTCCAGTACTGCCTGATACAGAAACAGCCGTTATCCAGCATGAAACCACAACCCTTCTCCACTTCTCTCTTCCAACAGAACGCTTTCTTCTCATAACAGATAGTGCAACCGCAACTCAATTAACCGAAACGTTAGTAGAGAAATTTCAGGCACAGATGAACAATAGCCCACAATGGCTGGCGCTGGAAATTGAAGCGGGGTTCCCTGTTATTGATGACGCTAACAGTGCGCAATTTATTCCGCAGGCCACCAATCTTCAGGCTCTTGAAGGCAGTATCAATTTCCAGAAAGGGTGTTATACCGGTCAGGAAATGGTAGCCCGGGCTAAATATCGCGGAGCTAATAAGCGAGCCATGTATTGGCTGGCTGGTAACGCTTCTTGCCTGCCTGTGGCTGGTGATGATTTGGAGTGGCAGTTAGGTGATACATGGCGCAGGACCGGTACAGTTCTCGCTTCAGCCAGATTGGTCGATGATTCAGTCTGGATACAAGTCGTCATGAATAATGATATGGAGGCAGGCAGCGTATTCCGCGTCCGTGAGGATGAACACTCCTCCCTTTCTATACAGGCATTACCCTATTCATTGGAAGAAAAATAATAATTGAGGTCTTTTATGTCAAAAACTGTAACCGCTGTTGATTTTGGGCCATTTACCGATGTCATTTCCTTTATCATGGAACTGGACAAGTTAAAAAATGTATACCGCAAAACAAAGATCCTGAATAATGAACGTCATGAAAACTCTGCGGAGCATAGCTGGCACTTTGCACTGGCAGTTATCAGTTTTGCTCCCTATGCCGGCAATGTAAATATCAGCCGTGTCATTCAGATGGCTCTGATCCACGATATTGTCGAAATCGATGCAGGGGATGTTATCGCGTTTGACTTGGCAGCCCGTGAAGCCATTCACGAGCAAGAAGTACAGGCTGCTAAACGTATTTTCGGTTTACTGCCGGAATCACAAAGAGATCATTTTCTGGCACTCTGGCACGAATACGAAGACGGAGAAACACCGGAAGCATGCTTTGCTAAAATGCTCGACAGAGTTATGCCGGTGTTGATGAACCTGCATAACAACGGTCAAAGCTGGGTGGAAAACGGTATTTGTTTTGAGCAAGCCTTTAATTTACTCAGTTTCATTTCTGAGAGTTATCCTGAATTCTGGAAATATTTACTGCCACAGTTAGAAGCAGCAAGAGAGAAAGGCTGGTTAAAAGAGTAATTGTTTATTATAACAAATAATTAAATGCTTCAATTGCACCGTAATATGCGGTGCAATTTTATAAGCGATGCTTTTTATCTGTATGAATTCATCATTAGATATTGTTCAGTCAGCTTATCGAGAAAAACAAATAATTTATTATTCATTTCACTATAATCATGAGTGCGTAATACTTCTGGTGTCTGAACAAATTTATATTCATTCGCTTTACTCAGTTCTTTTTCTGAGTTTTGGATAAGTAGCTCAACCACCTCTGTGGTCAGCTCCATATGGCACTGGAAAGCATAAACCAGATGTTGATATTCAATAATCTGTCTGGGGCAACCTTCACTAAAAGCGATAACTTTTGCATCTGGCGTTAAACCCGGCATGTCACCATGCCAATGCCCTACTTCAAGCATTTCACCAAAATGGCTAAATTTGTTATTTTTCAAACCCTCTTCAGTGAGCATAATTGGATACTTACCAATTTCTTTTTCAGGGCTATTTTCAAAACCTGCGCCCAGTGCTGCGCCGATTAATTGCGCACCAAGACAAACACCAATAACAGCTTTATTTGATGAAATGGATTTTAAAATAAGCTGTTTCTCTGATGCCGTATCAAAATGTGGACACTCAGCGAGTGTAGTTGCCGGGCTTTGTGGTCCACCCATCACTATCAGAAAATCAATATCATCCAGTGAATCCGGTAACTTTTCCCCAAGATAAACCCGTGAAAATGTGGTTTGGTATCCCCTCGCCTTAGCCCAGTCTTCATATGCTCCCGGTGCTTCAAAATACTCATGTACAACAAAATGAATTCGCATTACGTTATTGCCTTAGAAAAAGAGTGAAACTATTTCTTGTAAATCTAAAATCAGGTAAATCTAAAAAAGCAGTATGAGACTCCTCTCAATACTGCTTTTATCTTTTTAACTTAATAAAGTTATATCGATATTAACGATAATCTTCGATGGGGGCGCAGGAACAATGCAGATTTCGGTCACCATAAACATCGTCCAGACGTTTTACTGTCGGCCAGTATTTATTTTCTTTTGTCTCTATGGTTGGGAAAACGGCAACTTCACGGCTATACGCGTGCTCCCAGTCAGAAACCAGCTCAGCCTGAACGTGCGGTGCATTCACCAGCGGGTTATCTTCCAGTGGCCAATCACCTTTTGCTACTTTGTTGATTTCTTCACGAATTGCCAGCATGGCATTAATGAAGCGATCAATTTCCATTTTGCTTTCAGATTCAGTTGGCTCAACCATCAGAGTTCCCGCAACAGGGAATGACATAGTTGGTGCATGGAAACCATAGTCAATCAAGCGCTTGGCGATGTCCATTTCACTGATACCGAACTCTTCTTTCAATGGGCGAATATCCAGAATACATTCGTGAGCAACATAACCATCACGACCGGTATAGAGGATGTCATAAGCCCCTTTCAGACGAGCAGCAATATAATTTGCATTCAGGATCGCAACCTGACTGGCCTGTTTCAGACCTTTTGCACCCATCATACGAATGTACATCCAGCTAATCGGCAGAATAGACGCACTACCAAATGGCGCTGCGGATACTGCTCCCTGCGAGGTTAATGAATCCATTTCCACCACTGAGTGCCCCGGAAGGAACGGTGCAAGATGTTTTTTCACACCAATTGGCCCCATGCCCGGCCCGCCACCACCGTGTGGAATGCAGAAGGTTTTATGCAGGTTAAGGTGTGAGACATCAGCACCGATAAAGCCCGGCGTAGTGATCCCTACCTGAGCGTTCATATTTGCGCCATCAAGGTAAACCTGCCCGCCATTTTGGTGAATGATGTCACAAACTTGGCGAATTGTTTCTTCGTATACACCGTGGGTTGATGGGTAAGTCACCATGATACAAGCTAGTTCATCACGATGTTTTTCGGCTTTTTCCCGCAGGTCAGTCAGATCGATATTGCCATCTTTATCACAATCGACCACAACCACGGTCATGCCAGCCATGTGTGCGGATGCCGGGTTTGTACCATGTGCAGAGCTTGGGATCAGGCAGATATGACGGTGTTGCTCGCCACGGCTGGCATAGTAATGGCGAATAGCCAGTAGACCGGCATATTCTCCCTGAGCACCTGAGTTTGGCTGCATAGATACGGCATCATAACCCGTCAGCAATACCAGCCAGTTGGAGAGCTGGTTAATTAATTGCTGATAGCCCTGTGCCTGTTCTGGAGGGCAGAAAGGGTGCAGATCCGTAAATTCAGGCCATGTGATTGGCATAATTTCGGCGGCTGCGTTCAATTTCATTGTGCATGAACCCAACGGGATCATTGCTTGGTTCAATGCCAGATCTTTACGTTCCAGACTGTGCAGATAGCGCATCATATCTGTTTCACTGTGATAACGGCGGAAGTTATCATGGATCAGAATTTCATCATTACGCAACATTGAAACCGGAACAGACTGGCTGCCTTCTGAAATTTCAAGATCAATTGCATCAACATCTAATACCGTTTCAGTGCCAGTTAAAACCTGAAACAAGGTTATCAAATCTTCACGACTGGTTTTTTCACTTAATGACACACCAATTGCACCAAGAATATCTGTACGCAAATTGATGTGTGCTTTTTCAGCACGTGTCAATACTGGTGTCTTATCGGTGACCTCTACCGTCAATGTATCGAACCACGTATTGTGGCGCAGGGTTAAACCCGCTTTTTGCAGAGCTGATGCTAAAATATCAGTCAGTCGGTGAATACGCTCTGCTATTCTTTTCAGACCTTCGGCACCATGATAAACCGCATACATACCAGCAATATTTGCCAGTAATACCTGCGATGTACAAATATTGGAGTTCGCCTTTTCACGACGAATATGTTGCTCACGTGTCTGCATCGCCATACGTAATGCCCGGTTTCCGGCAGCATCACGGGAAACGCCAATAATTCGGCCAGGCATTGAACGTTTGTATTCATCACGGCAGGCAAAGAACGCGGCATATGGGCCACCGTAACCCATCGGAACACCAAAACGCTGCGCTGATCCAAAGACAATATCAGCACCCTGCTTACCCGGTGCTGTCAGCATGACCAATGCCATGATATCAGCAGCAACGCTGACAATAATTTTTTGCTGTTTCAGTTTTGTAATGAGATCACTGTAATCATGGACTTCACCGGTAGTACCTACCTGTTGCAGCAGAACACCAAAGATGCCTTCCAGTTCCAGGACTTTTTCTGCTTTATCAACAATGACATCAAATCCAAATGTCGCCGCTCGTGTACGAACCACATCCAGTGTCTGCGGGTGAATATCATCAGCAACAAAGAAACGCTCAGCATTTTTCAGTTTGCTGACACGTTTTGCCATTGCCATTGATTCCGCCGCCGCAGTAGCTTCATCCAATAGTGATGCTGAAGCGAGATCTAATCCGGTTAGATCGATGGTGACTTGCTGAAAATTCAGCAGGGCTTCCAGTCTCCCCTGAGAAACTTCCGGTTGGTATGGTGTATATGCAGTATACCAACCCGGGTTTTCCAGCAGGTTACGCAGGATGACTGGTGGGAGAATTGAAGGAGCATATCCCATACCAATATAAGACTGGTAACGCTTGTTCTGACCTGCAATTGCCTTCAGTTCAGCCAGTGCTTGTTGTTCTGTCGCACCATCTCCTACTGCTGGTGGTTCTGCCAGTGCGATATCACGGGGAACAATTTTATTAGTGAGATCGTCAAGGGAGCTTGCATCTACCATTGCCAACATTTCTTTTTGCTGTCCGGCAGAAGAACCAATGTGGCGACGAATGAATTCACCTTGATTTTCAAGTTGGATTAGAGTCTGGGTCATTGATAATAATTTCCTGAAACTAGCTAAAAACGGCACATATGAAAAACGCCCCGCTCACGGTATAGTTCCAGTGGTGCGGGGCGATAAATGCTTACTCTTCTTCTTCCAGTAATGCCCGATAACCGTCTGCATCAAGCAGGTCGGACAATTTACTTTCATCAGTCACCTTGATGCGGAACAACCAGCCATCATAATAAGGCTCGCTGTTTACTAATTCTGGCGAACCTTCCAGAGCCGGGTTAACAGCAATGACTTCACCACTCAGTGGTGCGTAAATATCAGAAGCAGCTTTAACTGATTCAACCACAGCACAATCATCACCAACATTTACCTGCGTTCCGATTTCAGGTAAGTCAATGAACACCATATCGCCCAACAACTGCTGGGCATGTTCGGTAATACCCACGGTGTATTCGCCGTTTCCTTCAGAACGAACCCACTCGTGTGACTCGGTATATTTTAATTCAACGGGTACATGACTCATCGGTTCCATCTCCTTATTTTTTTATTAATTAAAATGTTGCGACCAAAATTATCCTACAAGCGATTTACCCATCCGCACAAAGCCCGGTTTCACAACCTGAACTGGCATCTCACGATTACGGATCTGGACAACCGCCTGCTTTCCAACCCCTCGCGGTATCCGTGCAAGGGCAATACTGAATCCTAATGTAGGGGAGAATGTTCCACTGGTAATAGCACCAAAATGTGTTGCACCCGTTTCATCTGTAAAACCAACCGTTAACCCACTGCGCAATACACCTTTCTCACGCATGATTAATCCGACTAGTTGTTCTGTTCCGATTTCACGTTGTTTTAACAGGGCTTCGCGGCCAATAAACTGGCGATATTCCGGCTCCCATGCGATTGTCCATCCCATGTTAGCTGCCAATGGAGAGATGGATTCATCCATTTCCTGACCATAAAGGTTCATTCCGGCTTCAAGACGCAGTGTATCCCGCGCGCCCAATCCTGCCGGTTTGACGCCTTCTTTCAGTAATTGTTGCCAAAAATCAGCAGCCTGTTCCTGAGGCATGGCTATTTCATATCCGGCCTCACCGGTATAACCGGTAGTTGCAATAAATAAATCACCGGTCTGCACACAAAAAAATGGCTTCATACCTGTAATGGCTTGTTTTTGTTCATCACTGAACAAAGATTGAACTTTAGATTGTGCGTTCGGGCCCTGCACCGCAATGAGCGCCAAATCATCACGCACGGTGATCTCAACAGGATATTTTTCAGCATGCTGTTTTATCCATGCTAAGTCTTTCTCGCGTGTTGCTGAGTTAACAACCATGCGATAAAAATCGTTTGTGAAAAAATAGACAATCAGGTCATCAATAACGCCGCCGGAAGCATTCAGCATACCGGTATAGAGTGCCTTACCTTTTTCAGTCAGTTTGGCAACATCATTTGCCAGAAGATAGCGGAGAAAATCACGGCAGCCAGTACCGTGTAAGTCCACGATGGTCATATGGGAAACATCGAACATACCAGCGTCAGTGCGCACCGAGTGATGCTCGTCGATTTGTGAGCCGTAGTGAAGGGGCATCATCCAGCCATGAAAATCGACCATGCGCGCTCCGCATGCCAGATGCTGCTCATACAATGGGGTGTGTTTTGACATTATTTCCCTCTTTCCATTCTTGACATGAAGATGTTCTTGATCTGAGTAAATACGGCGTATTAACCGACAAATATTGGATCATGAAGCAGAGAAACGGTTAACAGCGCAAACGATACCTTGGACTAGAAGTTATCACTGAAAAGGGAAATGAACCATAGGATAAATTATTAACACTGTAGTGATAGCTTCAAAAATGCTTCACTATCATGCAGGATTTTTTTCTAATTTATTGTGGAAGGACGCTAAAAACTGGCAGTAAAATACAAAATATATACTTTTTTTATTAGAAACAGACTAAAGCGCAAAGCAATTTGACTGAATACACTTTAGCCTGATATAAAAAAAACTAATCCCAAATTGAAGGCGGCATTAGAATTTTTCAACTGAATGGGGCTGAGTCATCAACCAATCCGGTAGATCATGAAGGCCCATTGCATGGCGGAGTAACTGTGGTTTTACTCCGGGTAAATGGTCAGCCATAGCCAGCCCTACATCACGAACCAGCTTTTTGACAGGGTTATTTCCATCAAACAGTTGGCGAAAACCCTGCATACCAGCCAACATAACAGCCGCACTGTGTTTACGACGACGCTCATAACGGCCAAGATAGAGATATTGCCCGATATCTTTGCCCTCCTGATTCAGTCGGTTAAGTTCACCAATCAGCTCTGCTACATCCATAAACCCCAAATTGACTCCCTGACCGGCTAACGGATGGATCGTATGTGCTGCATCCCCTAGTAAAGCTAACCGATGGGCCGCAAAATTACGCGCATAACGCCCCATCAAAGGAATGGTTTGCCGCTCACTAACCAGCTTGCATTGCCCCAGACGCATATCAAAGGTAGCACTCAACTGTCGGTTGAATAACTCAGTATCCATTGCCTTGCGCTGTTTTGCTGCTTCAGCGGGTAGCGACCAGACAATAGAGCATAAATGTGGATCAGACAGTGGCAGAAAAGCAAGAATGCCATTCCCGTGGAAGACCTGACGGGCAACGCTTTGATGGGGTTCCGCTGTATGAATGGTAGCGACCAGTGCATGATGTTCATAATCCCAGAATGTCAGTGGAATATCCGCATGCTGACGCAACCATGAGTGAGCACCATCTGCACCAACCACCAACCGTGAAGTCAGCATGCTTTCATCAGACAGAGTAATAAAGGCTTCATTTTCTCCCCATGCAACATTTTTCAGCGAAACAGGAGAGTACACTGTGATGTCAGATAAACTTTCAGCCTGTTCCCACAACGCTTGCCTGATCACTCGGTTTTCGATGATATGCCCAAGGTGACTCAGACCATTTTCTGCTGCACTGAACTGAATACGCCCAAAACTATCCAGATCCCAGACTTCCATTCCCTGATAAGGGCTGGCGCGCATTGCCAGTATCCTCTGCCAGACGCCAAGATGAGTTAATAATCTTTCACTGGCAGCATTGATGGCAGAAACACGCAGCGTATGCTCATCATTGGTATGAAATTTACCGGTTGGCGGGTGTTCTTCAACAATCGCGATACGCAAGCCGCTACCCTGTAAACCACAGGCCAGCGCAAGGCCAACCATTCCGCCTCCTGCGATCACCACATCAAATGACTGCATGTTTTTATTTCCTCTTAATCTGACTTACTCTGCCGTTGAATGATGCTTGACCCACCCGAGTGTCTGGCGAGCCAGTGTTCCTTTCGTCAATGGCAACATTTCCATCGCCATCAGTCCGAGATTTCTCCCGGCCTTCAACGGAAAATAATCATTGGCAAACAACCTGACCAATCCATCAGTAATACCAATTGTTACTTCTCGATCAACATCCCGTTGCTGCCGATAACGAGCCAGAACGTTATAAGAACCAATATCTAGCCCTTCAATCGCAGCTTCAGAAATCACCTGAGCCAGCGCCATAACATCACGCATACCTAGGTTAAAACCTTGCCCTGCAATCGGATGCAGCGTTTGCGATGAGTTACCTACCAGTGCCAGACGATGACTAATCTGCTGCCCGGCAGTGGATAAAGCCAACGGATAACTGTGTCGCTGGCCTGTTGCCAACATTTTACCCAGTCGCCAGCCAAACGCTTTCTGTAATTGTTGAAGAAATTCGCTATCTTCCCACTGACTGATTTCCGATAGTTTTTCCGATGGATGGCACCAAACCAGTGAACTGCGCCCTTCAGACATTGGCAGCAATGCTAACGGGCCATGCTTGGTAAACCGCTCAAACGCCCGTCCCTGAGGATTTTCAGATGTCAGAACATTGGCAATAATGGCCGCCTGACCATAATCTTGTCGTTGCCACGGAATATGACAGGCACTGGCCACAGCGGACTGGCTTCCGTCTGCGGCTACCAGCAGTTTTCCCGTCAGTTTTTCACCGTTATCCAAAGTAATGGAGACAGAAGAGTCGAAACGCTCAACAGAACTCACTTTCGCCGGACAGTAAAGCCGGATATTCGGTGCCTGTTTTAATAAACCAAATAAACGACTTCCGGCATTGTGCAATTCAATCACATTGCCCAATGCCGGAATGTTATAGTCATCGGCTCGGATATTCACAAAACCGCTATGGCCGCGATCACTGACATGAACGTGAGTAATTGGCGTCACACAATCTTTCAGGGCAGACCAGATGCCTATCTGGTTTAAACGCTGACATGTGCCATAAGCTAAGGCAATTGCCCTTGCATCAAAACCCGGATGTTCCTGTGCCGGCTCTGCTGCTTCAATTAAAGAAACCTGCAACTGCCCCCGACTTAAAGCAGAAATGGCAAGCGCCAGTGTTGCACCGGCCATTCCTCCTCCTACGATAATCACGCTCATTATCACTTCCTGATTACTTTCCCCTTCGTTTTTCAAACTGTCTCCTAGCTGCGATACAGTTTGAAATCCATCGGGTGTATGACTCTAACTCTATTTTGCCTGTGACATCAGTGCTTCAATTTCATCAGGATCTTTAACGACATATTCGGTTAAATTTTCATTACCTGATTCTGTAATCAAAATATCGTCTTCAATACGGATCCCAATTCCTCGATATTCCGGCGGTACATCAGCATCCGGTGCAATATACAGCCCCGGTTCAACCGTCAGTACCATGCCCGGTTCCAGAATACGATCACGATCAACACCATAATGCCCTACATCGTGAACATCCAGACCCAGCCAGTGGCTTAAACCATGCATGAAAAATTGACGATAAGCATTGGTCTCGATCAAATATTCGACTTCGCCATGCAGAATGCCCAGCTTAACCAACTCTTCAACCATGATACGCACAACCTGCCCCGTCACTTCCCTCATGCTGGCACCCGGTTTATAAAGCTCCAGAGAGACATTGATGGATTTCAGCACAATGTCATAAATTTCTCGCTGAGGACGGGTAAATTTACCATTGACCGGAAATGTTCGTGTAATGTCGCCCGCATAACCTTTATATTCACAACCGGCATCGATAAGCACCAAATCGCCAGCTTTCATGCAGCGATCATTTTCTGTGTAATGCAGAATGCAGGCATTTTCGCCAGAACCAACAATGGTGTTATAAGCAGGATAACGTGCGCCGTGATAGGTAAATTCATGATGAATTTCAGCTTCAAGCTGATATTCAAACATATCCGGGCGGCAATGCTGCATCGCTCTGGTATGAGCCTGCGCACTGATTTTCCCCGCTTTACGCATGATTTCCAATTCAGCTTCTGATTTAAACAGACGCATTTCATGTAGCCACGGGCGCCAGTCAGCTATGATTGATGGCACAGTGAGATTACGACGGCTGTTTTTGCGTAATTTATCCAGAGCACTGAATACTATCTCGTCCGCATATTCAAATTCGCCCTGCGCATGGTAAACCACGTCCAGCCCGTTCAGCAGTAGGTAAAGTTGCTCGTCAAGAGCATCAAAAGGTAAAGCGCGATCAACGCCCAGTTTTTCCGGCGCAGCTTCTTGCCCGAGCCGGCGACCAAACCAGATTTCCGCCGTCAAATCACGCACTCGGTTAAACAACACACTGTGATTATGAGTTTCATCACTTTTGATCAGAATAAGAACAGACTCTGGTTCATTAAATCCAGTCAAATAAAGAAAATCACTATGTTGACGATAAGGATATTCACTATCTGAATTGCGTGTCGCATGCGGGGCTGCAAAAATAATGGCCGCACTGGCCGGTGCCATTTTCGACAATAATACCTGACGACGGGACAAATATTCTTGTTTGGTCATACCCTCTCCTGCAATCTCATTATTATTAATTAATCACCAATCAATGCAGCGTTGGTTTTTCGTTTTTGGTATTGCCTGCTTTTTTAGGTGTCGCCAGTGCGATGTAGCAGAGTTGCACTGCAACACGAACATATTCCAGTACTTCTTCCAGTGCCTGTGCTAACTCTTCCTGATCTTCGCTTTCATCGTATCCCAGCATCCCTATATTACGTAAATCCGTAATAACTTCCTGAATTTCTTTTCTTTCTGTTAACTTAGGATCAGCTACGCCTAACCCTAACAAGAAGTGGTTTACCCAACCTGCCAACGCATCGGCACATGCAAAAACACCCTCTTCATCATCAGGAAGCAGTAAATTAAAGTGAAAATTACTGTCATCCAATAACTCGAAGGTTGTTTCATACAATTCTCTGATTGGCTGCGCGAGGATCTGTGAAAATGCCAGACCGTCATTGGCAAGATCATGAACAAGAGCCTGCCAGCTACTGTCGTGATTTCCACCACACAGTAACCCGCTGATTAAACCGTGCATTTCCGCGGCGGTTAAAGCGACGGACTGTTGATGCAAAATTTCATCAAATGACTGATAATTAGGTAATGAGTTTTGTATAGACATGTATATTGATCATCGTTGGCGATATAAGTTCATGCTATGCTACCATCAAGGGGAGTCGCTATACCAGACAACATAATCAGGTTGTTTTTTGGTATTGCACGGTAATGATTGGTGTCGGCCTTACTTTTATACCAGAATATGTTTTTACACTCTTTATTTTTCCAGATTACTACCGCTCTGGAATCTGGAAAGATATACCCAATGGATTTCGAGTTGCATCGCGGCGGCAAGGGAACTCATCCCCGGGAGCATAGCTAACCGTATGTTTATAAAAACGGTGACCGGAGTGAGTGAGCACAGCCAACAAAGAGGCAACTTGAAAGACGAAGGGTATAAAGGGTGTATGTCAAAATTAAGGTATCGGCACAGTAATAAATCAGGAAGGTGTCATGTCTGCACAACCAGTAGATATTCAGATTTTTGGGCGGTCATTACGTGTCAATTGTCCACCAGAGCAGATAGAAGCATTGCAGGCTGCTGCGGATGAACTTGATCAGCGTTTGCATAACCTCAAAGAACGCACCAGAGTGACTAACACTGAGCAACTGGTTTTTATTGTGGCGCTGAATATCTGTCACGAGTTGGCACAGGAAAAAATGAAAACCCGTGATTACGCCTATAATATGGAACAAAAAATTAAAATGCTTCAGCAGACGATTGAGCAGGCACTGTTAGAGCAAGGTAACAAAAGTTAGGGCAAAGTAACAAAAGTCCGAAATTAGCCAGCTTTATATCGTCAGTAGGCTTATCCTTGTTTAGAAATCAGGCAGTAGTTACGATAGATGAACATAAGCAGTTGCTTTCTCCATTTAGTTCCATACAATAGGCCACATGATATTACTTAAGACTAAATGGGTAGGTTCTGATTGAAGATTCCTGGCTAATTAGTTTAAAGTAATAAAAAATTTCTCTGAGGTGTTCGTGAGCGGGGATGTCCCCTGAGCCGATATTTCATATCTGATAGAATGTGGTGCTCCGTTTCTTGTGAGCATGCTTGGCTAGTCCAAGAAGCCTAATAGGGGCGACACCATGTTCACCTTGAACCAAGGGTTCAAGGGTTACCACCTGCAGCGGCATCTTGGAGAACCCTATCTATCTGTTTTGTATCCTTTTCTGCACTACTTTAATAGGCAGGTACTATGCAATCAGATTCCTTTTTCTCTCTTCGAAAAAGCATCAGACAAGACATTCGTCAACTACGTAAAAATCTCTCCCCTGAACAACAATTGCGATTCGCCCTACAGGCAGCTGAACGGGTTATGGAACACCCTAAAATCCTGCAAGCAAAAAAAATTGCCTTGTATCTCTCTTTTGACGGTGAACTCGATACACGCCCGTTGATTCAGCAACTCTGGCAACAAAACAAACAGGTCTATTTGCCAGTATTACACCCTTTCAGTCGGAATCATTTGCTGTTTCTTCGTTATCAGCCTGACACTCCTCTCATCCGGAATCAATTCAGGATAGAAGAACCACCACTGGATATCCGGCAGGTTTTACCTGTTTCTGAGCTGGATATTATGTTTATTCCGCTCGTTGCTTTTGATCGTAGCGGGCAGCGCTTAGGGATGGGCGGAGGGTTCTACGACAGGACGCTTGCCAGATGGCAACAGCAAAACTTTTATCCGATTGGGTTAGCACATAATTTTCAACTGGTTGACTCATTACCCAGCGCAAGTTGGGATATTCCTTTACCCGAAATAATCACTCCAGAAAAAACATGGCGCTGGGTATAACCGCTGAAAATTATTTATTATTAAATTTCAATGCATAAGGGCTATTATTATAGCCCTTATATCATTTAAGTTAGTAAAGCATACGGGATCGAATAGTACCAGGCAAAGCTTTTAGCTGTTGCAGGACTAATTCCGCCTGAGCCGGATTTTGCGTCATAATATCGATAACAACATAACCCATATCGCCTTCAGTACGCAGATATTGTGCCTCGATATTGATTTCCTGATCGGTGAAAACCTGGTTAATGCTGGTTAAGATACCCGGGCGATTTTCGTGGATATGCAATAATCGATTGGTATCCTTCGCATGCAGAGGCAATGAAACTTCCGGAAAGTTTACTGCGGATAATGTAGAACCATTATCAGAATATTTAACCAGTTTACCTGCAACTTCATAACCGATGTTCTGTTGTGCTTCTTGCGTAGAACCACCGATATGAGGTGTCAGCAATACGTTGTCAAATTTGATTAGCGGTGAGACAAAAGGTTCGCTGTTTGTTGCTGGCTCTTCAGGGAAGACATCAATCGCAGCACCAGAAAGATGCCCGATTTCCAACGCTTCAGTCAGTGCAGGAATATCGATCACAGTACCACGTGATGCATTGATCAAAATCGAACCCGGTTTCATCAGTTCTAATTCTGCCGCGCCAATCATGTTTTTAGTTGAATGAGTTTCAGGAACATGCAGACTGATAACATCACTCATATTTAGCAATTCAGATAAGTGATGAACCTGCTGAGCGTTGCCCAGTGGTAGTTTGTGTTCCAAATCATAGAAATAAACATTCAGGCCGATACTTTCAGCCAAAACACTTAGCTGTGAGCCGATATGACCGTAACCAATAATGCCCAGTTTTTTACCACGTGCTTCATAGCAGCCCGCAGCCTGTTTATTCCATATGCCTTTGTGAGCCTTTGCATTAGCTTCAGGAACCCGGCGTAACAGCAGCAACAGCTGCCCTAATACCATTTCAGCCACTGAGCGCGTATTAGAGAATGGGGCGTTGAATACGGGAATACCGCGTTTTGCTGCGGCGTTCAGATCAACCTGATTAGTACCGATGCAGAAACATCCGACTGCCACCAGTTTTTCCGCCGCCGCAAAAATTTCTTCAGTTAA
Organism: Xenorhabdus stockiae; assembly: GCF_002632825.1. Taxonomy (GTDB): domain Bacteria; phylum Pseudomonadota; class Gammaproteobacteria; order Enterobacterales; family Enterobacteriaceae; genus Xenorhabdus; species Xenorhabdus stockiae. The sequence goes on from NZ_NJAJ01000023.1 coordinate 29,143, forward strand.
CTGAGTACGGGAACGGATCCCAACAAATTTGGCATCACGGATAGCTTCTTTCAGCTCTTCCGGCTCTAATGCCCCTTTATGATATTCAATATTGCTGTACCCTGCTGCCCGCAGATTGTCGACTGTGCTTTGATGAACACCTTCCAGCAGCAGAAACTTAATTTTTTCCTTTTCTAAAGATACCTTAACCATTTACCCGCCCTAGTTGTACTAACTTTCATAATGCCGATAGATTTCACTAAAATAACAAAAAAAACGTCAACAGCAATATAATCGTTTGCCTGTAAAACAGCATAAGAAACAGTAAAAAAGTTGTTACACAAAGTAAAGGGTTTCGTTACAAGGTAAAATTAGAATTTTGAGGAAGATTTAATCAATAATACAATATATATATCTGAATTTTATTTTTTGAAAAAGTCAGAAAATTTTTTAAGGGCAGAATATTCTGCCCTTCGCAAGCGGTTACTCTGTAATCGTTTTCACTCCGTTGGAACTGCCAACCAGCACGACATTTGCGCCACGATTCGCAAACAGGCCTACCGTTACTACTCCTGCAATAGCATTAATTTTATTTTCTAACTCGATAGGATTCAGAATGGTAAGATTGTGAACATCTAAAATAACGTTACCATTATCAGTGATAACATTCTGACGATAAACCGGCGTTCCTCCGAGTTTTACCAGCTCACGGGCAACATAAGAACAAGCCATCGGAATAACTTCCACAGGTAACGGGAATTTACCCAACACGTCAACCTGTTTGGATTCATCAATAATACAAATGAATTTTTTTGCTACCGCAGCAATGATCTTCTCTCTGGTCAGTGCCGCACCACCACCTTTAATCATCTGCATTTGAGCATTAATTTCGTCAGCTCCGTCAACATAAATGTCTAGAGAGTCAACCTCATTACAGTCAAACACAGGGATACCAAGACTCTTCAATTTCTCAGTTGATGCTTCCGAGCTGGATACCGCACCTTCGATTTGATCTTTCATTGTTCCCAGAGCATCAATAAAATGAGATGCCGTTGAACCGGTGCCTACTCCCACAACTGTTCCCGGTTTAACATATTCCAGCGCTGCCCAGCCTACCGCTTTTTTCAGTTCATCCTGTGTCATATCAATCAATGCCTATAATCAATTACAAGAAAAATCCAGCCGCCAGTATAAACAATATTTTATCTTACCCTGTGAAAAAATATGGCATAGTGCTACCTAGACCGAAAAATATTTTGGGCACACAATATCATTCTAGAATAAATACCATTCCAGAATAATCGAAGAGTTAATGACAAACGGAGAGCCTGATTTTCAATGAAACGTCCTGATTACCGATCCTTACAGGCGTTAGACGCCGTGATCCGCGAACGCGGCTTCGAACGTGCAGCCCAAAAGCTTTGTATTACTCAATCCGCCGTATCCCAGCGCATCAAGCAATTAGAAAATTTATTTGGTCAACCACTCTTAGTGCGTACTGTTCCGCCCCGTCCTACAGAGCAGGGACAAAAATTGCTGGCGTTATTACATCAAGTGGAATTACTCGAAGCACAATGGCTCGGTGATGAGAATGGCAATGAAACTCCCCTGCTACTTTCTCTTGCTGTCAATGCAGATAGTCTGGCTACCTGGCTTTTACCCGCACTCCATCCGGTGCTTTCTGATTTACCCATCAGACTCAATATTCAGGTAGAAGATGAAACCCGGACACAGGAAAGCCTGAGACGCGGGGAAGTTGTCGGTGCCATCAGTATTCAGTCACAACCACTGCCAAGCTGTCTGGTGGATAAATTAGGCGCTCTCGATTATCTCTTCGTCGCTTCTCCTAAATTTGCCGATCGCTTTTTCCCTAATGGAGTGACACGCTCTGCATTATTGAAAGCACCAGCGGTTGCATTTGATCATCTGGATGATATGCATCAGGCCTTTTTACAACAGTATTTTGATTTATCGCCGGGTAGTGTGCCCTGCCATATCGTTAACTCATCTGAAGCCTTTGTTCAATTAGCAAAACAAGGCACGACATGCTGTATGATCCCTCATTTACAAATTGACAGAGAACTAAAAGCAGGTGAATTAGTTGATTTAACACCCGGGCTGTACCAGCGCCGTATGCTTTACTGGCACCGGTTTGCCCCAGAAAGCAGTGCAATGAGAAAAGTTACTGACGCCCTGTTAAAACTTGGGCGCCAGATGTTACGTCAGGAAGATGAAATTAATTAACGCTGTAATTCAAAAACTGCATCAACGTGATCAGAAAACTCTATGCTTTGTGGTTCATAAGTTTCATCTGCTGAATCCCCTGCTGGCGCAGCTGCCATCTGAGTAGTCCTTAATTGCAGTCTGTTCATTGGATAAGGTACAGCTTCAGGGGGACGATAAGTGACACTATATACAGCACCTAACTTACTGTTAAAGCCTTTTGCCAGTTCAGTTGCCTGTTGAATCGCATTTGTGATCGCTTTCTGTCTGGCTTCATTACGATATAGCTGAGGATCAGCAACACTGAATTGCACTGAATTAATTTCATTCAGTCCTGCTTTCAAAGCACCATCCAGCAGCGGATTCAGTTGATCCAATTTGTGTACTTTGACTTCAACTGAGCGAGATGCGCTATACCCTATAATGGTTGATTTACCATTTTTCTGATCATATTGATATTCTGGCTGGGTCCGGATATTGGCCGCATTAATATCCTTTTTATCGATACCACTCGCCTTCAAAAAATCAAAATACTTGGCGACACGTGCATCAACTTTATGCTTGGCCTCGGTCGCGCTTTTCTGGCTCACTTTGACATGAATCATCAGAGTTGCCATATCCGGAGCTGCTTTGATTGTCGCACTACCAGAAGTAGATATATGTGGGACAGATGGTAATTCCGCCGCTGAAACTGACATACTGCCTACAGCCAGCATAACAGCAAATATCAGTGAGTTACGTTTCACTAAAACCTCCTTTCGGATATACCCACCCTCTTTCAAGCCACTGTTAACTCGAAAAAAACTGGATATACAGCAAATAAATAAGCATTTTGGTCAGACTCTAATAACCTGTAACAGTCTAATAGGCTAGAAGATCCCAATAGACAGTAAGACAAGCAATTTTCAGAAACATTAGCACACTATTTATAAAGAATTGTTTAAATTATAAAGAATTGTTTCAGTTAATTAAAAATCTGTAATCCCTGCTTCAATAAATTCCATGCGATATACCACATTACGCATCCCACAAACAGATTAATGATGCGTTGAGAACGAGGTTGATTAAGGATTGGAGAAAACCACGCGGCGAGTATCGCCAATGCGAAAAACCAACTGATAGAGGCAGTCACTGCACCGATGGTAAACCACGGTCTCAACTCAGCTGATAATCCACCTCCAATGCTACCTAATACAATAAAGGTATCCAGATAAACATGAGGATTTAGCCAAGTTACTGCAAATAATGTCACAATAATCCGCCAGCGGCTTTGAACAACCACATCTTTATTGGACAGTGAAAAATCCGCAGATAATGCGGCCCGAAAAGCCCCCCATCCATACCATAAGAGGAATGCAACGCCTCCCCATGTCACCGCCTGTAACAGAAAAGTAGATTGCCCAAGTAGAGCACTTCCTCCAAAGATCCCAGCCATAATCAGAATAATGTCACTGATGGCACATAATGCGGCACTCATCAGATGAAATTGTTTTTTACTGCCTTGCTGCATCACAAAAACATTTTGTGGCCCAAGTGGGATGATCATTGCAGCACTAAGAAAAAAGCCCTGAATTAACGTCGAAAACATGCAGAAATTCCTAATAATTATTCAATAAAATAAGGTCTATCTGCATATTAAGTAAATACATTCATTAGTAAAAATTAATTATTCTTATTCATCATTAATAAAATTAATAAAGCACTAAGCAAGTAAGCAGTCCGCCTGATTATTTCCTTCCGCATGTGACGGGCGGTTGAAGTACACCATGCTACATATAGCCCTTGATAAGGAGGGATAGAGACACTTCCTCCTCCCAGTTTATTTTTATTTGAACATGAACACAGCTACCAAGCTAAAAAATATTTTTTCACTTTTTATTCTTATTTTAATTACCGAAATGTTTTCCTTTTCTAAATAAAAATAAAGAGCCATCCTATGAAAAATATCACAAAAATTTCATTACTTAGTCTGCTTATTTCGAATAGCGCTTTTGCCGCAAATTATGTCCTGACTAACGATAATATTAAGATCTCGTTTGAAGAACCGAAGTCTGTAGTTACGATTCAGGATAAACCGTTCCACCGCCAGATCACATCACAGGAACTCTTTTTTCTAACGCTGCCAAATCAAGATGTGATTCATTCCTCTGATTTTAAAATTAAACATGTAGAACAACTGGATAACACAATTAAGATTGATTATTCCCACAAGGATTTTAACGTCACCGTCGTACTGAGCATGCTGAAAAAGAAATATGCCAGCATTAATTACACTATCACTGCGGTAGGTAAACCCAGAGAAATTACTAACATCACCTTCTTCCCGACAACTAAGCAGCAATCTCCGACACCTTATATTGATGGCGAAATCAACAGTTCACCAATCATTGCCAACCCATTTGTTATTCTGCCCAAAAAACCTTTTGTTAACACCAATGTCCATAAAGCAAGCAGTAGCCTGAACGTCGAGCTGAAAATGGCTATCCAGCCTAAAATTCCGCTCAGCTACACTATCTTCCTTGGCACCTTTTCGGAAACCAATCAACTTCGCCGCAGTGTTAACCAACTGATCAACACACTGCGCCCACGTCCATATAAACCCTATCTACACTACAATAGCTGGATGGATATAGGTTTTGGCTCCGCCTACACCGAACAAGATGTATTGAAACGGATAGATGAGTGGAATAAAGAATTCATTATCGGACGTGGAGTGAAGCTTGATGCCTTTCTACTGGATGATGGCTGGGATGACCTCACTGGCAGATGGCTGTTTAGCCCAGCTTTCAGTCATTTCGATACCGTTAGAAACAAGGCAACCAGCCTGCACAGTTCAATAGGTTTGTGGCTTTCCCCATGGGGCGGCTATGGTGAATCAGGCCAAATCCGCGTCTCACATGCCAAAGAGTATGGTTTTGAAACAGCTAATGGAATGCTCGCTCTCTCCGGTCCAAATTATTTCAAAAGCTTTAACGCCCAAGTGCTCAACCTCATCAAAAATGAACACATTACTTCCTTCAAGCTGGACGGTATGGGTAACGCCAATTCGCATATTAAAGGTAGCCCGTTTGCTTCCGATTTCGATGCTTCAATTGCCCTCATTAATAATATGCGAGCAGCTAACAAGGATCTGTTTATCAACCTGACAACCGGCACCACTGCCAGCCCTTCCTGGCTGTTCTACGCTGATTCTATCTGGCGTCAGGGTTCTGATATCAATTTAGACGGTAAAGGTTCACCAGCTCAGAAGTGGGTCACTTATCGTGATGCAGAAACTTATCGCTCGATTGTGAAAAAGAGTCCGTTATTACCGCTTAATTCATTGATGTACCACGGCATCGTCAGCGCGAAAAACGCCTATGATGGGCTGGAGAAGGTACAAACGGATGGCGATTTCGCCGATCAGGTCTGGAGCTACTTCGCCACCGGCTCACAGCTACAAGAGCTATATATTACACCGTCTATGCTGAATAAGGCCAAATGGGATACGCTGGCGAAAGCGGCTAAGTGGTCACGGAGCAATTCAGATGTACTGATAGATAGCCACTGGATAGGCGGCGATCCCCATGCGCTGAAAATTTACGGCTGGGCATCATGGAATAAACGTAAAGCAATTCTCGGTCTCCGCAATCCGTCAGATAAAGCACAGACATATTATCTGGATATGGCAAAAGACTTCGAAATCCCGCGAGGAGAAACCTCGCATTTCAGACTAATCCCCGTATACGGCAACAACTCCACTGTACCGGAAAACTATACCAAAGCTGTCACCGTGACACTAAAACCGCTGGAAATGCTTGTATTTGAAGCCGTACCTATGAAGTAAACAACACCGACTTCTCTGATTAAAAATTTAAATACCGTTGAAGTAAATTCTGACTTGGTGTGAGTGTATCTGTTTCTCACACCAAGTATTTCTCCCATCAATTATTTCTTACATAAAAAGTTTTAGTTAATTGTCCGTGTTCTTCTGCAAAGCAATCTGCTGCTGATGAAGATAAACATCCATTTGTGGGAAAGGAATACCAATCTTATGTTTATCTAAAGCTCGCTTGAAGTTTTCCATCAGATCCCAATAGACACTCCAGGCATCACCATTGGTTGTCCATACACGTACAATAAAATTAAGTGATGAAGGTGCCATTTCATGCAAACGAATAGTTACACCTTTGTCATGCTGAATACGGTTATCCGCTTGAATAACATCACCCAATACTTTCTTAACTTCATCAATATCTGCGTCATATGCCACACCGACCATAATCTGAGTACGGCGGTTTGGTTCACGGCTGGTATTGATTATATTATTTGTAATAATCTTTCCATTAGGGATAACAATGATGCGATCATCCGCCGTACGCAATGTTGTGGAGAAAATCTGCACCTGTACAACAGTCCCTTCCACTGACCCAATGATGACATACTCACCAACACGAAGCGGGCGGAAAACAACCAGCAACACACCTGCGGCAAAATTTGATAATGAACCCTGTAATGCCAGACCAACAGCTAAACCGGCAGCACCAATAACCGCAATGACAGATGCAGTCTGGATCCCTAACCTTCCGAGAACGGCAATGATAGTAAACGCGATAATGGCATAACGAATTATGGCTGATAAAAAGTCAGAAATAGTCGTATCAACACCACGTAACGACATAACGCGTTTCACTGCCTTACATGCCAGCTTGGCAATGGACAAACCGACTATCAGAATTAAAATGGCAAATACGATATTCATTGCATACTGGATCAGTATTTCTTGATTATTGACCAGCCAATGTGTTGCTTTATCTATCTCACCGGACAGATTGATCTCTTCCATAAAAGCCTACCTTTTTTTGTTGGAACCTATCTACATGAACACGAAAGCGATGGAATAGAAATTATGGCAGAAAGCGGCCATGGATTGAACATAACCACTTACCCTTTATTTTTTTGCAAAACAAAGTCTCTATAATTTGCCAGCATATCGATAAAATCATCTGTACCGCAAAATGCCAGACTTTCGTTATCGTAGTAACTCATTCCCTCTTCCATCTCTTCAGTATCAAACTGGAGTTGATTGGCTCTTATCATGATTTCTTCTTCATTCATTAACAGTGTGTATTCATGACCGTTCAACTGCCACTGGCGTACACTGCCTTTTATTTCTATCAGCGCTGAGGTTATCTTATCTAATATGCTCAAATCGTCTTTCACCTCCTCATTAAGCCAATGACCAATAGCTTCATGATCCATTGAAAAGCGCGCTGTAACCTGACCAGTGATATCCTGCATAAATTCATATTCCATCACATACCTCCACATTTTACTTATCTCAATCACATCCGGATTTTAAACATTTCCGATGCTCCCACCTCAGAGCCAGCCCACAAACTGACACAAAATCTGCCGCAAAAATCAGGCACAAAAAAGGGAGGCATGCGCCTCCCTTATTCATTCAGCAATATACTTTTTTTACACGGCAGTTTGGAAGATAACATCATCCGCTTTTTCAGTATACTCGTTCAACTGATCAAAATTGAGGTAGCGGTAAGTATCCGCCGCGGTTTCATCAACTCTCTCCATGAATTGCAGATACTCTTCAGGCGTTGGCAGACGACCTAATAATGAAGCAACAGCCGCCAGTTCCGCAGATGCAAGATAAACATTAGCTCCTGCACCTAAACGGTTCGGGAAGTTACGTGTGGAAGTAGAAACCACCGTAGCACCATCAGCAACCCGAGCCTGATTACCCATACACAATGAACAGCCCGGAATTTCGATGCGTGCCCCACTCTTACCAAAGACACTGTAATAACCTTCTTCGGTCAACTGAGCAGCATCCATTTTAGTTGGAGGAGCAACCCAAAGACGAGTAGGTAACTGGCCTTTATGCTGATCGAGTAACTTACCGGCAGCACGGAAGTGACCAATGTTTGTCATACAGGAGCCGATAAACACTTCATCAATTTTGCTGTTAGCAACATCAGATAACAGGCGGGCATCATCCGGATCATTAGGTGCACACAAAATAGGTTCTTTGATCTCAGCCAGATCAATTTCAATTACTGCGGCATATTCTGCATCTGCATCCGCCTCCAGTAACTGAGGATCTTTCAACCAGTTTTCCATACCAATAATACGGCGTTCCAGCGTCCGGCGATCGCCGTAACCTTCTGCAATCATCCATTTCAACAGAACAATGTTGGATTGCAGGTATTCAATAATCGGTGACTTATCCAGTTTTATCGTACAGCCCGCCGCAGAACGTTCGGCAGATGCATCTGCCAGTTCAAATGCCTGCTCAACTTTGAGTTCTGGCAAACCTTCAATTTCCAGAATACGACCGGAGAAAATATTTTTCTTACCTTTTTTCTCTACGGTTAATAAACCTTGCTGAATCGCATAGTAAGGAATGGCATGAACCAGATCACGCAAAGTGATACCCGGTTGCATTTTCCCTTTAAAACGCACTAATACAGATTCCGGCATGTCCAACGGCATAACTCCCGTTGCCGCCGCAAATGCGACCAAACCAGAACCCGCTGGGAAAGAAATACCAATAGGGAAACGGGTGTGAGAGTCACCGCCTGTACCTACGGTATCCGGCAGTAACATACGGTTCAGCCATGAGTGAATAATGCCATCACCCGGGCGCAGAGATACGCCACCACGGTTCATGATGAAGTCAGGTAATGTATGATGGGTCGTCACATCCACAGGTTTTGGATAAGCCGCAGTATGGCAGAACGACTGCATGACCAGATCCGCTGAGAAGCCCAGACAGGCCAAATCTTTCAACTCATCACGGGTCATTGGCCCGGTTGTATCCTGTGAACCAACAGAGGTCATCTTCGGTTCACAATATTCTCCCGGACGGATCCCGCTAGTACCACAGGCACGGCCAACCATTTTCTGTGCCAGTGTGAAACCCCGGTTACTTTTCTCAATCGCTTTCGCCTGACGGAAAACATCACTGTATGGCAACCCTAAAGATTCACGGGCTTTGGTTGTCAGGCCACGACCGATAATTAATGGAATTCGGCCTCCGGCACGTACTTCATCAATCAGTACATCTGTTTTCAGTTCAAAAGTTGACAATACTTCATTGGTATCATGAAGGCGGATCTCACCTTTATATGGATAGATGTCAATCACATCCCCCATATTCAGTCGGGATACATCAACTTCAACCGGCAATGCACCAGCATCTTCCATTGTGTTGAAGAATATTGGAGCAATTTTCCCACCCAATACAACACCGCCACCACGTTTATTAGGCACAAACGGGATATCTTCCCCCATAAACCACAAAACGGAGTTTGTAGCAGATTTACGGGAAGAACCGGTTCCCACAACATCCCCTACATAAGCCAGAGGATGGCCTTTTTCATTGAGTGCTTCAATTTGCTTGATTGGACCAACAACGCCAGCCTGATCAGGCACGATACCTTCACGGGCATTTTTCAGCATAGCTAACGCATGTAATGGAATGTCGGGGCGTGACCACGCATCTGGTGCAGGGGAAAGGTCATCTGTATTAGTTTCACCAGTGACTTTGAAGACCGTAACAGTAATTTTTTCAGCCAGTGCCGGGCGTTGCAGGAACCATTCTGCATCAGCCCATGACTGGATAATTTGTTTGGCATGTGGATTACCTGCTTTCGCTTTTTCTTCCACATCATAGAAACTGTCGAACATCAGTAAAGTGTGAGACAGAGCCTTAGCGGCAATAGGTGCCAGTTTTTCATTATCGAGAGCGTCAATCAGAGCATGGATATTGTACCCACCCTGCATGGTTCCCAATAATTCAATCGCTTTTTCCGGTGTAATAAGTGGTGAAGTGGTTTCACTCTTCGAGATTGCAGCAAGAAAGCCAGCTTTTACATAAGCAGCTTCATCAACACCGGGGGGGACTCGGTTAGTCAACAGATCTAGCAGGAAATCTTCTTCACCTTGAGGTGGGTTCTTCAGTAATTCGACCAGCGCGGCTGCTTGAGCTGCGTCTAATGGCTTAGGGACGATGCCTTGCTCTGCACGTTCGGCTACGTGCCTGCGGTATTCTTCTAGCACGACTAACTCCTCGCTCTCATTGTCTTTTATATGCCCGGCTGTCTGCACCCGGTAACGATCACCATGAAATGACCATTAGGGATGCCAGGTCAGAGGATTTGCTCACATAACATCAAAATTATGCCGAGCTTCGGGCAATTAGAATACCAAAATTTGAATGGCATGTTAATTCATTCACATAAAATCAACATTGGAGTGCAGTAAAGTTCTGGATAGAGGTGCATGAAGTGTGTATTTAGGATTTAAATACTATTTGTTGATGTTTTGTCCTGAAAACCTCTTATCTTTATTTATGAAAATAATTAAGTGAGAAAACGGCAAGACTCTCCATGCAAGAGCCAATTAGCGAAAAAATAAATAACAAACGGCTTCTACAATAGAAGCCGCCTATATTCACTGCAGAAATAACGCAAAATCTAATGCATTATTTCTTTTTCTTTGCCTTAGGGTTTGGCAAGTCAGTGATGCTGCCTTCGTACATTTCAGCAGCCATACCGATTGATTCGTACAGAGTCGGGTGAGCGTGAACAGTCAGAGCGATATCTTCTGCATCACAACCCATCTCGATAGCCAGACCGATTTCACCCAGCAGTTCGCCGCCGTTAGTACCAACAATAGCACCACCGATAATACGGTTGCTTTCTTTATCGAAAATCAGTTTAGTCATACCATCTGAACAATCAGATGCAATTGCACGACCGGAAGCAGCCCATGGGAAAGTTGCAGTTTCGTAACTGATGCCTTTCTCTTTCGCTTCTTTCTCAGTCAGACCAACCCACGCAACTTCTGGCTCAGTATAAGCAATGGATGGGATCACTTTTGGATCGAAATAATGTTTCTTACCGGAAATAACTTCGGCAGCAACATGGCCTTCATGAACACCTTTGTGTGCCAGCATTGGTTGACCAACGATATCACCGATAGCGAAGATATGAGGTACGTTAGTACGCATTTGCTTATCAACATTGATAAAGCCACGCTCATCAACAGCAACACCTGCCTGACCAGCATCGATCAGTTTACCGTTTGGTACACGGCCGATAGCAACCAGAACCGCGTCATAGCGCTGAGGTTCTGCCGGTGCTTTTTTACCTTCCATTGTCACGTAGATACCATCTTCTTTGGCTTCTACAGCAGTCACTTTGGTTTCCAGCATCAGGTTGAATTTCTTGCTGACACGTTTAGTGAATACTTTAACAACGTCTTTGTCCGCAGCAGGGATAACCTGATCGAACATTTCAACCACGTCAATCTGAGAACCCAGAGCGTGATAAACAGTGCCCATTTCCAGACCGATGATACCGCCGCCCATAACCAGCATGCGTCCCGGAACTGTTTTCAGCTCCAGTGCATCAGTAGAATCCCATACGCGAGGGTCATCATGCGGAATGAATGGCAGCTGAATTGGGCGTGAACCCGCTGCAATAATGGCATTATCAAAATTAATCGTTGTTGCGCCATTTTCGCCTTCAACTACCAGAGTGTTAGCACCTGTGAATTTACCAACACCGTTAACAACGTTAACTTTACGGCCCTTAGCCATGCCACCCAGACCACCTGTCAACTGGGAAATAACTTTTTCTTTCCAGAGACGGATTTTATCGATATCAGTTTGTGGCTCACCAAACACGATACCGTGTTGTGCCAGCGCTTTTGCTTCTTCAATGACTTTAGCAACGTGAAGCAATGCTTTAGATGGGATACAACCAACGTTAAGACAAACACCACCCAGAGTAGAGTAGCGCTCAACCAGAACGGTATCCAAACCTAAGTCTGCACAACGAAAAGCAGCAGAATACCCTGCTGGGCCTGCTCCAAGCACCACTACCTGGGCTTTAATTTCAGTACTCATCATGACCTCTTAATTGTTTGTCCGGCGGGTCAGACGAAAAAAAACCATATTCCACCGGGACGTACACACCGCGAGCAGTTTACAGAATTGTAAATAACCTGAAAAGCGCGTTAACGTGACGGAAATCTCAACCTGTCAGATACAAGTCTAAAATTTCCATCACTGTCGTAATTATTAGGCCGGCTATTCACCGGCCTTTGCATTACATCACCAGACGGCGAATGTCGCTCATCAACTGATTAATATAAGTGATGAAACGAGCACCATCAGCTCCATCGATCACACGGTGGTCGAAAGACAGAGACATTGGCAGGATCAGACGAGGAACGAATTCCTTGCCATTCCAGACCGGCTTCATAGAAGAACGGGACAGACCCATAATAGCCACTTCTGGCGCGTTCACGATTGGTGCAAAGCCGGTTGTACCGATACCACCCAAGCTGGAGATCGTGAAGCAGCCGCCCTGCATGTCGGAAGCAGTCAGCTTACCAGCACGAGCTTTCTTGGATACTTCAGCCAGTTCTCTTGACAGTTCCATGATGCCTTTTTTGTTAACATCTTTGAATACAGGAACAACCAGGCCGTTAGGCGTATCAACCGCAATACCGATGTTGACGTATTTTTTCAGGATCAGCTTTTGGCCATCTTCAGAGATAGAGCTGTTAAAGCGAGGCATTGCTTCCAGTGCTTTTGCAGCCGCTTTCATGACGAATACCAGCGGAGTGATTTTCACGCCCAGCTGTTTCTTCTCTGCTTCTTTGTTTTGCTGTTTACGGAATTCTTCAACTTCAGTTATATCCGCTTCATCGAACAGGTTAACATGAGGGATCATTACCCAGTTACGGCTCAGGTTTGCACCGGAGATTTTCTGGATACGGCTCATTTCAACTTCTTCGATTTCACCAAACTTGCTGAAATCAACTTTCGGCCAAGGCAGCATACCAGGCAAGCCACCACCCGCAGCCGCAGGTGCAGCTTCAGCACGCTTGATCGCATCTTTCACGTAAGCCTGAACGTCTTCGCGCAGGATACGACCTTTACGACCAGTACCTTTAACTTTAGCCAGGTTTACACCGAATTCACGAGCCAGACGGCGGATAACCGGAGTTGCATGAACGTAAGCGTCATTTTCTGCAAACTCATTTTTGCCTTCTGCTGGCTTAGCCGCGGCCGGAGCTGGTGCTGCTTTCGCTGGTGCAGCCGCAGGAGCCGGAGCCGCTGCAGGTGCTGCCACAGGTGCTGAGCCTGCAACTTCAAATACCATGATCAGAGAACCGGTTTTTACTTTATCGCCAACCGCGATTTTGATCTCTTTCACAGTACCTGCAAATGGCGCAGGTACTTCCATGGAAGCCTTGTCACCTTCAACAGTGATCAGTGACTGCTCTTCAGCAATGGTGTCACCCACTTTTACCATGATTTCGGTAACTTCAACTTCATCACCACCGATATCCGGTACATTAACTTCTTTTGCTGCAGATGCCGCAGGCGCTGCTGCCGGAGCAGAAGCTGCTGCCGGAGCTGGCGCTGCACCAGAACCTGCAACTTCAAATACCATGATCAGAGAACCAGTTTTTACTTTATCGCCAACCGCGATTTTGATCTCTTTCACAGTACCTGAGAATGGCGCAGGCACTTCCATGGAAGCCTTGTCACCCTCAACAGTCAGCAGCGATTGCTCTTCAGTGATGGTATCACCCACTTTTACCATGATTTCGGTAACTTCAACTTCATCACCACCGATATCCGGTACAGCAACTTCTTTGCTTTCAGCTGCAACAGGCGCTGCTGCCGGAGCCGCTTCCTGCTGTACAGGTGCTGCTTCTGCTGCACCAGTTGCGGATTCAAAGATCATAATCAGTTTGCCGGTTTCAACTTTGTCACCAACTGTAACTTTGATCTCTTTAACCACACCCGCCTGTGGAGAAGGAACTTCCATAGAAGCCTTGTCACCTTCAACAGTGATCAGTGACTGTTCTACTTCTACTGTGTCACCAACTTTCACCAGAATCTCGGTAACTTCAACTTCATCTGCACCAATATCAGGCACGTTAATTTCGATAGACATTAATCTTTACCTCTTATGCCAGACGTGGGTTAACTTTTTCTGGGTTGATGCTGTATTTCTTGATGGCTTCTTCAACCACTTTCACATCAACTTCGCCACGTTTAGCCAATTCACCCAGAGCAGCAACAACCACGTAAGAAGCATCAACTTCAAAGTGGTGGCGCAGGTTTTCACGGCTGTCAGAACGACCGAAGCCGTCAGTACCCAGTACGCGGAATTCGCTTGCTGGTACAAAGTTACGAACCTGCTCAGCAAACAGCTTCATGTAATCGGTAGAAGCAACTGCTGGTGCTTCGTTCATGATCTGAGCGATATAAGGAACGCGTGGTTCTTCTGATGGGTGCAGCATGTTCCAACGCTCACAATCCTGACCATCACGAGCCAGTTCAGTGAAGGAAGTTACGCTATAAACGTCAGAAGCAACACCGTACTCGTCAGACAGGATCTTAGCTGCTTCACGAACGTGACGCAGGATAGAACCAGAGCCCAGCAACTGAACTTTACCTTTCGCGCCTTCCATGCTTTCCAGTTTATAGATACCTTTACGGATACCTTCTTCAGCACCTTCCGGCATTGCTGGCATATGGTAGTTTTCGTTCAGAGTGGTGATGTAGTAGTAGATATTCTCTTGCTTCTCACCATACATACGCTCCAGACCATCATGCATGATAACAGCTACTTCATAAGCAAACGCTGGATCATAAGAGATACAGTTAGGAATAGTCAGAGACTGAATATGGCTGTGACCATCTTCGTGTTGCAGACCTTCACCATTCAGAGTCGTACGACCGGAAGTACCACCAACCAGGAAGCCACGAGCCTGCTGATCGCCAGCAGCCCAGCACAGATCACCGATACGCTGGAATCCGAACATGGAGTAGTAGATGTAGAACGGGATCATCGGCAGGTTATTGGTGCTGTAAGAAGTTGCAGCCGCCAGCCAAGATGATGCTGCACCCAGTTCGTTGATACCTTCCTGCAGGATCTGACCTTTAGCGTCTTCTTTATAGTATGCAACCTGCTCACGGTCCTGCGGAGTATACTGCTGACCATTCGGGCTATAGATACCGATCTGACGGAACAGACCTTCCATACCGAAAGTACGTGCTTCGTCAGCAATGATTGGAACCAGACGATCTTTGATAGACTTGTTCTTCAGCATTACGTTCAGGGCACGAACGAAAGCGATAGTGGTAGAAATTTCTTTGGATTGTTCTTCCAGCAGAGAGTTGAACTCTTCCAGTGCTGGGATCTCCAGTTTGTCGTCGAAGTTAACACGACGGCTTGGCAGGTAACCACCCAGTGCATTACGACGCTCATGCAGATATTTAGCTTCTTCTGAGTCTTTGTCGAAAGTCACGTATTGCAGGTTTTCAACTTGCTCATCAGATGCAGGCACATTGAAACGATCACGGAACTGGCGAACGCCTTCCATGTTCATTTTCTTAACCTGGTGAGCAATGTTTTTACCTTCAGCGGTATCACCCATGCCGTAACCTTTAACGGTCTGAGCCAGGATTACAGTTGGTTGGCCTTTAGTTTCCTGCGCTTTATTCAGTGCAGCGTAAACTTTCTTAGGATCATGACCACCACGGTTCAGAGCCCAAATCTCGTCATCAGTCATATCTTTGACCAATTCCGCAGTTTCTGGGTAACGACCGAAGAAGTGTTTACGGACATAAGCACCATCTTTAGACTTGAATGTCTGATAGTCGCCGTCCAGAGTTTCGTTCATCAGCTGAACCAGTTTACCGCTGGTATCTTTACGCAGCAGTGCATCCCAACGCTCGCCCCACAGGACTTTCAGTACCTGCCAGCCAGCGCCTGCGAAGATGCCTTCTAGTTCATTAACAATTTTACCGTTACCGGTTACTGGGCCATCCAGACGCTGTAAGTTACAGTTGATGATAAATACCAGATTGTCCAGTTTTTCACGGGTTGCGATAGTGATCGCACCTTTGGATTCTGGCTCATCCATCTCACCGTCGCCCAGGAAAGCATAAACGGTTTGTTTAGACGTATCTTTCAGACCACGGTTTTCCAGATATTTCAGGAACTTAGCCTGATAAATGGCAGAGATTGGGCCCAGACCCATTGAAACAGTCGGGAACTGCCAGAAGTCAGGCATCAGTTTAGGATGCGGATAAGAAGACAGACCGTTACCGCCGATTTCCTGACGGAAGTTGTTCATCTGCTCTTCAGTCAGACGACCTTCAAGGAATGCACGAGCATAAACGCCCGGAGAAATATGGCCCTGGAAGTAAACCAAGTCGCCGCCATCATTATCATTACGAGCGCGGAAGAAATGGTTAAAACAAACTTCATAAACAGTAGCGGAAGACTGGAATGAAGCCATGTGACCGCCCAGCTCCAAATCTTTCTTGGATGCACGCAGAACAGTCATGATGGCATTCCAGCGAATTGCAGAACGAATGCGGCGTTCTAAATCCAGATTACCAGGGTAAGCCGGCTCATCCTCAACCGGAATAGTGTTGATGTAATCACGGCTTGCAGTACCAGCTGCTACACTAACACCACCTTTACGTGCTTCGTTCAAAACCTGATCAATCAGGAATTGAGCGCGTTCAACACCTTCTTCACGGATGACCGATTCGATCGCCTGTAACCAGTCGCGAGTTTCGATCGGATCCACGTCATTTTTCAAAATATCTGACATGGTGTGTTCCTTATCTGTTATCTATTTCTAATGGTTGTTTTGGAGCCTATCTTCTGGTCATACCCTTTGACATTCAGTCAGTCATGACCGGAAGATAGGCCCTGCTATATGTTGCCGCTAAAACTCTTCAAAAAGAGCATAACGACTGTACAGACGCAGCAGCCAGGATCTGCACAGTCAATTTAGGACCTACCCCATTTGGGAGTTGTTTTAATCCATGACGCCCCGGAGGATAGGCTCTTATTCCTGATGTTGTTGGAGCCGTCTCAGTGAGCGTTCACGACGGGTATGCTCACGAGTCAGATCCAATAAAACTTCTTCAATGAAAGACAAATGACGATGTGAAGCTTCACGGGCTTTTTCCGGTTCTTTCGCCATTATTGCGTGAAAAATCGCTGCCCTATGGTCACTCACTGCCGCCAGCATTTCTTTACGGGTATAAATGAACTCGAAATTGCGCCGGATATTTTGTTCCAGCATCGGGATCATACAACGCAGTAAATGCAGCAAAACCACATTATGTGCTGCTTCTGTGACAATAAGTTGATATTGCAGAACTGCATCAGATTCCGCACCAATATCCCCGCTTTGCTGTGCTTCCTGAATCGCGAGATGGCTTTCCTTAATGCGTTTAAAATCTTCATCTGTTCCTCTGAGCGCCGCATAATAAGCTGCGATACCTTCCAGCGCATGACGCGCTTCGAGGAGATCAAACTGTGATTCCTGATTCTCTGCAATAAGTTGGGCTAGCGGGTCACTGAAACTTTGCCAGAGATTATTCTGTACAAAAGTTCCTCCACCCTGACGACGGAAAAGAAACCCTTTGGCTTCTAGTTTTTGAATGGCTTCGCGCAATGAAGGACGTGATACCTCGAACTGCTTTGCCAGCTCACGCTCAGGCGGCAACTTTTCCCCGGGGCGCAACGAGCCTTCGAGAATGAGGTTTTCCAGACGCTGCTCAATCACATCTGATAATTTTGGTTGGCGAATTTTGCTATAAGCCATATCTGCTGTAAGCCATTCAGTAAGTAAGTGTTACTTTGAACAATTTATGGTGAACTATACCCCTCTACCCTGTTTAACAGAGTATTCAGACTAACCTTCAGTTGATCGACCTCATTCAATTAACCTCGTTTAGCCGGGATTTAGTCAATTGGTAATACCAATTTAGAATACAGGCCATAAAGTAACAAAGTATTCACTAGCTGTCTATAAAGACCTTGGGCTAAATCATAAAAATCTGCAAATTTTAACAAATTATTTTAATTTTTATCAGAAAATTATAACCAAAAGGGATTTTCAGACAGTAAAACAGGTAGGAGTGGTAAAGATACAGATTAAATTCATTATCTATTGTTATAATTTATTTAATATATTGATTCTTTTGTTTATTTGTTATTTAAATTTATACATTACTATTTAACTTACACAATATAGTGAGCAAATTAAGGGCCATAGTGCTTGTTACTTATCATGACAGCATCATTATTAAATTATTAACAGAGCTTAATTCAAAATAGTTAATCATAAAAATAAATTAAGTATTTTACTGTATAGTCAATATGCCGTGCAGATTTCATACTGAATCGTTTTATTACAGTTGCAGACAAGATAGCAGTGGCAAACCAATGCAGTGGCAGCAATAAGTAGTCCAAAACACATATAAAACACGTTAAATACAATACCCCTCCCCCCAGGAATAACAAAAATGTTATGGACATTTCTTAAGTGGTTAATTTAAGTGCCAACTCAGGGAATATTCTAACGTTTCAGGATGAATATATACCCAATAGATTTCGAGTTGAGTCACGTCGGCAAATGCAAATAGAGTGGGTTATCAGTAACATAGAGAACTATATATATGTAACTGAAAAACCAGCCAACACAGAAGCTACTCTAAAGATTAAGGGTATACTCAGGCTAATTTGATATATACCAACATATTTCAAGTTGTCTAACTGGGGTCAATGATGCCCATTAGCAATATCACTAGCCGGAAGCTACAACCTGAAAAAATGAATGGTATAAAAATCCTTTTAAAGTAATTCCCGCCAGATGTCACATATAGACACAGGCGGGAGTTTTTTATGCTAACGCCCCATAAATCGTCAACAGTGCGACAATAATCACAATGGTAAATGTTGCTTTTTTCGCAATTTTTACCGCAGCAAGGGGGCTATTCAAAAGATCTAAATGAGGTTCCTTGCTCAATGCAAATTGAGCCAATTGACTGACCACCTTATATTGTGATGTCCGCAAATCACTAAGTGATGCAATCCAGGCTGGTAACGCTTTTTCCCCATGCCCTAGCAAAGCATAAGCAATACCCGCCAAACGTGCTGGTATCCAATCCAAACAATTTAATAGCGCATCAACCCCGGATTGCGCTCGCTGCACAGAAGTTCTGCATTGCGCCAACCATCTCTGATAAGCTCTCAGGAAACAGTATCCCATTAAAATGGACGGACCAAACTCACCCATAACAACTAACCAGAAAATCGGGGCAAGATAATAGCGGAAATTTATCCAGATCAATGCGTTCTGTATTTCACGCAAGCGATCATCTTTTGTCATCTCAGGCGGATTCTGTTGCCCTATAAGTAAATTTGTAAGATGAATATTCTGTTGCTCTAAATCACCAGTGCGTACAGAACGGAGATATTCACGATAACTATGGCGCAAAGAGCCGGCACCAATACATAACAAGCTAATCATGATGCATAACAGGATCGCAGGGATACCAAAAGCAATAACACTCAGTACATCAATAATTTTCCAGGTCAAAAAAGCAACTACAAATGCCATCACTAAACTGACCCACAATGAATATACTTTTACTCTGGCAAAAAAAGGAGACAGATAATGTTCTAACTGCCAATGCTCTCCCATCTTGAAAATGCGTTCCCATGCCAGTATTAACAATAGAATAAAGAGAGTCATCCAACTCGCTCCTTTAATAGCTGCCGATACTGTTCCCAGTAAAAATAAGGCCCTGGGTCAGTTTTCCTGCCCGGAGCGATATCACTGTGACCTGTAATATTATTACGGATATCAGGATAATGACTGATAAGTAACTCAGTCACTTCCGCCAGCTTAGTGTACTGAATTTCAGTAAATGGCTCGTAATCGGTACCTTCTAACTCAATACCTATTGAAAAATCATTGCACGTTTCCCGATCACAATAACAGGAAACCCCTGCATGCCAGGCTCTTTTGTCGAAAGGAACATATTGCACAACTTCACCATCACGACGAATCAAACAATGCGCAGAAACCCTTAATCCTTTTATTTCCTGAAAGAAAGGGTCTTCATTCGGATCCAACGTCCCCATAAATAGCTGATCAATATACGGCCCGCCAAACTTACCGGGCGGTAAACTAATGTTATGTATAACCAATAATGATGGGATTTCCCCTGCTGGACGCAGATCATAATGCGGTGAAATCACCTTTCTGGCATTAGCAATCCACCCTTCATGTAACCTCATACCCTCGATTCCTCCATCTTTCAAAACCTATTGAGTATATACCCTATGAATTTCAAGATGCAGCCAAAGTGTAACAGGTTAGATTTTTCAATCGAGGAGTATTGTTGTTCATGTTTTCATTTGCGAGCAAGCTCGAAAACTTCCCGGTATAAAATGTAATTAATAATTCTTTTCTTTGAATCGCTTCCATAAATTTCATTTATCTTATTTTCTTTTTTAAGAAAACATTCATGCTAACTGGCATCAGCAAATAATAAATATCATGCTTTTATTTTAAAAAATAACGAAGCCATGTAGAGATCGAATAAAAAACACAAAATGAGGAAGCGATAATATGAATCAACAAGGATTTACATTAATGGAAGTTATGGTGGTAATGGCAATAGTGTCTATCCTCGGTGCGATTGGTATTCCTAGCTATCAGGGATATATTCAAAAGGCAGCACTGACTGATATGCTACAAGCTATTGTTCCTTATAAATCTGGCATTGATATTTGTCATTTTGAAACCGGAAATTACAAAGAATGCAGCTCTGGGCATAAATCAATTCCATCAGGGTTTAATAGCCGTTACATCAATACAATTACAGTAAAAGAAGGAGAAGTAAATATTATTGGCCAGAAAAACCTCAGCGGCCTGAATATCACCTTAAAACCAGATCAAGATACTAAAACTGGCATGACTCATTGGCAAGTTATGTGCAATTCTGAAAGTGAATCGTTAAAAACAAAATGTCAGGAAACATTTAAATTTTAAAAAAACAAGTAAAAACAAACAAATTAGCATTTAAATTATAGTGTAAATATAGTCCTCCACTGAAAGTGTAAACAGCCTTATATTTACAAAAACAGCTATTCTCTTTTAAAACTAAAGGAATATATTAAATGAGAAATATGGAAAGCAGTTTAATGGAAAAAGAAATTGACGAATTATGCCAGAAACATCAGGCAATCATTATAAAAAGAAATAGTTATTCCATCACTATTGCCTGTAGCCAATCACCCAATGAAGAGTTTATTACTGCATTACGTTTTATTTCTGGTGCAATAATTGATTTTAATATTTGGCCAAAAGCCAAAATAGAATCCATGTTGACAAAAAAGCACATACTACCTTCTTACACAGAAAACTATTGCTCAGAAAATGGTGAAACAGAAACCTATCGGATAGAAAATTTAACCACTCCAAATAACAATTATAATGAAAAAAAACTGATTGAAAGCAGTCATGAAGATATTGACACTCCTGTTATTCAGTTAATTAATCAAACAATATCTATTTCTATACAAAAAAGAGCATCAGATATTCACTTTGAGCCATTACAAAATAACTATCAAATACGTATTCGGGTTGATGGTTCATTACATTTTATGCCACCACCTCCTCCTCAAATGAATACTGGCATCCCTGCCCGCTTAAAAATTATGGCGAAACTCAATATTGCGGAAAAACGTCAGCCACAAGATGGGCAATTTGACTGGAATGATAATAAGAACCGTTATGCAATACGTATCTCAACATTACCCACCCTGTATGGAGAAAAAATTGTTCTACGTATTCTCAGTACAATACAACAACTATCACTAGAACAACTTGGCCTGTCTGAATCTCAGCTACAACTTTTAATTCAGAAACTTCATGTACCGCAAGGAATGATTGTAGTAACCGGCCCGACAGGAAGCGGGAAAACCGTCACATTATACAGTTGCCTGAAATATTTAAATCAAACTCAGAAAAACATCTGTAGCGTTGAGGATCCTATAGAAATCCCCTTACAGGGAATTAATCAAACACAAGTAAATAATAAAATCGGGCTAGATTTTGCCAAAGTTTTGCGGGCATTACTCAGACAGGATCCCGATATCATCATGGTTGGTGAGATTCGTGATAATGAAACTGCTGAAATATCGATGAAGTCTGCTCAAACGGGCCACTTGGTTTTATCCACCCTACATACCAACTCGACGATAGATACCTTATCACGCCTGCAACATCTGGGGATTTCAGGTTATACCACCGCTTCATGTGTTAAATTAATTATTGCTCAGAGATTAGTCCGCAAACTTTGCCCCCATTGTCGTCAACCCGCAGAAAAGTCTGAATTCATACATACTGAAAATAACGATACAAAACAAAATATAGCAGTAAAAACATGGGTAGCTGTTGGTTGTGAGCACTGCTTTTCTGGCTATTATGGCAGGACAGCCATCTATGAATTTCTCGAAATAAAACCTGAACTTCAACAGATTTTATCAGAACAATCTTCTGACAAGATACCCTGTTTACCAACCCAGCAACAAAAATCCACGCTTTTATCTGCCGGACTAACATTGGTCGGGCAAGGTATAACAACGCTGGAAGAGATTTATCAGACTCTAGGCCAGGAAGCATAATCAATAAATATCCATATAGAAGGCAAAAAATGAAAATAGAATTTATTTATCACTGGAACGCTGTGAATAAAAAAGGAAATATTATAACAGGAGAAAATATAGGTCAGAACAGACAAGTGATTTTCAACCATCTGAGTCAGCTTGATCTACAACCCTACACCATTAAACGCCGACAGATTATTTATTACAGTGAAAAAGAAATGGCTTATCGGCTACATTTCACCCAACAACTAAATACATTGCTGACATCAGGTATTCCCCTGTTACAAGCTCTTAATATTCTCTTACCAGAATGTAAAAGTGTTATCTGGAGATGCATATTAGCTGATATTATTCATAAGATTAGTCAGGGAGAATCATTCTCTACCGCTTTACAGAATTATCCACGACTGTTTTCTCCTTTATTCTGCCAGTTTATTGCAGTAGGAGAACAAACCGGCCAACTTGAATCTTGCTGTCAGTTACTTATTAATCGACTAGAGCAGCAAAATATATTGCATAAAAAGTTCCAAAAAGCGTATCGTTATCCATTAATAATTTCTCTTGTTGCTATAATCGTTATCTTATTAATGCTGATTTTCGTTCTACCTGAATTCAAACAGGTTTATTCTGCATTTGGGGCCTCACTACCTTTATTAACGCAGCTACTCTTATCTGCCTCTGACTTTTTTATTAATCATGGTTTTTTTATTTTTATAACAACATTAACAATGACAACTAGTTATTTAGGATTACGCTCTAGATTTCCTACATTACACGAAAAAGAAAAAATACTTTTCACCCGACTACCACTTTTCAAAAAACTCATAACATATCGGCATACCAGCCAGATATTTCATATTCTATTTATGACTCAAAAAGCAGGATTAACGTTGACCATTGGTTTGGAATGTGCAATGAATGCAACCCATCATCCTTTATTTATAGCTGGAATCAAAAACCTCCATCGAAAAATACAGCAAGGTGTACCAATGAGTCATGCCTTGAAAAAAGAGTATTGTTTCCCCCCATTATGTAAACAATTTGTCATAATTGGTGAAGAATCAGGTGAACTTGAGTTATTTTTAGGTAATCTAGCAATATGGTATCAAGAGCAATTTATAAACTGTGCTGATAATTTAGCTAACTTACTTGAACCTGTATTAATGCTGTTCATTGCAATAATTGTAGGCCTGTTACTACTCGCTATGTATTTGCCAATTTTTCAATTGGGTACTATTTTGACGTAACGTATTATATACACTGAATTTCTAACGTTATGTAGCGGCGGCACTGATACGAACCATCCAAGGGAGCGATAACTATGTAAGTGGAACATGATTGTAATAACAAGATTTATATATGTTTGTTTATAGCCCATATGCCTCCCTTGAGTTACAATTTATTTATATAGGCTATCAGAATATTTGAAGGATAGAATGACTTATATTGTTGCACTCACAGGTGGAATTGGTAGTGGTAAAACAACTATCTCTAATGTATTTTCATCCCTTGGTGTCCCGCTTGTTGATGCAGATATTATTGCCAGAGAAGTTGTTGCCTCTGGTTCTCCCGCATTACAGACAATCGCTGAACACTTTGGTTCGGATATCCTATTATCGGATGGTAGTTTAAACCGCGCCGTGCTACGCCAGAAAATTTTTGCTGCGCCAGAAGAAAAACAGTGGCTCAACTCACTTCTTCATCCACTAATACACACAGAAACACAACGACAACTGAACCAAATCAACGCCCCTTATGCTATTTGGGTTGTACCTCTGCTAATAGAAAATAATTTAATGCATTTAGCTGACCGAATCTTAGTAGTTGATGTCTCCCCTGAAGTACAAATCAGCCGGACAATCACGCGTGATGGCGTTAGTCGGGAACAGGTTGAAAATATTCTGGCTGCACAGGCTGACCGCAATGAACGTCTGGGAAAAGCAGATGATGTCATATTAAACGATCAAAAAGAGCAAGATCTCACTGTACGTATAGCCGAATTACATCAACAATATTTGAAACAAGCAGAATCAGTCAGACAGGAAGAACGCAATGAATGATGCAACCTCTACTATTATTTTTGAACACCCGCTAAATGAAAAGATGCGTTCATGGTTGAGGATTGAATCTTCACTGCAACAACTCGAAACACAGTCTCATCTGGATTCACAAGCAAACAGCTTGGCATTTTTTCGCACAATCGCCGAGTTAATTGAGATACTGGAACGTGGTGAAGTACGTTCTGAGTTATTAAAGGAACTGGAACGCCAACAAATAAAATTAAGGCAATGGCTCAATGCTCCCAATGTAGATACGACTATGGTTCACAGTCTGGTAGAGCAACTGAAAGAACGGAGCCTTGCATTACACCATGCTCCCCGCCTTAGCCAACAGATTAAAGAAGACCGAATCATCAGCATGGTTCGCCAACGGCTCAGTATTCCGGGCGGATGTTGTAGTTTTGATCTGCCGACATTGTATCTGTGGCTTCATCTGCCACAGTCTACCCGGGATGAAACCGTCAGCTCTTGGCTAAACAGCCTCCTACCACTAAAGCAGGCATTAGAAAGCATTCTGGAGCTGATACGACAGTCAACAATGTTCTCTTCTCAGGTAAGCCATAACGGTTTTTTTCAGGGGAATGCTGGTGATGCCGATCTGCTAAGGTTAAAACTAGATATTTCGGAAAACCAATTAATTTATCCGCAAGTTTCTGGCCACAAAACGCGCTTTGCTATCCGGTTTCTGCCAATGGACAGTGAAAATGGTACGGTACCTGCACATTTGTCATTTGAATTGGCCTGCTGTTAACATACCCTCAAACTAAGCAGGAGAAAACAGCATGTCTGAAATATTGACTGTCGCATGTCCTACATGTGGTCAGGCCGTAATCTGGGGAGAAATTAGCCCACACCGACCGTTTTGCAGTAAGCGTTGTCAATTAATCGACTTAGGTGAATGGGCTAATGAAGAAAAGAAAATACCAAGTCAGGGCGACAGTATAGAAAACGATGAATGGAGTGAACTGCCTGAACAGTAAAATCACTTGATGGATTTCAAAATGCTTCGCGGCGGCAAGGGAGTAACAAATTCGTCGGGAACGAATTTGCCCAGCCAAAGGCTGGCCTCCGGTGAAAGGCAGGAGCCTCTCAGTAATCCCCAGAGGTATAGATAACCGTCTTTTTATAAAAACGGTGACTAGGGTGAGCGAGCGTAGCCAGCAAAGAGGCAACTTGTAAGACGAAGTGTAGATAGCGTCGAATAAGTTCGACGCTATCTTTGCTCGAGTTAGCCCGCAGATTTAGTCAATAAACCAACGATACTACGGTTTGCTGGCGGGAATTCATCAGCAACTAATTCAGTTTGCAGGAGCCAGCGGGAAGGCTGCCCTTCTTTTCCAAATGGCTCATCTTCCCATTGATCAACCATAAAAAAGTAAAGAGTGATATTCCTGTCCGTAAATTCATGAGTGATAGTTTCCGTCAGTTCACAATGAGTTACCGTGATACCAACCTCTTCTTTTAGCTCTCTTATTAAAGCTTGTTCTGGTGTTTCTCCCTGTTCAAGCTTACCTCCCGGAAACTCCCAAAATCCGCCCATATGTGAGTCGGCACGACGTTGGGTAATAAAAATTTCATTATTGCTGTTTTTAATAATGCCTGCCGCAATATGCAGATGTTTTTTTTCCATAACGTTTTCCATGATGGTCGTTCTTACAAGCCATAATAAACAGCCTTATGGGAAGATATAATCTCACGAGACCTGCATCAATTCACATTTCTTTTTATCTGTATCTTCATGCATAAAAGAATATTATATATACTTGATGCATTTCTATTCATAAGAAGTATATTCAATCGATTTCAAAGTGTATCACTGCGGCAAGAAAACACTCCTTAGGCGCTTAGATAATCTATGCTTGTAACTACGCTAACCGGATGAACAACGCAGATAATAAAAAGCAATTTGAAGAACAACAAACTTACATTAACCAAACAATACGACAAAAAGAAGGCAGCTAGAAAATGAATGGAAAAAACGTCAAATAAGGTTTTATCCAAGAATAAAAATAATTAAATCATACAATAAAGATTGAGGGAGAATCATTCATGCAATATGAAGGTCAACCATTAATCGAAGCAAAAAAAATAGCCCATCAATTTTCGGGTGAACTCAAACCACTATTTTCCGATATTGATATTACTCTGCATACAGGGCAACACGCACTGATAGGCCGTAATGGTATTGGTAAATCCTGGTTAGCATCAATACTGGCAAAACAAACTTCACCATCGGAAGGAAGTGTCAGACATTTTTGTGATGTGGGTTATCTGTCACAAGGCCTATCTGCTTTTACAGGTAGTTCAGCCAACATATTCGGACTCACTGATATTATCAATGCCAATGAACGTATTCTTGCTGGTATTGGTGAAGCCGCAGACTTTGATGTTATGGAAGGAAACTGGGATTGGCAATTTCAGATCGAATCTTTACTGGCAGAAGGTGAACTGGCTCCAGAGATATTAAACCAGCCCTTTAATTTACTCAGCGGAGGAGAACAAACACGACTTCGGCTACTGTCTCTCAAAAAACAGGGGGCCGGCTTTATGATTCTGGATGAACCAAGTAATCACCTTGATAGACAGGGGCGTCTCTGGTTAGCCCAATGGTTGGCAACTTTCAACGGTGGCATTTTACTGGTTACACATGATACGAAACTCTTACAGCATGTTTCCGTTGTTTATGAGCTTGGCGGGTTAGGATTATCACGTAGCATTGGTGGTTGGGAAACATGGCTGGACAGTAAAGAACAGCTAAGATTAGGTATACAGCGCGAGGTGGATCAGACCAGAAAAAACCTCAAGCAAGCCATACGGGATAAACAAAGAGATCGAGAAAAATCTGATAAAAGGCAGAGTCAGGGGAAACAACGTAGGGAAAATGCTAATCAAGCTAAAATTCTGCTGGATCGCGCATTGGACCGCTCTGAATCCACGTTGTCACGGCTGGCAAAACAGAATGAAGAAAGGCTACAGCGCAGTTCTTCCTTAGCAACTGATGCCAGAGCAAAACTCGACATTATCGACCCGCTGTCAATTGCTGTTGCAACGCCTCAGTCAGCAACGCCTCCATTACTTTATTTACAGGATGTCATTTTACCCTTTGGGTCAGACTCCCCTATCAGCTTGACTATCAATAACGGTGACCGCCTCGCTATCACAGGAAAAAATGGCAGTGGAAAATCGACTTTACTGAAAGTCATGACTGGCTCACTGGCACCAAAACAGGGCACTTGTCGCATCACCTCCTCACATCGCTTAATGGATCAGCATTTCTCATTCCTCGATAAAACCCAGTCAGCTTTGTATAACTTTCAATTACAGTCACCAGGCTGGACGGAAGATCGTTATCGTACTCGGC
Organism: Xenorhabdus stockiae; assembly: GCF_002632825.1. GTDB lineage: Bacteria > Pseudomonadota > Gammaproteobacteria > Enterobacterales > Enterobacteriaceae > Xenorhabdus > Xenorhabdus stockiae. The sequence goes on from NZ_NJAJ01000023.1 coordinate 57,285, forward strand.
TGGCGCAACTGCGTATGCGAGGTGAAGAGGCTCTAAAACCTGTCGGTTATCTAAGTGGAGGAGAACAACTGAAAGTCGCCCTTGCCTGTTTATTTTGTGGGCCTTCAGCACCGGCACTTCTGTTATTAGATGAACCGGATAATCATCTGGATATTGAATCCCGTGAGTTACTCCAGAAAGCACTACATGATTACACTGGTGCTATGGTATTAATTTCTCATGATGATCAATTTATTGAGCGTATAGGTAATATGCAGGAACTCATACTGGGAGGTTAATCTGACAATGTGATTTGATGAATTGTTAACTTTATAAACTACTATAAATATGCTGAAATCATTTGCACCTAAAAATAACAAAAGACCCCGCCTCAAGTGGCGGGTAATAGATGTATTAGTTCAGATTAGATCTGAACTAATACGCACAGAATAAAATTTAAAATACATTTTATCTCAATGCCTTAAGCAAAGCATTAATACTGATTTGAAAGTAAGTTTCATCTTGTAATCCCTTAGCCGTGATATAAGAACCCTGCAAAGTAGAAATAATAAGTGTTGTAGCTTCTAATGGTGCTAATGTATTTGATATAGAACCATCAGAAATACATAGCCTGACAAGTTCCTCAATGCATTGTTTCATCCATTTAAAACCTCTTTTCACCTCTTCTGCCAGCTTCGCATCTTCCATAATACGTCGATCTCGAGCCATTTGACCAATCAAACAACCACGAGTGATATTTCTTTTTTTATGAAGAAAATCAACTAACTTCTCATAAGCACTTTTTTCTGTGTTTAAAATAGTCTCAGTAGCATAAATAAGCTGATTTGTGTTGTATTTAATGGCATAAAAAGCAAGGTCTTCTTTACCTTGAAAATGATGGTATAAACTACCTTGACCAACACCTGAGCGGGTTAAGATATCTTTAGGGCTTGTATTAGCCAGCCCCTTTTCTAAAAGAAGCTCCCCCATTGCCTCAATTAATTTTTGCTTTGAATTTAATTCGTTAGACATTTTCCACCTTAACTTGATAAAACACGCTCCTTTTCCAAAAGCGTGTTTTAATTATGAAATGCAATTTAGGCCATTTGTATGACTGTATCCACTAAGCGGTTAGAAAACCCCCACTCATTGTCATACCAACAGACAATTTTCAACATCCTACCATCAATAACTTTGGTAAGTTTTGCATCAAAAATAGAGGATGCAGGGTTATGAATGATATCCGAAGATACGATCTCATCCTCTGTATATTCAAGAATTCCTTTCAACACTGTACTATTAGTCGCTTCTTTAACAATTTTATTTACCATTTCTTCGCTGACATCTCGTTCAAGCATGACAGTAAGATCAACCATTGAGCCAGTAATTACAGGTACACGAACTGAACCACCATCAAGTTTACCATTCAGCTCTGGAATCACCATACCAATAGCTTTAGCCGCTCCTGTTGAAGTAGGTACAATATTTTGAGCTGCACAACGGGCTCTTCTCATATCTTTATGTGGTGCATCTTGTAAATTTTGATCTTGGGTATATGCATGAATGGTTGTCATAAAACCAGAAGCAATACCAAAATTCTCACTCAAAACTTTTGCTATAGGCGCTAAACAATTTGTTGTACAAGATGCATTCGATACAATGTGATGTTGTTTCTTGTCATAGTATTGGTGATTTACACCTTGGACTATTGTCAAATCAACATTACTCGCAGGAGCTGATATCAATACCTTTCTTGCACCACTATTAAGGTGTGCTATAGCTTTATGCCCATCATTGAAAACACCAGTTGATTCAAGAACAACATCGATATTATGTTTTTCCCATGGCAAATTTTCTGGGTTACGTTCTTGGTAAACGATAATCTCTTTATCACCAATCACAAGTTTGTTTCTATCAACACTTATATCCTTCGGGAACACCCCCAAAGTTGTATCATATTTAAGCAAATGTGCTAATTGATCAATCGACCCCAAATCATTGACAGCAACAATGTTGATATCTTGCTGATTTTCTTCTAATGCACGAACAAAATTGCGCCCAATTCTACCAAACCCATTAATAGCTACGTTAATCATAATCATTACCCTTTGATGTATCACCTAAAAACATACTATTATGTATGCATTAAAATAAAAAGCATTATTCAAATATAATGATAAAAAACGTTCAAACTGCGACCCAGAGACACATATACGTCACAAAATTAACAATTATGTGACCTTGATCATAAAATTATCTTATGCATTTCTATACCATGCATGCAGCATACCTACTGGTATTTATGTTTAATAATTAGGGAAATGGTAAATGAATAAGGTATCGATATTAGATACAACTTTAAGGGATGGAGAACAGGCGCCAGAAAATGCCATGAATCCAGAACAAAAATTAAAAATCGCACTAAAGCTTGAAGAACTCGGTGTAGATCATATTGAAACAGGATTTCCTGCATCATCGAATTTCGACTATCAAGCAACAAAGTTAATTAGCAAAGAAATTACTCAATCAGGAATTGCAACTTTTTCTCGCACTCTAATTAAAGATATCCAGTTGGCCTTAGATGCAGCAGGAACAGATAAAAACCATACCATTCAAATGGTTGCAACAGGAAGCGATCTACATCTAAAAAACAAACGCAATATCACGAGAGCTCAATCCATTAATGAAGTGATCCAATCTGTTCAATTTGCAAAACAAAATAGTGACTGCCGAATTTCTGTTGGGATAGAAGATGCCAGCAGAGCCGATTTTCAGTTCATGGGTGAAATAGTTAAGGCTTCTGTCGATGCTGGCGCACAGCAGATCATCTTGGCCGATACCACAGGCCATTCCAATCCTTATGAGTTTAAGGAGATTATCAAATTCATAAAGTCTCAGGCAGGACAAGGAATTAGTATTTCTACCCACTGTCATAACGACTTAGGCTTGGCACTCGCGAATACGTTAGCCGGTATTGAAGGTGGTGCGGATGAAGTTCAAGTGACTCTAGGCGGGATTGGTGAACGTGCAGGAAATGCATCTTTAGAAATGGTTGCATCAAATTTGTATTTTAAAAGTCAACAGTACAATGCATATACAAATATCGATTTAAGCAAAATGTATTCTACTTATAAAATACTCTGTGAAGTGATTTCCATGCCAATCCCTAGAAATCAACCAATATTCGGTAAATATGCTTTTGGAACAGCAGCAGGTATTCACCAGCAAGGAATATTATCCAATCCAGATACATATGAATTTGTAAAACCAAACATCTTTAACCGACAACGTGAATTTTTTGTTTCTCGTCATTCAGGAAAATCTATTATCAAATATCTTCTTCAACAGCAAGGTATTACTAGTAATGTTGAGTTAATCGAAGAATTATATGAAGTCTATATTAATAGTCGTTCTGAAAGTAATTGTTTAAGCATGAACGAATTACAACAACAAATTAATAAACATATTTTACTAAATACCCAAGTTGCATAAGGTGCCATATGACAAAAAAAGCCATTCTGGTATTAGATGTTATTAATGATTTAGTCCATCCAGAAGGCAACGTCGGTAAGGATGGGTTTTATAAACAAGCTTATCAACGTGGATTAATCAAAAATATAGATCAATTACTTAACTTTGCAAGAAAAAAAGAAATAACAATCATATATGTTGTAGTAGGTTTTAATGAAAACTATAATGAATGGTCTCCAAAATCAAAACTATTTAAGCATGTTAAAGAAAAAAAACAAATTATTTTAGGTGAATGGTCAACTCAAATTCATGAGGATATTCTTCCACAAGGAAGGGAAATAATCATTCAAAAGAATAGAATAGATCCATTCTTTAACACTAACTTAGATCTCATATTACGTACAAATAATATTGAAGAAATTGTGTTAACAGGAGTCTCTTCCGAATTTGTTGTATTGTCTACAGCATTATCAGCTCATGATAGAGATTACAACATTGTTGTTCTAGAGGATTGTATATCATCATCAGATCTTCATAGTCATGAATGTGCCATACACATTATTAATAAAATTGCCGATGTAATGTGTTCAACTGATTTTAAAACAAAAGTTAATATTTAAAATGAAACCACTATATATATTTACTGAAAAAGAAAAACAACAAATAGAAAACATAATAAAAACCAATCCTTACAATCCATACACTCAATATTCTGAATTTAAAGATTATATTTCACATATTATAAGAAATCACCCATTGCCAGAGAATCTAGTTGAGGTATGCAGAATAATTGTTGATGACCGTATTAAGAATGGCAATCATGTACACGTTCTTAAAAATTGCCCTATAGATCTAAAACTACCTAACTTAGATTTAAATAACCCTGTACAACATAAGTATAAATCAAAATTAACATATATTGGTGAAGGATTTTTAGAGTTAATCTCTCAAATTCAGAAAACCCCTTTATTTTCTTATAAAAGCAGAAATAATGGTGACTATTTTACGGACCTAGTTTCATTCAATAAATTCAAAGGGAAAAAGACTGGATTTACCGATGGCGATTTAATTTATCATAGTGACCGTTCATATCACCCTGTCCGGGCAGACTATGTATCACTACTTGGTCTGCAAGTGACCGAATCAGAACTTATTTATACAACTTATATGGATGTCAAAGAGTTAAAAAAATACTTAAGTAAAGAAGCCATTTCAATGCTTGAGAAAGAGATATTCCAAACTGATGTTGATGATCGATCAAAAGAAAATAACAGTAGTTGGCAAAGTTCAGCTACCCACGCAATTTTCTTAAAAGAAAATTTAATTCGCTATCAGGATACTTTTACTCGGCCAATTGATCAGGATAACATTGATGCGATCAAAGCTATTCTTGAATTAAAACATGCAATGAGTAGAAGTGAGAAATTACGCCATATGATCAAAAAAGGTGATTTACTCATCTTTGGAAACCAAACTGGGATCCATAACCGTGAATGGATTGATGTAAAAAACCCAGAAGAAGGGCGAAAAAGATGGCTTTTAAAGACTTACAGTCTCGACAATGAAGAGAAAGTTCAACAGTATTCTAAATGGGCTACAAAACAAGATCCTTACTGTATTACAGATAATTAATCGAAAATAAAATGGAAAATTTATTAAATTTTGATACGGTAAAAAATTCTTTACCAAAACTATTAGTCGGTTCTTTAAGTGAAAACTTACATTCAGAAAATTTAAAATTCGAATCCATTAATAAAAGTGGTAGAGCAAGTGCTGAAGTACATTGGCTTTTTAAACCAGAAGAAGCAAATGGCTCAGCTGCTGCAATTATTCATTATTATGCAGGCGGTAGTGCACCGCCGCATTTACACACTGGATTTGAATTAATTTATATACTAGAAGGAGAAATGAAAACCTCCACTGGGATAGTTAAAAAAAATGATCTAGTATTACTTAAACCTGGTTCTATTCATGAGTCAAGTAGTGAAATAGGCTGTGTTGCTTTAATTATTTGGCAACAACCAGTAACAGTCATTAATGAATGAACTAACATCTCAATTTGTATATAAAGATAACTTAATAAAAGTAACATCTCTTATTAATTATATTTTTTAATCTACTTTGGTAATAGTAATGAATAATAAAAGTAGTTACAGATGGTTTATCCTAATTGTTGGAGTGTTAGCGCAAGCAACATTTGCAATGGGTTTCGCAGGAATACCAGTAACAGGTATTTTGATGAGAGATGATTATCACTTCTCTCTTTTCAGTCTAGGAGTTGTTTTAGGTGCTATGGGGTTAGGAGTTGCTATCTCAGAAATATTTTGGGGAATGCTTACAGATAAACTTGGCGATAAAACAGTATTAATTCTTGGTTTATGGTTATCTGCAAGTGCTTTTACCTATATTTCATTCTTTTTGACACCAGAAAACAGTGAAACTGTTAATTATTTACATTTTAGTACCGCATTAATGGCTGCTGGTGCATTCGGTGGTAGCATTAACTCCTCTTCAGGACGTACCGTCATGTCTTGGTTTGATGATACTGAACGAGGTTTCGCAATGAGTATACGCCAAACCGCAATTCCTATAGGTGGAGCAATTGGAACAGGGTTATTACCCTGGATAGCCTATTCTTATGGTTTTCAAATCACATTTATTATTTTGGCTATCACTGGGCTTTCTGTAGGTATTTTTGTATTAATTTTCGTTAATTCTAAACATGCTGAAATAAGAAATATTCATCCTAAAAATTTCAACATAAAGTCACCTCTAAAAAAAATAGAAGTATGGAAAGTAACACTTGCCGCAGGTTTTCTTACTGTACCACAAATGGCTGTACTAACTTTTGGTGGTGTTTATATGAAGGATATTTTACATATAAACTTATCCCTTATAGCTTTCATTCTCATCGGTGTTCAGATCGGTGGTGGTGCATTACGAATTTGGTCAGGTTATTACACTGATAAAAATAAGAATAGAATTTCATTAATAAAGCAACTTTCAGTTTTAGGTGGTATTTCTTCATTAATACTTTGCTTTTTCGTAGACAGTACTATTCTTGGAATCATTTTACTTATTCTAACTGGGCTTTTTGGTCATGCATGGCATGGTATTGCCTATACAGAAACCGCTGTTAAAGCTGGTGTTGAACGTGCAGGAACAGCACTTGGTATGATTGGAACAACGGTGTTTATATCCTCATTTTTAACACCAATAATGATCTCCCGTATTTTAGATTACTATAACTGGACTATTGTTTGGGGTATTGTTGGTTTGTTAACGCTAGCTTCTCTTTTATGTCTCATAGAGAATAAAAAATTAAAAAAACTCAAACTTAATAGTGAAATATAAATGAATAAAAAAACCATCTCTCAAAAAATATGGGAATCTCATAGTGTAAAAGCATTAGGAAAAGATGAAGTTTTACTTTATATCGATTTACATCTTCTCCATGAGATAAATACACCTCAAGCCTTTGAAAGTATAAGTAATAAAAAAATAGCAGTTCGAAGACCCGATAAAACACTAGCGACGGAAGATCACAATACCCCAACAACGTCTATTTTAGATATAGATAAAGATACATCAACTTGGACTCAAATACGTTTACTCAGAGAAAATTGCAGCAAATACGGAATAGAACAAAATAAGTTAGGTGATCATAATCAAGGCATCACACATGTCATTGCACCTGAACAAGGTAGAGTTTTACCTGGTTCTACCGTAGTTTGTTGTGATTCTCACACCACTACTCATGGCGCTTTTGGGGCGCTTGCTTTTGGTATTGGTACAAGCCAAGTGGAGCATGTTCTCGCAACACAAACACTACGAGCCATTCCCTTTAGATCTATGTGCATTGAAGTTAGCAAACAGCTTCCTGAAGGCACGAGTGCTAAAGACTTAGCCCTGACCATTATCAACCAAATTGGAACCGGTGGAGGCCAAGGCTATATAATTGAATATCGAGGAGATGCCATCAAATCCCTTTCAATGGAACAAAGAATGACACTGTGTAATATGAGTGTAGAAGCAGGAGCCAGCGCAGGAATTATCTCTCCTGATGAAAAAACCATTGAATATTTAAAAAAAGCTTTTGCACTGAAAGGAAAGCATATCGAACAAAAAACAATAGATACTTGGTTATCATATGCTACTGATTCAGGTGCTGTCTTTGATAAATATATTGAAATAGATGCATCAACAGTAAAAAATAGAATTACCTGGGGTACTAACCCCTCTCAATCAGTACCTGTAGGAGAGCATATCCCTTTCATAAAGGATATAAAAAATACAAGTGAGAATATTGCTGCAATACAAGCCTTAAAATATATGAAATTAAATGAAGGTCAAAACATTTCAACCTTAAAAATAACAAACGTTTTTGTCGGATCTTGCACTAATGGCCGTATAGAAGATTTAAGGATTGTCGCTGAAATTTTAAAAAATAATAAAGTTCATCATGATGTTCACATGCTAATTGTACCCGGTTCTATGTCCGTTCTCAGACAAGCTCTTGATGAAGAATTGGATAAAATATTTGAGAGCGCAGGTGCTGATTTTCGTTCGCTTTCAGGATGTTCTTTATGTGTTGGTTTAAATACCGATAAGTTAGATGCCAACAAAAGAACAGTATCGACAAGTAATCGTAATTTTGAGGGACGTCAAGGAACGGGAGTTCGAACACATATTACTTCTCCTGCAATTGCTGCTGCTACTGCGATCCGAGGCTTTATCTCAACACCAGCGGATATCGGAAAATAACATTATGATTCGAAATATTTATCGTGGCAGAGGTATGCCACTTGTCAAAAACAATATCGATACAGATCAAATTATGCCTGCCAGATTTTGCTATCGCCATACTCGACGTGGTCATGATAATTCTGTATTTGGTGATTGGCGTGAAGATGCTAATTTCATCATGAATAATCCAAACTACCAAAGAGCTACTATTCTCGTCACTGGACGTGAATTTGCAACAGGTTCTTCGCGTGAATATGCTGTTTGGGGATTAAAAGATTGGGGATTTAAAGTCATTATTGCTCCCAGTTTTGGTGATATTTTCTATAAGAACGCTTCTATTAATGATCTTTTACCAATAATATTGAATGAAAGTGACATTGAAACTATTTGGGAAATGCTTTTTGACGATTATTATATGGAAATATCTATCGATTTACACCAAGAAATAGTTATTGCCAAAGATATAAAATTCAAGTTAACAATTGATCCTATTGTGAAAAAACGATACATAGAAGACTTGGATGATATAAAAGACACTCTGACTTATTTACATACAATAGAAAAATTTGAAATTAATAACGAAAAATAATTATGAATACAATTACAATTATTGGAAGTGGTCCACGTGGAATGTCTGTTTTGGAAAGATTAGTTACTCGCCTTAATGACAACCCAGGAAAGTATAACTTAGATATTATTCTTGTTGATTACCATAAAATAGGTCAAGGTAGAATTTGGGATAGTTCACAAAGCGAAAATTATATCATGAATACTCTATCCACTGAAATATCAGCATTTTCAGGACATGGATCTATAGATGAAGCACGCCCAGGATATGGGCCATCTTTCGCTGAATGGTGGAGGAATGAATTTAATGACTTTGAAAAATATCAAGGATATGCTCCTCGTAAATATTACGGAAAATATTTAGAATTTGTTTATAAAACCATAAAAAAACACTTACCTATTGGTATCAAACTCATCGAACGTAACGATTTAATAACAGATATAGAAAAAGATAATGGCGGATACTATGTCGTTTCTAAAAACCATCTAAAATGGAAAAGTAATGCCATAATCCTTACTACTGGGCATTCTAAAAATGAATATTCAGATAAAATAAATAAACTATCTAATTTTTCTGAGAGAAATTCAGAAATTAAATTTTTTGGTGATGGTTATGCCAGTGAAATGGTACTTTCTAGCATAAAACCTAATGAAAGCGTTGGTATTATAGGGCTAGGATTATCATTTTTTGATATTATCTCAGAGCTTACAGAGGGTCGAGGAGGACAATTCATTGAAAAAAAAGGTGATTTTATTTACCTTCCATCAAAATTAGAACCAAATTTATATTGTGGTTCCCGAAGTGGACTCCCTATTCTTGCTCGTGGAAAAAACGAAAAATCATCAGACTATAAACATGAACATAGAATATTTACTATTTCTAAGGTAAAAAAACTAAGAAGCAGGAGAAAAAACAATTTAGATTTTATCGAAGATATCTGGAAGCTTCTTGAAGCTGAAGTTAACTATGTTTATTTCAATCAGATTATTATTAATGAAATAGGAATTAATTCATCTAAAACCTTTACCTCTGCCATTGTCAATGAAAATATTGAAGATAGCAAAAAATTATCACTAATTGCATCCGAAATATTAGGAAGAGAAGTTTTATCTTTAAATCTCAAAACACTAGCTAGGCCTTTTAGTAAAAAAAATTTTACTAATATAGAAGAATGGGAAAATAGTCTAATTTTGTTGTTAAGCGATGATTTATCTGAAGCTGAAAGCGGTAATATAAGCTCCCCTTTAAAATCAGCACTAGATGTTTTAAGGAACTCAAGAGATAATATCAGAGCTGCAGTAGATTTTGGTGGTTTATCTCCCAATGATCATAAACTATTCTTATACGAATATTTACCCATTATTACTTTGCTATCTGCTGGACCACCATTATTTAGAATAAAACAATTAATTGCACTGATTAAAGCAGGAGTTGTTACTATTGTTCCTCCTAACATGGATATTTCATATAATGATAAAACATATATATTATGCTCTGATGCAGTAAATAACTATCAACAACCAGTGACAACTTTAATTGATGCCAGAATACCAACAGTTTCGCTACAGACGGATAAAAACCCTTTGATAAAAAATCTGTTTAATAAAGGAATATTCTCTCCCTTCGTGAATCATGGTGATAATAATTTAGCCTTTGTTACTGGGGGGGTTAATGTCACAACCTCACCATTTCACCCTATTGGTGCCGATAATGAGATTCATCATAATTTGTTTGTATTAGGTATTCCAACAGAACATACCCGTTGGTTTATGCAATCAGGTAGTAGTCGCCCATCTCATTGGATTGATTTTATGATTGATGCTGATTCAATTGCAAATTCTGCTTTAGAAATAATTAATTATAAATAAGACTTAAATTTTATCTTTTATTAATGGTAACATTAAGGAATAAATATGTTCGAAGCTCACGAAAAATCTGTATTTGACCCTATTTCTATTGTTTCCGCTAAATTTATGGCCGACTCTCGTCCTGAAAAATTAAATTTATGCATAGGCTATTTTGAGAGTGAAATTACAAAAAATACTGGATTTACTGTATTAGAAAAAAACAAAAAAAATAAATCAAAAGTAGGTTTTAATATCCTTGGGGAAGAGTCTTTTAGGGACGCCATTAAATCATTATTAAAAACTCAAGCATCACAAGAATATAACTTATCAGTTGTCCAAACTATTGGTGCATCAGGTGGATTATGGCTTATATTTACACTTCTTCAACGCTTTACTCATAGTAACCGTGTGTGGTTTAGTACGCCTACCTGGAGTAATCACCTTGAAATTGCAAAGAATACAAATCTAGAAATATCTCGATATAGATATCAGTTAGATAATCATGGTAAATTAGAAATGGATAAATTGATACAAGATATTAGCACAATAAAATGTGGTGATATTCTAGTATTACAAGGTTGTTGTCACAATCCTCTAGGTGTTGACCTTAGTATTACTCAATGGAAAAAGTTAGCTCAATATGTTAAGCGCCTCGGCGCACATTTAGTTATAGATTTTGCCTATTTTGGCCTGAGTAATGGTATTGAAAAAGATAAATCAATATTTCTGCCATTGTTTAGCGAATTAGATAATTTTTTTGTCGTTAATTCTTTTTCTAAAAATCTCGGGTTATATGGTGAGAGAATAGGTGCTTTATCTCTTTTCTCTCGCTCAAATGAATATCGAGAAAACTTTGAATTCTTGGCAAAAAAAATCATTCGTTCTACTTACTCAATGCCTCCTCAAAGAATAGCAAAAGAAATTGCTGAAATTATATCGTCAAACGATTTATCCCAATTATGGTATAAAGAAATTTATACACTCAGAGAAACGCTTTTAAAAAGGAAAAACTCATTATTAAATGTTTTAAAAAATCATGGCCTTATTCACATAGTCGCTAATCCTAAAAGCCACGGAATGTTCTTAAATTTGAACCTAACAGAGCAAGAAGTCACTACTCTCGCTAAAGAGTTTGGAATATATATTTTACCAAATGGAAGGCTCAGTTTAGCAAGCCTTCAACTTGAAAATATAAACCAGCTTGTAGAAGCCATCCGTATAATAAAAAAATAAATATTAGGTTTAATAATGTATACCAATATTCAAGCTAGAAAAAGCGACCCTATATTTGCTCTTAATGAAATGTTTCGCCATGATAAAAGATCAAAAAAAATAGATCTTGGTGTCGGTGTATTTAAAAATGATCACGATATAACTCCATTAATGAAATCAGTGGAGTTAGCAGAAAAACAAGTCATAAATAACCAAAATACAAAAGTATATAAAGGGCTTAATGGTAACGAAGAGTTCAATCAAGCAATAAGCAAACTACTTATAGAAAGCTCATCAGTCAGATTACGCTCAGCAATTATACAAACGACAGGTGGAAGTGGTGCACTCAGGCTTATTTCAGATTATATCTACTCAATAAACCCTTCCACTACAGTATGGATTAGCAATCCTAGTTACGCCAATCACTATCCTATTCTGAATGATGCAGGGTTGAAAGTAACTCACTATAACTATATTAATGCTGAAACAAAAATGGCTGATGTTAATGCCATTATTTCTTCACTTATGTTAGCAAAACGCGGGGATATTATTTTATTACATGGCTGTTGTCATAATCCTACAGGTGCAGATTTAAGCATAAAACAGTGGTCAATTTTATCTGATTTTATGATTCGTAAGGGTTTAATTCCATTCATTGATATTGCATATCATGGGTTAGGTGATGGATTAGAGGAAGACGCTGCTGGGTTGAATATTATACTCAACCAATTTGACGAAGTTTTTATAACAACCTCTTGCTCTAAAAACTTTGGCTTATATGCTGAGCGAATTGGTGCTGCAATTATCGTTTGTAAACATTATTATTCTGTTCAATATGTTAGAAAACATATGGCAAATTTAGTATTAAATTCTTATGCGATGCCTCCCAATCATGGTGCTCAAATAGTCAGCCAGATCCTTAATGATTGCTCATTAAAAAAACTATGGGAATCAGAGTTATATGAAATGAGAAATAGAATTATAGAAAACAGATTTTTATTCTATAGTTCATTAAAAACACAGGATATTCTGATGATATATCTTTTATATTGAAACATAAAGGAATGTTTTCAGCTTTTGGCTGGCAAGATCAAATTATTGATATATTAAGGGAAGAACATTGTATTTATATTGTGAAGGGAGGAAGAGTAAATTTTGCCGCCATGCCGAAAAGTAAAATAGATATAATTACCTCATGCATTTATTCTGCGTATAAAAATTTTGACTACATTAAATAATAAACTTCCTGACACGATAAATTTTAACTATAAAAAATAAACGTACAATAAAAATTGTGGCAAAAGGATAATATGGTAAAAAGCATGCAAAAATCAATGCTAAATCGTGGTTTAAAAAACAGACATATACAATTTATTGCGCTTGGTGGCTCCATAGGAACAGGCTTATTTTTAGGGGTTGGGCAAACTATTAAAATAGCAGGACCTGCTGTATTATTAGGGTATGCGATCGCAGGTTTTTTTGCATTTATCATCATGCGGCAATTAGGTGAAATGATTGTTGAAGAACCAGTCGCCGGATCATTTAGTTACTTTGCAAATAAATATTGGGGTAATTTTGCTGGTTTCTTATCTGGTTGGAATTACTGGTTCATGTTTATTCTTGTAGGAATGACTGAATTAACAGCTATAGGAATATACATTCAATATTGGTGGCCAAATTTACCAACATGGGTTCCTGCAGCAATCGCTTTTTTTTTAATTAATACTATTAATTTTGCCAATGTTCGTCTATACGGTGAGACAGAATATTGGCTATCAATCATTAAGATTGTTGCGGTTGTCTGTATGATTATATTTGGATTATACTTATTACTAAACGAAAAAGATCAAGATCAAGATCAAGATCAAGATCAAGCAATATTAGCAAATTTGTGGCAGCATGGTGGTTTTATGCCAAATGGATTTAGTGGATTGTTTATGTCAATGGCTACTATCATGTTTTCATTTGGGGGCTTAGAAGCAATAGGTGTCACAGCAGCTGAAGCTACAAATCCACAAGTCATCCTACCTAAAGCAATTAAACAAATTATTTATCGTATAATTATATTTTATATTTTTTCTCTATTTATACTTCTATCATTATTCCCATGGAAAAATATTGTAGATGGAATCAGCCCATTTGTACTTGTTTTTCACGATCTAAATAGTTACTGGGTATCAAATGTATTAAACATTGTTGTATTAATTGCAGCTTTATCCGTTTACAACAGCGGTGTATACTGCAATAGTCGGATATTATATGGATTGGCAAAGCAAGGGAATGCACCTCAGCTACTATCTCAAACCAACAGATACAATGCTCCTATTGTATCAATAGCATTTTCAGCATTAATAACATCCATAGGCATTTTACTTAATTACATTCTACCAGATAAAGTATTTGAGATTCTAATGTCATTGGTTGTAACAACATTAGTTATTAATTGGTTCATGATATGTTTATCACATATGAAGTTTCGAAAACAGAAAAGTAAAGATGGCACAAAATCAAAATTCAAATCATTTTGGTATCCATTTGATAATTATTTATGCCTTATTCTCCTATCCTTAATTTTAATTATCATAATGATGATCGATGAAATAAGAATTTCAGTTATTATTATGCCATTATGGATTGGTTTTCTATGGATAAGCTTTATTCTTTTAAATAAGCACAAAGGAAACAATAAATTTAAACCGTAATATAAATTCATTTTTATATTTAGTTGAGCATTTAGATGATAAATATTAATGTTATCGCCTATCCTGTCATAATTATTAATAAATTGAATTCACTTATGCTATGAAAAATGAGTGTCAGCTGCATCATATCTGCAACTAAAAAGTGCTCGCTGTAAGGCGAGCAATATACTAAAAACTTTATAAACACGGGTTATGAGTTTTCCCTCATTTCTATAATCTCAATCGACCTGTCAAAGCGTAAATGTTCATCAAGAGCCATGGGAATTAGCCAGCGTAAATTGTAGATAACATTATTAGGTAATGATTGTGCTTCATAAATATTAACAATTTCTTTTTCAACAGATTTTGCAGAATAAACCCTGTCATCATACGTATAGAGAAAATTCACTTGATAAGCATCAGGACGGGTTAGCACAGTAAATAATTTCCATTCTTCAGGCTGAGTATTAATTCCTGCTTCCTCAGCAAATTCCCTTGCCATTGCCTGTTGAGGCGTTTCACCTATTTCTATTTTTCCGCCGATACCATTGAGCTGCCCTTTCTGCCAGCTAGGTTGTAATTTAGAAATAAGAGCAACATGCTTCTTATCTTCAGAAAACATAAAACCAGTCACATAGTGAATCATTATCTTCCTTTCCTCATTACTGTACTATTAATGTTTGTTCTCTATCAGGCCCATGTGAAATATATTTAATTGGGACTCCAGCATAATCCTGAATAAAATTCAGAAAATCAATTAGTTCAGCAGGCAGCTCTGTAAAGTGAGTATACGATGCCTTCAGCTCTCCCCAGCCTTTAAAGGCCTTATAGACAGGTTTAACTTTCTCAAGCTGCAATAAGGCGTTATCACAGCAAACCGGTTTATTATCAATTTCATATGCAATAGCTACCTTTATTTCATCCAACCCTGCTAAAACATCAGTATTAGTTATTGCCAGTTCTGTTACCCCGTTAAGTTTTACCGCATGCTTGATCAAGCATAGATCCAGCCAGCCACAGCGCCTTGGCCTTTTGGAAACAGTACCATACTCGTTTCCACGTTCCCGGATATAATCAGCCTGTTCAGCCTGTAGTTCTGTCGGGAACGGGCCATTACCGACCCGGATCATATAGGCCTTCATCACACCGACAATATGCATTTTCTGCGCAGGTATACCAATCATGGCAAAACAGGTTTGAACCAGAGTCTGATACGCTACAGTATAAGGGTACGTACCAAAACTGTTATCCAAAAAAGTGGCTTGTGATGTTTCAAGTAAGATATCTTCTCCCGCATTCAATAAGTCACGGATGGCTTCATTAGTAAATGTAAAATAAGGCTCGATCTTTTTTCCATATTGATGCGTTATTTCTAACATTTCCTCAAAATCTAAAGTCGAATTATCATTAAAAACGTGGTTGATTTGTTTTTCCCTGATGCCCCAAAGAAATTCTAATTTGCTTCTGAGTTTTTCTTTATCCAGAGTATCAATAAGCCGAATGCCATGCCGGTTCGATTTATCTTCAACACAGGCACCAACACCTACTCCTACAGATCCTATTTTATTCTTACCCTTATACTTTTCAGATGCTTTATTTAATTCTGCATGTAATGGTAAGACAATATGGCATCGGGGATCAATTGAGATGCTGGAGTTAATATTTTCTCTTTTTATAAACTCAATTTCTTTCACAAGTACCGGAAGGCTAATTAATGCACCCTGGCAAATATAGAGATTCTTTTTATTAAGTGATGCCGGTAATTGAGAAAAAGACCCTCTCACATCCCCATATTGTACACAATGGCCTGCATTAGCTCCCCCATTAAATCTGGCAATGTTATTTACACCACCAGATAAGTAATCAACAAATTTACCCTTTCCTTCATCTCCAAATTGAAGCCCAACTACAGATATTAACATACGTGCGCATCTCCCATTTATAAATGGTTTTTTAAATGGTGTTTTCTTTTATATTTTAATAAAAAACAACTTTAATGGTTTATATTATTCCGCTATTTACACAAAAGCATTAACAGCTTCATTTAAAAACATAATAAAGAATACGTCATTTAAAATAATAGTAATGATAAAAATAATTTATTTCAGTGGATTAATATTTTCTTATTTACTGACTAAGTAATCCGCCATTAATAAAGCCTCATTTAATGTATCAACAACAGGTACACCTGCAGCTTCAAGGCTTAAACGACTATGCGTTCCACCAGTGTAAAGAATGGCATGAGTACCTGCGGCTAATGCTGCAATGGCATCATCGGTGGCGTCACCAATCACAACGCTCTTTTCAGGAGCGATATTGATTTTTTTAATATGGTTAGCTAATTGTTCCGACTTTCCGGTAGTCAATAACGGTGTATTTCTGCCATCAACGTGGGTAAAAAATTTAGTAATACCGTGGTTATTAATCATCGGAACTAATTCTTCATGCTGCATCAGTGAACATAGTGATTGGGTCGCTCCTGACTGATAGCGGGCAGCCAGCAGATCACTCACTCCTTCGGCTAAATTTGCTTTTTGTATACCGGGCCGATAATGGGTATTAAATGTTTTTCCTATGATTGACCATTCAGCAGAGGATGGTTCGCGTCCAATAACCTGCTTATAGAAAATTTGCACTGGTACACAATAATATTCCCGATATTGTTCCAGCGTCAGTGGTTCAATACCAATTTCTGCAAGTGCTAAATTTGTTGCGCTGACTGAGACACTAACATCATTCAGTAGTGTGCCATTCCAGTCCCAAATAATATGTGCTGTTGCCATAATCAATTAATTTCCTTAGCTGTATTTGCCTGTTCCGAACGATTTGCTCCGAACTCACGGTTACAGGATAAACATTCAGGGCATTGCTGAGCTATATCTCTAAATGCATCAATGGGTTGGTCACAATCCATTTTTTGGGGAGATACCAGAGTCGATAAAAAACCCAGTAATTCAGGTGCCCACGTGGAATCTGTCAGGGTGTCATACAAAACAGACAATAAACTGTATGAATAGCTGACCCAATCCGCTGTAGTTGTATGAGAATAAGTTGTATGGACATGTTTACCTTCATCAGTTGAGAGCTGGTTAACTAAATGATTCAGCACTTTATGATGCCTGAAACACCAAGGGGTCAGTACATCTAAAAATTCAGGGCTGAATACACGATCAGAATATCCATACACACGGGTACGCAAGAGTTTTTCCCAATGTAATTCAGTCGCCCGTAGCTTTGGTCTTATTCCTGTCTGAGTTATAACCAGATCCCTGACCTGTCGTAAGGTATCCCCGGTTCCACAATTATCATCAATAATCGAAATAGAATTCTCGGATGGGATGTTACGTCCCCAGATATGATGACTATTACTACATGCATCATCATAGCGGGAAACTTTCACTAAATTGAGTTCACTATTCCATGCTGCGGCCGTTACTGCCGCTGTCGCTGCACCGCCTAACATCACCCCGATAACGGAAGAGTCAGGGCATACATCTATTTGCGCAGCAGCCAGTGTTAACAGGTGATTATCTCCCTCGATATATGTTCTTGGTACCTGATGCCCAGTACCAGCCGGAAGTTTCAAGTTTTGAAGTAAGGAAGGAGAAAAACTGGATTTTCTTCCCGTTAGTGTTGAACAGATAATTTCAGCACACGCCTTCACACCATCAATAAAAGGTATAATGTCTTCATTAGTAATTTGTGGAACACCTAATAAGCTGTCGATAATACGTAACAATTTCACCAGACAATGATCAGCTAATATATATTTTGAAGGTACTGCGCATTGTTTATCTGTGCACTGCAATTTAGTGATGATGTCTGCATAATATTTTACTGTTGCCAATAACTCATCACAGGTTTTGGGTTCGTAATAAGCAAAACCTCGGGAACTGAGGAAATTCTGTTTCTTCGCGACGACTCCCGGAAGCTCCATAACTTCTTTCATCAGATGACTTGTTCCGGAGACACCGCGTAAATCACCTAATAAACCAACAGCACGCAGGTCTAAAATTGATGGAATAACTGAAGAAGGTGAAAGAAACTCAGACATATTTAACCTCTTTGAGCTTGCGCTTTTGGTGTTCGAGTTGCGGCAATTGCTTCTTCAAGTGGCACTTTACCGATATGTAGCGCCTGACCAAGAATGGCACCTTCAACACCCTGATCATACATATCGGCTAAAACACGCAGGTCATCTATGCTTGAGACTCCACCACCAGCAATGACCGGTGATGACGTTTTTGCACATACTTCACTCAGCAATGTAAAATTTGGGGAACTCATCATCCCCCCCCGTTCAACATCAGTGACGACATAACGCTGGCATCCCTGTCTTTCCAGATCTTCAAGAATATCCCAAAGCTTGCCGTTATTGACATTCCACCCATGAGTTGCCAGTTGATAACCTTCCGGCGTGCTCCTTACATCCAACGCAATGGCAATCTTATCGCCATATTCACCAATAGCTCTGGCACACCAATCCGAGTTTTCTAATACAGCGGTTCCTAAATTTACCCGCTGGCATCCGGTTGCCAATACTCGGCTCAAGATCTCTTCATTTCTGATACCGCCACAGACTTGTACATTAATATCGACCGCCTCGATAACATCAGCAATCAAATGACTGTTTGAACCTCGGCCTGACGCCGCATCCAGATCAACTACATGTATCCATTTTGCTCCGGCATTTTGCCAGGCCAACGCGACTTCTGCCGGAGTACCTAAAGGCCGCCGTAATGTTGCACTTTCACCACGAGTTAGACGAATTGCAGAATTTGATGTCATCGCTATTCCATCGACAATATCAACAGAAGGGAATACCTCGAACGTTTTCGTACCTATCATTTACCCACCTGATTTATTACAAATATATTTCCGAAGCTTAATAACAAAAATCATTAATGTGATTACTACTCATTGCTGAATAAACAACGTTCATCCTGAATAACCAATGATATTCACATTAGTTTATATTAATAATTTCGGTTAACCATTTCAAAAACTCATAATAAGAAAAAGAAATGACTTTTCAATAAAGTTATTTTGTTACGCACTTTTATTTTTTTATAGCAAACAAATAAAATAAAGACAGAAATAAAAACCAACAAACAAAAATAAACACTCACTCTACCCAGTCATTATCTTGTTATCAGAATAAAATTCTTAACATGGCATATTCAATGGATTTCAGATTACGCTGAACAGGAAAAAACGAATCCATTCAGCATAGATAACTCCCTATTTATAACCATAGTAACCAAAGGGATGAACAGAGCTAACAAAGAATAAACTTGAAATACGAAGGCTATATTTACTATAAATTAGTTAAAACCATATCAATTATAAAAATACATTTATTAAAAATAATTATTTTATTGAGGAAAAACATGGCAAGACAAATAGAAGGAAATAATAAAAAAGAGAAATTATCTCTGGGAATTATTCTAATACTAAATAACTTTTCATAATAGTGAGACACTCGATTTACTTTCTCTGAAAGAGTCTATTTGCAGATTTTTTCAAGAATTTTTTCACATTACTGAGCAGTT
>NZ_NJAJ01000024.1:0-19278 GCF_002632825.1 Xenorhabdus stockiae
CTAAGATCTGGCTGTCAGTAAAACGTGACTTTTTCATAAGATTTCGATCTCCTCTGCTACATTAAGCGTATGAGAAAATTCTACTTATGGACACTCCGGCTTTTAGGGGGGATTACCCTCCTTGTTGTCTGAACTCACTCACCTGGGTTACATAGTTATCCATGCTCCCGAGGGCTGACACTCTTACCGCCGCGAGGCATCTTGAAATTCATTGTGTATATTGTCATTTAAATAATGTACCCAAATTGTAATTTTTCGTAATATTAAATTTTGAGATATATTCTTCTTATCAGCTGATAACTTTTTATCATTATACAATTCGATCTTGATGAAGTATGTTGTGGGTGTAATTTAATTTTCCTATTTAAATAGATGAATTTCTTTAATTACAAGTTAATTTTATCGGTTATATATTTAACGTAAGATATAAGTAGAGAATATTTTTTATAACAACTAATCGAATTTTAAATTAAATTTTGAGGTGTAAAATGTCTATAGGAAAAAAAGAAATCGACGGAGTGTATTCAATAAAACCTAATTCTGATTTAATAATAGGGCAGAATATTATATTTTCTGTTAAAGTAACCATGCCGGAAAATGAGTCATTTCCTCCAGGAGGAGAGATTCGAATTAAGAAAGATTTAGTTAATATTAATATTTTAAGTCCACATGCTCCTTCAACAGATAATTATTATCACTTTCCTATAATTGAAAATGAATCTAATAAAGAAGCGGGGGAGGTGGATATTTTAATGTCTGTTAAATCAGGATTGAATTATGGTGATCCGATTACATTTGAAGTTAGCTCTAATATCCCTACATTTAAAGTACAACCATTTAACTGTATAGCCAAAGATCTTAATTCAGGAACATTAAACCTTAACGTAGTTAATCAATATTTGGAAGCGCCATATCCTAATCCAACACAATATAGTCAAACTAAAGTCAACACAAATTTACGGGACCAAAAGTCTGGGGCAGCTTTAAAAAATACACCTGTGTTTATAACATCAATAGATTCGCACTCTCTGGAACAGTTTGATATATATGATTCTAATAATCAAGCTCTACTTCCTCCTGTAACATTTAGTAATATGACTGGCATTATGGTATCTTCGAGTGATAATGGCGATATTATTTTTTACGTTCATGCAAAAAATGCAGTAACAGCCAGAGTTAGTTTACTTTCTATTGCAGGTCCGTATGAAGGTTTTTCTAAGACTATATATTCTGTTTATGCCGGTTCTTCTGATAATCCTGTAAAATTACCAGTAATTAGCGGATATAATCCCCCAGGATATTTAAACGCAGAAGGTAATAACTCTGAAAATTTTATAGTTAGTATAAATCAATATGTTCATCCAAGCGAAGGAGATGCTGTATTATTTTTTTATGCGGAGGCTGGGAAACACAAACAATTTACTGGTTATATTCGTACTATTTCCTCATCGGAAAAACCTGAATCCGGAGAATATGTGTTTGAATTACCTTATCAAATGTTTCCATATTTAATTTTTGTAAATTTTTCTTACGTTATTATCAGAAAATCAGGGGATACATTAACCTCTATGAACCTCCCATTAACTTATGCAGGTGGGGTACCATATGAGCCTAAAGATGGTGTTAAACGGCCATATCAACCTTGTAAAGTTTATCCAAGTTATGGGGTTGGAAAAGATGATGAAATAATGGAATATACACCTATTTCCTATGCTGATATAAGAGCGTTTACAGGTAGTGACGGCTCTGGTTTATATATTAAAATATTGGGAACTGAAAATCCTACTCTTAATAAAGATATGGTTCCTGTAGGAAGTAGTGTGACATTAACTACATATATTAATACAGGTAGTGATAGTAAAGTTACAAGTGGAGTTAAATCATACCCTCCTGTAGCAGTAACAAAACAAGGAGATGAAGTTTATGCTGTAATTCATATTCCTTATGAAAATCTTGCTGAGATTTCTAATCAAAATAATGGTCAACCAGCAACCATTAGGATTGAATATTCTATTCAGGATCATAGCAATGATAATAATTCACTTTTATATAGCAAAGTTTGGGTATCAACGATTGGGACTATTTCATCATAAAATCATTATTGAAAACTAGTTTTATTTTTAAATGGTTTATTGCTGTATTTATTTAAAAATAAACTTTCCCGCAGCAGCAGAGGGAAATTCAGATATGGCATCACTTACTTCGCATCATTCAGTTATTATTTTCGCTTCACAGGCGAAGGAGAATGAATTCTGAGATATTAAACTTATATCTATATTCTTTTTTGTTTGTGATTTATTAATTGGTCAAGGAGATAGTAAATGAGAGATTCTCTACCAGGAGATGTGAATCCGAAATCATTAAAAATGAAAGTTCATAATCCTTTTTTAGCAATTCCGTCCTCATCTGAAACTCCACCTAGTAATGTATTTACTGAAGTAACAGCAACAGTAAGAAGTATATATGGAAATCCTTTACCAAAGAAAAAAATATTTGTCACAGATTATTCAGTAGGGTTTGGTAAATTGAAGGAAGTAATAATATTTGCTTCTAATCATGAAGATAGAATAGAGCCTATATTATATAATGGTTATGAAGGTTTTTTTATTGAAACAAATGAACATGGTGAGATTTCGTTCTTTATACATCCAAAGATATCACCAATGGTTTCATTGCAGTTATATGCACAAATACCTGGTGATGATAATATCTTTGCTGCAGATTACATTATCTATATTGTAGATCATACATATCAAGAACTTCCTTCTAGATTGCTTGAGCCAAAAATAATTGGCTGTTCAGGTGGAAATATAAAGTCAAATGGACATAGTAGGTTTGAAGCTCAAATTAGCAATGTTGATGATGTTGAAGATGCCGAATCTATACTATTTTTTGTTAATGGAGAGTATACTAAAGAATCTATCCCGTTTGAATATGCTAGTGATTTTACTTTGCCTTACTCTATTTTTAAAAGTAATAGTTTGTCAGAGTTCTCTTATATTGTTATTAGGAGAAGTGGAGATATATACCCGTATAAATCCAGGGTGTTAGAATTAAATTATATGAGAGAACCCAATAAACCTTGGTCAGATGTGAATAGAGTATATGATTCTTGTAAGGTTTATAATAGCAAAGGTGTTAAATCTGGAAACATTATAGAACAATACACTTTTATTAGTGAAGAAGATATTTCTTATTCCAATAGTGATAATGCGGGTGTTTATGTTGTAATTACAGGGACAAATGTTCCAGGAGATACGACAAAAGTTGCTTTTGGCTCAGAGGTGATATTGAATTTATATATTAATTCTCGCTCAGGTCAGTTTAGATGGAGTTGTAATAAAATAATGCCATTCTTACCTGACGAGTATGATGGTCATACTGCAACTCTAATATTCCCTATACCACTTAGCTTGCTAAGTAATAATCCAGGATTTTCCAGTCACCCTGGTGAGGTGTATTTTGACTATCAGATTGGAACCGATGTTGAATCAGATGTTACCTATGGAAAAATTTGGTTCGGACATATTAATACATTTAACTACCCATCAATAATGAGGTGATTTATGTTTGATAGTAATTATTTAGCAGCGCCAATAATTGCAGGGTATGATCACAATAAATTATATAATCAGGGGAAAACTGAATTTTGTGTAGAAATCCCATATTATGAATATGCTCAGTCTGGAGATAAAATAATTTTTTATGTAAATGGTATTCCGACTCAATATCAATATGTTCTTAATAGTGTTGAAGACTTAGGTACTCCCTGTATATACCAATTACCTTTTGGTATTTTTTTACCTGTTGATACTCCATGTAGATTCTCTTACACTGTTCAAAGTCAGGGAAATAGTAAGCTTAGGCCTTCAAATGATTTAATTGTAACATATACAGGTAAATCAGAACCGTCACTATTTGGAGCTTGTACAGTATACTCAAGTTTTGGTATTAATGATGATAACAATATAATAGAACCATATTCTCTTGATTGTGGAGGTGAAAATGGTCGTAATGCTGTCACTTGCCATACCATATCTAATTACAAGAAGAATCCTGAGGGGGCAGGGTTATATATTGTAATAAATGGCGAAAACTATACCCCAGGAAAAGTTCCAATTGGTAGTCAGGTTGAACTTTTTGCTACCCTAGTATCTGAATGTTATCAAATGGGACTCGGAGTACCATTTTCTATAGGTAAGAAAGTAATGAAGCCTGATGCTAGCAACCCTGATCTTGGTCGTGTTGTCTTTCCCATTCCTCATGATTATGTAGTGGGATATAAGAATCAATATGGCTGTCAGGATGTTAATGGTTATGAGTTTGGATATGGCACAATTAATTTTTCGTATACAGTCAATGACCATTACGAATCAGATCCTTGGAAAGGTAGAATATTTACTTGTGGGACAGATCCTAGTTTGGGTATCCAAACTCTTACTAGTTGTACTAAAGTCCAGCCTTGTTATAATTGCCCAGAATAAATGAATAGAAGTGGTATTTTTTGAAGTTGACTCAAATTAGCACCCATTTTTATGGGTGCTAATAATATCGAAAAAATTAAAAATTCAATTAATTATTGTTTTGGTGATAAATTAATACTCTATTTTATATGTGATAATCTGAATTTAATTTCCTATTTTTAATATATAGATACAGAAAATTCCTATTTGAAATCCTGGAGTGAAATCATGTTATAATGGCAAGGTTTCACTATGAAATAAAACTACAATGAGATCTGTGTTTTTAGATTTTTATAGTTACAATTCTGATTATTTATATCCTTTTCATGTTTCTAAATTCATTTCCCCTTTCCTTGATACGATTCAATTATCACCTAACAGGTGTTTATAACACTTTATTGATAAAATTATAGTGATTTCATTACAAATAAAAAATTAACCTCCATTTATTTTTTCATTATGCGAGTGAATCAGGCTTATGTTCTTTTGTTTGTTTTTGTTATTAATCTATTCACTTGTGATTTGATTGTATGGTATTTTATTAAAATAATACTTTGCTTAATCAATTTTTGGTTTGATGCTCTTAAGTTATTTGATGTAAAGGTTATTGTTTTTGCAAATGTCAATAATTGTAATAAATGAAGTGAAAAACGTGGTTTTATGTATAAATAATTTAATTATTTTGAGGAGGTGAAATTATCTTTTTGTAGTATTAAACTCTTCACTTCCATTACCAATGTTATTATAAATTACTGTGATTAAGAAGTCGTGGTAAATCTTTTGCTAATTGTATCCTTATTAACTAACATTTCATTAGTCAACGTTTTTACCAGTAGTTCCGATAAGACCTTTGGCAAAGCGCTAAGTTAAAATGCTATCACCATGAATCTGTAATGTTTTGTAATTATTAACAACCATTGGGCGAAAGAACATGGATATACGTAATCTTGAAGCTTTCATCGTTTTGGCTGAGACTCTTAATTATCACAAGGCATCAGAGAGGCTTTACCTTTCTCAGCCTGCTTTGACGAAAAAAATACACGGTCTGGAAGATATTCTCGGGGCTGAACTATTCAGAAGAGGACCAAACGGAACAAAATTAACAGATTTTGGTCAGAAAACGCTGGAGAATGCCAGAAAATTTTTAACGCATTATGAACAGTTTAAAAGCCAGGTGCAGTTTGATTCAAAGAAGGAAGTGACCCGGCATTTATATGTCGGCTCGTGTTTTCCTATCCATAATTATTCTCAAATCGAGAATCAGCTTGCAGAGAAAAAAGGTAATATTGTATTGGCCTTGATGACTGGTCTATCAGTTGAGCAGCAGGTTAATTTACTTAATGCAGGTATGCTTCATGTGGCTGTTATGCCTCTGGCAGCGGCAAAACCGTTTGACTTAAAAAAAACATTTACTGAAGAATTAGTTTATCTTTTTAAGAAAAGGAGTCCGTTGATATCTAAATTCAGAATAGGAAATAGTCAGTATGGTAGTAAGAATTCTTTGACGATGACGTCTGAAAAAAGAGAAAATACTGATTTGAATGACTGTCTGAATGTTTTTCCTATTTATGGTAGTGATAATATGAATTTGTTATTAAAAACAAATGATATTATGTTGATGATGGAGATGATTACAAAAAATGGTGCTTACGCATGTGTGCCTAAGAGAATGATAAGTGCAATTCCGGCTTATTATTTGAATTCCCTGGAACTTGTTGAAACAGATAAAAAAATAGACTTAGGTGTCGTATGGAGTAAGACAATAGATGAGGATCTGATTGGTGATGCTGAAAGCTTTTCTGCATGGGTGATCAATCTTTAAAATAACAGTCTAAATAATCAGTGAATCACTTTTTTTAATTGTTAATGCTTTTTCAAAGCAGATTATAAACAATATGATTGTGCGATTTTTATGATGAATATAAATATTTCTACTAATCGATGTGTGAAAGATATTTCTTAATTATATGATTTTAAGTTTTTATCATCAGCAGGGTAATTTCTTGTGTAGATTACAAAATGGTATGTTTTTAGGTCTGAAAATATCATAATCGGGCATGAGGTTAAAATGCCCGATTATGATTGCACGAGAATAAATATTCAGAATAAATTTACTGATTCACGTTAAACGTTTCTGTCATTTTTTCAATTTGCTCCTGAATATCTAACCACTCCATTTCAATATCTTCCAGTTTGGATTTAGTGTTATTCTGTTGATACAGACACTCGGTTAATTCCGTTTTCCGATCATTTTCATAGATTGTGTTATCTGACAGCTTTTCTTCTATATTTTCCAGCTTTGTGCTTAAATCATCCATTTGCTTTTCAAGAGCTGTTAGCCGCTTACGTAATGGTTGTGTTTGGCTGCGGAATTCTGCTTCACGTCTTTTTTGATCTTTACGCTCCTGCGCACTGAAATTCTGTGTGTTATTGGTAGATGAATCAGTGTCGGCAGCAGTTTTTTCTTCCTGGCTTTCACGCAACTGTTGACGCTGTAATTCTGTCAGCCATTGTTGGTAGTCCTCGAGATCCCCTGTGAAAGATTCTACTTTGCCATCATGTACCAGATAGAGCTCATCAGTAGTAGAACGCAGCAAGTGTCTGTCATGGGATACCACGACAAGAGCGCCATCGAAATCGATCAGAGCTTCAGTCAGTGCTTGTCTCATATCCAGATCAAGGTGGTTGGTGGGTTCATCGAGTAGCAGAAGGTTCGGGCGTTGCCAGACAATCAGGGCAAGCACCAGACGCGCTTTTTCCCCGCCGGAAAAACGGGCACTCGGGTCAGTCACTTGGTCTCCTTTGAAACCAAAACCGCCAAGATAGTCCCTCAGTTGCTGTTCTGATTCCTGTGGTGCGAGTCTGGCTAAGTGCTGTAAAGGCGATTCATCCGCACGTAGGAATTCCAGCTGGTGCTGGGCAAAATATCCCAGTTTGATACCTTTGGCTAAGGCAATATCCCCCTGCTGTGGTTCAAGTTCACCTGCCAGTAATTTGATAAGGGTTGATTTACCTGCCCCGTTACGACCTAGCAGACCAATGCGTGAACCGGGAACCAGATTTAATTTAATCGAATCCAGCACGGTCTTGTCGCCGTATCCGGCACTGATTTTTTCCATATTCAGTAGCGGGTTTGGCAGGCTATCCGGCTTGCGGAAGCTGAAACGGAAGGGGTTATCAACATGGGCTGGGGCAATCAGTTCCATGCGCTCCAGCATTTTGATCCGGCTTTGTGCCTGTTTTGCTTTGGTGGCCTGTGCGCGGAAACGGTCAATATAGCTTTGCAAATGCGCCACTTTTTCTTGCTGGCTTTGGTACAGAGCCTGTTGTTGGGCAAGTTTGGCAACGCGTTGCCGCTCAAAAGAAGAATAATTACCCGTATATTCGAATAAATTTTGTTGCTCGATATGCAGGATTTTATCGATGATCGGGTCGAGGAAATCCCTGTCGTGGGATATCAGAATCAAAGTGCCTGTGTAGCTTTTCAGCCACTTTTCAAGCCAGATTACTGCGTCCAGATCAAGGTGGTTAGTCGGTTCATCCAGCAGTAGCAGATCAGAGCGGCAAATCAGTGCCTGAGCCAGATTGAGGCGCATACGCCAGCCACCGGAAAATGAACGGACAGGCTGTTCCAGTTGTGCCTGAGAAAATCCCAGCCCATGCAGCAAGCTGGAAGCGCGGGAGCGGATTGTCCACGCCTGAATAGTATCCAGTTGGCCGTGAAGGTGGGCGATAGCGTGGCCGTCATTCTGTTCGTTGGCTATGTTCAGTTTTTGCTCCAGTTGGCGGAATTCGCGATCACCGTCGATCACATATTCAAGCGCTGAAATTTCCAGAGCGGGAGTTTCCTGATTTACCCATGCCAAAGCCCAATTACCGGGAAATGTCACAGAGCCATTTTCAGCCTGAAGTTCACCTTTCAGTAATGAAAGCAGAGTTGATTTGCCACAGCCATTTTTACCCACCAGTCCAACTTTCTGGCCGGGATTGATGGTTGCGCTGGCATTGTCCAGTAGAACACGGACGCCTCGTCGGATTTGCAGAGAAGAAAAAACAATCATGATGTTGTCTGTATAGAGTATGTTAAGTTAATAATTACATTGTATCTGTTCGTTTCGTTGTTTCGATAGTCTGGCGTGCATGGTAGCGGAAAATAGGTGACCTGACACGTCCTGAGGGGGGATTGATGATATTGTCATCTCATGTTTTGCCGCCCAAGGTATTGCTGGTGTATATCCATCCCGAACCGCAGGGTTCTGTGGTCAATAAGGTGTTGCTCCAGACGGTTCAGGAGTTGGAAAATGTCACTGTTCACGATCTGTATGGCTGTTATCCTGACTTTTTTATTGATGTTCCGGCAGAGCAGAAGCTCTTAAGTGAACATCAAATCATTGTGTTTCAGCATCCTCTTTATACTTATAGCTGCCCTGCTTTATTGAAAGAGTGGATGGATCGCGTGTTAAGCCGTGATTTTATTGGCGGCACCGAGCCGATGCTGAGAAATAAATACTGGCGCTCTGTTATCACGACGGGAGAGCCTGAAGGTGCTTTTTGCAGCAGTGGGCACAACCGTTATTCGATGGAAGACATTCTCCGGCCTTTCGAGTTGGTGGCTTCGATGTGCCATATGCACTGGCTGTCCCCGATGATCCTCTACTGGGCCAGACGTCAGCCACCTGAGGTGCTTGTCAGTCATGCTAATGCATATTGGGAATGGCTTAAAGCGCCACTGTCTTTGGGAGGGCTTTAATTATGGAGACTTCAGCGCTGTTAAGCGCCGGAATATTGTTTCTGTTTGCTGCTGTTGTCGCTGTTCCTCTGGCTCAGAAGTTCAGAATCGGAGCCGTTCTGGGGTATCTTCTTGCCGGGATCGCACTTGGTCCTTGGGGAGCCGGGCTTATCAAGGATGTCGGTGAGATCCTCCATTTCTCTGAGCTTGGTGTCGTTTTTCTGATGTTCATCATCGGTCTTGAACTGAATCCGGCAAAACTCTGGCAACTCAGGCGTTCTATCTTTGGTGTTGGGACAGTGCAGGTTGTGCTAACTGCGCTAGTTCTGGCCTCATTTCTTTGTCTGACAAATTTCTCATGGCAGGCTGCTGTTATCGGTGGTGTGGGGCTTGCTATGTCGTCAACCGCGATGGCGCTGCAGTTAATGCGGGAAAAAGGCATGGCAAATAACGAAGGCGGGCAACTTGGTTTTTCCATTCTGCTGTTTCAGGATATTGCGTTAATTCCGG
The DNA here is from genome assembly GCF_002632825.1 of Xenorhabdus stockiae. Lineage (GTDB taxonomy): Bacteria > Pseudomonadota > Gammaproteobacteria > Enterobacterales > Enterobacteriaceae > Xenorhabdus > Xenorhabdus stockiae. Next base: position 9,703 of record NZ_NJAJ01000024.1, read on the forward strand.
CTTTAGCTTTAATACCGATACTGGCGGGTGGTACGGCTTCCGGTGACTGGTATCGTATCGGCCTTAAAATTATTGCCTTTGCCGGTATGTTGTTGGGGGGGCGCTATTTATTACGTCCTTTATTTCGTTTGGTGGTGAAATCAGGTGTCAGAGAGGTATTTACCGCTGCTGCGTTGCTGGTTGTTCTTGGTGCTGCGGTTTTTATGGAAACACTGGGTTTTTCGATGGCACTGGGGACGTTTATTGCGGGAGTGTTACTTGCTGATAGTGAGTATCGCCATGAGCTGGAAATTTCCATTGAACCCTTCAAGGGTCTGTTGCTGGGGCTGTTTTTTATTTCGGTTGGCATGTCATTGAATATTGGTGTGCTGTTACGCCATTTGCCCGATGTATTGCTTGCTGTTTTGGCTCTGGTGCTGACAAAAAGTGCCATATTGTATGTTCTTGGTAGAATTTCTGGGCTGGGAAACTCATTGGGTATGCAGCTTTCCGGTGTGTTAAGTCAGGGGGGAGAATTCGCCTTTGTTTTATTTTCAGCCGCGCTTGGGGAGAAGGTGTTAGACCAGAACCAGATGTCATTTTTGTTGGTGGTGGTGACATTATCGATGATGACAACACCACTGGTGATGACATTGGTCGAGCGGATATTAACCAGTCGTTACAATACACAACCGGAAAGCAGTGAAACACCTTTTGTGGAAGATAACGCTCCACAGGTTATTGTGGTGGGATTTGGTCGTTTCGGACAGGTTGTCGGGCGGCTTTTAATGGCAAATAAAATCCGTATTACTGTGCTGGAACGCGATGTCAGTGCGATCGGTACGCTGCGCCGTTATGGTTATAAGGTGTATTATGGTGATGCAAGTGAGCTGGAACTGCTGCGTTCTGCGGGAGCTGACAAAGCTAAAGCGATAGTCATTACCTGTAACGAGCCGGAAGATACTATGACCATTGTCCGATTATGCCAGCAACATTTTTCTCACCTGCACATCATTGCACGTGCAAGAGGGCGCTTTGAAGCCCATGAGCTGTTACAAAGTGGTGTACAGGATTTTAGCCGGGAAACATTTTCAAGTGCGCTGGAAGTCGGGAGAAAAACCATGATAGGGCTGGGTATTCATCCTCATCATGCCTATCGTGCCCAGCAACATTTCAGGCGTCTGGATATGCGCATGTTGCGTGAGTTGATGCCTCATCTACAGGGCGATGTGGCGCATATATCCCGTGTAAAAGAAGCCCGTCGGGAATTAGAAGAATTATTTGAACGGGAAATGCTCAATGAACGTCGTCAGCCGGAAGGTTGGGATGAGTGATGATATGAAATAACTATACACTTTGTCGAAATCCATTGTGTATAACAACAATAATAACATCGCAGTATATGAAGTAATGGGGGAAAGTATGTCAGTCAGTCGTAAGCGTTTTATTGCAGGAGCCGTTTGCCCGAAGTGTCAGTCACAGGATACTTTGGCCATGTGGCAGGAGAATAAAGTGGATGTTGTGGAATGTGTCAGTTGTGGGCATATTCAGCGGCAAACCGATGAATCTGTAACGCCCCATGTCAGAGATCAGGAGCAGGTTATCGGTATTTTTACGCCGAAATAACTGAATTAAGTTACAACAGATAATGGATAAATTTTTTCATTACCAGATACAGTGAAGTAGAATTCCGGTACAATCAGCGGCATTTTTAGTCGTAACGTAAGAATTTTCCCTCACGTTTTTACCCCGGTATTGTAGGAGATGTCATGAAAGTAGCAAAAGATTTGGTGGTCAGCTTGGCTTATCAAGTAAGAACAGAAGATGGTGTTTTAGTTGATGAGTCCCCGGTGAGCGCACCGTTAGACTATCTGCATGGCCGTGGTTCCCTGATCAGCGGTTTAGAGAAATCACTGGAAGGTCGTGAGGCTGGTGAGCGCTTTGACGTAAGCGTTGAAGCTGACGATGCATATGGCCAGTATGATGAAAATCTGGTTCAGCGCGTACCAAAAGATGTTTTTGTTGGCGTTGAAGAATTAGAAGTGGGTATGCGCTTCTTGGCTGACACTGATATGGGGCCTGTACCTGTTGAAATTACCGCTTTAGAAGGTGATGACGTTGTTGTTGATGGCAACCACATGCTGGCTGGCCAGAACCTGAAATTCAATGTTGAAATTGTTGCGGTTCGTGAAGCAACAGAAGAAGAACTGGCTCACGGTCATGTGCATGGTCAGGGCGGTTGTGGTGATCACGATCATCAGCATGATCACGAAGGTCATAGCTGCTGTGGCGGCAGCTGCCACTAATTGGCAGGAAAAAAGGGAAGCTGACGGGCTTCTCTTTTTTACGGTTTGCCCCGGCCTTGGCTGGCAGGTATTGACTCTGGTCAGTAATGCTGGGGCTATCCCCACTGAGTAGGCTCTTAATAGTGCGGAGGGGGTGTTTCTTCTGACATTGGTGCGATAATTGATGACTGGTGGGTTTTCAGTCGTTCGGCCATTAATTTTAGCTGCTCTTTCAGTCTATCTATTTCTACCTGCTGCTTTCTAACCTCTTGGTTTAATTCTTCAATGGTCATTTCCTGATAGGCTAGTTTAGTTTCCAGTTGCTCAAATCTTTGTTCAAAGCTGGATAATTCCATTATTTCCCCTCTCATCTTTGTTTGTTGTTTGTTCATTTAATTTCATGACGAAACGATTATTCTAATCGGGTTGATACTATAATACCGGTGGCCTGATGCCTATACCCTTCGTCTTTCAAGTTGCCTCTTTGTTATTGGCGGCGATGCAACTGGAAATCCATTGGGTATAAACCTGTTAGCAAAGGGAAGTACAGAGAAAAGTGAAGAAAAAACGGAATAAGTAAAAAGCTTTTGACATCAATATGGTGCTAATCTTTTTCAGGCCAATGTATAGCAAATATTGTTATTGGTTTTAGTAGGCAGTTATAGTACACGTGGTTGCATGATTTTTGCTGATGACAAATTCAGTCAAATTTATTGGAGAATATGATGAAATCATTCTTAAAAACAACTTTGTTAGCAACTACACTGGCAATGACATTCGGTGTACCTTATGTAATGGCTAATGAAGCAAAAGCCAGCGAAGAAGTGAAATTGAATAAAGCTTTCAAGACCGCAGAGCAGCAGAATTCTTATGCGCTGGGAGCTTCCATTGGTCGTTATATGGAAAAATCTTTAGAGGAACAGAAAGCTCTGGGTATTGATCTCGATAAATCTCAGGTTATGTCTGGCTTTGGAGACGCAATAAATAATAAAAGCAAACTGAATGATAGCGAAATTCAGCAGATCCTCAGTGAGTTTGATGCAAAAATCAGGGCTTCTTTACAAGTGAAACTGGAAAAAGAAGCTAGTGAAAATAGCGAGAAAGGGAATAAATTCCGGGAACAGTTCGCTAAGGAAGCCGGAGTAGTCAAAACTAAATCGGGTCTTTTGTACAAAATTGAACGTGAAGGAACGGGCAAGACTCCTACATTAACCGATACTGTCATCGTGAACTACAAAGGTTCCTTGATTGATGGGAATGTGTTTGATAGCTCCTATGACCGGAAAGAGCCTTTGTCTATCCCTCTGGATGGCGTTATCACAGGTTGGAAAGAAGGCCTTCAACACCTGAAAAAAGGTGGAAAAATGAAGCTGGTTATTCCACCTGAGTTAGCTTATGGTAAAAATGGTGTTCAGGGAATTCCGGTTAACTCAACTCTGGTCTTTGAAATTGAATTGCTGGATATTAAACCTAGCGCGAAAACAAAATAATTTTCAGCGTAATTAATACGTGATTTTATAACAGGGGCTATCATGCCCCTGTTTTGTTATGAGAATATTTACTTCGGCTTGATAAGTTATAAAGATTAAATATAGAAAATGAGTTTGACCACTTATTATTTTCTACGGTATTAAATAGAATAACTTTCTCATATATCAGGTGTATTCGAACACTAAGCGGTGATAAAGCCGAATGGTCTGCCCAGCGAGAACTTGACGATAATTTAATGTAGTTTTAACGTCATTATTCTGGATAGAATACAGCGTATTAAAAATGTTTTCTGCTAAGTGCGGTTATAATAAATCTCTCCCTGATGTTTTGGTGAGGCGGAGTCTAAGCTTGAAGGATGGTGTATTACATGTCTACCCCGTTATTTTCTGGTGAAAAAATATCTGGTGATAAAATATCCGGTGATAACAGCGATATTGATTTACTGGAAAATCAACCGTTCAGTGAAACGGATCATGAAATCTTAAAGTCTTATGAAGCGGCAGTTGATGGCCTGGCTATGCTGATTGGTGGGCATTGTGAAATTGTTCTTCATTCACTGGAAGACCTTAAATGTTCAGCTGTCAGAATAGCTAACGGAGAGCATACCGGTCGTCAAATCGGTTCTCCTATTACTGATCTGGCATTGCGGATGCTGCACGATATTACCGATGAAGACTCTTCTGTTTCCAGAGCCTACTTCACAAGGGCGAAAAGTGGCGCATTGATGAAATCGGTCACTATTGCTATTCGCAATCGTCAGCGCCGGGTTATCGGGCTTTTGTGTATCAACATGAATCTTGATGTTCCTTTTTCTGAAATTATTCAGACTTTTATCCCTGAGAAAACCCACGACGTTTCTTCAAACGTCAATTTTGCTTCTTCCGTGGATGATCTTGTTGCTCAGACACTGGAATTCACTATCGAAGAAGTGAATGCTGATCGCAATGTTTCCAATAATGCCAAAAACAGGCAGGTTGTTCTGAACCTTTATGAGAAGGGCATTTTTGATATCAAAGATGCAATTAATCAGGTTGCTGATCGCCTGAATATCTCCAAGCATACGGTATACCTCTATATTCGCCAGTTTAAAAATGGTGAATGTGCACACCCGGAGAAGTAATGTTGCCACTGTCTTACTGCTTACTGGTAACCGGGCCGGCATACGGGACTCAGCAAGCCAGTAGTGCCTATCAGTTTGCTCAGGCACTTATTGCCTCTGGTCATAAATTGCATAGCGTGTTTTTTTATCGTGAAGGCGTCCAGAACGGTAATCAGCTCACTGCACCTGCCAATGATGAAGTTGATCTTGTCAGGGCGTGGCAGTCATTGGCTGTTCAGCATCAGTCTGAGCTGTTTATTTGTGTCGCAGCCGCGTTACGACGCGGTGTCGTGGATGAACAGCAGGCAAATGAACTGGATTTGAGATCCGCAAATCTCGCCGATGGTTTTGAACTCAGTGGCCTCGGTTCTTTGGCTGAGGCCATGATGCTGTGTGATCGCGTAGTACAATTTTAAGAGTACGACAGCTTAATAGCACAGGGTTAGGGGCATAACAGGAAGACATTTATAATGAAAAAAATCGCCTTCATTTTTACTGAGGCCCCCCACGGCTCTTCTGCTGGTAGAGAAGGGCTGGATGCACTGCTTGCAACATCAGCACTGACGGAGCAGGTTGGCGTATTCTTTATTTCTGATGGAGTACTTCAGCTACTATCCAACCAGCAGCCGGATAAAATCCTGTCACGGGACTATATTTCAACATTTAAGATTTTACCTCTGTATGACATTGAAGAATGTTATATTTGCCTTGAAGATCTGACTGTTAGAGGATTTTCTCCAGACGATGATTTTATTCTGGAAGCTGAATTTTTCTCGGCTGCGGCAATCCGGCAAATGCTGGCGGGCTACGATGTTGTGTTGAAATTTTAATCTACTTTGGAGAGATGACATGTTATATACTGTTAGATGCTCACCTTATCAGAATGACTTCAATGCAATACTTGGCTTGATCACTGATGCAGATGATGTCCTGATGCTGCAAAATGGGGTATTACTGGGTGTTAATGGCAATCCCTATTTAGCTGAGCTGATTCACACGGGGGCGGGTATCTATGCCTTACAGGAGGATTTGGATGCCCGAGGGCTTACGGAGCGGGTTTCAGAGCATGTAAAAATGGTCAATTACAATGGCTTTGTCAGTTTAACAGTGAAACATCAGCAAAGTTTAAGTTGGTAAATATTCCGCTTTTTTTCCGCAGATATTGCCTGTGATCATTCAGTTAATAAATCAGTGGCCTGTGAACTTTTTAGTACGCTGACATAATACTGACAGATACCAACATATAGAAAGACTGTATATTTCTTGACACCTCGTCAAGTCAGCAATAAAATTCCGCGTCCTCTCGTTTTGTCATCATGGCTGACAGAGGGTAAAATCCGTGTTTACGAAGCAAAAAAACCAGGAGTTTTTTTAATAATGGCTACTATTAACCAGCTGGTTCGCAAATCTCGTAGCTCGAAAGTTGTGAAAAGCAACGTTCCTGCTCTGGAAGCTTGCCCGCAAAAACGTGGCGTATGTACTCGTGTATATACTACCACTCCAAAAAAACCAAACTCAGCACTGCGTAAAGTATGCCGTGTTCGTTTGACTAACGGTTTCGAAGTGACTTCTTACATCGGTGGTGAAGGCCACAACCTGCAAGAGCACTCCGTTATCCTGATCCGTGGCGGTCGTGTTAAAGACTTGCCAGGTGTGCGTTACCACACTGTTCGCGGTGCACTGGACTGTTCCGGTGTTAAAGACCGTAAACAAGGTCGTTCTAAGTACGGTGTGAAGAAGCCAAAGGCTTAATGGGTCTCCGTTAAGTAAGGCCAAACATTGTTCACTTTAAATGTCAAAATAAACTCGTAGAGTTTTGGACAACCCTGAAATTCGAAACGGAGTATTTCCATGCCACGTCGTCGTGTAATTGGTCAACGTAAAATTCTGCCAGATCCAAAGTTCGGATCAGAACTGCTGGCCAAATTTGTAAATATCCTGATGGTAGACGGTAAAAAGTCTGTCGCAGAAGCAATCGTATATGGTGCGCTTGAGACCCTGGCTCAGCGTTCCGGTAAAGAACATCTGGAAGCATTCGAGCTGGCACTGGATAACGTGCGCCCGACTGTGGAAGTTAAATCCCGCCGTGTAGGTGGTTCTACCTATCAGGTTCCAGTTGAAGTTCGTCCGGTCCGTCGTAATGCTCTGGCAATGCGTTGGATCGTTGATGCTGCTCGTAAACGCGGTGATAAGTCTATGGCTCTGCGCCTGGCGAATGAATTATCTGATGCGGCTGAAAACAAAGGCGCTGCTGTTAAGAAACGTGAAGACGTTCACCGTATGGCAGATGCTAACAAGGCGTTCGCACACTACCGTTGGTAATCCATTTTTTTTGGAATCCATCGGCAGTAATATGTTCTGGGTAGCTGCGGCTGCCCGTTCTCCAAATTGAAGAACGCCCACGAGAGAGGAAAAAATGGCTCGTCAAACACCTATAGCACGTTACCGTAATATCGGTATCAGTGCCCACATCGACGCCGGTAAAACCACAACAACTGAACGTATTCTGTTTTACACAGGTGTAAACCATAAGATCGGTGAAACTCACGAAGGTTCAGCAACGATGGACTGGATGGAGCAGGAGCAGGAGCGTGGTATTACCATTACCTCCGCAGCGACTACTGCGTTCTGGTCTGGTATGGCTAAACAGTATGAACCACACCGTATCAACATCATCGACACCCCAGGCCACGTTGACTTCACTATCGAAGTAGAACGTTCTATGCGTGTTCTTGATGGTGCAGTAATGGTTTACTGTGCAGTTGGTGGTGTTCAGCCTCAGTCTGAAACAGTATGGCGTCAGGCTAACAAATATAATGTTCCACGTATCGCGTTCGTTAACAAAATGGACCGTATGGGTGCGAACTTCCTGCGCGTTGTTGATCAGATCAAAACTCGTCTGGCAGCTAACCCAGTTCCTCTGCAACTGGCAATTGGTGCAGAAGATACCTTCACCGGTGTTGTTGACCTGCTGAAAATGAAAGCAATCAACTGGAACGAAGCTGATCAGGGAACTACCTTCACTTATGAAGATATCCCAGCTGACATGGTTGAACTGGCTCAGGAATGGCATCAGAACCTGATCGAATCCGCAGCAGAAGCATCAGACGAACTGATGGACAAATATCTGGGTGGTGAAGAGCTGACTGAAGAAGAAGTCAAGGCAGCTCTGCGTAAGCGTGTTCTGGCTAACGAAATTATCCTGGTTACCTGTGGTTCTGCATTTAAGAACAAAGGTGTTCAGGCAATGCTGGATGCAGTTATCGAATATCTGCCAGCACCAACTGACGTTGAGTCTATCAAAGGTATGTTGCCAGATGGCAAAGATACCCCAGCAGAACGTCATTCAAGTGATGATGAGCCATTCTCTGCACTGGCGTTCAAAATCGCAACTGACCCATTCGTGGGTAACCTGACGTTCTTCCGCGTTTACTCCGGTGTTGTTAACTCTGGTGACACCGTACTGAACCCGGTTAAAGATAAGAGAGAACGTTTTGGCCGTATCGTTCAGATGCACGCTAACAAACGTGAAGAAATCAAAGAAGTCCGTGCAGGCGACATCGCTGCTGCTATCGGTCTGAAAGATGTAACTACAGGTGATACTCTGTGTGACATGTCTTCTCCAATCATTCTGGAGCGCATGGAATTCCCAGAGCCAGTTATCTCTGTTGCTATCGAGCCAAAAACTAAAGCTGACCAAGAAAAAATGGGTATCGCTTTAGGCCGTCTGGCACAAGAAGACCCATCATTCCGCGTGAGCAGTGATGAAGAGTCTGGTCAGACTATCATCGCAGGTATGGGTGAACTTCACCTCGACGTACTGGTTGACCGTATGCGTCGTGAATTCAACGTTGAAGCGAACGTAGGTAAACCTCAGGTTGCTTACCGTGAAACTATCCGTGCTTCTGTTGAGCAGGAAGGTAAACACGCTAAACAATCCGGTGGTCGTGGTCAGTACGGTCACGTTTGGCTACGTATCGAGCCTATGGAAGCTGGTGGCGCTGGTTACGAGTTCGCGAACGAAATCGTTGGTGGTGTAGTTCCTAAAGAATACATCCCAGGCGTTGACAAAGGTGTTCAGGAACAGCTGAAGAGCGGTGTTCTTGCAGGTTACCCAATTGTTGACGTTAAAGTTGCTCTGTTCGATGGTTCTTACCATGACGTTGACTCCTCAGAAATCGCCTTTAAAATTGCCGCATCCATGGCATTTAAAGAAGGCTTCATGAAAGCGAAGCCAGTTCTGCTGGAACCAATCATGAAAGTCGAAGTGGAAACACCAGAAGACTACATGGGTGACGTCATCGGTGACCTGAACCGTCGCCGTGGTATGATTGATGGTATGGATGATGTAGCTACGGGCAAAATTGTTCGTGCTCAAGTACCATTATCTGAAATGTTTGGTTATGCTACTGACCTGCGTTCTCAGACCCAAGGTCGTGCTTCTTACTCCATGGAGTTCTTGAAGTACAACGAAGCGCCTAGCAACGTCGCTCAGGCTATTATCGAAGCTCGTAAAGCTAGATAAGTTTTCGAGTTTACTATCTTTTTGGCTCCCTCATCATTTGTGACGGGGGAGCGGTATTAAGGAATAGAGTCGTGTCTAAAGAAAAGTTTGAACGTTCCAAACCGCACGTTAACGTTGGTACTATCGGCCACGTTGACCACGGTAAAACTACCCTGACTGCTGCAATCACCACCGTTCTGGCAAAAACCTACGGCGGT
>NZ_NJAJ01000024.1:19378-72032 GCF_002632825.1 Xenorhabdus stockiae
GAAACCAGGTTCAATCAAGCCACACACTACTTTCGAATCTGAAGTGTATATCCTGAGCAAAGATGAAGGTGGCCGTCATACTCCATTCTTCAAAGGTTACCGTCCACAGTTCTACTTCCGTACAACTGACGTAACCGGTACTATCGAACTGCCAGAAGGCGTTGAGATGGTAATGCCAGGTGACAACATCAATATGATCGTTACTCTGATTGCTCCAATCGCAATGGACGAAGGTCTGCGTTTCGCAATCCGTGAAGGCGGCCGTACTGTAGGTGCTGGTGTTGTTGCTAAAGTGATCGCATAATTTTTTTAATGTGTTCATTTTGGAAGGGCATCGATAGATGCCCTTTTTATACGTTGTCTTAAGAAGAACCTATCTCATCAATAGTTGTCGATGGGTACATCAAATAACTGTACTGAATTATTGGTGAGATAGGCTCTGATACAACGGATAGGCTTTGGTATCCACCTGTTTTCAGACAAGCAGCTTTAAGAGAACTCTTCTTAATAAGTTCGTTTTCGGGCAAACGGATACAAAAAGTCCTGCTGAATTATGACGCCGAGTCAGATACAATTACAATTATTTTTGGGTTCGGTCTGATTTGTTTTGCTCTTGCGAGGCAAGCTGGCTATCTATTTACATCATAGTTACTTACATATAGTTACAGGTTGGTTTATGAGTGCGAATAGCAATGCTCAAGAAAGCGGGCGTGGTCTTGATATAGCAAAATGGCTATTGGTAGCAGTGCTGCTGGTGGTTGCTATTGTGGGTAATTACTATTACCGGGAGTATAACCTGCCCCTGCGCGCGATAGCCGTTGTTGCTATTGTTGCCCTTGCAGGAGCAGTTGCATTGTTGACTGCGAAAGGTAAAGCTGCATTAGCATTTGCCCGCGAATCTCGCGTCGAAATGCGTAAAGTCATTTGGCCAACTCGCCAGGAAGCCCTGCATACAACACTGATTGTTGCAGCAGTAACGGCTGTCATGTCGCTGATTTTGTGGGGGCTTGATGGTATTCTGGTGCGTTTAGTTTCATTTATTACAGGCCTGAGGTTTTAAGAATGTCTGAATCCCCAAAAAAGCGTTGGTATGTCATACAGGCATTTTCTGGGTTTGAAGGTCGCGTAGCCCAATCTCTGCGTGAACATATCAAATTACACGATATGGAAGACTCTTTCGGTGAAGTTATGGTGCCGACAGAAGAAGTTGTTGAGATCCGCAGTGGCCAGCGTCGTAAAAGCGAGCGTAAATTCTTCCCGGGCTATGTCTTGGTACAAATGGTAATGAACGATGCAACATGGCATCTGGTTCGCAGTGTACCTCGCGTAATGGGTTTTATTGGCGGTACATCTGACCGTCCTGCACCAATCAGTGATAAAGAAGTCGATGCGATTATGAATCGTCTTCAGCAGGTTGGTGATAAACCACGTCCAAAAACTTTGTTCGAACCAGGCGAAATGGTCCGCGTCAGCGATGGCCCATTTGCAGACTTCAATGGTGTTGTAGAAGAAGTCGATTACGAGAAGAGCCGCCTGAAAGTTTCGGTTTCTATCTTTGGTCGTGCTACGCCAGTTGAGCTGGATTTCAGTCAAGTCGAGAAAGCTTGATTTGATGCTTAATTGAGCTATTTTGCTTGCAAAGGGTGTGAAATTAGCATACAATTTCGCGCCTTTTGTTTTTGTTCGGAGGCTATTTTAGTTTATCCGAATAGGCAATAAGTCTGATGACAGACATAATTTTTGTGGTTTTGCCTGATTTAGTTATTAGGCGGGGCCTGAAACGTTAGGGGAGCCTCTTTCCAGAGGCGATAATACCCATATAGAGGAAATATAGATGGCTAAGAAAGTACAAGCCTACGTTAAGCTGCAAGTTGCAGCGGGTATGGCTAACCCAAGCCCACCAGTTGGTCCAGCACTGGGTCAGCAGGGTGTTAACATCATGGAATTCTGTAAAGCGTTCAATGCTAAAACTGAAAGCATTGAAAAAGGCCTGCCAATTCCAGTTGTTATTACTGTTTATGCAGACCGTTCTTTCACTTTCGTTACCAAAACCCCACCAGCGGCGGTTCTGCTGAAAAAAGCAGCAGGCGTTAAATCTGGTTCCGGCAAACCGAACAAAGAGAAAGTTGGTAAAGTAACCAGCGCTCAGATTCGTGAAATTGCTGAAACTAAAGCTGCGGATATGACTGGTGCTGACGTTGACGCGATGATGCGTTCAATCGAAGGTACTGCTCGTTCCATGGGCCTGGTAGTGGAGGGTTAATCAATGGCTAAACTGACTAAGCGCATGCGCACTATTCGTGAAAAAGTTGATGCAACTAAGCAATACGACATCAACGAAGCCGTTGCTCTGCTGAAAGAACTGGCTACTGCTAAGTTCGTAGAAAGCGTTGACGTAGCTGTTAATCTTGGCATCGATGCTCGTAAATCTGACCAGAACGTTCGTGGCGCAACTGTACTGCCACACGGTACCGGTCGTTCAGTACGTGTTGCTGTATTTACCCAGGGTGCAAATGCTGAAGCGGCTAAAGCTGCTGGCGCAGAACTGGTAGGTATGGAAGATCTGGCTGAACAGATTAAGAAAGGCGAGATGGACTTCGACGTAGTTATCGCATCTCCAGATGCAATGCGCGTTGTTGGCCAGCTGGGTCAAATCCTGGGCCCACGTGGTCTGATGCCAAACCCGAAAGTTGGTACTGTAACTCCTAACGTTGCTGAAGCTGTACAGAACGCTAAAGCTGGTCAGGTTCGTTACCGTAACGACAAGAACGGTATCATCCACACTACCATCGGTAAAGTTGACTTTGACGCTGACAAACTGAAAGAAAACCTGGAAGCTCTGCTGGTTGCGCTGAAAAAAGCGAAGCCATCTTCAGCTAAAGGCGTTTACGTTAAGAAAGTTAGCCTGTCCACTACCATGGGCGCAGGTGTTGCGATTGACCAGTCTGGTCTGAACACCGTAACAGCTTAATAATTTAGGCTGAAAGCGAATAACGCTTTACCTCAGCGTCAGATTTGTCTAAAATCTGACGCTTCGAATTTGACTGAACAGATTTATAACAATTTATAATAATTGGTACATAAAATTTGTTCAGGGTAAATCACAGTTTTCGGTTGGAGCTTGGCCTAATCCAAGCCCCGTCCAAGACCGCAGGCGTAAGTACGTAGATACATTACTTACTTAATATCCTGCGTAGACGGTGACAGAGCCAAATGAAATTTAATTTCTGGATTCTGCTCACCGTGTTTCAGCGCTCAGGCATATTTCATGTTCTGAGTGAAGTGAGTCCCGGGTTTGCCCGGTTAATCCAGGAGCAAGAAGCTAATGGCACTAAATCTTCAAGACAAACAAGCGATTGTTGCTGAAGTCAGCGAAGTAGCCAAAGGCGCGCTGTCTGCGGTTGTTGCGGATTCTCGCGGCGTTACTGTAGATAAAATGACTGAACTGCGTAAAGCAGGTCGCGAAGCTGGCGTTTACATGCGTGTTGTTCGTAACACTCTGATGCGTCGTGCTGTTGAAGGTACTGAGTATGAGTGCCTGAAAGAAGCGTTTGTTGGTCCAACCTTGATTGCTTTTTCTAACGAACATCCGGGCGCAGCTGCTCGTCTGTTCAAAGATTTCGCGAAAGCGAACCCAGCATTCGAGATTAAAGCAGCAGCCTTTGAAGGTGAGTTTATCCCAGGTTCGGACATCGATCGTCTGGCTACACTCCCAACTTACGAAGAAGCAATCGCACGCCTGATGTCAACCATGAAAGAAGCCGCTGCAGGCAAACTGGTTCGCACTCTGGCTGCGCTACGCGATCAGAAAGAAGCTGCTTAATTGCTTATTTCCTTCGTTGCTTTTTAACGTATAAATTATTTCTGAATTTTAGGAACACTTGTTATGTCTATCACTAAAGAACAAATTCTGGACGCAGTTGCAGAAATGTCTGTAATGGACGTTGTTGAACTGATCAGCATGATGGAAGAAAAATTCGGCGTTTCTGCTGCTGCAGCTGTTGCTGTAGTTGGTGGTGCTGCTGAAGCAGTTGAAGAAAAAACTGAATTCGACGTAATCCTGACTGGCGCTGGCGCTAACAAAGTTGCTGTAATCAAAGCAGTACGTGGCGCAACTGGCCTGGGTCTGAAAGAAGCTAAAGACCTGGTTGAAAGCGCACCAGCAGCACTGAAAGAAGGCATCAGCAAAGACGACGCTGAAGCTCTGAAAAAATCTCTGGAAGAAGCAGGTGCTTCTGTTGAGATCAAGTAAGATCAGTTTGAAGTTCGCAGCCTAATTTTCAAGGCTGGCGGCTGGCGATTTTTTAATCGCCAGCCTTTTTGCGCTGTAAGGCAGCTTGTCGTTTTGTAAGGACTTTGTTTTACAAGGATTACTTTACAAAAAGATTGCCTTACAGAGCACATGCAGGGTGTTAGTAGCATTTCACACTGTTTGGCTACTCATCAACCCAAAATACTCCTTCCTATTGACGACTTAATATACTGTGTTCTCAGCTACGATCCACTCGGGTAGCTCGGTAGTAAGGTAACGCAATGAAATGATTTAAGAGTAATAGCAATGAGTATTACGGAAAATATTCTATTTTCTGTTCGAAAAAATAGTGTTGCAGAGTGCTGTCCTTAAGGGCGGACAGAGTGGGTCACTTATCAGCGAGCTGAGGAACCCTATGGTTTACTCCTATACCGAGAAAAAACGTATTCGTAAGGATTTTGGTAAACGTCCACAAGTTTTGGATGTACCATACCTTCTTTCTATCCAACTTGACTCGTTCCAGAAGTTTATCGAGCAAGATCCTGAAGGCCAGAATGGACTGGAAGCGGCCTTCCGTTCTGTGTTCCCAATTCAGAGCTACAGCGGCAGTTCTGAACTGCAATATGTAAGCTACCGTCTTGGCGAACCTGTTTTTGATGTTCAAGAGTGTCAGATCCGTGGCGTGACTTATTCCGCTCCACTGCGCGTTAAACTGCGTCTGGTGATTTATGAGCGTGAAGCGCCTGAAGGCACAGTAAAAGACATCAAAGAACAAGAAGTCTACATGGGTGAAATTCCACTCATGACTGATAACGGTACTTTCGTTATCAACGGTACTGAGCGCGTAATCGTATCTCAGTTACATCGTAGCCCAGGCGTTTTCTTTGACAGCGATAAGGGTAAAACCCATTCATCCGGTAAGGTACTGTATAATGCACGTATCATTCCTTACCGTGGTTCATGGTTGGATTTCGAATTCGATCCTAAAGATAACCTGTTTGTGCGTATCGACCGCCGTCGTAAATTACCGGCTTCGATTATTCTGCGCGCGATGGATTACACGAGCGAAGACATTCTGAATCTGTTCTTCGACAAGACCACGTTCGAAATTCGCGACAACAAATTGCAGATGACTCTGGTACCAGAACGTCTGCGTGGTGAGACAGCTTCATTTGATATTGAAGCGAACGGCAAACTTTATGTTGAAAAAGGCCGTCGTATCACTGCACGTCATATCCGCCAGTTAGAAAAAGATCAGGTAGACCGCATTGAGGTGCCTGTTGAATATATCGCGGGTAAAGTTGTTGCAAGAGATTACATCGATCAGAATACGGGTGAAATCATCTGTGCTGCGAACATGGAACTCTCTTTGGATCTGTTGGCACGTTTGAGCCAATCTGGTCATAAAACCATTGAGACCCTGTTCACCAACGACTTGGACCACGGTGCATACATCTCCGAGACTCTGCGTATTGATCCAACCAACGACCGCCTGAGCGCATTGGTTGAAATCTACCGCATGATGCGTCCGGGTGAACCACCAACACGTGAAGCAGCAGAAAACCTGTTTGAGAACTTGTTCTTCTCTGAAGATCGTTATGATCTGTCTGCTGTTGGCCGTATGAAGTTCAACCGTTCACTGGATCGTGAAGAGATTGAAGGTTCCGGTATCCTGAGCAAAGCTGACATCATTGATGTCATGAAGAAGCTTATCGATATCCGTAACGGTAAAGGCGAAGTGGATGATATCGACCACTTGGGCAACCGTCGTATCCGCTCCGTTGGTGAAATGGCTGAAAACCAGTTCCGTGTAGGTCTGGTACGTGTAGAGCGTGCGGTGAAAGAGCGTCTGTCTCTGGGCGATCTGGATACCCTGATGCCTCAGGATATGATCAACGCTAAGCCAATTTCAGCAGCAGTGAAAGAGTTCTTTGGTTCCAGCCAGCTGTCTCAGTTTATGGACCAGAACAACCCACTGTCTGAAATCACTCATAAACGTCGTATTTCTGCTTTGGGCCCGGGCGGTCTGACCCGTGAACGTGCAGGCTTTGAAGTTCGAGACGTACACCCGACTCACTATGGTCGTGTATGTCCAATCGAAACGCCTGAAGGTCCAAACATCGGTCTGATTAACTCCCTGTCCGTTTATGCTCGTACCAACGAATATGGTTTCCTTGAAACCCCTTATCGTTTAGTACGTGATGGCGTGGTAACAGATGAGATTCATTACCTGTCAGCGATTGAAGAAGGTAACTACGTCATTGCGCAGGCTAACTCCGCACTGGACGAAGAAGGCCACTTCATCGAAGAACTGGTAACCTGCCGTCATTATGACGAATCCAGCTTGTTCAGCCGTGATCAGGTTCAGTACATGGACGTTTCGACACAACAGATCGTGTCCGTCGGTGCTTCCCTGATCCCATTCCTTGAACACGATGACGCCAACCGTGCATTGATGGGTGCGAACATGCAACGTCAGGCGGTTCCAACTCTGCGTGCAGACAAGCCGCTGGTCGGAACAGGCATGGAGCGTGCGGTAGCGGTTGACTCCGGTGTAACCTCCGTTGCTAAACGTGGCGGTGTGGTTCAGTACGTTGACGCATCCCGTATCGTGATTAAGGTTAATGAAGATGAAATGTACGCTGGTGAAGCGGGCATTGATATCTATAACCTGACCAAGTACACCCGTTCTAACCAGAATACCTGTATCAACCAGATGCCATGTGTATCTCTGGGCGAAATGGTAGAACGTGGTGACGTTCTGGCTGATGGTCCATCCACCGATTTGGGTGAGCTGGCACTGGGTCAGAACATGCGCGTGGCGTTCATGCCATGGAATGGTTATAACTTCGAGGACTCCATCCTCGTATCTGAACGTGTTGTTCAGGAAGACCGTTTCACTACTATTCATATTCAGGAACTGGCTTGTGTATCCCGTGATACTAAACTGGGGCCTGAAGAGATCACTGCTGACATCCCTAACGTAGGTGAAGCAGCGCTGTCTAAACTGGACGAATCCGGTATCGTTTATATCGGTGCGGAAGTGAAAGGTGGCGACATTCTGGTCGGTAAAGTGACACCTAAAGGTGAAACTCAGTTAACGCCAGAAGAAAAACTGTTGCGTGCGATCTTTGGTGAAAAAGCGTCTGACGTTAAAGATTCATCACTGCGTGTACCAAACGGTGTTTCCGGTACTGTTATCGATGTACAGGTCTTTACCCGTGATGGCGTAGAAAAAGACAAGCGTGCTCTGGAAATCGAAGAAATGCAGTTGCGTCAGGCGAAGAAAGACCTGACTGAAGAACTGCGTATTTTCGAAGCTGGTCTGTTTGCCCGTATTCGTACCGCACTGGTTGCCGGTGGAATTGAAGCGGAAAAATTAGACAAGCTGCCACGTGAGCGCTGGTTAGAACTGGGTCTGGCTGATGAAGATAAACAGAATCAGTTGGAACAGTTGGCAGAACAGTATGACGAACTGAAAGCTGAGTTCGAGAAAAAACTGGATGCTAAACGCCGTAAGATCACTCAGGGTGATGATTTAGCACCTGGCGTACTGAAAATCGTTAAGGTTTATCTGGCAGTGAAACGTCAGATCCAGCCTGGTGATAAGATGGCAGGTCGTCACGGTAACAAGGGTGTAATCTCTAAGATCAACCCAATCGAAGACATGCCTTACGATGAAAACGGTACTCCTGTTGACATCGTACTGAACCCGCTGGGCGTACCATCACGTATGAACATCGGTCAGATTTTGGAAACTCACCTGGGTATGGCGGCGAAGGGCATTGGTGACAAGATCAATGCAATGCTGAAACAGCAGCAGGAAGTTGCCAAACTGCGTGAATTTATCCAGAAAGCTTATGATCTGGGTGATGACACCCGTCAGAAAGTTGATTTGAATACTTTCACTGACGACGAAGTCATGCGTCTGGCTGAGAACCTGAAAAAAGGTATGCCAATCGCAACGCCAGTCTTCGACGGTGCGAAAGAGACTGAAATCAAAGAGCTGTTGCAACTGGGTGGCCTGCCGACTTCCGGTCAGATCACACTGTTTGACGGCCGTACTGGTGAGCAATTCGAGCGTCAGGTAACCGTTGGTTACATGTACATGCTGAAATTGAACCACTTGGTTGATGACAAGATGCACGCCCGTTCTACCGGTTCTTACAGCTTGGTTACTCAGCAGCCGCTGGGTGGTAAAGCACAGTTCGGTGGTCAGCGTTTCGGGGAGATGGAAGTGTGGGCACTGGAAGCATACGGTGCTGCCTATACTCTGCAAGAAATGCTTACCGTTAAGTCTGATGATGTTAACGGTCGTACCAAGATGTATAAAAACATCGTGGACGGTAACCACCAGATGGAACCAGGTATGCCGGAGTCTTTCAACGTATTGCTGAAAGAGATCCGTTCCTTGGGTATCAACATCGAGCTGGAAGACGAATAATAAATCATCGTTTTCCGCTGGCACTGCCCGCCTTATGTTGAAATAACATAGGATCGGGCAGTCTGCCAGCCAGTGGTTACACTGGTTACAAGGGGGGAGTGGCATGGGCCACTCACCTAACAGGTCTAACTCCGACAGGAGCCATTTCGTGAAAGACTTATTGAAGTTTCTGAAAGCGCAAACCAAGACCGAAGAGTTTGATGCGATCAAAATTGCTCTGGCCTCTCCAGATATGATCCGTTCGTGGTCATTCGGGGAAGTAAAAAAGCCGGAAACCATTAACTACCGTACGTTCAAACCTGAGCGTGACGGTCTTTTCTGTGCGCGTATTTTCGGGCCGGTAAAAGATTACGAATGCTTGTGTGGTAAATACAAGCGCTTAAAACACCGTGGTGTGATTTGTGAGAAGTGTGGTGTTGAAGTCACTCAGACTAAAGTTCGCCGTGAACGTATGGGTCACATTGAACTGGCATCTCCGACTGCTCACATCTGGTTCCTGAAATCACTGCCATCCCGCATCGGCTTGCTGCTGGATATGCCACTGCGCGACATCGAACGCGTACTGTACTTCGAATCCTATGTGGTTGTAGAAGGCGGCATGACCAGTCTTGAGCGCAGTCAGATCCTGACTGAAGAGCAGTATCTGGATGCACTGGAAGAGTTCGGTGATGAGTTCGACGCAAAAATGGGTGCAGAAGCGATCCAATCTTTGTTGAAAAACATCGATCTGGAAAACGAATGTGAAACTCTGCGTGAAGAGCTGAACGAAACCAACTCTGAAACCAAGCGTAAGAAACTGACCAAGCGCATCAAGCTGCTGGAAGCTTTCATTCAGTCTGGTAACAAACCAGAGTGGATGGTTCTGACTGTTCTGCCAGTTCTGCCACCGGATCTGCGTCCATTGGTTCCTCTGGATGGCGGCCGTTTCGCAACGTCTGACCTGAACGATCTGTATCGTCGCGTTATCAACCGTAACAACCGTCTGAAACGCCTGCTGGATCTGGCTGCGCCAGACATCATCGTACGTAACGAAAAACGTATGTTGCAGGAAGCGGTTGATGCATTGCTGGATAACGGTCGTCGTGGTCGCGCAATCACGGGTTCCAACAAACGTCCTCTGAAATCCCTGGCTGACATGATCAAGGGTAAACAGGGTCGTTTCCGTCAGAACCTGTTGGGTAAACGTGTTGACTACTCAGGCCGTTCTGTAATTACCGTAGGTCCATACCTGCGCCTGCATCAGTGTGGTCTTCCTAAGAAGATGGCACTGGAGCTGTTCAAACCATTTATCTACGGCAAGCTGGAACTGCGTGGTCTGGCGACTACCATCAAAGCAGCTAAGAAAATGGTTGAGCGCGAAGAAGCAGTTGTATGGGATATCCTTGATGAGGTTATCCGTGAGCATCCGGTTCTGCTGAACCGTGCACCAACCCTTCACCGTCTGGGTATTCAGGCGTTTGAACCGGTTCTGATCGAAGGTAAAGCTATTCAGTTGCACCCATTGGTGTGTGCGGCTTATAACGCCGACTTCGATGGTGACCAGATGGCTGTTCACGTACCGTTGACACTGGAAGCCCAGTTGGAAGCGCGTGCGCTGATGATGTCTACCAACAACATCCTGTCTCCGGCGAGCGGTGAACCAATCATCGTTCCATCTCAGGACGTTGTACTGGGTCTGTACTACATGACCCGTGACTGTGTTAACGCGAAAGGCGAAGGCATGGTTCTGACCGGTCCTAAAGAAGCAGAACGCGTATACCGCGCAGGTCTGGCTTCTCTGCATGCCCGTGTCAAAGTTCGTATCACTGAAGAAGTGAGAGATGGCGAAGGCAACGTTACGGTTAATACAGGTCTGGTTGATACCACTATCGGTCGTGCCATCCTGTGGATGATTGTACCGCGTGGTCTGCCATATTCACTGATTAACCAGCCACTGGGTAAAAAAGCGATCTCTAAGATGCTGAATACCTGTTACCGTGTGCTGGGCCTGAAACCAACCGTTATCTTAGCTGACCAGACCATGTATACCGGTTTTGCTTACGCTGCCCGTTCAGGGGTATCCGTAGGTATTGACGACATGGTTATTCCTGAGAAGAAAGAAGGCATCATCGCGGAAGCAGAAGCTGAAGTTGCTGAAATTCAGGAACAGTTCCAGTCAGGTCTGGTAACTGCGGGCGAACGCTATAACAAAGTTATCGATATCTGGGCGGCGGCAAACGAACGTGTTGCTAAAGCGATGATGGAAAACCTCTCTTCTGAAACTGTGATTAACAGCAAGGGCGAAGAAGAACAACAGGTTTCCTTCAACAACATCTTTATGATGGCCGACTCCGGTGCTCGTGGTTCTGCTGCTCAGATTCGTCAGTTGGCGGGTATGCGTGGTCTGATGGCAACGCCAGATGGCTCCATCATCGAAACCCCAATCACCGCGAACTTCCGTGAAGGTCTGAACGTACTTCAGTACTTCATCTCAACCCACGGTGCTCGTAAAGGTCTTGCGGATACCGCACTGAAAACTGCGAACTCCGGTTATCTGACCCGTCGTCTGGTTGACGTTGCTCAGGATCTGGTTGTTACTGAAGATGACTGTGGTACTCATAATGGCATCATGATGACTCCGGTTATCGAAGGTGGTGACGTTAAAGAACCTCTGCGTGAGCGTGTACTGGGTCGTGTGACTGCGGAAGACGTTCTGAAACCGGGTTCTGCGGACATTCTGGTTCCACGTAACACTCTGCTGAACGAAAAATGGTGTGATCTGTTAGAAGAAAACTCCGTTGACAGCGTGAAAGTACGTTCTGTAGTTAGTTGTGAAACTGACTTCGGTGTCTGTGCGAACTGTTACGGACGTGACCTTGCTCGTGGTCATATCATCAACAAAGGTGAAGCAGTTGGTGTTATCGCGGCACAGTCAATCGGTGAGCCGGGTACACAGCTGACGATGCGTACGTTCCACATCGGTGGTGCGGCATCTCGTGCGGCAGCAGAATCCAGCATTCAGGTACGTAACAAAGGTCAATTGAAACTGACCAACGCGAAATTCGTTACCAACTCAGCGGGCAAACTGGTTATTACTTCCCGTAATACCGAATTGCGCCTGATTGACGATTTCGGTCGTACTAAAGAAAGCTATAAAGTGCCTTACGGCTCCGTATTGTCAAAAGGTGATGGCGAGAAAGTTGCCGGCGGTGAAACCGTTGCTAACTGGGATCCACACACCATGCCAGTCGTGAGTGAAGTGTCCGGTATCATCCAGTTCTCTGACATGGTAGATGGGCAGACCATTACCCGTCAGACAGACGAACTGACCGGCCTTTCATCACTGGTGGTTCTGGACAGTGCAGAGCGTACCGGTAGCGGTAAAGACCTGCGTCCGGCACTGAAAATCGTTGATGCTCAGGGTAACGACGTTCTGATCCCAGGTACAGATATGCCTGCTCAGTACTTCCTGCCGGGTAAAGCGATTGTTCAGCTGGAAGATGGCATATCTATCTCTGCGGGTGACACGCTGGCGCGTATTCCTCAGGAATCTGGCGGTACTAAAGATATCACCGGTGGTCTGCCACGCGTTGCAGACCTGTTCGAAGCACGTCGTCCGAAAGAGCCTGCTATCCTGGCAGAAATCAGCGGTATCGTTTCCTTCGGTAAAGAAACCAAAGGTAAACGTCGTCTGGTAATCAGCCCACTGGATGGTAGTGATGCTTACGAAGAGATGATCCCTAAATGGCGTCAGCTCAACGTATTCGAAGGTGAGGTTGTTGAACGTGGTGACGTGATCTCCGATGGCCCAGAATCTCCACACGACATTCTGCGTCTGCGTGGCGTTCATGCCGTTGCTCGTTACATCACTAACGAAGTTCAGGAAGTTTACCGTCTGCAAGGCGTTAAGATTAACGATAAACACATTGAAGTTATCGTTCGTCAGATGCTGCGTAAAGTGACCATTGCAAGCGCGGGAAGCTCTGAATTCCTTGAAGGCGAGCAGGTTGAATACGCACGCGTTAAAGTTGCTAACCGTAAACTGGATCAAGATGGCAAAGTCCCTGCGACCTTCCACCGTGATTTGTTGGGTATTACCAAAGCATCACTGGCAACAGAATCCTTCATCTCTGCGGCGTCGTTCCAGGAAACAACCCGCGTACTGACTGAAGCAGCTGTTGCAGGTAAACGTGATGAATTGCGTGGCCTGAAAGAGAACGTAATTGTGGGCCGTCTGATCCCTGCGGGTACAGGTTATGCTTACCATCAGGATCGTATGCGTCGCCGTCACGAAAACGAAGTGGTTGAAGCACCACAAGTGACTGTTGACGAAGCCACTGCAAACCTTGCTGAATTGTTGAATGCAGGTTTCGGTAACAGCTCCAACGAGTAAACCATGATGAGTAGGATACATAATTCGTATCACTAATCATAAAATGCCCTCTCTGGTAGAGGGCATTTTTATTTTGGATGGAAAACAGAATGAGACAAATCGTTAATGTTGCTGCCATGATTTTCTTGCTGTCATTCTTCTTTTTCTCTAATCAGGTCGCAGCGTATCAGCCTGATGGGGAAAGCTATCGTTATATGGAGGTAATCAGAGACAGCGAAATTTATGCCTTGATCGGAGAACATGTGATTCAGGTTGGCATCTTCAGGAAAGGGCAGAGCCTGAAAGTAGCTCAGGATGAAGGAGAAGACAGTGATTATTACGTATTTAGGTTTGGTAATGGGAAAGGTTACATTGCTAAAAACCATTTAAAAGAAATAAAAAAAGCCTCATTTCCCCGTGATCCTTTCCCCATCCTCAATAATAAAATCACTCAGGGTTTAGCTACCTTTCAGTCAACGAAGGTTTACAGCACGCTGAAAGCCGATAGTAAGCCAATTGCAGTACTGGCAGCAGATCTCCGTTATCCAATTCAGGATAAGGTACAGGATATTAAGCATAATATCTGGTATGAAATTAATCTGGGAGGACGTCTGGGTTATATTCGTGCTCAGGATGCTGAACAGGATAATGGCATACCCGTGCTGACATACCATCATATCCTTGAGGAGAAAGAGAATAAGCGTTTTCTGCACACATCAACAACCACATCTTTGAACGCCTTCAGTAATCAAATGGATTACTTAAAACAGGCTGGTTATACCACGATTTCACTCTATGAGCTGGAAGGGTACTTGAAAGGAGTAGTTAACCTGCCGGCGAAAGTCGTTGCTTTGACTTTTGATGATGGATTGAAGTCAGTGTATCGGTATGCTTACCCAATACTGAAAAAAAATGAACAAAAGGCGACACTTTTTATCATTTCATCCCGAATCAAACGCCATCCTCAGAAATGGAATCCCAATAACCTACAATTTTTGAGTCTTAATGAATTGTTATCTATGCAGGATGTTTTTGATTTTCAATCCCATACTCATTTCTTGCATCGATTAGGTAAAAATAAGAAGCCCATATTATTCAAGCGTTCATACCGGAATATTCTGTATGATTTCGAACGTTCTCGCCGGGCATTATCACAATTTAACCCCCATGTAATTTATCTTTCCTACCCTTTTGGCGGCTATAATATGTCAGCGATGAAAGCGGCTAGAAATGCAGGTTTTCATTTGGCGGTTACAACTGTGCAGGGAAAAGTTAAATTGGGAGATAATCCTTTTTCCTTGAGACGGTTATATATATTGCGGACAGATTCCATTGAAAAAATGGCGAAAATGATAGCCAATAAACCAAGAGATATTCCTTTTTCTAAGATAAATAGTAAAAAATGATATATTTAGAACGATTATTAAAATAAGTATATAGAACTCACTGTATTAATGGATTTTTATTAGAAATATCACAGTTCGCTATTTTTGATCATGTTTTCATGAAATAATACCCTGTCAGTTTAACTTCAAAATATTATATATTATTGTTTCCATTTAATTATTAAATTATGTGGAGGTGAAAGTGAATATTGACGGTTCTTGTAATGTATTGATAATCTCCTTTGATGGTGTTCCGATGTCCGGAATTGTTGTTGAATCAATTAAACTTGCAGGTTTTTTGAAAAACAGTAAGAAAAGAATTTTCATGGATTTAGGTTATGATATAAAAATTGATAAAGGAAATTTTAATAAGGAATATAAAGATGAGTGCTCATTATTTGGTGAGTTATTAGAATTGGTTAGAGTTGTAAATATTTTTTATCTTCCTGATTATAATATTAATTTTCTTACTGATGTTTTTGATGTCATGATAAGAAATAATAAAGTGATTGAAGATGGTGAATTAAGAAACTTAAAAGAAAGGGTCGAAAAAGTTTCTGATGCGCTTTCGGATTCAATTCTGGAATTCTGGCTGGAAAATCGTATTGGTTATCTCATTGTAGAAAATGGAACTATTCCAGAAAATATTGTTTATACCAAAGCCTTGTATAAAGCTATCGATAAATATGGGCAACAATTTGATCTTGATAAATTTGTTTTTTGGCGTGATCATGATTTGATGTGGAATAGTGAGACATCCGCTGAGAAATATGGCGCACCACCTTACGAATTTGCAATAAAACCTGTTGACTCACCGTATATAAAATACTTTACTTTAAACCAGACTTCAAAATCACATTTATTAGAATGGTGTGGATATGATTTAGATATCAATGTCCTACCTAATAGTTATGACTTTGAACGCCTGACTTCTAGGAAAAATATCAGGCATCGATTTGGTATCAGTAAAAATGATGTAGTTATATCAAGAATCACCAGGATTATTCCACAGAAGAGATTGGACAGAGATATTATCCTGATCAAAGAGCTTAACGGACTATTCAGTCAGGATGATATAAAAATATATTTACTTGTGGCGGGTAATATCAATGAAGATGTATGTCATTATCATCAGTTAAGAGATATGGTGAAAAATTATGATGTAGAAGATTATGTTATCTTTGTCGGTAGCTTATGCCATGATTTTTACCATAATACATCCGAGTTTACAGTTGAGGATCTGATACATTCAGCAGATTTAATATCATTCTTGACTTCATATGATTATGATAGCTACGGGAACCCTATCGGGGAAGCAATCTGTCAAAGTAAATGTTATATCACGACCAGCTATGAATATTATGATGAGGTGTATGGTAATAAAGGTTTCCTTTCTCCAGTGATGAATATCAGCAAAGAAAATGATGGAGTGCCGGATAAAGAGTTTATTAATGAAGTTTATGCATTTCTCAAAGATCCAGTAAATATGAAAAGATATGCGGAGCATAATTACAAATTAGGAAGGGAGTTATTGTCTCATCGTATTCTGGATGACATTTTCTTTTCAGATAAAAGGTGAATATGATGAATGAAGTGATGGAAAAAGATGTCGTTATTTCTGTTGTTTTACCTGTCTTTAATGAAGAGAAAAGATTGAATATTGTATTAACTTCTCTTTTTAACCAATATGATGAATCAGGGGAATTAAATAAGGACACTTATGAGGTTGTTATTGTTGATAATAATTCAACAGACAACTCCCTGAATGTTATTAAAGAATTTAGAGAAGCTAATCCGTTATTGAATCTGTATGTTATAGAAGAAAAAGAGCAGGGGGTTTCTTCCGCCAGAAAATGCGGAATGGATTTTGCCAGTCAGAGGAGTAAAGAGCGGGATAATAAATATCAGCTGGAGCAACGTTTTTATATTCTGTCTGCTGATGCAGATTGTACGGTTGATAACCAATGGATTTATCAGCTCATAAAAAAAATGACGATGGATAAGGCTGATTTGGGGACGTGTAATTATTTCTATGATCCCGAAAAGTTTTTACATCGTCCTGTTTTGTATGAACAGATAAGAAAGACATTACTTTGTCGTGAGTTTTCTTTCTCTCTATTTGGTGGGTTTCCTGATGGTAAAGGTTTTGCTGTTGAAAGAGACTTATACGATAAGGTGGGTGGCATCGAAATTTTTTACCAATTACATGGTGGCGCGTTTGTGCAACACCTGTCGGATGACTGGGATTTCGGTATTAAAGTTATTGCTTATGGTGGTAAGCCAACTTATGCGCACTACTCCAGAGTTGAGATTAACAGCAGGCGGGTCGATAATTTGCTGGGTGAAGTGATCATCGGCAAGGCTTATGGGGCTGATGGCATAATCACCATGAAAGATATCCGACCACCGGATGAAAATATACCGTATGGAGATCTCACACCAGAAGAAGGGAAAATGGCATGGGATTATTCCATTAAAGATTATGTACCTAAAAATATTATATTACCTTTATTGCTTAATCCTGATTTATTACAGAAAGACGCCATCATTGATTTTTTTACGGCTCCGGTGGCTCAGAAATTGTATGAACGCATTCATGAAATAAAATCGGCAGCTTGTATTATCGATTTTAAACCGATACACGCTTATAAAACGCCATCCTACCGGCTTTATTTCGAATTCAGACAGCAAATATTCGCCAGCCTGCGTAAACATGTGGATCAAAGTATAGGTTATCCGCCGGAGTTACCGCCTTGTCTTGACGCTATTCTGAAGCAGCAGCCAGATAAATTTATTAATTATGTTTACTACTTCTGTGAGGACAGGGAATCAGGAACAGCCCATAACTATTTTGCTAATGGAGGGGTTTTCTGATGATAGAGCAAGCACTGTATTCACTGAATAAGATAGACGAAAAATATCCACGGCCCGATATTATTGATGTACTTTCTGATCAGCGTAATCAATCCCTTCTTTCTTATGTTTATCGTGACCCATTCGGGTGTCATATTTTCCCCGGAGATATTGAAAATTACCCGCATCAGCGCTTTCTTGAAGCATTGAATAGTGAACTTTCTACCGGATATCCCATTCATCTCTGGGCCTATATACCTACCTGCCGATATATTTGTCATTTTTGCCAGTTTCCTAAGATTGTGGTCAGGCCACACAGAGAAGAGTCATCTCAGGTATTTAAGGAAGTCGTCGACCTCAATATCATGGAAGCCAGAATGTGGCTGCAAAAAGTGCCTAATCTGGCAAGTGTGCCAATCGGTGAGTTTAATATTTTCGGAGGGACACCATCACTATTGCCCTTTGATGAATTGGAACGGTTAATGGTGTTTTACCGGGAACACTTTAACTTTAGTCATGCAACACTAAGATTTGAAGGAGAGCCGGGTACTTTAGACAGCCATTATCTGGCTTTTCTGCACAAACTAGGGTTCAGTAAACTGTCTTTTGGGGCTCAATCTTTCAACGATGATATTATTTATTCTTCTGGCAGGAAGCACTCTTCTCGGGAGTGTTTCGAGGTGATAAAAAACGCCCGAGAAACCGGTATTGAGTGGACCAGCGTAGATTTAATTTATGGTTTATTACAACAGAGAGTTGAAGATGTTGAGTATGACATCAGAAAAGCGCTGGAACTGGAGTTGTCTCATATTGTCTGCTCGAAGCTGCATATAAAAGATTTCATGGAAACGCGGACCGGTGTCTCAGAGGAAAAAAAAGCCTTGTGGCAAAAGAAAATGGTGCCAATTGAAATTACACCAGTTGAAACAACATCTGCTGGAACAAACCGTATTGATACCGGAGCCAATAAAGGCAGTAAACTTTCTGCGAATATGTTTCCAAGCCTTGGTGAGCAATATCAGATGCGCAATGTTATCGATAATTTATTTGATAGTTATTACTTTGAACATCCGACAATGTATTTTTATCGCAAAGATACAGAGCCAGAAAAGTGGAAAGGCATTATTACTGATCAGGATAAACAACATCCGGAAGTTGCTATTGGATTGGGTGGCAGTTCTAAATGCCGTTCCGCTGAAATGGTGAACCTCACCGATTACAAGTGTTATCGCGAAGCAGTGAATAATCATATTTTGCCTGTTGCTTCTGTGACGGGTATGTCAGCAGAAAGGCAGGAAGCGAATGCTATTAAAATGGCGTTATCGACCTGCCAGCCGGTAGACAATGATATTCACCGGCAAAGATTTGGTCATGCGATAAAAGAAAACAAACGTATTTATAATAAATTATGTGATTTGGCAGAGCGTCAGTTGCTATTTTTTGATGATGACAAAATTAAACTCACGCGTAGTGGCAAAGTGCTGGTTGAGTCAATCATAAATACAGAATTTAATGACTAAATATGATGAGTAATAATGATTAAAGCCACCCGTTTTATTCTTACTAAACGGGTGGCTTTAATGCGTACCGGTTCAGGAAGATTCTTTACTCTTTATCATTTTGATAAATGTTTCTCGTGCACTTGATGAACCAAGGCGTTCAGCTTCATCTAACAGAGTCAGTGCCTTATTTATATCTCCATTTTTGATCGCTTTCTTGATAGCCTCATTGAAGTGCTGTTCTGTTTCACCGGAAATAGATTTAGGCACCCTATTAGGATTTGGATCTACAAAAGTATGATCAGCTAATACGTTTTCGGTAGTTCGTTCTGACGTCACTTTCAGCGTTAAAATTCCGGTATCAGTATGGAGAGCTATTGGGTCTGGAATATTGGGAACCGCGTTACCTACTCCCTGAGCATAGGCTTTGGCTGGATCAACCATTTTGGTCGATGTTTGCAGGTCTGCATGGGTAGTGTAAATCAGCAAATATATATTTTTCTGCCCTGATACTGGCGTTATTTTTAATGTTCTTTCAACCCGTTCCCCCGAGAAGATCCCCGGTTGTTGATAGGAAAAAGAATGGCTTGCATAAAGTGCAACAGGCTGAAATTTTTCATCAAATACCAACACGTTAGGTAAATAGACCTGCTTATCTTTTATCAGGCTGCTCAACGTGATTTTCAGGGCACCCTGACTGGCCGGTAAAGCAAGAGTGGCAATTGCTCCCTGAATATTCCCTTCGTTAATCTGAGGTGAAGCTCGACTGAGTACAATTGTGTGCATTGCCGGGGGCTTCATCGGTTTCCATACCTGCTTCTGTAAAACAGAAGCAGGTATGGAATAAGCTACGTTGTTGCTTACTTCCGGGTTAATCATAGTCTTCTCAGAGACAGTACCTGCGGCATAAGCTACTAAGGGGAGGCTTATGCAGGAGAGAATACTGTAATAGAAGAGAGTAATTAGTTTGGTTTTCATCGTTTCACCCTTAACCACAATCACCACCAGGCTTCAAATTGAGCACCAAACGTGAACTCATCATTCTTACCACGGCTGAAATGGTGCTCAGTTGTATCACGATAAGCTAACCCATCGTTATAACCGGGAGTTTTGTTGGCATAACCCCATTTTTCATTCCATTTAGTATAAGTGGTGTACAAACGAATCGCCGGACGGGACCAGATGCTATCGCCTGCCTGCCATTGTTGGGCCAGAGTGATTTTGTACTGGTCGTTAATCGCTTTGGTACGCTGAGATTTGACATTATCGTAGCCAACCTCCATTAACGTACTCATGGTTGGTGTCCATTTGTACATCGGGCGGATACCGGCGGTATACCAAGTGGTGCCGTTACGATTGTCGCGATCAATATTTTGGTACATAGCGACGTACATTAAGTCCCATTTTTCAGCCAGATTGATGGCTCCATGATTTATCACGCGTAGCATATGACCATTATTGTCGGTACTGGCTCCCGCGGAACGACCATTATTATTGGAAGTCATAGAGTCAGTCGCATACTGAACAACAAGTTTATTGAACCCATCCAACATGCTTTGGGTATGTTCAGCCGTCAGCATTATCCCATCTTTAGAAGCGTTTTTGGCCAAATGATAACCCTTACGTGGATTAGCCCGCCCGTAATCAACACCTAATTCGAGTACACCACCGCTGTTGATGGGGAGATCAGCAAGCCGGGCATCAAAAACATCATTAGAGGTTTCGGTATTTTGATTTTTATTATCAACCCAGTGATATGAACCGCCACTTTCAGTATTGCGTGTCACGGCGAGAGAAAGTTTGCCAAAATCAAGGTCAATATTTTCCAAACCGGCTCCGGGACCGGAAATATCCCAATAATAGAAATCGATCATATGTACATCATGGCGTTGATAAAAACGCTTACCGGCCCACAGTGTTGAACCTGGCAACCAGTCAATCAGGTTAGTTCCCTGTACATTCACTTCACGGAATACTGGGTTGACCGATTCATTATCGCTTTTCTGAGCCGCGCTGTAGGCCAGATTGGTATCGAAATAGAAGCGTTTATCTTCTTGTTGCCATAGTGCTTGCCCCAATTTTAATTCAGCATAGGTTTCACATTCATTTCCGAGGCGGTATTTACTCTGTGCCCCTGTACTTTGAGCACATTTTTGCTCACCGCCACGTCCTGTCCAGCCGATACCTGAACGGGCATAACCGTGGAAGTCTACCGCAGCGGCCTGCATGGAAAATAATCCAGCAAGCAAAGGTAATGAGAGAGGTAAGATGCGCATAATTGTTCTCCTGTTATTTTTTTATGGCGAGGTTTTAAACCCCTGGTTCTCTGTATAGGCGCCGACATGCTGTTCCGTCTTCCCGAAACAGATGACAACGATGAGGGGCTAATCCGATAGTGAAGGTCGCCCCTTCTTCTACAAGAACAATATCAGGCTGGAGATAAACGAGATTTTGACGGATGGTTGATATGTGGATATGGATATGAGTTTCACTTCCTAACTGCTCTACTATCTGTACAGTTCCTGTCAGCGTTACGTCAGCGACATCGCTGGGTAAAAGGTGTTCCGGTCGGATACCCAAAGACACATTACTCCCGATGGTAACTCCCTTACTTTCTACCGGAAGCCAGACATGTTGCCCATTAGGCAGGCTGATCTGTACTTGATCAACAGCGGTTGCGGAGACTTTGACTGGTAAGAAATTCATCTTTGGAGAACCCATGAAACTGGCTACAAAACGGTTAGCCGGGTAGTGATAAATTTCGAGAGGTTTACCAACCTGAGCAATATTGCCGGCATCCAATACAACGATTTTGTCTGCTAATGTCATGGCCTCGGTTTGATCATGGGTGACGTAGATCATGGTGCGTTGTAGACGCTTATGCAGACGTGAAATTTCGATACGCATCTGAACTCGCAGGGCAGCGTCCAGATTGGAGAGAGGTTCGTCCAGTAGAAAAATATTGGGTTCGGCGACCAGAGTACGGCCAATAGCCACTCGCTGACGCTGGCCACCGGATAGTGCTTTTGGACGGCGATCCAATAGATGAGCTAGCTGGAGAGTTTCTGCGACTTTCTCTACCCGTTTTTGAATCTCACTTTTTTTAATACCTGCCAGTTTCAGGCCGAAAGACATGTTATCTGCTACGGATAAATGGGGGTAAAGTGCATAAGATTGGAACACCATACCGATACTACGTTTAGCGGGCGGCACATTATTTATTACTTGGCCTGCAATCAGCATTTCACCGGACGTAACATCTTCCAGACCGGCAATCATTCTTAATAAAGTCGATTTTCCACATCCCGATGGACCAACAAAAACCACAAATTCCCCTTCATCAATCTCAAGATTGATATTTCTGGAAATAACATTTTCACCATAAGCCTTAGATACATTACGAAGTGTGACGCTGGACATGTGTTTCCCTCGGAGTTGCCATCCTGGTTTGTAGTGAAAAGTAGATGGCCGGATTGTGTGCAAAATAACAGGAATAAAAATCCTCCATTTTATCGTTTTTTATGGAGGAGGGATTAGGAGGATGAGATTAGTAGGATTACAAAATCCCTTGATATTTCACGAAATAAAATGTGATTTTAGTTCCAGAAATTGGTGCGTTTTTAAGGCTGGTGGCATGGTTTACAGTGCTTTTGTAATCACGTTCACACTCATTTGATGAGAGGCGTAGACAGGGGGAGGATGAGTCTGCTTTCTATTAATTGCACACTGTGAAATATTTTCTGGCGGTGTAGTGAAAAATTCATCTTAAATCAGCAAATACTGAAAAGGACGGAATGATGACAAAAAGAATCTCAAAAATAGGTGCTCGTGCACTGATGCTTTCCGTTTTATCTACATGGGTACTTTCTGTTCCTGCTTTCGCAAAACTGGAAGAAGGTAAGCTGGTAATTTGGATCAATGGGGATAAGGGATATAACGGTCTGGCGCAGGTTGGTGACAGATTTATGCAGGATACGGGGATTTCAGTCAGTGTTGAACATCCTGATAAACTGGAAGAAAAATATCCTCAGATTGCGGCGGTGGGAGATGGTCCGGATATCATTTTCTGGGCACATGACCGCTTTGGGGGCTACGCACAGTCGGGATTACTGGCGGAGGTTACGCCTGATAAGAATTTTATGGACAAACTATTTCCCTTTACCTGGGATGCAGTTCGTTATGAAGGCAAATTGATTGGCTACCCTATTGCGGTTGAAGCTCTTTCTCTTATTTACAATAAAGACTTAGTTAAGTCACCACCCTTAACATGGGAAGAAATTCCTATGTTAGATAACGAGCTAAAAAAGCAGGGGAAAAATGCGATCATGTTCAATCTTCAGGAGCCTTATTTCGTCTGGCCCCTGATTGCTGCTGATGGTGGATATGCTTTTAAGAGGCAGGGGGATACCTACGATATTAAAGATAGCGGGGTAAATCATACTGGTTCTAAAGCCGGTCTGGAATTTTTAGTCAGTCTGGTAAAAAACAAACACCTTAGTGCTGATACCGATTATTCCATTGCTGAAGCTGCCTTTAATAAAGGTACGACAGCAATGACTATTAATGGTCCTTGGTCATGGGGGAACATCGACAAAAGTAAAATTAATTACGGTGTTACTCTGCTGCCGACTTTTAAAGGCCAACCTTCTAAACCTTTTGTTGGCATTTTAAGCGCAGGAATTAACGCAGCCAGCCCCAATAAAGAGCTGGCCAAGGAGTTTTTGGAAAACTACCTGCTGACTAATGATGGCTTAGCAATGATGGATAAAGATAAGCCGCTGGGTGCGGTAGCGTTGAAGTCTTATCAGGATATTCTTGCCAAAGATCCACGCATTGCTGCCACGATGAACAATGCCAAGAAAGGTGAAATCATGCCGAATATTTCACAAATGAGTAGTTTTTGGTACGCCATGCGTAGTGCAGTACTTAATGCAATCAGCAGCCGACAACCTGTAGATGCGGCTCTCAATGATGCAGAGGCTCGAATTGTAAAATAAACGTGCATTAGTCTTCTTCTTTTGAAGGAGGCTTTTTATTTATCGGAGGAAAGATTTTCTCATTGAATCTCAGTAAAACAGGTTCGTGGGAATAGGCTCGCAGGTAATAAATTTCTAGTAACAGGAAGTGCATAATGTCAGCAAGGTTGAACAAAAATGTATGGTGGCCACGTTCTGTCCTGAAATGGTTTGCGGTGGGGCTGAGCCTGTTTTTTACCGGTTATTTGATTGTGTTGATGTACGCACAAGGGGAATACCTGTTTGCGATTCTGATACTGGTATTACTGGGTAGTGGTGTTTATGTTTTCGCTAATAGTAAGTCTTATGCCTGGCGTTATACCTACCCGGGTATTGCTGCGATGTTATTGTTTGTTCTGTTCCCGCTTGTTTGTACCATTACGATTGCTTTTACAAACTATAGCAGTACCAACCAACTTACCCTTGAGCGGGCTCAGGCTGTATTGATGAGTAGACAATATCAAACAGGCCAGTCATTTAATTTCAAACTTTACCCCCAGGATCAACAGTGGATTTTGGTATTAAATGTCGCTGATAGTTCGAATGTATTGGTATCTGAGCCTTTTTCTTTATCTGATAAAGAAAAAATCATTCTACCATTATATGAACAGGTAACCCCCTTTAATCATGACGCTGCCACGTTGCGTACCATTACGCAGAACCGGCAGGCATTAGGGCAAATAACAGTACTTCTGCCGGATAACAGTAGATTGCGCATGAGTTCTTTACGGCAGTTTTCCGGTATACATTCCCTTTATGCTCTGGAGAAAGATGGACACACCCTCATTAATAATCAGACAGGTGTCAAATATCGCCCGAATATGGAGACGGGTTTTTACCAATCCATTGATGCAAAAGGGGAATGGGGTAGTGAGACGTTGAGTCCGGGGTTTACGGTTTCCATTGGTTGGAAAAATTTCCTGCGGGTTATTCAGGATGAAGGGATTCAAAAACCTTTTCTCTCCATTTTCGTCTGGACGGTGCTCTTTTCTCTGTTGACGGTAATATTGACTGTGGCACTGGGCATGATTCTGGCTTGCATTGTGCAGTGGGACGCTCTTAAAGGCAGAGCTATTTATCGTGTATTACTTATCTTACCGTATGCTGTACCTTCCTTTATTTCTATCCTGATTTTTAAAGGATTATTTAACCAGAGTTTTGGTGAGGTGAATCTACTGCTCAATGGGCTGTTTGGTTTGAAACCGGATTGGTTTACTGACCCGACTCTGGCCAGGACCATGTTGATTATTGTTAATACATGGCTGGGGTATCCCTACATGATGATCCTTTGTATGGGGCTGCTGAAAGCGATACCTGATGATTTGTACGAAGCCTCCGCGATGGATGGTGCAGGGCCGCTACAGAATTTCCGCTATATCACTTTTCCTTTGTTAATTAAGCCTCTGACACCATTGATGATTGCCAGTTTTGCTTTTAACTTCAATAATTTTGTTCTTATTCAATTGCTTACCAACGGCAGGCCGGATCATGTTGGGACAACGACACCAGCGGGTTATACCGATCTATTAGTCAGCTATACCTATCGTATTGCTTTTGAGGGTGATGGAGGGCAGGACTTTGGATTAGCAGCGGCGATAGCAACGTTAATCTTCTTGTTGGTGGGGGCTTTGGCAATCATTAATCTGAAAACGACACGAATTAAATTTGATTGATTAAGGAGGTAGTGGCATGGCGATGGTCCAATCTAGATCACAGCGGTGGCGAATATGGGCAACGCATATATTCATGCTGATTTTTATCGCCTCGATTTTATTTCCATTACTCATGGTCATTGCTATCTCTTTACGACCGGGGAATTTCGCGACGGGCAGTTTGATCCCTGAGTCGATTTCTTGGGAACACTGGAAACTGGCGCTGGGTTACAGTGTTGAATCCTCTGATGGGCGCATTACTCCTCCTCCGTTCCCAGTAATACTGTGGTTATGGAACTCTGTAAAAGTCGCATTAATTACTGCGACTGGCATTGTTGCGTTGTCAACAACGTGTGCTTATGCTTTTGCTCGTATGCGTTTTCGTGGCAAAAACACCTTATTGAAAGGCATGCTGATTTTTCAAATGTTTCCCGCTGTTTTGTCATTGGTGGCCTTGTATGCTTTGTTTGATCGTTTGGGGGAATATATCCCTTTTCTCGGTCTGAATACCCACGGTGGTGTGATTTTTGCCTATCTGGGGGGAATTGCGCTGCATGTGTGGACGATAAAAGGCTATTTTGAAACGTTAGATCGTTCTTTAGAAGAGGCGGCCATGCTGGATGGTGCTACATCGTGGCAGGTTTTCCGTTTGATATTGTTACCGCTTTCTGTACCGATATTAGCAGTGGTATTTATCCTGTCTTTTATTGGTGCGATTACTGAAGTACCAGTTGCATCGTTATTGTTAAGGGATGTGGATAATTACACATTAGCTGTGGGGATGCAGCAATATCTCCACCCACAAAATTACCTCTGGGGTGACTTTGCCGCCGCCGCTGTACTTTCTGCTATACCTATTACAGTAGTTTTCTTGCTTGCCCAGCGTTGGTTAGTTGGGGGATTGACTGCTGGTGGTGTGAAAGGGTGACGGTCTGTTTGAAATTTATCAAAGAGTAAAGATAAAGCAAAACTTCGTACCTGAATAAAGGGTACGAAGTTCAATATTTTTTGCCTGTTTTGTCTGTTGTTATGACACTCTTCTTCTGTGCTTATCTATTGTTTCCAATAAATTATTTATGTCTGTATTTTTGAACATGTCTTCCAATGTGACGGTTAATTTACGTCTCCAATTAGGATATTCCATAGTTGTACCCGGGACATTGACCGGATTTTCCATACTCAGCCAGTCCTCAGGTTGTAAGCCCAACAAGGCACTGGTACAGCTAGCGAGATAATAGTGTATTCCTTGATTAACGGATGTTGGTATCTGTGATGAAGATATTTTTGGCTGCAATGAGGTTAGTGTGTTCGCTATATTTGCTGATTCGGAGAGATAACCACGATGATTTAAACTCTGTAATAGCTTTTGCTTACAATGTTCGCGTTCATTATATAACTCAGTGAGTAATGCCTTATCAGGATATAACCCAATTGATTCACCCAGTTTCAGATCACCACTTTGCCAAAACCCACCTAATGTCGGTAAATCATGGGTAGTGATAGTTGCCATGGCCTGTGTCTGATATTTCTCAGGTGGTTTAAATTCACCTTGCCCGTCGCGCTCGAAATAAAAAACCTTATAAGAATAGATACCACGGTCACGTAATTTTCCAACAATCTCTTCTGGTACTATTCCTAAATCTTCGCCTATCACCATGCAACAATGACGCTGGCTTTCCAATGCCAGTATCGCCAGTAAATCATCAACAGGATAATGGACATAAGCGCCTTGAGCTGCGGTTTCTCCCTGAGGGATCCACCAAAGCCTGAGCAGTGCCATAACATGATCAATGCGTAATGCCCCACAGTGCCGCATATTACTACGCAGTAATTGAATAAAAGGCTGATAATTCTGAGCCTGTAATATATGAGGATTCATTGGAGGAAGCCCCCAATTTTGCCCTAGTGGTCCCATGATATCAGGCGGCGCACCAATAGATGCTTCCATACAATAGAGTTCCCGGTTACCCCAGGTTTCTGAACCACCTTGCGCCACGCCAACAGCCAGATCACGATAAATACCAATCGGCATAGCATGGTTCTTACTTTCACGTAAACAATCAGCCAGTTGCCTGTCTGCAATCCATTGTAACCAAAGAAAGAACTCCACTTCTTGTGGGTGAGAGTGACAAAACTTCAGTACAGTATCACTATCTGGGTCGCGGTATTTTTCAGGCCAGATGGGCCAACCCCAATAGGTGTGACTTTCACTGTATAGTTTGTAATGTAGAGCATCATAGACAGCCTGAGAGTACAGGCTTTTGCCGCCTTGATTAATGAATTGACGGAATGAGAGATATAGGGGATCGGTATCATTTCGAGTATTGAATTGTTGATAAGTCAAACGCAACGCTGTCATTTTCAGTGCCATCACACTGGAATAGTCAACCCATTCTGTTTGGCGAACACTCTGAATTCTGTGCTGGGTTTCCGGCATCATCCACCACTCTTGAGCATTGGTACTGGATTGGAAATCTTCTACCTGACTGACATCAATATAAATGATATTCAACCAGTGGCGGGATGAAGGGCTATAAGGGCTGGCGTTTTCAGGCATGACAGGATACATCGCATGTAGCGGGTTTAGGCCAATAAAAGCGCCGCCGCGTTGTGCCAGTTCCCGTAACATTTTTTTCAGATCGCCAAAATCACCCATTCCCCAATTAGTTTCGGATCGCAGGGTATAAAGCTGGATGCAGGCTCCCCACAATTTGCTGCCTTTTATCAGTGATTCTGGTTCGTAACAGCGTTCCGGAGCGATGATGATCTGCATAACATGGCGTTGTACCGCGTCTTTGGGGCTTGATGAAGGGATTAAACTAAGCGTGTGATAACCCAAAGGCAAAGAGGCTGGCAGTGTCAGTTGATATTGGCAATTTCCACGCAGGTTTATCCCTTGTTCTGTCTGTATTTGCCACTGATATTGGGCAGAGGTATTCAGATTAAAAGTGAATGACTGGCCAATAATTAATATTTTCACTGTGGGTAAGGTTAAAACTGATGGATCAGAAACCGGCCTTTTGACCGGTATATTTTCCCCCATGGCTTGCAGGATCCTATGCCTTATCTGAGAAGGAATAGCCTGTGGTTTGCCATAGGCATTAATATATTCAGTGACAATACCAGCTTCTGTTGCTAAATCATCGAGGCTTTTGTTTTCCATTATGATCTTCTATTTTACCTGCTTAACCTGCCAGATACGTTGTTGATAATCCTGAATAGTTCTGTCGGAACTGAATGTTCCCATACGGGCAGTATTAAGGATCGTACGTTGTGTCCAAGACGGGATATTACGGTAGAGTTCATCAATTTGCTGATGTGCGGCACCGTAAGAAGCAAAGTCAGCTAATACTAAATAAGGGTCACCACCATCGATCAGGCTGTGTAGCATTAAATCAAATGCCTGTTTATCTCCATGGCTGAACTCACCGCTGGCGAGAGAATTCAGTATTTGTTGTAATTGCTTATTTTGTTGGAGAATATTTTGGGGGTC
The DNA here is from genome assembly GCF_002632825.1 of Xenorhabdus stockiae. GTDB lineage: Bacteria > Pseudomonadota > Gammaproteobacteria > Enterobacterales > Enterobacteriaceae > Xenorhabdus > Xenorhabdus stockiae. The sequence continues at coordinate 48,323 of NZ_NJAJ01000024.1, forward strand.
ATAGCCCTCTCTCAGTAAGGTTTTTGCTTCTTCTACTGTATGTCCAAAGATAAAAATATTGTTGTTGCCAACCTGTTCGGCAATTTCGACATTTGCACCATCCAGAGTTCCAATAGTTAGTGCTCCGTTCAAGGCAAGTTTCATGTTACCAGTACCGGAGGCTTCTTTTCCTGCTGTGGAGATTTGTTCTGATACATCGGCAGCTGGGATCATCAATTCAGCTTTCGAAACATTGTAATCAGGAATAAAGGCAATTTTTATGCGATCGCGTACGATCGGATCATGGTTGATTTTTGCGGCTGCGTGATTGATAGCTGAAATAATATTTTTTGCCAGATAGTAGCCGGGAGCTGCTTTAGCCCCAAACAGGAAAACACGCGGGTAAATATCCAGTGCCGGATTTTCCTGAATCTGTCGATAAAGTGAGAGGATATGCAGCAGGTTCAAATGCTGGCGTTTGTACTCATGCAGCCGTTTGATCTGTACATCGAAAATGGCATGAGGATCTAGCTTAAGCCCCATTGTTTTATTGATGTAGTTGGAAAGGCGGATTTTATTGTTCTGTTTGACGGTGCGATAAGCCTCACGAAAAGCAGCATCAGCAGCGTAGGGTTCGAGTCTTTTTAGTTCAGTAATATCACTGAGCCATTCATGGCCTAATGTCTGATCAATCAGTGAAGAGAGTGTTGGATTACACTGTTTTAACCAGCGACGTGGTGTAACGCCATTGGTTACGTTATGGAATTTTTGAGGCCACAATTGATGATATTCAGGGAAGAGATCCGTCACAATCAAAGATGAATGCAATGCGGCAACACCGTTAATCGCAAAGCAGGCTACAACACAAAGATTAGCCATTCTTACCTGATTATCATGGATGACTGCCAGTTTTTCCCATATTTGTTGGTTACTCGGCCAGTTTTGTTCCACCGTTTGACGAAAACGATTGTTTATTTCTTGAATAATACGATGGTGGCGCGGCAGTAATTCGATGATGAGATGTTCATCCCAACGTTCCAAACCTTCCGGTAATAGGGTGTGGTTAGTATAAGCGAAGGTTTGCCCGGTAATGCTCCATGCTGTATCCCAATCTAGTTGGTGATCATCAATCAGCAGACGCATCATTTCAGGAATGGCGATTGTGGGGTGGGTATCATTGAGCTGTATCACTTCGTATTGCGGTAGCGCCTGTATTTTCCGACCAGCCAGCTGGTGACGACGCAGAATATCAGATACAGCGCAGGCACACTGAAAATATTGCTGCATCAGGCGGAGGCGTTTTCCAGCCTGATGGTTATCATTCGGATAAAGAACTTTGGTCAGGCTGGTGGCTTCTATGCCCTGCTGTTCCGCATGAAGAAACTGCCCATCATTGAACAGTGATAAATCAAAGGGATTATCATATGTTGCTTGCCACAGGCGCAGCGGCTGTATAACACCATTATTATAACCAACGACAGGCAGATCCCACGCTTCCCCGGTCAGGGTAAAAGCCGGTCGCCAGATTTCACCACCATCGGTTGTTGTGACCACTTCACCACCGAAACTCACATTAACGTTTAGTTGTATATTGCGGTAAAACCATGGATAGGTATTGCGCTCCCAGTCATCCGGAGTTTCAATTTGTAACCCTTGTTCGAAGGATTGCCGGAACAGCCCATACTGATAATTAAGGCCGTAGCCGATTGCCGGTTGATTAATTGTCGCCATTGAATCAAGAAAACAAGCGGCCAGACGGCCTAAACCACCATTACCCAAGGCAGGATCAATTTCTTCTTCCAGCACATCACTTAATACCACACCATATTCGGCTAAATACGCCTGAACATCATCATACCAGCCAAGATTCAGCAGGTTGTTACCCGTTAAACGACCGATCAGGAACTCCATTGATATGTAGTTTACATGCCGTTGTTTGCCTTTTGAGCCATCAGGAAGGGGAAGATTATCAATTTGATGGTGATTATTTTGGCGATAAGCAGGCAGTAATTCCAAAAGAGTGGCACTGATAGTTTGCCACCACTGATGTGTTGTTATTCCCTGTGCTAAATCAAGGCCAAAGCGTTGTAACTGTCGGGTCAGCGCAGCCTGGAATTCGGCTTTATCAAGTTGGGGCTTTTTCATGGCGTCTTCATCCTGTCACTGAATAAGGAAAATATGCAGATTATTGAGTCTGATATGCTGAAGGTTCAGTGAACAAGAAACATCATCCTGTCAGGATATTCGCGGGGATGAGTATCAGGGCGTAGCTATTTTTTCGTGCGCTTTCGCAATTTATTCAGGAAAAAGAAACGTTTCAGTTAAAGAATGTGACAGGGTGCAACTTAACACAATCTAATCAATTAACCTAATTGCAAATGGCGCACGTTTCTCTAAATTTGGGTGTTTATTTATGAATGTTACTGATTTGTATTTCTCAATAACATGACAACAAGGTTACAGGGATCAGTTCTACTCATTGCTTGTGAGGGGAGGAAATCAATGCTTATCCCATCGAAACTCAGTCGACCCCTTCGCCTCAATCATATGGTCATGCGTGAGCGCCTGCTGGCGCAGCTCAATGAAGCACAGAATTATCGTTTGGTATTAGTAACCAGTCCGGCAGGATATGGTAAAACTACGCTGATGTCACAGTGGTCGGCAGGGCAGGGTAATCTGGGGTGGTATTCTCTGGATGATAGTGATAATCAGCCGGAGCGTTTTGCCAGTTATCTGATTGCTGCGATTCAACAGGCCACACAGGGGCATTGTGTCAAAAGTGAGGTTTTGGCGCAGAAACACCAGTATGCCAATTTATCGGCGCTGTTCGCACAGTTGTTTATTGAATTGAATGAATGGAAACAGTCATTGTTTCTGGTGATCGATGATTATCACCTGATAGTAAATAATCTCATCCATGAAGCCATGCGTTTTTTTCTCCGTCATCAGCCGGAAAATCTCACGCTGATTATTCTCTCCCGTCAATTACCGTCTCTGGGAGTTGCTAACTTGCGGGTACGTGAGCAATTACTGGAGTTTGACAGCCAGCAGTTAGCATTTAACTATCAGGAGGCTCAGCAATTTTTTGATAAACGTCTGCCCAGCCCATTGGATGCGGATAATTGCAGGCAGTTATGTCATGACGTGGCCGGTTGGGCAACAGCGTTGCAGTTGATTGCTCTGTCTGCCCGTCAGGCTGGTAATACAGCAGAAATATCGGCCAAACGCCTCTCAGGTATTAATGCTGGCCATTTATCCGATTATTTGGTGGATGAAGTTTTAAACCGTGTTGATCAGGGAACGCGAGAATTTTTATTGCGTAGTTCTATCCTGCGTTCAATGAATGATGGGTTAATTGTTTGTCTGACGGGCATGGAGAATGGTCAGCAACGCCTTGAAGATATTGAGCGTCAGGGGTTATTTATCCAGCGCATGGATGATTTCGGAGAATGGTTTTGTTTTCATCCCTTGTTCGCAACATTTCTTCGGCAGCGTTGTCATTGGGAAATGGCATCTGACTTGCCTAAGCTGCATAGTATGGCGGCAGAAGGCTGGTTGAGGCAGGGGTATCCGGGAGAAGCCATTCATCATGCTTTGGCAGCAGGGGATACGAAGTTATTGTGCGATATTTTGCTGCAATATGCGTGGGAACTGTTCAACCAGAGTCAACTGTCGCTACTGGAAGAGTGCATGAATGCGTTGCCCTATGAGCAGCTTTTGGAAAAACCGCGTCTGGTGCTGTTACAGGCATGGCTGGCGCAGAGTCAGCATCGTCATTATGAGGTTAATGCGTTACTGAATCAGGCAGAGCAATCGTTGAAGCAAAAACAAATAACGATTGAGGCTGAACTACTGGGAGAGTTTGACGCGTTGCGTGCTCAGGTTGCGATTAATGATGGCCGACCGGATGACGCTGATTTACTGGCTGAAAAAGCACTGGCTGCTCTGCTGCCTGATAATGAATATGGCCGTATTGTCGCAATGTCAGTGAAAGGGGAAGTGTTGCACTGTAAGGGGGCGCTGTCTCAGGCATTAGCATTGATGAAGCAGACGGAGCAGTTGGCCCGCCGCTGTCATGTCTACCACTATGCTTTATGGGCATTATTACAGCAAAGTGAAATTTTACTGGCGCAGGGGTATTTACAGGGCGCTTATGAAACCCAAAAACACGCTTTTGATCTGGTTCGTGAACAACATATGGAACAGCTACCGATGCATGAGTTTCTGTTGCGTATTCGCTCCCAGCTTCTGTGGTGTTGGGCACGTATTGATGAATCAGAGGAAGCGGCCCGGCATGGTCTGGAGGTATTGTCTAACTTTCAGCCTCAGCAGCAATTGCAATGTCTGTCTCAACTGGTGAAATGTTCGTTAATCCGGGGAGATATCGATAATGCCCGCCGCCATTTAACCCGTTGTGAAAATTTGTTGAGTAATGGGCATTATCATCGGGACTGGAGAACGAATACGGATAAATTGCGGATCATTATCTGGCAGCATCTGGAGGATCATATTTCAGTGGCTCAATGGCTGGCTCAGGCAGAAAAACCCGAAAGTTTCAGTAATCACTTCAATCAGAATCAGTGGCGTAATATTGCCCGTGCTCAGATATTGCTTGGTCAGTATGAAGAGGCGGAAAGCATTTTAAACATGCTGAATCAGTATGCGGTAAAACTGGAGTTGGTCAGTGATTTAAACCGCAATTTGTTGCTGTGCAACCTGCTCCACTGGCAGCTTGGACGCAAGGCTGAAGCGCAACAGGTGCTGATAGAAGCGCTGAAATTGGCTAATCGCACGGGGTTTATCAGTCATTTTGTGCTTGAGGGTGAGTTGATGGCTCTGCAATTACGCCAGCTTATCCAGCTCAATATCCTGCCTGATTTTGAACAACATCGGGCACAGCGTATTCTGCGTGAAATTAATCGTCAGCATCGGCATAAATTTGCGCATTTTGATGAAACATTTGTTGAACAGCTTATTACTCATCCTGATGTACCTGAACTTATCCGCAATAGCCCATTAACCCAACGTGAATGGCAGGTATTAGGATTAATTTATTCTGGTTACAGCAATGAACAAATTGCGACTGAACTGGAAGTGGCCGCGACGACGATTAAGACACATATCCGCAATCTGTATCAAAAAATGGGTATTACTCATCGTCAGGAAGCGATTCAACAGGCGCAGAATTTAATGAAAATGATGGGATTAGGTGTCCAGTAAAATGTTCTCAAGGTGATATTTCTGATGATTTCATAAATAAAAAGGGGCTACTGATGAATTTATCGCACTGTCATTGGCTTAATGAGCCTGCTTCATGGCAACGTCAGGATAATGCACTGAGCGTGGTAACTGATAATAAAACCGACTTTTGGCGTGACACATGGTATGGCTTTCAGCGCCACAGTGGCCATGTTTTTGGCTGCTATGTTGACGATTTACTTATTACCGAAGGGTTCACGTTTCAGCTCTGTATTGAAGGGCGTTTTGAGCAGTTATACGATCAGGCTGGCGTTATGTTGCTGGTGGATGAACAGCATTGGCTGAAAGCCGGTATTGAATATTCCGATGGCAAGGCAACAATCGGCAGTGTATTAACCTCACCTTATTCTGACTGGGCGATGGGGATTTTTTCGGGTAACGCTGAGAAATTCTGGTTGCGGCTGACCTATCAGGAAGGTGCTATCCGGCTGCAATATTCCACAGATGGTAAGCAGTGGCCTTTGTTGCGGTTATCCCCTTTTACTATTAACCAACATAATGGGCAACGAGTGTTTGTTGGTGCAATGTGTTGTTCACCAGAAAGAGAAGGATTGCAGGTGAAGTTCTCTGAATTCAAGCTAATGCCAGCCTTGAACAAGCCTTTGCATGATTTGAGTTAGTGGAATGGCTACAAACCGGTCAGATAAAATGCTTTTATGATGGATTTATACCCGAATATAAAAAGTAAAATAAAGGTATTACGGAAAAGGAGATGCAAATGGAAGATTTGTTGGAGTTTTTCGCGGCACTACTGGAGTGCATTTATCACATCATAAAATGCATACTTACATTTTTAAAATGGATAATGGAAAATATCTTTAATTTTTTTATGGTTATCGGGGTTTTATTCTGTATTGTCATTGCGGGAAGTATCGTTAAATTTATTTTTTATAGTAGCTTCTTGGTATTGGTTTTATCAGTTTGTAAATACCGAAAAAAAATAAAAAGATATCTGAATGAAAAAGATCTCTTTAAATAAGTATTAAGGCGATTATCCCTCACCCAATGTGCTATGTAATGTGGATGAGGGACATAAGCTTATTTTTTATCCCTGCCTTCCCAAATAATTATCCCAATCTTTCCAGACTGGCTGTAAGCCCGATCTGACCAGTGCTTCGGCAACCTGTTGCACAGAGCGGTGGTCATTCGGAGAGAACTGCTCCAGTTCGTGATGATCACTTTCGACATAACCACCCGGCTGAGTCTTAGAACCAGCACTGACACTGTTTATCGCCAGAGGTACAACATGATCACGGAAATAAGGTGACTCACGGGTAGAAAGTGAAAGTTCAACATCCGGTGCCAGCAGGCGGAATGCACAGATCAGTTGTACCAGTTCTGCATCATTCATCAGGGATGCGGGCTTAATCCCGCCAGCACAGGGACGCAGGCGTGGAAAGGAGATGGAATAACGGCTTTTCCAGAACTGTTTTTGCAGGAAAAACAGATGTTCTGCCACCATATAGCAATCAGTTCGCCAGTGAGGTGATAACCCGATTAATGCGCCCAGACCAATTTTATCAATGCCCGCCCGCCCTAGCCGCTCAGGGGTTTCCAGCCGCCAGTGAAAATCCTGTTTTTTTCCCTTGAGATGGTGCAACTGATAACTCGGTTCGTGGTAGGTTTCCTGATAGACCAGTACAGCATCTAATCCCAGTGTTTTCAGTTCGGCATATTCCTCTTGCGCCAATGGCTGAACTTCCATTGTGACTGAACTGAAATAGCGGTGTATTAAGGGAAGGTAATGGCGAAAATAATCCATGCCGACCTTTTTCTGATGCTCCCCTGTTACCAGCAGAATATGCTCAAATCCCAGCTTTTTCAGCGCCTGACATTCAGCCTCAATTTCCTGTTCATTGAGCGTCTTACGTTTGATGTGGTTACTCATGGAAAAACCACAATAGGTACAGTCATTGGCGCACAGATTGGAAAGGTAAAGTGGGATATAAAATCCCACGGTATTACCAAATCGCTGACGGGTTAATTGTTGTGCCCGCTGAGCTAATGGTTCAAGGTAGAGAAGGGCTGCGGGTGAGAGCAGTGCCATAAAATCATTCAGTGTCAGGCGCTCACTATTTAGAGCGTGCTCAACATCATGGCGGGTTTTACTATTGATGCTCAGCGTGATGTCATCCCAGTCCAACTGTTGCCAGCGATGTCGGAAAGTCTGCTCTGCCACGGTATTGCTGCTCATAAAGCCCCCAGAAAATCGGTCAGTGGACTGGAGGCTTCTGCATGGAATTTCTGGCTTGCCACTCCTGCCTGATGAGCGAGTTCGCCTGCTTCAATGGCGGTTTTGAATGCCTGCGCCATTTTAACCGGATTACGGGCAACGGCGATTGCAGTATTGACCAAGACAGCATCGGCTCCCATTTCAATGGCTGCCAGTGCATGGCTTGGAGCACCAATACCGGCATCGACAACCACAGGAACATTGGACTGCTCAATGATAATTTGCAGAAAATCCCGAGTAAGTAAGCCCTTATTTGAACCAATAGGCGCTCCCAATGGCATGACAGCGGCACAACCCACTTCTTCCAGACGGCGGCACAGAACCGGATCTGCGCCACAGTAAGGCAGAACTACAAAACCTTCCCTGACTAATTGTTCCGCTCCTTTCAGGGTTTCTATCGGATCAGGTAATAGATATTTCACGTCAGGGTGGATTTCCAGTTTGACCCAGTTAGTGCCCAGCGCCTCCCGCGCAAGGCGGGCAGCAAAAACCGCTTCTTCTGCGGTTTTTGCTCCGGAAGTATTGGGCAGGAGTTTAACCCCCAGCTCCTGCAAGGGAATGAGAATGCCATCATCTTTGCCTTGCAGGTCAATCCGTTTCATCGCCATTGTGACTAACTGGCTACCGGAGGTGCGAATGGCTTCAATCATCAGTCCGGCATTGGCAAATTTTCCTGTGCCTGTAAACAGACGGGAATGAAAGGTGGTATCAGCAATTTTTAACATGGTTAACCTCCGGCATTAGCCCCCCGCAATGGCCTGAAACAGCAGGATATTATCCCCGTCATTGAGCTGGTGGGTGCGCCATTCTGAGCGGGGGATGATGGTCTGGTTAATAGCCAGTGCAGTACCTGACTGGGTACGTTGCATATGTTCCAGTAATTGCTGAACTGTCATGGGATTATCTGTCGGCGTATCCAGTGTGATCGTTTGATCGTTGACAATAATGTTCATGCGATTTCTGTTCCTGAAACGGTTTTATCTGTGCCTGCAGTTTTATCAATGATTGGGCGTGTTCCGCATACCGGACATTGTGGTGAGGGGGTTAGTTGTAACGTACTCCAGTTCTGTTTTCTGCCATCAAACAGTCGCAGTTTTCCATTCAGATAAGAAGGGAGACCCGCCAGCATTTTAATGGCTTCCAGCGCCTGTAACGTTCCAATCACACCGACCACCGGCCCTAAAACACCCGCAGTGCGGCAGTTACGCTGAGGCTCTTCCTGATCGGGATAGAGGCAGGCATAGCAGCCATGCTGGTAAGGTGGTTCGAATACCATCAACTGACCACTGAAACCGACGGCGCTGCCACTGATAAGAGGTTTACCGGTTTCGATACAGGCGGCGTTAATAGCATGTCGGGTTGCCATGTTATCGCTACAATCCAGTATCAGATCGACCTGCCGGACGAGGTTTGTCAGTGATTTTTTATCCAGTCGTTCATTAATAACGGTTGTATTAACCAATGGGTTCAGATCAGCCAGTTTTTGTGCCGCCAGAGCGGCCTTACCAGCGGGAATATCAGTCGTGCGATAGAGGATCTGACGTTGCAGATTTGAGATATGTAATTTGTCATCATCGGCAAGATAAAGGTGCCCTACTCCTGCTGCCGCGAGGTAGAGTGAGGCAGGAGAGCCTAATCCCCCCATCCCGACTATTAACACTTTGCCGTTTTTTAATTTTTCCTGCCCGTCCGGGCCGATATCTTCCAGTAATAATTGACGGCTGTATCGCATAAATTCCTGGTCGTTCAACATAAGCGCCTCCGATCATTTTCTTCAACGTTTTTGTCAGATGTCCCTTCAACTAAATGAAGCAACCTGGCTGTCGCCTGTCGCCAGTCTTTCGCTTTGGTGATAGCACTGACCAGCGCTACACCACCGACACCGGTCGCGACCACATCAGGGATTCGTTCCAGTGAAATACCACCAATAGCCACTGTCGGGAATTCAGGGGTGAGTGCTACCTGATGTTTCAGGGCGATTAAACCCTGTGGTGATGAGGGCATCTCTTTGGTTGTGGTCGGAAAGATATGCCCCAGTGCAATGTAGGATGGGCGCAAGGCTTTTGCCCGCGCCAGTTCCTGCTCGTCATGAGTGGAGATCCCCAGCCGAAGCCCGGCCTGTCGGATGGCACTGAGATCAGCAATATCTAAATCCTCCTGCCCCAGATGAACGCCATAAGCATGGTGTTTGATTGCCAGACGCCAGTAGTCGTTGATAAACAGGCGCGCGTTGTATTGCTTCCCTAACGCAATCGCCTGCCGGATGTCATGCTCTACCTGATCTTCGGGCAGATCTTTAATACGCAGTTGCAGCGTTCTGATACCGGCTTCCAGTAACCGCTCAATCCATATCAGTGAGTCCACCACGGGATATAACCCCAACCGGTGTTCGGTTGGAGCAAAGGAGGCTGTTTCAGGGCAAACGGTTTCAGATAAAATCGCTTCAGACTGATTTAACATCGTTGATATCCTCAGCCCGGTGATACAGTTCGCTGCCATGTATCCGAAATTCTTCGGACATTTGTTCCATACCCGATTGTTGTTCCAGTTTTGCGGCATAGTCCCGCACATCCTGTGTAATTTTCATTGAGCAGAATTTCGGCCCGCACATGGAGCAGAAATGGGCAACTTTACCGGATTCCTGCGGTAATGTTTCATCGTGATAAGCGCGGGCGGTGTCAGGATCAAGGGCCAGATTAAACTGGTCTTCCCAGCGGAATTCAAAACGCGCTTTTGACATGGCGTTATCGCGGATTTGAGCACCGGGATGGCCTTTCGCTAAATCTGCCGCATGAGCTGCGATTTTGTACGTGATGAGCCCTTGTTTCACATCTTCTTTGTTTGGCAGGCCAAGGTGCTCTTTAGGCGTGACATAACAGAGCATGGCACAGCCGAACCAGCCAATCATAGCTGCACCAATACCGGAGGTGAAATGGTCATAACCCGGCGCGATATCGGTTGTCAGTGGCCCTAATGTGTAGAAAGGCGCTTCGTGGCAGTGTTCCAGTTCTTCCGTCATATTGCGGCGGATTAATTGCATCGGAATATGTCCCGGCCCTTCGATCATCACCTGAACATCATATTCCCAGGCGATTTTGGTCAGTTCACCCAGTGTATGTAGTTCGGAAAACTGTGCTTCATCATTGGCATCCTGAATGGAACCGGGACGTAAGCCGTCTCCCAGAGAAAGGGAAACATCGTAGGCGGCACAGATTTCACAAATTTCACGGAAATGGGTATAGAGGAAGTTTTCCTGATGATGAGAGAGACACCATTTCGCCATAATGGAGCCACCACGGGAAACAATGCCTGTCAGTCGTTTGGCGGTCATCGGAACATAGCGCAGCAGAACGCCGGCATGAATAGTAAAGTAATCGACTCCCTGTTCCGCCTGTTCCAGTAACGTATCGCGGAACATTTCCCACGTCAGGTTTTCCGCAATGCCATTGACTTTTTCCAGCGCCTGATAGATGGGGACTGTACCAATTGGCACCGGGCTATTACGCAGTATCCACTCACGGGTTTCGTGGATATAGCGCCCGGTGGAAAGATCCATTACGGTATCCGCGCCCCAGCGGGTAGACCAGATCAGCTTCTCAACTTCTTCTTCAATGGAAGAGGTGACGGAAGAATTACCGATATTGGCATTCACTTTCACCAGAAAATTGCGCCCGATAATCATCGGTTCAGATTCTGGGTGGTTAATGTTGGCAGGAATAATCGCACGGCCCGCAGCGACTTCCTGTCGCACAAATTCCGGCGTAATGTTTTCCGGTAAGTTGGCACCGAAACTTTGCCCCGGATGCTGCTGGAGAAGCACTTCACCGCGGATACGTTCACGCCCCATATTTTCCCGCAGGGCGATAAATTCCATCTCCGGCGTGATAATGCCTTTACGAGCGTAGTGTAATTGGGTAACGCGTTCGCCAATTTTCGCTTTCAAAGGGTGGGGACGATGGTGAAAACGCAGATGATCCAGTCCGGCATCCGCTAGGCGCTGTTGGGTAAAATCAGAGCTGAGGGTTGTGACAGGCTCTGTGTCATTGCGCTCTTCAATCCACGGCTGGCGGATTTTCTGTAAACCTGCGTGTACGTCCAGTACGGCTTCAGGGTCGCCATAAGGGCCGGAAGTATCATAAACAGGTACGGGTTCATTTTCCTCAAATTGGGGCGCTTCTTTTGTCCCGCCAACCAGTGTAGGAGATACCTGAATTTCACGCATAGGAACCTGAATATCCTCGCGTGAACCTTCCAGATAGATACGACGTGAATTGGGGAAGGTAACACCCTGAATTGAATTGATAAATTCCTGTGCGGCATCCCGTTGGGCTTTACGTGGACGTGCCGGATGAGTTTTAGGGGAGATATCAGTTGTAGGGATAATATCTGCGCTGGAGGTGACGGTATCATTAGTAATAGCATTAGACATAGCAAATTCCTGACTGTGTGATCGCCTGTAATCAGGCTTAAGTTGAGAAAATTGCTTGTCTGGAGCTCGCAGGGAGTAATGATGATTGCTGAACAGTGTTATCTGGCAGAAGATCTGTACAGAAGCAATAAAGCATATCAGCAGAGGGATTACTCTTGTTCCCTTCGCGGGTATTAGCCCGATCAGGTTCTGCGGATCCCGAATAAACGGTCTCAGCCTGTGTCCACCGTGATATACGCTGAACGCTAGGCACTCCGACAAGAAAACACCCCAGAGTATAAAGGGGATTATGGAAACTGCAACCGGAAAACCGAGCCTTTTGTATTGGCCCGATGTCAGGTATTAATATTAATTCCGTGGCGCTAACGCCCAGCTCAATTGCTTCCAACCATGTTTTTCTGCTGCTGACTGCAATTTTACATCCGGATTCACGGTAAATACTTCACTGGCAAAGAAACACATCGGCAAGTCGTTCGATGAGTCTGTGTAAAAAGAGATATGTTGTGGCGATAAATTCTGTTCTGTCAGCCATTGCTGTAAGCGGGTAACTTTCCCTTCCCGGAAAGTCGGGACACCCTCAATATCGCCGGTATAACAGCCATCTTTCATGACCATATCAATCCCCATGGCGGTTTTTACGCCAAATGCAGCCGCGATTTTTTTCACCACGAAAGAAACAGTAGCAGAAATGATAATGACGGGAATATTTTGTTGGCGGTAAATATCTAATTGTGTTTTCGCTGCGGGGTAGAAGAGAGGTTTGATTGTCGTTTCTACAAAATCTGTCAGCCAGATATCAACTTGTTCATGGGGTATTTGGCAGAGGGCTTGTAAACTGACTGACAGATATTCCTGCATATTCAGTTTCCCTGCACTGTAATCCGATATCATTTTCTGGTCTGCTTCTATAAAGCGGGGGTCAGTAATGATCTGCTTTTCCCATAAATAATTTGTCCAGAGTAGACTGGAATCCCCACGGATCAGGGTGTCGTCCAGATCAAATATGGCAACCTGCTGTGACATAGTTGTTATTCCTAAAATCCGAAATAGACAGGATAAGGTCGATTGAAAGAGAATCAAATATTTTATTGCTACGGCTTAATGAACACCCGAAAACATGCACATTCAGAAGCATTGTTAATATAACAGATTGCAGACAGAATACGATGAAGAGGAGTATGCTGTAATGATGTTAATCTTGGTTAACATTTAATTAACACTGACTTGGTTAATATATTCTTAATTAACGCAGCATATGACACAACACATGATGGAACCAATGATGCAAAAAAAACTGATAGGTATAGAACGAGGCTGGTGGATTGTCAGTCTTGAAAACAGAGTTTGGCTTCCGCAGGGAGACTTACCACTGGGTACTGCTGAGAGCTGGTCATTGCAGGGCCTTGTCGCCTACGTGATTGGCGAGTGGTTGGGAGAAGTAGTGTGGCTTGTCCGTCATAAGATGGCATCAGATATGTATTCTCCCCGCCGGATTGCAGAACAGGATCCTCAATTATTTCAGCTGGTAGGGCGCGGAGTCCAGTTGGCGGAGTTTTACCGCTCACATCGTTACTGTGGGTATTGCGGTCATGAAATGCAGCAGACTGAGCATGAGTGGGCCTGCCTGTGTCACCATTGCGATGAACGCTATTATCCGCAAATTGCTCCCTGCATTATTGTGGGTATCCGCCGTGAAGATCACATTCTACTGGCACAACATCAGCGCCATCGCAATGGTATTCATACAGTGCTGGCTGGGTTTGTGGAAGTGGGTGAAACACTGGAGGAGACGGTACATCGTGAGGTGATGGAAGAGAGTGGAATAAAAATCCGTAACCTGCGTTATGTGACTTCTCAACCGTGGCCTTTTCCTCATTCATTGATGATGGGGTTTCTGGCTGATTATGAGAGTGGTGATATTGAACATGACCCCGTTGAGCTGATCAGTGCGGATTGGTATCGATATGATGATCTTCCCCTGATCCCCGGGCCTGATACGATTGCCCGCCGTCTGATTGAGGAAACGGTCGCACTATGTCGTCAGAGCTGTCGCCAATATTGATAGTGAATACTTACAAATCATGAGAGTTACCCGATTTTTTCTATCAGGTAACTCTCAGCCTTTAACTATATTTGATTATTTTTGTTCCGTAAGACCCCGGTTTTTCAGCATAGATTCAGTACTTGGTGGCTTACCTCGCCAGTCGATATACAGTTTTTCCAGATCTGTACTATTACCGCGTGACAGTATCTTATCGCGGAAAATCTGACCGTTTTCTTTTGTCAGACCGCCATGCTCGGTAAACCATGCAAACGCATCGTCGGCCAGCATTTCTGTCCACAGATAGGCATAATAACCGGCAGCATAACCACCGCCCCAAATGTGTTTGAAGTAACTGGAACGGTAGCGCGGTGGCACGTAGTTGAGGTGGATATTGTCTTCTTGCAAAGATGCGGCTTCAAATTTATTCACATCCTGCTGCGGCTTATCTGCGGCCAGCATATGCCAGTGCATATCCAGCAGTGCGGCTGATAGTAACTCGGTCATTTGATAACCTTTGTTAAACTTATCCGCCTGATTGATTTTATCCATCAGTGCCTGCGGCATGACTTCGCCAGTTTGGTAATGTCTGGCGTAATTCGCAAATACCTTGGGATCACGGGCCCAGTATTCATTAATTTGTGACGGGAATTCCACAAAGTCACGAGCAGTACTGGTTCCTGACAGAGTCGGGTATTCCTGATCAGCAAACATGCCGTGTAATGCATGTCCAAATTCATGAAATATTGTGATCACGTCATCATACGATAACAGTGCTGGCTGGCCCGGAGCCGGTTTGGTGAAGTTGGCAACGTTGTAAATTACCGGTTTGGTTCCGAAGAGTCTGGACTGATCGACAAAATTACTCATCCAGGCGCCACCGGCTTTATTGTCACGCTTAAAGTAATCGGAATAGAACAACGCCAGTTGTTGCCCGTCCTTATCGAAAACTTCATACACGTGGACATCGGGATGATAAACCGGAATGTCTTTACGCTCTTTAAAGGTAATGCCATATAGCAGGTTGGCGGCGTAGAACACGCCGTTATTCAGGACGTTATTCAGTTCGAAATAGGGCTTAATCTGGGACTCATCCAAATCATACCTTGCCTTGCGTACCTGTTCGGCATAGAACGGCCAATCCCATGCTTCCACTTTGAAGCCGCCTTTTTGCTGGTCAATCACGGCCTGAATATCTTTTGCTTCACGTTCAGCGCGTGCAGTTGCAGCAGGGACAATATCACGTAAAAACTTCAATGCGACTTCCGGTGTTTTTGCCATCTGGCTTTGCAGCTTCCATGATGCGTAATCTTTGAAACCTAGTATCTTAGCCTGCTCAGCACGGATTTTCGCTAATCGGGACAGCGTTTGGCGTGTGTCGTTATCATCCCCTTTTTCCGCTCGGTTCCACGATGCTTCGAATAACGCCTTACGTGTATCGCGATCTTTCAGATCTTGCAGAATCGGTTGTTGGGTTGTGTTCTGTAATACGAACAACCATTGATTATCCAGCTTACGCTCACTGGCAGCCTGTGCAGCCGCAGCCATTTCGCCATCGGATAGCCCGGCCAGCAGAGTTTTATCCTTAATCGTCAGAGCGCCATCTTTGGTTGCTGCTAACAATTTATTGGTAAATTGAGTACGAAGGGTTGCCGATTCCTGATTTAATGCTTTCATTTTTATTTTGTCAGCATCAGATAAATTGGCACCCGCTAATTCGAATTGCTTATAAATGACTTCTACCAGACGGAGCGATTCTGCGTCCAGATTCAGTTTTTCGCGCTGTTGGTAAATGGTTTTGATGCGATTGAACAGTTTACTGTTCAGCATAATCTCATCATTCATTGCCGCCAGCTTTGGTGACATTTCCTCACTGAGTTTTTGTAACCCGTCAGTCGTATTGGCTGAGGTCATCGCCCAAAATACGTTTGTTACCCGCTCCAGCGTTGTGCCGGATTTCTCCAGTGCGATAAAGGTATTTTCAAAGTCAGGCGGGGCGGGATTATTGGCGATCTTCTCCACTTCTTCCAGCTTCTGTTTAATACCGGCCGTGATTGCAGGTGAGTAGTCTGTTTCTTTTATTTTATCAAACGGAGGAGCCTGGAAGGGGAGTACGCTGGTATAGAAGAAAGGATTATTCTTATCTTGTTGTTGGTCAACTTCATTGATCACACTTACCTCCTTTATCTGACCACCAGATACGCTAGTGTGGCCAGAGCCCCGTTTATTTTCTTCGGCTTGTGCCTGAGTGCCTAATGCTAAGCCAATAGCCAGTACTAAAATGGATAAACGCATCAGTCGAAACTCCTCCATGTAAGTTTTATAGGTTATTTATCAATAAAAATGACTTTATAAGAGCTTTGAGACAGTCGATTGAGGATGGCCGCTTAACTAAAGCCCATTAACGACTGTCAATTAACTAACGTAAACCAATTCATCCAACGATTAACTGAAAAGCGCGAACGGTGAAGGATTATGGCAATGTGAGATACCAGATTGCCTGCGCGCTACATATATGTAACACAAGGTTAACATAATGAGAGCAATAGACCGGAGTGCCTAGCTCTTGTTCCTGGTTTTGTGAACCCATACATAAATTTTTTTCATCTTAGGTTGTTGATTGATGACCGAACGTTTATTTATTGGCAGTCACGACGGAAGTTAGGCTTTTGACGTGTTATCATGCGGGCGCTTTTTGTCGATAATCAAGGGAGCCTGTCATGAATGAGTTGAAAAACGACCGTTATCTGCGTGCCTTATTGCGTCAGCCAGTTGATATCACTCCGGTATGGATGATGCGGCAGGCAGGACGATATTTACCTGAATATAAAGCAACACGGCAGGAGGCGGGAGATTTCATCTCGTTATGCAAAAATACTGAACTGGCCTGTGAAGTGACTCTTCAGCCTTTGCGACGTTTTCCTCTGGATGCGGCCATTCTGTTTTCCGATATTTTGACCATTCCTGATGCAATGGGATTAGGGTTGTATTTCGAAGCTGGTGAAGGCCCGCGTTTTCAGTCGCCAATCCTTAACCATGCTGATGTAGAAAAGTTACCTGTTCCTGATCCGGAGATGGAGCTGGGTTATGTCATGAATGCTGTCCGTGCGATACGCAAGGCACTGGCAGGGCAGGTTCCTCTGATTGGTTTTTCCGGCAGCCCGTGGACACTGGCAACCTATATGGTCGAAGGCGGAAGCAGTAAGGCGTTTACTAAGATCAAAGCCATGATGTATGCTGAGCCGGCGACACTTCATCTGTTGCTGGATAAATTGGCTGATAGCGTTATTCTATATCTGAATGCTCAGATTAAAGCAGGCGCACAATCTGTCATGATTTTCGATACGTGGGGCGGAGTTTTGTCCCAGCGCGATTATCAGGAGTTTTCCCTGCGATATATGCATAAGATTGTCGATGGGCTGATCCGCGAGCATGAGGGCCGTAGAGTACCTGTCACCCTATTTACAAAAGGGGGAGGGCAATGGCTTGAGGCGATGGCTGCAACTGGCTGTGATGCTCTTGGGCTGGACTGGACAACGAATATTGCTGATGCACGCCGTCGTGTCGGAGATAAAGTCGCCCTACAGGGGAATATGGACCCATCTATGCTGTATGCTCAGCCAGCGCGGATTGAACAGGAAGTTTCGACTATCCTGCAAGACTTTGGTACAGGTAATGGGCATGTTTTCAATCTGGGGCATGGTATTCATCAGGACGTTCCGCCAGAGCATGCAGGGGCTTTTGTCGAAGCAGTGCACCGGTTATCAGCGAAATACCATCAATAAAATCTATGTACAACACTAAAGCACTACGTCAAGAACAGATAGAGAAAGCACAACTGGTGATTCGCCATGATGTGCTGCCAGCTGCTTTTATCCCGGAATTCATTGCAGGCGCTGACGTTGGGTTTGAAGAAAACGGCACGATAACCCGTGCCGCCATCGCTGTTTTACATTATCCCTCTCTTAAGCTGGCAGAATACCAGATCGCGAGAATGGCGACTGTACTTCCCTATATTCCCGGTTTACTCTCATTTCGTGAATATCCGGCATTGATCGCAGCATGGGGTAAGTTAAACTTACGTCCTGATTTGGTGATGGTTGATGGTCAGGGGATAGCTCACCCAAGACGTTTCGGCATTGCCAGCCATTTTGGGTTGTTGGTGGATGTTCCGACAATCGGGGTAGCTAAAAGTCGCCTTTGTGGTGAACATGCTCCTGTCGGAGAAGTAGTAGGAAGCCGTCAGCCACTGATCGATCATGGTGAACAGATAGGTTTGGTCTGGCGGAGTAAAAAAAGGTGTAATCCACTCTATATTTCCATTGGTCATAAGGTCAATATTGACAGCGCCATTGGTTGGGTTGAACACTGTATGAAAGGATATAGGTTACCTGAACCGACCCGTTGGGCTGATGGAATAGCCTCAAATAGAGCGTTTTTTAGGCAAACAATGCAGAAAAGTCTTTAATTGAGGCGGAAATATGTGGATATTCTTGATTTTCAGGTAAACTTCGGCGCAAATTAGGCATCATGAGTAACGACTAATGTTAAGAAACCCGATTCACCTGAGGTTGGAGAAGCTTGAAAGTTGGCAACATCTAACTTTTATGGCTAGTCTATGTGAGCGGATGTATCCGAATTATCACACGTTTTGCCATCAGACTGAGTTTGTTGATCCTGCACAATATCGCCGAATTCTTGATCTGGTGTGGGAAACATTAGTTGTCAAAGATGCAAAAGTAAATTTTGATAACCAGCTGGAAAAATTGGAAGCCATTATCCCATCAGCAGATAGCTATGATATTTATGGTGTGTATCCAGCAATTGATGCGTGTATTGCATTAGGTGAAGTCATTCATTCGCGTTTGAGTGGTTCAACGTTAGAGCATGCAATAGCCGTCAGTGAAATATCCATCCGTACTGTCGCCATGCTGGAAATGACGCAGGCTGGTCAGGAAATGACAGAGGATGAATTAAAGGCATTGCCTGCCATTGAAGAGGAATGGGATATTCAATGGGAGATTTACCGTTTATTGGCGAACTGCGAAGAACGGGACATAGAATTAATTAAAGGATTAAAGGCTGACCTCCGTGAGTGCGGAGTCAGCAATATCGGCATAAATTTAGAGCAATAAGTTATAAAACGTGACTTAGTGCTTGATTTGCCGGATTTAAAGACTTCACATTTGCCCTCACTCTGTTCTAAATTGAGGGCGAAAAGAAGTGGCTATCGGTGCGTGTATGCAGGGGTGCTGTCAAATCGGCATATCCGTCGCACTCGATGCTTTGCAAACGATAAACACACTGTAAGGATAATCTATGAATAAGACTGAATTAGTTGATGCAATCGCAGCAGGTGCTGATCTGACCAAAACTCAGGCTAAAGCTGCCCTGGAATCAACTTTGGCTGCAATCACCGAATCTCTGAAAAGCGGTGATGCAGTACAACTGGTTGGCTTTGGTACTTTCAAAGTTAATCATCGTGCAGAGCGTACTGGTCGTAACCCACAGACTGGTAAAGAAATCAAAATTGCAGCTGCAAACGTACCTGCTTTCTCTGCTGGTAAAGCTCTGAAAGACGCAGTCAAGTAATCGTATTGCGAAAAAAGAAAAAAGAGGGGAAGTCAACGCCCCTTTTGTTGATGATACAGGGGCTGTTAGCATTGGGGTTAATCTCATTGCTCAGCGCCTGCTCAGTCAAGCCGAAAGAACCCACTTTCGATGCCAGTGGCTTCATTACCGATGGCGGCGTTATCCGCTTATGGCGTCTGAATGATCAAAACAGTAAACCTCAGGTTATCATGAGCGTTTACAGCCCTTACCAACACAAAAACACCACTGTTACTTTCTACGAATACCGTCAGGGTCACTTATGGCAGATGCGCCGCAATGTATTTAATAATAACCCAACAGAAGAAATCCTGAGGTTAGATAAAAACGACAACGTTGTTTTTATGCAACGCGAGTTTGATGGGCATCGTGAGCAACTTTCCAACGATGACATCATCAGGTCATTGTTTGATGCCAGCCGAATAAAAGAAACCAGCGATGTTCTCATTGCCGGGAAGGTAAAACTGATACAGGGGCACTGGCAGAACGGTGAAGTGACTACCTGTTCAGGCGAGAAAATATCTATTGAGTTTGACCCTCAGTCACAGGCATGGCTCGAAGAAAGAAGTAAAAACAGTTATGGCATACTCACCATTGCCTGGCTGGAAGCACCAGAAGGTAATCAGTTATTGTTAGTTGCCAATGATGATTTTTGTCTTTGGGAGCCGACGAAAGATAAGCTGTAAACCTGTTACTTTCGCCGACTTTTTATTTCTGGCTTTTTTTCTGAATATCGTTATTTCAGACGAGCAATAGCACGGTAGCCAATGTCTTTGCGATAAAAGCAGCCTTTCCAGTTAATCTTTTCTGCGCTCAGGTAGGCTTTTGTCTGAGCTTCCGCAATATTGTCTCCCAATGCTGTAACACACAAAACACGGCCACCGGCAGTGACCACGTCTTTATCTTTCAACGCTGTTCCGGCATGGAAAACTTTTTCATCCGCTTGTGGTTCATTGGATTGTGGTTCTTGATTCAGGCCACTAATGATATCGCCTTTAGAATAATCAGCCGGATAACCGTTTGCAGCTAGCACGATACCTAGTGCAGAACGGCTATCCCACTCAGAGGTTTTACTGTCTAACTGGCCTTTTGCTCCGGCAAGACACAGTTCCACTAAGTCGGAGCGCAGGCGCATCATAATAGGCTGTGTTTCAGGATCACCAAAGCGGCAGTTAAATTCGATGACTTTCGGTTCACCCTCTTTATCAATCATCAAACCTGCATACAGAAAACCGACATAAGTATTTCCTTCAGCAGCCATGCCTTTAATGGTCGGATAAATGACTTTTTCCATGACCCGCTGGTGGACCTCATCCGTGACTACAGGAGCAGGGGAATACGCCCCCATTCCACCAGTATTTGGCCCGGTATCACCATCACCTACCCGCTTATGATCTTGACTGGTTGCCATAGGAACTACATTTTTACCATCCACCATGACAATAAAACTGGCTTCCTCTCCATCCAGAAACTCTTCAATAACAATCCGGTGACCGGCATCGCCAAACGCATTACCTGCCAGCATATCTTTAACTGCATTCTGTGCTTCTTCCATTGTCATGGCGACAATGACGCCTTTACCCGCCGCTAGCCCGTCGGCCTTAATGACAACCGGAGCACCTGTTTTTTCCAGATAAGCGAGCGCGGGATTTATTTCGGTGAAATTCTGGTAAGCCGCAGTTGGAATATGATGGCGAGCAAGGAAATCTTTAGTGAAGGCTTTAGACCCTTCCAATTGCGCGGCGGCTTTAGTCGGGCCAAAAATTGTCAGCCCAGCCTGCTGGAAAGCATCAACCACGCCAATCACCAGCGGTGTTTCTGGCCCTACAATTGTGAGATCAATATGGTGGCTTTGAGCAAATGCCAGTAATCCCTCAATATCTGTTGCGGCAATATCCACATTTTTCAAATTAGGCTCCAGAGCCGTTCCTGCATTGCCCGGAGCAACGTAAACCAACTCTGCCAGCGGAGATTGTGCGGCTTTCCATGCAAGTGCGTGTTCCCGTCCACCACTACCGATGATTAGTATATTCATTATTATCTCTCATTATATACCCTTCGTCTTTTAAGTTGCCTCTTTGTTGGCTGCACTCACCCCAGTCACATAGTTATCTATGCTACCGGGGATTCATTTGCTTGCCGTCGCGATGCAACTTAAAATCCATTGGGTATAAGTGTTAGGGCTGGTTAGTGGCGGAAATGACGCATTCCGGTGAAAATCATGGCAATACCATGCTCATCAGCAGCCGCAATGACCTCATCATCGCGAATAGAGCCACCCGGCTGAATCACGCAAGTCACGCCGACAGAAGCCGCTGCATCAATACCATCGCGGAATGGGAAGAAAGCATCAGAAGCCATCGCACATCCCTGAACTTCCAGACCTTCATCACCGGCCTTAATTCCTGCAATTTTAGCGGAGTAAACCCGGCTCATCTGGCCTGCGCCAATGCCAATAGTCATATTATCTTTGGCATAAACGATAGCATTAGATTTAACGAATTTAGCCACTTTCCAGCAAAATAAGGCAGCCTGCATTTCCTGCTCTGTGGGCTGTCGTTTGGAAACCACCTGCAATTCTGCTTCTGTTACCATGCCTAAATCGCGATCCTGTACCAATAAACCACCATTAACGCGTTTGAAATCCAGACCGGCAACCGCTGAATTCCATTCACCACATGACAGAACGCGGACATTTTGCTTGGTTGCCAGAATAGGCAGTGCTTCTTTATTAATAGAAGGAGCAATAATAACTTCGACAAACTGGCGCTCAATAATGATTTTAGCCGTGTCAGCATCCAGCTCACGGTTAAACGCGATAATCCCGCCAAACGCAGATGTTGGGTCGGTTTTGAATGCCCGCTCATAAGCAGTACGAATATCCGCTCCGATCGCCACTCCGCAAGGATTAGCATGTTTGACAATGACACAAGCTGGTTCGGCGAAAGTTTTTACACATTCCAGAGCGGCATCAGTGTCTGCGATATTATTATAGGAAAGTGCCTTGCCCTGCAATTGTGTTGCTGTAGCGACAGAGGCTTCTGTGATCTTCTCTTCTATATAGAAAGCAGCATCCTGATGGCTGTTTTCGCCGTAGCGCATATCCTGCTTCTTAATAAAGTTGAGATTTAATGTGCGTGGGAATTTTCCTGATGGTTGATCGTTATCGCTGTGATAAGCCGGAACCAGTTTGCCAAAATAGTTGGCAATCATACTGTCATAAGCAGCGGTATGCTCAAATGCTTTGATAGCTAAATCGAAACGGGTGGGTTGAGTGAGGGAATTCTGATAGTTGTCCATTTCCTCAATAATCTTGTTGTAATCCTGTGCGTTGACAACAATCGCAACATCTTTATGGTTTTTGGCCGCAGAGCGAACCATTGTCGGGCCACCAATATCAATATTCTCTACAGCATCTTCCAGAGAGCAATCCGGTTTTGCGACGGTTTGGGCAAAGGGATAAAGATTAACGACTACCATATCAATAGGTGCAATCTGATGTTGCTCCATTACTGCATCATCCTGTCCACGCCTGCCAAGAATGCCGCCATGTACTTTAGGATGAAGTGTTTTCACCCGGCCATCCATCATTTCAGGAAAACCAGTATGGTCGGAAACTTCAGTGACATTCAGGCCAGCCTCAGCCAACAAGCGGGCGGTTCCTCCCG
Source organism: Xenorhabdus stockiae (assembly GCF_002632825.1). Classification (GTDB taxonomy): domain Bacteria; phylum Pseudomonadota; class Gammaproteobacteria; order Enterobacterales; family Enterobacteriaceae; genus Xenorhabdus; species Xenorhabdus stockiae. Next base: position 71,542 of record NZ_NJAJ01000024.1, read on the forward strand.
TTGAAAGCAGTTCAACACCGCGATTAGATAAGGCCTTAGCAAATTCAACAATACCCGCTTTGTCAGAAACACTCAGCAGGGCACGACGGATTGGACGAAGCTGTTGCATTGGTGTGATCCCTTGGATTTCATCAAACAAGAATGTGTTATTGGGAAAAACATCTGCCATTTAGGTCAGAAAATCGCCATTCCAAGAAAAAAATAGCTTTCCACAATAACATTTCAAAACAAGCAGAAAAAAGCACATGGCGATTTTTTCCGCTCAGATTGTAACGCAAACGTTTGCGCGATGCTCGACAATTTTTACCAAAATATCGCTCTGTTGATAACATTGTGTGTAACTTGGTATAAAGCGGCCTTTTGCTGTGTAATGCAGCAAACGATAATTTTTTTCAAAAAAACTATTGTCAGGGCCGAAAAACTCCCTATAATGCGCCACCACTGACCGACGCTGAGCTGAACACGCCGCGAAGGACAGCGGAAGGAAAGCG
>NZ_NJAJ01000024.1:72132-75086 GCF_002632825.1 Xenorhabdus stockiae
ATCCGAAGACACCTTCGGGTTGTGAGGTTAAGCGACTAAGCGTACACGGTGGATGCCTAGGCAGTCAGAGGCGATGAAGGGCGTGCTAATCTGCGATAAGCGCCGGGAAGGGGATATGACCCGCAAGACCCGGCGATACCCGAATGGGGAAACCCAGTGCAATCCGTTGCACTATCCTGACCTGAATTCATAGGGTCAGGAGGCGAACCGGGGGAACTGAAACATCTCAGTACCCCGAGGAAAAGAAATCAACCGAGATTCCCCCAGTAGCGGCGAGCGAACGGGGAGGAGCCCAGAACCAACATCAGTGTCAGCGTCAGGAGAACGGTCTGGAAAGGCCGGCAGTAAAGGGTGATAGCCCCGTATCTGAAAACGCTGGCAGTGGGAGTTCGATGAGTAGGGCGGGACACGTGGTATCCTGTCTGAATATGGGGGGACCATCCTCCAAGGCTAAATACTCCTGACTGACCGATAGTGAACCAGTACCGTGAGGGAAAGGCGAAAAGAACCCCGGCGAGGGGAGTGAAAGAGAACCTGAAACCGTGTACGTACAAGCAGTGGGAGCACCCTTTGGGGTGTGACTGCGTACCTTTTGTATAATGGGTCAGCGACTTATATTCTGTAGCAAGGTTAACCGTATAGGGGAGCCGCAGGGAAACCGAGTCTTAACTGGGCGTTAAGTTGCAGGGTATAGACCCGAAACCCGGTGATCTAGCCATGGGCAGGTTGAAGGTTGGGTAACACTAACTGGAGGACCGAACCGACTAATGTTGAAAAATTAGCGGATGACTTGTGGCTGGGGGTGAAAGGCCAATCAAACCGGGAGATAGCTGGTTCTCCCCGAAAGCTATTTAGGTAGCGCCTCGTGAATTCATCTTCGGGGGTAGAGCACTGTTTCGGCTAGGGGGTCATCCCGACTTACCAACCCGATGCAAACTGCGAATACCGAAGAATGTTATCACGGGAGACACACGGCGGGTGCTAACGTCCGTCGTGAAGAGGGAAACAACCCAGACCGCCAGCTAAGGTCCCCAAGTCATGGTTAAGTGGGAAACGAAGTGGGAAGGCTCAGACAGCCAGGATGTTGGCTTAGAAGCAGCCATCATTTAAAGAAAGCGTAATAGCTCACTGGTCGAGTCGGCCTGCGCGGAAGATGTAACGGGGCTAAACCATGCACCGAAGCTGCGGCAGCGACACGTAAGTGTTGTTGGGTAGGGGAGCGTTCTGTAAGCCGTTGAAGGTGGCCTGTGAGGGCTGCTGGAGGTATCAGAAGTGCGAATGCTGACATAAGTAACGATAATGCGGGTGAAAAACCCGCACGCCGGAAGACCAAGGGTTCCTGTCCAACGTTAATCGGGGCAGGGTGAGTCGACCCCTAAGGCGAGGCTGAAAAGCGTAGTCGATGGGAAACAGGTTAATATTCCTGTACTTGGTGTTACTGCGAAGGGGGGACGGAGAAGGCTATGTCATCCGGGCGACGGTCGTCCCGGTTTAAGCGTGTAGGTGGGCAGTCTTGGTAAATCCGGACCGCTGTATAACACTGAGGCGTGATGACGAGGCACTACGGTGCTGAAGTGACAGATGCCCGGCTTCCAGGAAAAGCCTCTAAGCTCCAGGTAACATTGAATCGTACCCCAAACCGACACAGGTGGTCAGGTAGAGAATACTCAGGCGCTTGAGAGAACTCGGGTGAAGGAACTAGGCAAAATGGTGCCGTAACTTCGGGAGAAGGCACGCTGGCAGTAGGTGAAGGGACTTGCTCCCGGAGCTGAAGCCAGTCGCAGATACCAGCTGGCTGCAACTGTTTAATAAAAACACAGCACTGTGCAAACACGAAAGTGGACGTATACGGTGTGACGCCTGCCCGGTGCTGGAAGGTTAATTGATGGGGTTATCCGTAAGGAGAAGCTCTTGATCGAAGCCCCAGTAAACGGCGGCCGTAACTATAACGGTCCTAAGGTAGCGAAATTCCTTGTCGGGTAAGTTCCGACCTGCACGAATGGCGTAATGATGGCCAGGCTGTCTCCACCCGAGACTCAGTGAAATTGAACTCGCTGTGAAGATGCAGTGTACCCGCGGCAAGACGGAAAGACCCCGTGAACCTTTACTATAGCTTGACACTGAACACTGGTCCTTGATGTGTAGGATAGGTGGGAGGCTAAGAAGTGTGGACGCCAGTCTGCATGGAGCCATCCTTGAAATACCACCCTTTAATGGCTGGTGTTCTAACGTAGGCCCGTTATCCGGGTTGCGGACAGTGTCTGGTGGGTAGTTTGACTGGGGCGGTCTCCTCCCAAAGCGTAACGGAGGAGCACGAAGGTTAGCTAATCACGGTCGGACATCGTGAGGTTAGTGCAAAGGCATAAGCTAGCTTGACTGCGAGCGTGACGGCGCGAGCAGGTACGAAAGTAGGTCTTAGTGATCCGGTGGTTCTGAATGGAAGGGCCATCGCTCAACGGATAAAAGGTACTCCGGGGATAACAGGCTGATACCGCCCAAGAGTTCATATCGACGGCGGTGTTTGGCACCTCGATGTCGGCTCATCACATCCTGGGGCTGAAGTAGGTCCCAAGGGTACGGCTGTTCGCCGTTTAAAGTGGTACGCGAGCTGGGTTTAGAACGTCGTGAGACAGTTCGGTCCCTATCTGCCGTGGGCGTTGGAAGATTGAAAGGGGCTGCTCCTAGTACGAGAGGACCGGAGTGGACGCACCACTGGTGTTCGGGTTGTCATGCCAATGGCACTGCCCGGTAGCTAAGTGCGGAAGAGATAACCGCTGAAAGCATCTAAGCGGGAAACTTGCCTTGAGATGAGTCTTCCCTGATTCCTTGAGAATCCTAAAGGAACGTTCGAGACGAGGACGTAGATAGGCTGGGTGTGTAAGCGTTGCGAGACGTTGAGCTAACCAGTACTAATGAACCGTGCGGCTTAACCTGACAACACCGAAGGTGTTTTG
>NZ_NJAJ01000025.1 GCF_002632825.1 Xenorhabdus stockiae
GTCCTTCCTTTTTGTGTTTTTTTGGTTTTGCGATTAAAAAGTTCGCAAAAATAGGACTGAGTTTCTTTGATTCGCCTATCATTTTGAAAAGCTATTTAGGATATGCACTGGATAAACACTCGGTAGGTAGTACCTTTTTGGGTTACAACGGAGCTGGGCATCCGATTTTCGATACCGTCAGAACCGAAATTGGTCAGGCACTTTATCAGCTAAAATATCATAATAACTTTCAATATATTAACCAACTTTCTCATTGTATTGTGGAGGAAATAGTTAAACCTTACTTTCCTAAAATCGGTTTTGTCATTCCTATGCCAGCGTCAAATATCAGAAAAGTTCAGCCTGTCAGCGAACTAGCAAAACAAGTAGCTAGATTGATAAATAGCCCATTCTTCGATGGTATCCTGCTTAAAGCTACCGGAGGAACTTCTCTCAAAAATTTATCAAATAAAGAGGAAAAGGAGGAAGCTATTGGTAATTCATTTTCAATTGAAGATACCATCAAAAATGAAGGAAAATGGAACGTACTGCTAGTAGATGATCTGTTCCATACCGGTGCTACAATGGAAGCAGCCTGCAATGCACTTTCGAGCTATAGTAAGGTTAAGAGCATTTATGTCGCAACATTGACTTGGAGGTAAAATGACAACCGTTTTTATCGCTGGATCTATCACGATCAAAAACCTCGACCCACTCGTCACAGAGCGCATACGGAAGATTGTGAACTCCCGCTACAATGTTGTTGTAGGCGATGCCAACGGCGCAGATTCCTCTATTCAGAAACTGCTACTAGAGATGGGAAGCCATCAAACAACCGTATTCAGCAGCAGCAATACGCCACGGAATAATCTGGGCTCCTGGCCTGTTCGTGTTATAGATTCGGCGCATGCAAAAGGAACGCGTGCATTCTTTACGGCGAAAGATCTGAAAATGGCGGAAGAGGCCGATTATGGTCTGATGGTATGGGATGCGAAGAGCACAGGCACTCTGAACAACGTGATTGAACTACTGTTGCAGAATAAATTCAGCGCAGTATTCATCAATAAGGCAAAGAAGTTTGAGGTCATTAAAAAAACGAAAGATCTTGAAACACTGATCGCATATATGTCTCCGATAGCATTGGAAAAAGCTGAGCAAAAGATAAAACTCCGCTATAAATTGGCATCACTAAATAATAGCCAGTACCAAATGCCATTGTGAATGAAAAGGATATTATGGCATATATCAAATACGACCAGAATTAAGAGGATGTAATGCCCACTGACTTAAAAAAAAGGGAAAATATCAATAAGGAAACTATCAGCACACCATTACAGAAGGGGCTGGATGGTGGAAAAAAAGCACTTTCAGTGACGATCCGCATTGGCAACTATATCCGTCATATCCCATTCATTGCCCACTTGATCCGGGCAGCACAGCGTTTCAACGATAGAATGGGCAGCCAGTTTGGTGCTGCTATTACCTACTTTTCCTTTCTGTCACTTATTCCGATACTGATGCTCTCTTTCGCCATCGCGGGTTTTGTGCTGGCTTCCAACCCCGACTTGCTGACAAGACTCATCAATGGAATTGCTAATAGTATCAATGATCCATCACTGGCAAATACGCTGAAAAACAGCGTGGATACCGCCATAAGGCAAAGAACAACCGTAGGATTAACAGGTCTGGCAATTGCACTCTATTCCGGTGTGAATTGGGTCGGCAACCTGCGTGAAGCGATCCGTGCCCAGTCCCGCGACGTCTGGGAACGCACTCATGAAGATAAAGAGAAAATCTACTTTCAATATATCCGTGACGTTTTCTCCCTGTTTGGCCTGTTATTTGCGTTAGTCATAACACTCTCCCTGAATTCCATTGCCGGATCTGCGCAGGCAAGCATAGTTCATGCCATTGGCTTAGAGAATATAGAGTGGCTTCGCCCAGCATGGACATCCATTGGCATGTTCATTTCCATTTCAGCCAATTATCTGTTATTCCTGTGGATATTGTGGATCCTGCCCCGCCATCAGCCTGAACGGAAGGCGCTGTTTCAGGGAACCTTAATGGCTGCTATCGGGTTTGAGATCATTAAATCGATTATGACAATGATGCTACCACGCCTTGCCAGCTCACCTTCTGGCGCTGCTTTTGGTTCTGTTATTGGCCTGATGGCATTTTTCTATTTTTTTGCCCGACTGACCCTATTCTGTGCTGCGTGGATAGCCACCGCAGAGAAAAAAGAGTGACAAAACGAGACTGCTTCACCAGAAGCACTTTATAAAAAACTACAAGGAGTCATATATGCCATTCGTAAACATCAAAATCACCCGCGAAGGGGCAACTGCTGAACAGAAAAAACAACTGATTGAAGGTGCAACCCAGTTGCTAGTGGATGTACTTGGCAAAAATCCGGCCACCACTTTTGTCATCATTGATGAAGTAGAAACGGATAACTGGGGAGTTGGCGGAAAAAGCATAACAGAAGTGCGAGCCGCCGCGAAGAAATAACGTATTTCTTGAAAAGATAAATCAGCGATTAGGGCGAATATATCGCCCTTTTTATTTTAATCAATGAGAAAATTTAGCATTAATAATATAAAATTGAGCGCCTTGGCATGGTGGGTATATTGAAATATTTTGGAGTAATATCTGGATGACAGTGAGTATTGGTTTAATTAAATGGCCTGAAGATAGTAAGTCATGTGTTCAGTTATATTTGGACTTCTTACTAAGAGTAACGGATATGTTAAATATAACTTTTAAGGATTGTGAAAATGATCCTATTCAAATTACGCGTGAATATTTAAAGGACAGTAAAAAAGAAACTGAGAGAGAGGCTTCGTTATCATTTTGGTGGAATTATGTTGATAATTGTGATGGGATTAGAAACTTTAAAGATAAACCAATTGTAATGGCACGTTTAGCCATCTGCTTTTTATCAATAAAAGAAAAAGATACCCCCGAAATAGGTGAACATCTGTCATGGTTTATTGAGGTTCTAGGGTTTTTAAGGTTGGATCTATCTAAAGTTATCGTTTTTATGGGTGAACACTTTGAGTTTAACCAAAAAGAGTAAAATAAATAATCTATCAAATTCAAGGAGGAGATATCCCTCTAACCTTCTACTTCATTTTTTATTAGTGAAAACCTTTTCCCTTAGAGAAAAAGCTGTATCAGTTTATTAATCAGATATATAAATGAACAAAGAAGAACTCAAAAAACTTTTAAAAGAAAACAAAATTTCATCGTCATACTATTCATTAGAAGGAGGAACCCCCGATCATAGAATCTGTCTTGCTTATAAGAATGGTTATTGGCTAGTATACTATGCTGAAAGAGGTAGTCAGTGTGGAATAGAGTCATTTGAAAAAGAGGACGATGCATGCCAAAAATTATGGGAGTATGTAAATAGCATGCGAATACAAGTAGAGCCAGAATATTTCATGACATCAATCTATTCTTTAAAGAAAAATAAGGAGTAGTTCACGATTATCAATTAATCAATCCTAATAAAATCAATTATTATCAATGTCATAATATGGAACATCATATCTCCTACCGCTAAAGCGATGTAGGAATTTACTCTTTTCCTGAAAAAACTAAATCCTTTACTGCATATTTTTCCGAAAATTTTTATTTTAGGGACCTGTCGCAGGTTCTGGGATTAAAATTCCACGTTGCACTGCTGATCTGGCTGCAATTCGATTATGCCATTCGCTTAAGTTTTTATAATGGTCAAAATCAAAGTTGATAATACGTGCAATATGCGTCCAGCCAAAATTCGCTATATCAGCAATTGAATACTCTTTTCCACCAAAATATAAATTATTGGCTAAATGACTATCCATGGTTGAAAAAGCCCGCTCTGTCAGTTTCTTATAGCGCTCAGTGGCTTCTTTGTTTTTTCCCTCATCAAAAATTTCAAAATTAACTCTCTGACCTATAATTGGGCCAACGCTGGATGCATGAAAAATCAACCACTGAATAGCCTGCCAGCGGGCATTATGCTCAGAAGGAAGCAATTTATTGGTTTTATCCGCTAAATAAAGAAGAATTGCCGCAGATTCAAAAATAGTCGTATTTGTCTCGCTGTCAGACAAAACAGGGATACGGCCATGAGGATTAAGCTGTAAAAACTCTGGTAGTAAGTTTTCACCTTTCTCAATATGAACATGGTTTACTACATATGGAAGCTCAAGCTCTTCCAGAGCAATCGTTATCTTAAATCCGTTAGGGGAACTGTCAGTATAAAGACTAATCATATAATTCTCCTTGATTGGGATAAGGTCATAAGGTCAGTCTGCTTTTTTTATCGCTTCAGTTTCCTTCGGTTCTTCCGGCAATGGGCCTGGGCGCATAATTTGGTTAAAGCTGTCCCTGAGCTGATTCACATCAATAACCGCTTCCCCTTTTGGCTGCACCAGAATAAATGAAGTTTCCTGAGATAACATCTCTTGCAGTTTTTTGTTTAACACTTGCGGTGTGAGGGAAGATAAAAATATCTGTCTCAGTCTGCTGTATTGCTCAGGAGCAATATCGATCACATTGTTCTGTTGGGAAATCAGGCGCTGGTTAATGAGTACGTCTGTGTCTGTGCGAGCATATACGGCGAAAAGATGCTGAAGTTGAATGCGCTTCTGCTTGTACAGTTCATCAAACTGCTCTTGTGGTAACCCGCTTTCACGTAGTGATGCCAAAGCGGAAGCCAGATAAAGTGTGGAATCTGTCAGCTTGCCTGATGAGGCGTTCAGATTTAAGTAGCAGTTTGCCCGTTGATACACAACCCGACAATCCAAATCCAGTTTGGCGTTATTTTGATTTTCTTCCAGCTTCAGTTGCAAATAATGGTAAAGAGCCTCACGGGCAAGTTCATTAGACCAGTGCTGAAATAGTGTCTGAGAATCATTAATCGGCTGCCAGTTCAGGTTCCAGGCTAAAGAAAGCCTGTCCTGTATGGCTTTCTCACTTTCTACTCCCAGTGTTTCTGTTTTTAATGGCAGCAGGATAGGAACCGCAACAGGGGTCTGACGTTTACCTTCTAATGATGAAAATACCTGATTAAGGCGCTCTGGTAATATCCGGCTATCCACATTGCCCGCAATATATAAAGTCATTGCATCCGGCGTATACCACTGCCGATAAAATGCTTCGACTTTTTTGACATCGACAGGGATTGATACATTCGCTCCGGGGTCATGACCAATCAGAGTTGAGCCCTGTAATCGTATACGCCATGCAGGATCATGGATGTCTGATGGCAGAGTTGATACCAGATGTTCCGATGTTTTCATCGCCGGAGTTAACGTTTGCGGTGTGAATACAGCACCGCCAGCAATATCGGATAGCCAGATCAGTGCATCCTGCAATAATTCAGGCCTATTATTCGGTAAGCTGAGGCTATAAAGGGTGAAATCATAGGAAACTACGGCTGGCGGGAAAGGATTTTTGCTGTCAACTGCGTTGTGCCACAGGTTTTCCAGTTTTTGTGAGGATAAATCTTTACTGGAGGAGAGAACGATTTTGGGTATGAGATAAGTATAACCCTGCTGATAGCTTTTCTCCGCCAGAGATCCGGTTTTTACCATTAAGCGCAACTGTATTCTGTCATTCGGCCTTTGTGGGGTTTGCAGGATTTGCCAGCTGAACCCATTTTCCAGTTTTCCTTGTTGCCAGGCAGGATCAGGCTGTAAAGTCTCTGCCTGAGCAAAATAAGTTGTCGCCAGAATGGTGCCACCAATAAGATACCCGATTTTCTTGCCTTGCATTCCCACTTACCCCTACCTGTTTAATTTTATCCTTATTTGAACCCATAAAGGCCCCGGATATTATCGCAAATGGTTAGACCTTTATTCACCTTGTAAGGTTTCATTTCATCGAGACTTTTGCTTACTTATTTGGCGATTATAACCTTTTACCAGCAGACCCAGTTCATCATCCTGATGACCTTTGGGGCAGGTCATGGAAGCTGGCGGATGTTCTTCATGCAGTTCTCTCGCGATGTCACGCAACGGATGTATGATGATCCGATTGACACACCAACTTACTGACACCGTAATAATAAGCGCGAGCAATAAATAAGTGGTCAACATTAACGCAAGTGTATTTAATGCAAAGCGATACACACGATTGGAATCAACCTGTAGGATGAGATGCCCCTGTGACGCCAAGTCTTTCGATGAAATACCATAGACATGTAAAGGAATATTGATTTCTACAGGGATGCCGAAAACTCGCTTTGCCAGTTCCGGTATAGGCCGATGGGTTGCGAAATCCAGACTCATAATCCGGGAGTCATCTCTGGATATCAGTTCAGCCCGCCCTAAAATACCCGATGTTTTCAGCCCGATCAGTAATGTTTTCGCTGTATTGAGATCAGACCTCAATAAAGCATCTGTCAGGGGAGTTTGAATCTGAGCAGCCGCATTATGGAGTTGGTTAATATAATCATCTTTTCGCTGCTGCAACAAATGCGATAATTGGATAGTAATGAAAATAGCAAGAGTGACCAAAGTAACTCCAGTCACTGCCGCCATCTGTTTAATAGTTAACGAACGTTTGACACGCGATTTCATTTTATCCAAACCAGTAATTAACCAAAGACGGGCTATAACGCCTTATTAATGCGGCTGAGTATACTTGATTTTTATTCTTATCGTCTCGTTTAGATGAATCCCCCGCCGTAATTGGCGGGGTATTAGAGACTAAAGGGTCAAATCAGCTACTGCGTAGTCATTCTATGTACGCCCACTGACGTTAATGCTACTACCCGTGGCAATTATGCCGGTGGATTTTGATTCTGTTCTACTGCAAAGCAAGCAACAAGCCGCTCGCCGTATTGCTGTAATTTAGGCTGGAGCTGAGTACATGGGCCAAAAGCATGGCGGCAACGGGCTGCAAAAGCACAGCCCGGAGGCGGATTCATCGGGCTGGGCAGCTCTCCTGTTAATTTGATGCGTTCACGACGGAGTTCAGGATTTAAACGCGGTGTTGCAGACAATAGTGCCTGAGTGTAAGGGTGACTCGGGTTATTGAAAATCGTATGTTTGTCGCCCTTTTCAACACAGCGCCCCAAATACATGACCATCACTTCATCCGCAATATGCTCAACAACAGAGAGGTCATGAGAAATAAATACGTATGACAAACCCAGTTCTTGTTGCAAATCCATCATCAGATTCAGAACTTGCGCCCGTACCGAAACATCCAGCGCGGAAACAGGTTCGTCTGCAATAACGACATCAGGATTCAGCATTAATCCACGGGCAATGGCAATACGCTGGCGCTGCCCACCAGAAAACATATGAGGGTAACGCTGGTAATGTTCAGGTTTTAGCCCTACTTTCTCCATCATTTGCAGAACTTTTTCTCTGCGCTCTTCTGATGTCAGTGTTGTATTGATAAGTAAAGGCTCTTCCAGAATCTGCCCCACTTTTTTTCGTGGATTTAATGATGCATAAGGGTTCTGGAATACAATCTGGATTTTCTGACGTCGCAGTTTTTCGGCTTCTTTATCTGGCAGCAATAAATCCTGCCCCAGATAATACAGTTCCCCTTCTGTCGGCTTTTCTATCATAGTCAGCAGGCGCCCTAACGTGGATTTTCCACAGCCAGATTCCCCTACGACAGCTAGCGTTTTGCCTTTTTCCAGTTCAAATGAGACGCCATCCAATGCTTTCACCATACGTTCAGGTGAAAATACCCCCGTTTTAACCGGATAATATTTTTTTAACTCTGTCGCTTTCAGCAAAGGGGCAGAAGCTTTTTCCTGCCCACCCGTGTTGTGAACAGCCTGTTTGTGCATAACCGTTTCTTGAATACTCATATCGTCGGCCTCCCCTTATCATCCAGCGGCATATGGCATTTAACCTGACGTTCTCCAACAAATTGCAATGCAGGCTCTACCTGATAGCAACGTTCAGTGGCATAAGGGCAGCGCGGATTAAGCAAACACCCGACAGGACGATCATATTTACCCGGAACAACACCCGGCAACGAGGCCAGACGAGCCTTGTCTACCGCAAATTCCGGTAATGCCCGCAATAATGCCTGCGTATAAGGATGACGGGGCGCTTGGAATATTTCAGTTGCCTTCCCGGCTTCCACTACCTGACCTGCGTACATCACAATAATATGCTGTGCGGCTTCGGCAACCAGCGCCAAATCATGAGTGATCAGGATCAGCGCCATATTCTCCTGCTGCTGTAATTCAAGCAACAGCTCAATAATTTGAGCCTGAATCGTGACGTCCAGTGCTGTTGTCGGTTCATCCGCAATCAGTAGTTTTGGCCGACAGGCAATTGCCATCGCAATCATCACGCGCTGGCTCATTCCTCCCGATAACTGATGCGGATAAACATCTAAACGGGAAGCGGGATCCGGAATACCCACCAGAGTCAGCAAATCAATCGCCCGCTGATAACGGGTTTTGCGGCTGCCACCCTGATGGACTTTCAACGCTTCCATGATCTGATAACCCACGGTATAGCAGGGATTCAGGCTGGTCATCGGATCCTGAAAAATCATCGAAACTTCCGCACCAATCAACTGACGGCGTTCTTTTTCAGAAATTTTGGTCAGATCACAGCCATCAAACTCCAGTTTTCCGGCCATCACTTTGCCCGGATAATCTATCAGCCCCATAATCGCCAGTGAACTGACAGACTTACCCGAACCAGACTCTCCGACAATACCGACAACCTGCCCCTGCTCAACGCTGTAGCTGATACGGTCAACGGCGCGGAATGGTGCATCTTCATCTCCGAAGTGCACCGATAATTGGTCTATATTCAACAATGCCATTCCATACCCCTACTGCTTGAGCTTAGGATCGAGCGCATCACGCAGCCCGTCTCCCATCAGGTTAAATGCCAGTACTGTCAACAGGATCGCCAGCCCCGGAAAAGTAACTACCCACCAGGCACTCTGAGCGAATTGCAATACATCTGACAACATGGTTCCCCATTCTGGTGTAGGAGGCTGTGCCCCCATCCCCAGAAAACCCAAAGCCGCCATATCGAGAATGGCATTCGAAAATCCCAATGATGCCTGCACAATCAGAGGAGCAAGGCAGTTAGGCAAAATATTGATGAACATCTGACGTACTGCACCTGCTCCGGCAATCTGAGACGCAGTCACATAATCACGGTTGACTTCCACGAGCACTGCGGCTCTTGTCAGACGGATATAGTGGGGCAAAGCGACAAATGTCAGGGCCAGAGATGCGTTCACAATAGACGGGCCGAAGATAGCCACCAGCACCAGTGCCAACAGCAGGCTGGGCAAGGCCAGCATAATATCGACTATCCGCATAATGGCTGCGTCAACCGCACCGCCAAAATAACCGGATAGTAGACCCAGAATAATCCCCATCACCAGCGACATCACAACAACCAGACAACCCACCAACAGTGAAAGACGTGCGCCATACATCAGGCGGGAAAGGATATCTCGCCCGACATCGTCAGTACCGAGAATAAATTGCCAGCTTCCTCCATCCTGCCACACCGGAGGCAACAGTAGAGAATCGCGGAACTGTTCAGCAGGGCCATGTGGCGCCAGTAAGCCTGCAAACAACGCGATCAATAACATCAGAATGATATAGGCAAGGCCAATGACTGCCCCTTTATTACGTTTAAAGTAATGCCAGAATTCCTGTATCGGCGTCATCATTTTTGGCGCACCTGATACTGTTTGCTCAGCACTTGATGCTGATTGTTCAGTAAGTTGAGTCATAATGCGCTCCTTATTTCTTATGCCGGATACGTGGGTTGACGATGCCATACAGCAGGTCAACCGCAAAGTTGACCAAAATGATCATAGTTGCCACCAGCAAAACTCCACCCTGTACCACCGGATAATCACGGCGCTGAAGTGCATCAATCAACCAACGCCCCAGCCCCGGCCATGAAAAAATCGTTTCGGTCAGAATCGCGCCCGCCAACATAACCCCCACTTGCAGACCAATCACCGTGACCACCGGCAACAAGGCATTACGTAGCGCATGAATGATAATGACACGCAAACGGCTCAGGCCTTTTGCCCGCGCAGTACGAATATAATCTTCGCCCAAAACTTCCAGCATGGATGAGCGGGTCATGCGCACAATGACCGCCAGTGGGATAGTTCCTAGCACAACGGCCGGAAGGATTATATGCATCACAGCATCGACGAAATCGCCGTCTTCTCCCCAAAACAAGGTGTCTATCAGCATAAAACCTGTCAGGGGATGACTGTCATCAAGAAACACACTATCGCTTATACGACCAGAAACAGGAGTCAGGTTCCAATGAACAGAAACCAGCATGATGAGCATAATGCCCCACCAGAAAATGGGCATTGAATAACCGGTCAGTGCCAGACCAACAGCGGTATGATCAAAGACAGAGCCACGTTTGACCGCCGCCAGCACTCCAACTGGAATACCGACTGAAATGGCGAATAACATGGCACAGATGCCTAATTCCAGAGTGGCCTGAAATCGGGGGACAAATTCATCCCATACGGGAATACGGCTCTTCAGGGAGGAACCCAAATCACCATGTAGTATGCCATTGATGTAATGAAGATATTGCTCCCAAAGAGGCTTATCCAGCCCCATTGCTGCCATCAGTTCAGCATGACGTTCAGCTGAAATACCACGCTCTCCCGCCATAATCAGTACCGGATCACCGGGGATCATATGCACAAAAGCGAAAGTCAGCAGAGTAATACCAATAAACGTCGGGATCACTAACCCCAGACGCCGGAGGATAAATTGCAGCATATCCTGAATTCTCTTTTTAATTATTAATTACAGCTCTCAGGCTGTTTATGTATTACACAGACCTGCTTGCCTACCAGAGAAGAGTAACCATCCCCCGAAGAAATCCGGGGAATGGCAGTCATAACAAATGAAAAACAGAATTATTCGAGGTCTACGTTGTAAAAGAGGTGCTTGCCCAGCGGATCAACCACATAGCCTTTCACTTCCTTACGAATAGGTTCATAAACCGTAGAGTGGGCAACAATCAACGCCGGAACCTGTTCATGCATCACTACTTGCGCTTGCTTATAAAGCTCAGTGCGTTTGGCAACATCTGCTGTTTTACGGGCAGGCAGAATGATGTCTTCAAATTGTTTATCACACCATTTTGAATAGTTAGAACCCTGATCTTTAGCTGCGCAACTAAACAACGTACCAAAGAAATTATCAGGATCTCCATTATCCCCTGTCCAGCCCATCATAACGTTTTGAGGTTCACCATCTTTCGCCCGTTTCAGATATTCACCCCATTCATAACTGACTATTTTGGCTTTTACTCCAATTTTGGCCCAGTCAGCCTGAATTATTTCCGCCATACGGCGCGCATTCGGGTTATAAGGGCGTTGTACCGGCATTGCCCAAAGATCGGTTTCGAAACCATTCGCGAAACCAGCTTCTTTCAGCAGCTCTTTAGCCTTAGCCGGATCATAAGCATAATCTTTGATATCATCGTTATAACCCCACATTGTAGGAGGGATCAGGTTTTTCGCTTTCTGGCCCGCACCCTGATATACCGCCTCAATAATGGCATCTTTGTTCACTGCCATCGTCAGTGCCTGACGCACTTTGAGGTTATCCATTGGCTTTTTAGTGACATTGTAAGAAAGATAACCGACATTCATCCCAGCCTGCTCTTTCAGGACAATATCTTTGTTCTGCTTCATACTCGCAATATCAGCAGGGTTCGGGTATGGCATGACCTGACATTCATTTTTCTGTAGCTTTGCATAACGAACAGAAGCATCAGGGGTAATAGAGAAGACTAAACGGTCAATTTTCGCTGGTCCTTCCCAATAATCCTTAAACGCCTTATAAAGAATACGGGAATCTTTCTGGTACTGTACTAACTGGAATGGCCCTGTACCAATTGGGTTCAGGTCGACTTTTTCCGGCGTACCCGCTTTCATCATGACATCAGCATATTCTTTGGAAAGAATTGAGGCGAAATCCATTGCCAGATTAGCGAGAAAAGGAGCTTCAGGACGGGACAACACAAAACGGACAGTATAGTCATCCACCTTCTCTATTTTATTGATAATATTCTCCATATCCATGCCGCTAAAGTATTCATAGCCGCCACCGGATACTTGATGATATGGATGATTTTTATCCTTCTGCCTCATAAAGGTAAAGATAATATCGTCGGCGTTGAAATCACGTGTGGGCTTGAAATCTTTACTGCTATGCCACTTCACACCCTTACGCAAATGGAATGTGTAGGTTTGACCATCATCACTAACGTCCCATCGTTCAGACAAACTGGGAATAATCTCTGTTGTACCTAATTTGAAATCTACCAGACGGTTATAAATTGGTCTGGCACTGGCATCAAAAGTGGTACCAGAGGTGAAAAACTGCGGGTTAAAACCTTCAGGTGAACCTTCTGAGCAATAGACCAGTGTTTTTGCCTGCACACCAGCAGCTACAGCCAAAGAAACAAGACCAATACCCAATTTCAGTAAACCGGGCTTTTTCTTTTTGGAGAGAATCATTACATAAGCTCCGTTTGTGGTGTTTATTGTGCCTTAGCCAAGCCCAGAATTTCCTGCCTAAATATCACTGTCCCGGCCTGTGTTATTGTTTTCGATTATCAATTAAACAATTGTTATGCCTGACGTCAATATAACCTCAGCAAAATATGAAACAATAGAAAAACACAAACGCAAAAGAATATTAACAAAAATAGTTATAAACTATGACGCGAGACACACAAGCGGAGAAAAACACTAAAAATATCACTTATATAAAGCATTACATCCTATGGTTTATAATTTTAAATTTGTGACCGGATACTTAAATAATGAGCAAAAAGAGTTATCGGGAAAGTAAGCGAGGTAAGAGGCTAAAACGAATAAAAAAAAGAAAAACCTTAAATTCACCCTATTCAGGACAAATTAATGGCGTTATCCATTAAATTGAAAAATTAAGATGAGATAACCTTTTAAAGCTTCGAAAATGAAAGCAACATTAGTGGCTTAATGAACGAGATAAAGGGTGGTTGATAAATCAGAATATGATGAATTGGTTTTCGCCAGCTATATACAAAAAAACCCCGCTCAAAGAGCGGGGTTTCAGAATGCTGGTCGGCGAGAGAGGATTCGAACCTCCGACCCACTGGTCCCAAACCAGTTGCGCTACCAAGCTGCGCTACTCGCCGAAAACGAAGCGCATCTTACTGCCAGCGTCGCAGATCGTCAATAACTTTTTAAAGATAAGTAGTTATTTGACGAGAATACAACCAAATTCTACCCTATAACACATCCGCAGTGTTCAATATCTCAGCAGAAAAAAGCCTCGCTCAGTGCGAGGCTTTGAGGGAAGCAATCCGATAATATTCATCGGCTATTACTTATTACTGTAACAGTGAAATATCCGCAACCCGCAGGAACAGCTCACGCAGTTCACTCAGCAATGTCAGACGATTTACCCGCACTTGCAGATCTTCATCCATGACCATCACATTATCGAAGAACGCATCCACAACTTCACGCAGGGAAGCCAATTCGACCAATGCATCCTGATAATTGCCTTCAGCAAACAGAGGAGCCAGTTTTTCTTTCAGGACGACAAGATGAGTCGCCAGCTGGATCTCTTCCGCTGCTTTCAGTACTGAAGCCTGAACTGCATCACTCAGTTTCTCTTCTGATTTCGCCAGAATGTTGGAAACACGCTTATTAGCCGCTGCCAGAGAAACAGCCTCATCCAGCGTACGGAAATGCGTTACCGCTTTCATACGGGCATCAAAATCGGCTGGTTGTGTCGGACGACGAGCCAGAACTGCCTGAATGGTATCAACGCTGTAACCCAGCTCCTGATACCAAGTGCGGAAGCGGCCGAGCATAAACTCAACAACATCATCCACAACTTTTGCATTGGTCAGTTTATCGCCATACAGACGTACAGCTTCTTCTGCCAGAGTCTGAAGATCGAGAGGTAATTTTTTCTCAACAATAATACGCAGTACACCCAGTGCGGCACGACGCAAAGCAAATGGGTCTTTATCCCCTTTAGGATGCTGGCCGATACCAAAAATGCCTGCCAGCGTATCCATTTTATCGGCAATCGCGACTGCGCAAGAAACACCGGTTGATGGCAGTTCATCACCAGAGAAACGTGGCTGATACTGTTCGTTCAGCGCCAGAGCCACATCTTCAGCTTCTCCGTCATGACGGGCATAATGCATACCCATCACACCCTGCGTATCAGTGAATTCAAAGACCATGTTGGTCATTAAGTCACACTTGGACAGCAAACCTGCGCGGGTTGCATGAGTAACATCCGCCCCGATCTTGTCAGCAATCCAGCCAGCCAGAGCCTGAATGCGGTCTGTTTTATCACGCAGTGTACCCAGCTGTTTCTGGAACAAAACAGTCTCCAGACGCGGCAGGTTATCTTCCAGACGCTGTTTACGGTCAGTCTTAAAGAAGAATTCGGCATCTGCCAGACGTGGACGGACTACTTTTTCATTACCTGAGATAATCTGCTGTGGATCAGAAGATTCAATATTGGTGACAAAAATAAAGTTCGCCATCAATTTGCCGGATTTATCGTAAACCGGAAAATATTTCTGATCGCCTTTCATGGTATATACCAGTGCTTCCGCCGGTACTTCGAGGAATTTTTCTTCGAATTTTGCCGTCAGAACTACAGGCCATTCTACCAGAGAAGTCACTTCTTCCAGCAGGCTGTCGGTCAAATCCGCCACACCACCAAGCTGGGCCGCTGCCTGCTCTGCATCGCGCTTAATCAGGGTTTTACGCGTTTCATAATCTGCAATAACCCGACCACGCTCCTGCAAAATTGCCGGATACTGTTCTGCGTTATCAATGGTGAACTGCGCTTCACCCATAAAACGATGACCACGGATAATACGATCAGAGTTGATACCCAGAATTTCGCCTTCAATGACCTCACTACCCAGCAGCATAGTGACGGTATGAACAGGACGGACGAACTGAGTTTCTTTATCACCCCAACGCATCAGTTTAGGGATAGGCAGTTTAGCCAATGAACTGCTTACCATACCTGCCAGCAACTCTTTGGCTTCACAACCTTTAACCTGTGCCCGATACAGCAGCCATTCGCCTTTATCGGTTACCAGACGCTCTGCCTGATCAACAGTGATCCCACAACCTCGCGCCCAGCCTTCTGCCGCTTTGGTTGGTTTCCCTTCCGCATCGAACGCCTGAGAAATGGCAGGACCACGTTTTTCTACTTCACGATCAGCCTGTGCCGCCGCCAGATTGGCCACCTTCAGCGCCAGACGACGCGGAGCAGCAAACCAGCGAACTTCACCATGACCCAGATTGGCGTTGTTCAATTCTGTTTCAAAATTGGCCGCAAAGGATTCAGCCAGTGAACGCAGCGCCTTTGGTGGCAACTCTTCTGTGCCGATTTCCACAAGGAAAGTCTGTTGAGTCATGATGGCCTCTTAATTTTCTGTTACACCGTTTTTGTTACACATCGGGAAGCCAAGCGCCTCACGGGAAGCATAGTAAGCTTCAGCAACTGCTTTGGTCAGAGTACGGATACGCAAGATATAACGCTGACGTTCAGTCACGGAAATCGCTTTACGGGCATCCAACAGGTTAAACGTATGACCCGCTTTCAGAATGCGCTCATAAGCAGGCAGTGGCAGAGGTGTTTCCAGTGCCAGCAACTCCTGCGCTTCTTTTTCATACTGCTCAAAACAGGTGAACAGAAAATCCACATCTGCATGTTCAAAGTTGTAAGTAGACTGTTCAACTTCATTCTGATGATAAATATCACCATAAGTTGTTTTACCCAGCGGGCCATCACTCCACACCAGATCGTAAACACTGTCCACACCCTGAATATACATGGCAAGACGTTCCAGACCGTAAGTGATTTCACCGGTAACAGGCTTACACTCAAGACCACCCACCTGCTGGAAGTAAGTGAACTGAGTCACTTCCATGCCGTTCAGCCAGACTTCCCAGCCCAGACCCCATGCGCCCAGAGTCGGGTTTTCCCAGTTATCTTCAACAAAGCGGATATCGTGAACGGTAGGATCAAGCCCTAGCTCTTTCAGTGAACCAAGATAAAGTTCCTGAATATTCTCTGGAGAGGGTTTGATGATAACCTGAAATTGGTAGTAATGCTGAAGACGGTTCGGGTTTTCACCGTAGCGCCCATCAGTCGGACGACGGGAGGGCTGCACATAAGCAGCAGCAATAGGTTCCGGCCCCAAAGCACGCAGGCAGGTAATAGGATGAGAGGTTCCTGCGCCGACTTCCATATCCAATGGTTGGACAATGGTGCAGCCTTGACGCGCCCAGTAATCCTGTAATGTCAGGATAATGCCCTGAAAGGTTTTGGTATCAAACTTTTGCATGTTGAATCCGCACGCGATACGTATACACAATGGATTCCAAGATGCGTCGTGGCGGCAAAGGAGTCACCCCCCGGGAGCATAGATAACTATGTGTGACCGGAGTGAGCGAACGCAGCCAACAAAGAGGCAACTTGAAAGACGAAGTGTATATGAATTTAAACGAAAGGAGTCAGTATACCCTTTGACTGTAAGATATACAGCACTGATCACCGCCCAATTTTGTCACAACATAAAAAAATCTTATCCGAATGACTTTACATGGATATTCATACAGCTAAAATTGGTGTAATTCTTCACCAACGCCTACGGAGATACGCACTTCATGAATAAAGTCATAACCCGCTGTGGCTGGGTTACCTCAGATCCTGATTATCTGGCCTACCATGACAATGAGTGGGGGAAACCATTAAAGGATGGCCAAAAGCTTTTTGAATTGATTTGTCTTGAAGGACAACAGGCGGGTTTATCATGGTTTACGATTTTGAAAAAGCGGGAAGGTTACAGAAAATGTTTCCACCAGTTTGATCCGGCAAAAGTTGCTGAAATGGGTGAAAATGACGTCGAGAAATTAATGCAGAACCCTGCCATCGTCCGCCACCGTGCAAAAATTAACGCCATTATTGATAATGCCCGCGCCTATCTGAAAATGGCCGAGCAGGGCGAAAATTTCAGTGAATTTATCTGGCAGTTTGTTGACGGTGTTCCGCAAATAAATCATTGGGAAACATTGGCAGAAGTACCAGCCAAAACTGACCTTTCTGATGCTCTTTCAAAGGCACTGAAAAAACGTGGCTTTAAATTTATCGGTAGCACCACCTGCTATGCTTTTATGCAAGCTGCGGGTTTGATGGATGATCACATCGCAAACTGTTTATGTCGGAAATAAGCGTATATGCTCTCAACAAAGAGGTAACTTAAAAAACGAAGCATAAAAATAGGTGACAATATAACAAGACGCGAGTTATGGTGTCTTCTTACCATACTCCTACAAAATACAAACAAAGACGCAACAGCCGTTATGAAATTCTCTCAATTCGGAAACAAATTCACACAAGAGTCAGGTATTACGCGCCTGATGAATGATCTCAACCAGGGCCTGAGAACACCCGGCGCGATTATGCTTGGTGGTGGCAACCCTGCCCATATTCCTGAAATGGATGAGTATTTCCAGCAACTATTGGCGGATATGGCGTTAAACGGCCAATTAACTGAAACCCTGTGTAATTACGATGGTCCACAGGGAAAAAATACGTTAATTGCTGCACTGGCACAGGAATTACAGGAAAAGCTCGGTTGGGATGTTAATCCACAGAATATTGCTCTGACCAATGGTAGCCAAAGTGCTTTTTTCTACCTGTTTAATTTATTAGCAGGGCGTGATGAAAATGGCTCAATAAAACGGGTTCTGTTTCCGCTTGCACCTGAATATATTGGCTATTCTGATTCTGGTCTGGATGAAGGTTTATTTGTTGCTAATAAACCTAATATTGAATTATTGCCTAATGGGCAGTTTAAATATCATGTTGATTTTGACCACCTGAATATTTCTGAAGATATCAACCTGATCTGTGTTTCCCGTCCAACTAATCCTACGGGTAATGTTGTCACTGACGAAGAATTACTGCGTTTGGATGCATTGGCTCAAAAACATCAAATCCCTCTGCTGATCGATAATGCCTATGGCGTGCCATTCCCGGGTATTATTTTTAGTGAAGCAACCCCTCTGTGGAACCCGAATATTATTTTATGTATGAGCCTGTCCAAGCTTGGGCTACCGGGTGCTCGCTGTGGAATCATCGTTGCCAATGAAAAGATTATTCAGGCAGTCAGTAATATGAATGGTGTGATTAGCCTGGCTCCGGGGGGTATTGGGCCTGCCATGACGCTGGAAATGATCCGTCGTAATGATCTGTTCCGTTTATCCCAAAATGTTATCCAACCATTTTATAAAAAACGGGTAGAACAAGTCATTGAGATCATTCGTCGCTATCTGCCAGAAGAATACTGTCTTATCCATAAACCAGAAGGGGCAATATTCCTCTGGCTCTGGTTCAAAAATCTGCCGATTACAACTGAAGTCCTTTATCAGCGCTTAAAAAAGCGGAAGGTATTAATGGTACCGGGTCATTATTTCTTCCCTGGTCTGGAACATAACTGGCCTCATGCGCATCAATGTATGCGCATGAACTATGTACCTGATCTGGCAAAAATAGAAGAAGGTATCCGTATTTTGTCCGAAGAAATTGAGATTGCCCATCAAGAATGGGAATGTTAATCGAGCTATAAAAAAAGCTCCCTCATTTAAAGTGAGGGAGTAAGATGATAACGAGGACTTTTTACCTGAGAACAGGACAGTAGTTATTAGAATCCCAAAAGAATTCTTCACACACAGTAGGAAAGGAAAACGATCCTTGTTTATGCACTTTCCCTGAACTCGGTATATTTAACCAGAAAACAAAAAAGATAATGGTCTGAATAGACAGGTTTTTTTCACTTTAAATTGCCTCTACTATGTGAAATTAAGGCAATTACCCCGTATTGTGTGATCTAAAGCACACTTAATGAATCAAACACATATACTTAATTATTCAACGCTGTTTTCAATCTTCCTCTCTGCCAGAAAATAATATCTACTAACAGTCTCCAGATTCAGTGACGGTCAGTATTAATAGGCAAGCTCGCTTGTTAGTAGGACAAATTTGTTTCCGACGAATTTTTCGTACCTTTTCCACTACGACTCAACTCGAAATACTGGAATATAAATTCAAATAAAATAATTACTTTTGTTTTTATTTCAAACGAAAATCATTGCAGAGAATTAAAGAAGTTTATCGAAAAAAATCATTAAATTTAACAATAAGTGCTATAGCAAACTGAATATTACCTAACTATAGTAAGTAGTATTAAAAAGTTATTTTTATGCTTACTCATGAAAAAATCATACTAGGTATAAATATAACTTCTGGATATTGGCAATTAACTCATTGAGCTCAAGGAATGGAAATGATGAAAAACTATAAACTGCTTCTATTACCTTCTACTATTATTGGGGGGCTTTTGCTAACAGGCTGCTCCAGTATCATGACTCACAGTGGCCCTAATCAAGGGTATTATTCGGGAGCACAAGCCAATATTAATATGTTAAAAGATGACAAGACAGGATGGTTCCTGAAACCCCTGCTCGTAGTCGATCTCCCATTATCTGCCTTTTTAGATACCCTTTTACTCCCCTATGATTATGCTCACTCCAATCAGGATCAAACGGAGCAATCCCCTAAACTTCGTATTGAAAAACTGGAAGAACGCACAAACAGCACACAATCGATATTAGAAAACTCGATGAATAATAAACCCTGATTTTGCCAATATCGATTATACATTTCGTCTTTCAAGTTGCCTCTTTGTTGGCTGCGCTCGCTCACCCCGGTCACCGTTTTTATAAACATACGGTTATCTATGCTCCTAGGATTCACTCCCGTGCCGCCGCGACGCATCTTGAAATCCATTGTGTATAGGCTGAAAATTATCTTATTTCTACTATTTATCAGGCATCGTTATTGTATAACGGTGCCTGTTTCAACAATGAAAAGCTGACGATATCCATTAATATCCCGCATAAATGCAATATATCGGCCATCAGGTGAAAACACGATTGCATCAGCACAGGGAGCATCATCAGTACGAGCTGTTAACCGCTGGATCTCCCCACTCTGACTGTCACAAAGCATGACACTGTTATCACAAACAAAAGTAATAAACCGCCCCCGCCTATCCCAGTTAAATGCCGATTGTATGTCATGAATATTATCTGTGATCTGTACCGGCTCGCCTCCATTTGGAGATATATACCATAACTGAATAACACCATTGCCATCTCTCATCAGAAAACAAATTTTACTACCATCCGGTGATGCTCTGAGCCAATGCCGGGGGACATTGACTACCCCCGGATAACAATTCTGATGGGTGAAAGTTAATCGTTTCTGTTTAACTCCAGCGGGCGGCGCAGGTAATGCCGTTTCGGTTCCGGCTAATGGCTGGCAACCTTCGAGTGCATAATCCTCATCATACTCAGGTAGGTCAACCAGATAAATTTCAGGGATCTTTTCACCATTTTCAGCACACGTATCACCAATAAAAGCCAGTGCCCAACGCTGCCATTGCCCATTCCCTTTAAGATATCCCTGTTGGCCAACCCACCCTTCTTCATATGCACGATTGATCTCATCACTACCGGGGTATGGATGCGTTGTGGTTTGGCTAACAACGACTGAAAAATAACGACCATCGTATTCTCTCGGGTGTTTTTTCGCTGAAATCACAGTTCTTAGTGGAACAGCCACAGCAACATTACGCAAATCAAGGGCAGGATCTAACTCATGCATAACATGGTCATTATAGGTAAAACTCAAACGACTACTGTCAGGACTGAAAACATGCACATGTGTACCACCTCGCAAGGCTCCGGCGGTATAAGGAGGGGTGATGTCCAGTGCATCAATATTGACAGCAACGCTTGGTTCGCTGTCGGAAACAATCACCCCACGACGATGATGAAAATCATATTGCCAGTGATTATCCGGGTGCTCCGGGCCATGAATAAATGCGTAACGTACCGGCTCTTGTGGGCTAACAGTAACAACCCCAACATGTGCCCCATCTTTTGCCTGATAAATAATCTCTGTCTGGCCGTTACTGATATGAATTTTTTCTATCGTCAGGCCAGAAAAAGATGCTCCGTTAGGACGTACATCATAAACCAGCCACTGGCTATCAGGAGTCCAGATATTTATATTAGTTATCTGATGGCTACGGTTATCAAATGTAATCTGACGTTCCTTGAAAATCATTTTTTTCCACCTTAATATGCGGGAATTCGGATAATAAAAACTAACTTTATGCAAATTTAACTAAAAATTTTCAATCGAGACGTTATTATTTCCGCATTACTCTTACTTCTTCATTATCTTTCATCTGACTAAATTTATGCTACTCAGTGTCCTTTATATCATTGGTATCACGGCTGAAGCCATGACGGGTGCTTTAGCCGCAGGTCGCCGGAAAATGGATGTCTTCGGCGTGATTATTATCGCTTCTGTAACAGCCATCGGTGGTGGCTCCGTTCGTGACATAATTCTGGGCCATTACCCACTTGGCTGGGTCCAAAACCCGGAATATATCGTGACTGTTGCCTGTGCTGCTGTTTTCACTATTTGGATTGCTCCAATGATGAAACACCTGCGTCGTTTGTTTCTTATTCTGGATGCAATCGGCCTGATTGTTTTTTCAATTATTGGTGCACAAATCGCACTGGATATGGACTACAGCCCCATAATTGCCGCCATTGCTGCTGTTATTACCGGGGTTTTTGGTGGCGTACTGCGCGATATGTTTTGTAATACTATCCCGCTGGTGTTTCAGAAAGAAATTTATGCTGGGGTCTCCTTTGCTGCTGCTTGGTTATATATCGCCTTATTGCATACTCCACTACACCCCAACAGCGTCATTATCATAACCCTTATTGCTGGCCTCGCAGCCCGCCTAATAGCTATTCGCTATCGTCTTGGATTACCCATCTTTAATTACGATGGTGCTGATCACTGATATGAATCTGAGCGTTTGAAGCAAACTTTTGCTCCTACGCTCTCATTCGACTCCACAGTTTTATTTTCCTGATCTCCAATGAATGTAAAAGATATATCTATAGATCAATACCTTGTAAAGTTAGTACTTCCACTAATTTTTTAACATCAGGGTGCTGAAAAAATCTCTCAATTTTTTCTCTTTGTTTAACTGATAAAGCACTATATTTTTGTGTTTCTACTTCGGGTAACTGCATCTTTCCGAACAAAGCTATTTTATTTGTAAATTTATTGGCATAAGGCATTCCTATCGCTTCGCGCCATAATGAAGCTGGCTGCCGCTTTGATTGCTGGAATTGACTGAAAATTGATTCAGCACGCTTAGTTCCGATATTTGGTATTTCGGCCAGTTGGCTGACATCCAATGCTAACCAATCTGTCAGGTTCTTGATCTTGTCACTCGTAACTAAAGTCATCCATGTACCTTGACTCACTCCCCTCATTTTCAACTTTTCGCCCATCCATGTAAGACGTGCGATAAACTGCTGTTGGCATTCATCATTATTCAATACAAAACAACTGAGTGAATGAAATTGTTCTGCATCAGGAGGATTAAGATGTTTGCGTTCAGCTATACGCCAAACCACCTTATCAAGTTTTGGTATGCCATGCCCTGCCAGTGCTATTGTTACTTTATCTCCCGGATAAACATCCCAATGCTTCCAACGCGTCACCGAGCCAATATGAACGCGGCTAATCTGCCTATCATCTAATTGAATCTTTTCCAGTTCCAGCAATACGGAAATTTTCCCTGTGCGGCCTATCCTGAATTGAATATCGCTTACTGTGGTGACCTGTTGCTGTAGAGGATACTTCCATGCAACAGCCCAGCTGTTTGAACCTGAACGCCATTGCCTGCCAGCGGGCTCAGTCTCTTGCCTTAATACAACACCATCAGTAGCAAAAGGGAGAGGATGGGTAAAATACATTTTCCATTTTTTTTCTGCCTCTTCTGCATTAGAAATAGGGTGGCTAAATTGTTGCGTAGCCGGAAAGCCCATGGAAGCCAGTTGTTCAAGCTTAGCAGTCATTTCATCCGGCCCATCCGGCCAGCTCCATACAAATATCCCTATTTGACTGAGTTCTGCTGAATGGGCCTTACGCATCATCAAACCCGCAACCTTGCTGCGCGCGCCCTGACTACCAGCAACCGACTGGCGATGATTATTCTGTCGCCAAAAAAGCTCGCCTTGTAACACCATATGTTCCGGTGCATTTTTTATCTGTTGGGGAATACTGGATATAAATTTGCTTTTATCCAGCCAGTCTGTGCCTTCTGTTCCATTCCCACGGCTGATTAACCCTGTCAACAGCCCCTTCTGATAAACCAGTGTTACCGCAACACCATCAATTTTAGGCTGTAACCAGACTTTCGAGCGCCCTTGTATCCATTTCCGCACTTCCTCCAGACTTTTTAGTTTACGCAACCCTGTATGCTGGACAGGATGAGTCTGTTTTCCATTATCCGGAATAGCTATGACAACGTTATTATTCTGTGTCAGATTCAGGCAGTGCTGCCAGTGTGTCAGGGTTTCCAATAGCTGATCGTAAATTTCATCATCTATTTCACTAATCCCCTGCTGGCGATACAACTGCTCCCATCGCGCTACCTGTGGTGTCAGGTGTTCGATTTCAAGCTGAAGTTTTTCCTTTGGCCAGACGGGACAATCTGCTGCGAGTGCTATCGGCAATCCACATAACAACATCAATATTATAATGAGAAAATTAAGCATCCTTGCTCCACACGTTCCTTAAATGCAGGCAAAGAATAATAAAGAAATTTGGCTATACCAATGAGGAAAAAGAGTGTTTGCGATGAGTCTCGAAAAATTATTAGCTTGTTTCTGCAACCTATTATTTTATCTGGAATTGTTTTGCAAAATATCGCTTTAATCTTCGTTTGTTAATAAAAAATTTTGTTGAATCACTCGTAGGCATGTATTGTAACGCTGCATGGATTAACGTATCCGTGTATACTATGTGGGATTTTATATCCCTACGCTTGCATTTATTAATACCCAACCAGTCAAGAAATCAGCATGAGCCAAGGAACGTTATATATTGTTTCTGCACCGAGTGGAGCAGGCAAATCAAGCCTTATTCAGGCTTTATTAAACACCCAGCCTTTGTATGACACTCAGGTTTCTGTTTCACATACAACCCGCCCGGCACGCCCAGGCGAAAATCATGGTGAACATTATTTTTTCGTCACAACCGATGAATTCCAGAATATGATTAACCATGATGAATTTTTGGAACATGCCTGTGTTTTCGGTAACTATTACGGCACTTCCCGTAAAATAATCGAAGATACTCTCGCCAGTGGGGTTGACGTCTTTCTTGATATTGACTGGCAGGGTGCGCAACAAATCCGTCAGAAAATGCCTGCGGCCCGTAGTATTTTTATTCTTCCGCCTTCAAGGGAAGAATTACTCCGCCGCCTGCGCGGGCGCGGTCAGGACAGCGAAGAGGTCATTGCTAAACGCATGTCTCAAGCTGTCGCTGAAATGGAGCATCATGGCGAGTATGATTACGTCATCATCAATGATGATTTCAATACTGCTCTGGCCGATTTACAATCGGTTATTCGTTCAGAACGCCTGCGTTTAGAAAGGCAGGCTCAACGGCATGATGCGTTAATCAGCAAATTATTGGCAGACTGAACTAAGTTTCAGTATCATGTCCGGTCACTTATTTATCTGTGGAGTAGCACACATATGGCACGCGTAACTGTTCAAGACGCAGTAGAAAAAATTGGTAACCGTTTTGACCTGGTGTTGGTCGCTGCTCGCCGAGCACGCCAATTGCAGTCAGGCGGAAAAGATCCTCTGGTTCCGGAAGAAAACGATAAGATGACGGTTATCGCTCTGCGTGAAATCGAGCAGGGTCTTATCAATAATAAAATTCTTGATGTTCGTGAACGTCAGGAACAACAAGAGCAGGAAGCTGCAGAAATCAACGCTGTTTCTGCTATCGCCGACGGTCGTCGTTAATTTTACGGTAGGTCTGCCTTGTACCTGTTTGAAAGCCTGAATCAGCTTGTTCTTAAATATTTGCCTGAAGATCAGATTGGTCTGTTGAAGCAGGCTTATATCGTAGCTAGGGATGCCCATGAAGGGCAGACCCGCTCCAGCGGTGAGCCATATATTACTCATCCGGTTGCCGTTGCCTGTATTCTGGCTGAAATGCGCCTTGATCATGAAACACTGATGGCGGCACTTCTGCATGATGTCATAGAAGATACACCAACGACATTTCAGGATATCGAGCAACTATTCGGGACGGCTGTCGCCGGATTAGTTGAAGGTGTCTCTAAGCTGGACAAACTGAACTTCCGTGATAAAAAAGAAGCTCAGGCAGAAAACTTTCGCAAAATGGTCATGGCAATGGTACAGGATATCCGTGTCATTCTGATCAAACTGGCAGACCGTACACATAACATGCGAACCCTTGGTTCCTTACGCCCTGATAAACGGCGGCGCATCGCCAGGGAAACGCTGGAAATTTACAGTCCGTTAGCCCATCGATTGGGTATCCATCACCTGAAAACAGAACTGGAAGAGCTGGGTTTTGAAGCTCTGTATCCGAACCGTTACCGGGTGATTAAAGAGGTAGTTAAAGCTGCTCGCGGCAACCGTAAGGAGATGATCCAGAAAATTCTGTCAGAAATTGAGGGCAGATTAACGGATGCCGGCATCAAATGTACCGTCAATGGGCGGGAAAAACACCTCTACTCTATCTATCGTAAGATGCACCTGAAAGAACAGCGTTTTCATTCCATCATGGATATTTATGCGTTCCGTGTCATCGTCGATAACCTTGATACCTGTTACCGTGTTCTGGGGCAAATGCACAGCCTGTATAAACCCCGTCCCGGTAAGGTAAAAGATTATATTGCCATTCCCAAAGCTAACGGCTATCAGTCCCTGCATACTTCTCTGATCGGCCCACACGGAGTTCCGGTTGAAGTACAAATCCGTACTGAAGATATGGATCAAATGGCTGAAATGGGGGTTGCTGCACACTGGGCTTATAAAGAGCAGGGTGAATCAGGTACGACTGCTCAGGTTCGTGCTCAGCGCTGGATGCAAAGCCTGCTGGAGCTTCAGCAAAGTGCCGGTAGCTCTTTCGAATTTATTGAAAGCGTCAAATCTGATCTATTCCCTGATGAGATCTACGTTTTTACGCCTGAAGGGCGTATTGTCGAATTGCCGGCAGGGGCAACACCTGTCGATTTTGCCTATGCCGTTCACACCGATATTGGTCACGCCTGTGTCGGGGCTCGTGTTGATCGTCAGCCTTATCCACTGTCTCAAACCCTCAGCAGTGGGCAAACCGTCGAAATTATTACCGCACCAAGTGCCCGCCCTAATGCCGCATGGCTGAACTTTGTCGTCAGCTCTAAAGCACGCGCTAAGATCCGTCAGCTATTGAAAAACCTAAAACGGGATGATTCAGTCAGTTTGGGTCGGCGTCTGCTTAATCATGCACTCGGCAACGGCCTGAAAGTTGCCGATATCCCAGAAGAAAACATTGCCAGAGAACTGGCAAGAATGAAACTGACTTCACTGGATGATCTGCTGGCAGAAATCGGCTTAGGTAACGCAATGAGTGTCGTTGTTGCTCATAATCTGTTGGGCGAAAAGGAAAAAATGCCAGACAGTAATAGTGGCAATAATAACAATGGCAACAATAATAGTAACAACAATAATAGTAATAATAGCCGTAAACTGCCCATCAAAGGCGCTGATGGTATCCTGATTACCTTTGCCAAATGTTGCCGTCCTATCCCCGGTGACCCGATTATTTCTCATATCAGCCCGGGCAAAGGTTTGGTTATCCATCACGAATCCTGCCGTAATATTCGTGGCTACCAGAAAGAACCGGAAAAATTCATGCCTGTTGAGTGGGATAAAGATGTCAACAGCGATTTTATTGCTGAGATTAAAGTTGACATGTTTAATCATCAGGGTGCACTGGCAAATCTGACAGCCGCCATTAATGATGCGAACTCCAATATCCAAAGCATGAATACCGAAGAAAAAGATGGCCGTGTTTATTGTGCTTTCATTAGGTTGACTGCCAAAGATCGTATCCAGCTGGCAAATATCATGCGCAAGATACGTGTCATGCCGGATGTACTACGAGTCAGCCGTAACCGAAATTAGAGGTTATGAATCCTAAACGTTATGCACGTATTTGTCAGATGATGGCAATGCGTCAACCTGACCTGACGATTTGTTTAGAAGAAGTACACAAACCACATAATGTATCTGCAGTGATTCGTACTGCGGATGCAGTTGGCATTCACCAAATCCACGCCGTCTGGCCTACTCAACAATTACGAACTCAACTCTCTTCCGCCGCTGGCAGTAATAGCTGGGTTCAGGTAAAAACTCATTCATCTGTTGAGCAGGCTATCAACCAGTTTAAAACTGCCGGAATGCAGGTATTAGCGACCAATCTTTCTGATAAAGCCGTCGATTTCCGTCAGATTGATTACACTAAACCTACCTGTATCATTATGGGGCAGGAAAAGAAAGGCATTTCCAAACAGGCTATTGCTCTGGCAGATCATGATATTGTCATTCCGATGGTAGGCATGGTTCAGTCGCTGAATGTCTCCGTTGCTTCTGCGCTGATCCTGTATGAAGCACAGCGGCAACGCCAGCTTGCCGGTATGTATCAGCGAGAAGAAAGCACGCTATCTGAGGAAGATCAGCAAAAATTGCTGTTTGAAGGGGGGTATCCCGTTTTAGCGGCAGTTTCACACCGTAAAGGGCTGGAACAACCTTTGATTGATAAGCAAGGGCAAATCATAGCAAGTGAATCTTGGTGGGCAGCAATGCAGGCAACGACAACACCATCAGCAGGGAAATAAATCACACTGACGGAAAACCGGATTGATGGAGAACTGGATTAATGGAGAATAGATATGAAAGGCCGATTACTTGATGCCATCCCGTTAACAACTTTACGTGGTGTTGGAGCCAGTCAGGTAGGTAAGCTCGCCAAACTGGGATTGGTCAATCTACAGGATCTATTACTGCATTTGCCTCTCCGTTATGAGGATCAAACCCGACTATACCCTATCAATGAAGTGTTGCCCAGTATTTATGCGACGGTGACAGGCGAAATTTTACGTACCAATGTCATTTTTGGGCGGCGACGTATGATGACCTGCCAAATCAGTGACGGCACTGGCGTATTAACCCTGCGCTTTTTCAATTTCACTGCCGCCATGAAGAACAGTCTGGCAGAAGGTAAACATATCATCGCTTATGGTGAAATACGCCGGGGGTCTCAGGGGGCTGAAATTATTCACCCAGAATACAAAATACAGCAACACGCCGAACGTATCCATCTGCAGGAAACCTTAACCCCTGTCTACCCTACAACAGAGGGAGTACGTCAAACCACGCTACGTAAATTAATCGAACAGGCTTTGGAGCTGCTGGATACCTGCGCCGTTAATGAGCTATTACCGGAGCAGTTCAGCCGGAATATTATCAGCCTCTCAAATGCCCTGCATACGTTACACCGCCCACCGCCTGATATTTCCTTAGCTGATTTGGAAAGTGGCAGACATCCGGCTCAACGTCGCCTGATTCTGGAAGAATTACTGGCTCATCATTTAAGTATGCTGGCGGTCAGAGCAGGTGCGCAACGCTTTCAGGCCCAGCCGCTCACTGCGGATAATTCATTAAAACAGCGGTTACTGGCTCTGCTCCCTTTTTCACCGACTCGTGCACAAGATCGCGTGGTGGCGGAAATAGAGCATGATCTGGAAAAAGAAGTTCCGATGATGAGGCTGATTCAGGGGGATGTCGGTTCCGGAAAAACACTGGTTGCAGCACTGGCGGCAGTCCGTGCCATCGTTCATGGTAAACAGGTTGCATTGATGGCACCTACTGAACTACTTGCTGAGCAACATGCCAACACTTTTCGCCAGTGGCTGGAACCTCTCGGTATTCAGGTAGGATGGCTGGCTGGAAAACAAAAGGGCAAAGCTCGGCAGGCACAACAGGAAGCTATTGCCAGCGGGCAGGTAAGTATGGTCGTCGGCACGCATGCTATGTTTCAGGAACAGGTTAAATTTGCCGGATTAGCATTAGTAATTATTGATGAACAGCATCGCTTCGGTGTTCATCAGCGTCTGGCGCTGTGGGAAAAAGGGCATGAACAGGGCTTTCATCCTCATCAATTAATCATGACTGCCACACCAATTCCACGGACACTGGCAATGACCGCTTATGCCGATTTGGACACATCCGTTATTGATGAACTTCCTCCCGGGAGGACACCGGTAACAACTGTCGCCATTCCCGATACCCGTCGGAATGAAATTATCCAGCGAGTTAAAAATGCCTGCTTAGATGAAGGACGTCAGGCTTATTGGGTGTGTACTCTGATTGAAGACTCTGAAGTTCTGGAAGCACAAGCGGCTCAGGTTACTAGTGAAGAACTTGCTCTGGCGTTGCCTGAATTGAAAATCGGTTTAGTTCATGGGCGAATGAAGCCAGCTGAAAAACAAACTATCATGGAGGCTTTTAAAGGTGGTGAACTACAACTATTGGTTGCGACAACAGTGATTGAGGTTGGTGTTGATGTTCCCAATGCCAGCCTGATGATTATCGATAATCCGGAACGATTGGGACTCGCTCAGTTACACCAGCTTCGTGGTCGCGTCGGGCGTGGAGCAATAGCCTCGCATTGTGTTCTGCTTTATAAAACACCGCTGACCAATACTGCCAGAATCCGTTTGC
The DNA here is from genome assembly GCF_002632825.1 of Xenorhabdus stockiae. Classification (GTDB taxonomy): domain Bacteria; phylum Pseudomonadota; class Gammaproteobacteria; order Enterobacterales; family Enterobacteriaceae; genus Xenorhabdus; species Xenorhabdus stockiae. Next base: position 29,764 of record NZ_NJAJ01000025.1, read on the forward strand.
AGGTTCTGCGGGACAGTAATGATGGTTTCGTCATTGCCCAAAAAGATTTAGAGATCCGAGGGCCGGGTGAACTTCTTGGTACACGCCAAACCGGTAATGTCGAATTCAAAATTGCCGATTTATTACGGGATCAAAGTATGCTCCCTGAAGTTCAGCGTATTGCCCACTATATCCACCAGCATTATCCGGAAAACGCGAAGGCATTAATTGAGCGCTGGCTTTCCGATCGCTCTCAGTATAGCCACGCCTGAGTAATAAGGTTTCACAAAAATAAAAAAATGCCGCTGAAATCTTCCAGCGGCATATCTAACAAGAACAAAAATTTACGTTAAATTAACCTGTGACAGATGGGAATATAGGTAACATCAGGTAAATTTTGATAATTGCAGCGTTAACGATATCAATAAAGAACGCACCTACCATCGGTACAAGCAAGAATGCTACATGGGATGGCCCGAAACGGTCAGTAATTGCCTGCATATTTGCAATAGCTGTAGGTGTTGCACCCAATCCGAAGCCACAGTGACCGGCAGACAGTACTGCTGCATCATAATTTTTACCCATGACTCTGTAAGTCACGAATATTGCGTACAATGCCATCACTACCGCCTGTACAGCGAGGATCACCAGCATAGGCAGGGCAAGGGAAGCCAGTTGCCACAATTTGAGACTCATCAATGCCATTGCCAGGAAGAGTGACAAGCTGACGTTACCCAGTACTGATACAGCCCGATCAAATACCCGGTAAAAGCCGAGCAGAGATAGGCCATTACTCAGTATCACACCGGTAAACAGAACACAGACAAACGTTGGCAAAAAGAGAGTATCTTCCAGCACCTTCTCAAGGTAGTTACCGACTAACAAGCAGATAGAGATTAATGCGATGGTTTCCAGCATGACCAATGGCGTGATCAAGCGACCGGTATAAGGTTTTTCAAATGCAGATGGAACTTCAGCATCATCACTCTCCAGACCCGGTGTTTTGTCATTTCTCACCAGTAAACGAGCAACAGGCCCACCAATCAGGCCTCCGAGAATCAAGCCGAATGTCGCACAAGCCATTGCTACTTCAGTCGCATTCTCAAAACCATAGCGTTCAGTAAATACCTTACCCCATGCAGCGCCCGTGCCGTGCCCTCCCGAAAGGGTCACAGACCCTGCCAGTAGCCCCATCAATGGGTCAAGGCCGAGCATTTTTGCCAGCGCAATACCGACTGTGTTTTGTACCAACAGCAAGCCTACAACGGCAACAACAAAGATTAAGAGAAGTTTTCCGCCTGCTCTCAGGCTGGCGAGGTTAGCATTCAGGCCAACTGTGGCGAAAAATGCCAACATAAGGGGGTCTTTGAGGGATAGGTCAAAGCTGACTTCCCAGCCCGTAGACTGTTTAACTGCCAGCAGAACAAAAGCAACCAGTAAGCCACCTGCGACTGGCTCTGGAATTGTATACTTTTCAAGAAATGAAATTGACTGTACGAGCTTTCTTCCCAGTAGCAAAACAAGTGTGGCCGCAACGAGCGTGCCATAAATATCCAGATGATACATTTATGTACCCCATCTAATTGTTAAAATTATGTTAATTTAATGCGACGTTATAATCATCCTATAAAAACGCCAAGAGCAGGTAAGGATTGGATTAGAAAAAAAATTCCTAATAAACACAAGTTAAAACATTTAAAAGTGTGACGAAATAAGGTTATAAGCCATAGGCAAAATTTCACGCAAACGATTGCTTTTATAATCTAGATCAATAAAATGTGTTTTTTTCACTCGAAACGACACTCATGGCCACCTCAACACGCGAAAATCCAGCACTGGAAACTCTCAAAAAATCAGACAGCGAATTAATTTACCGTCTGGAAGATAAACCCCATCTTCCGCATGCTGTATTTGCCGCCTTTCAGCATCTGCTGGCAATGTTCGTTGCCGTTATCACGCCAGCTATGTTGATCTGTCAGGCGCTTGGACTTCCGGCAGAAGATACCCAACGCATCATCAGTATGTCTCTGTTTGCCTCCGGTCTGGCATCACTGATTCAAATCCGCTCCTGGGGACCTGTTGGCTCTGGTTTACTTTCTATTCAGGGTACCAGCTTTAATTTTGTCACTCCCCTCATCATGGGTGGCTTGTCCCTGAAAAATGGCGGTGCTGATGTGCCGACCATGATGGCTGCTCTGTTTGGTACGTTGATGCTTGCAGCAACGACAGAGATATTACTTTCCCGTGTACTTCATCTGGCTAAAATGCTCATCACCCCTTTGGTTTCCGGCATTGTTGTCATGATTATTGGCCTATCACTTATTCAGGTCGGGCTGACTTCTATCGGTGGCGGCTATTCTGCTATTCAGCAAGGTACATTCGGTGCCCCTGAAAATCTTTTTCTGGCCGGAATTGTTCTTGCCATCATCGTATTGCTGAATCGTCAGCATAATCCCTATCTGCGGGTAGCTTCTCTGGTTATTGCCATGACAGTAGGTTATCTGGCCGCCTGGTGCATGGACATGCTACCCCACTCCGCCACAACAGAAGACAAACCAATTATCACTGTGCCTGCCCCGCTGTATTACGGGCTTTCTATTGACTGGCATTTACTCATCCCATTAATCCTGATTTTTATGGTGACATCATTGGAAACGATTGGGGATATTACAGCCACTTCAGATGTTTCCGAGCAGCCAGTCTGCGGCCCGTTATATATAAAGCGCATTAAGGGTGGTGTATTGGCAAATGGCATCAATTCGATGATTTCTGCTGTATTTAATACATTCCCGAATTCCTGTTTTGGTCAGAATAACGGCGTCATCCAATTAACGGGTGTTGCCAGCCGTTATGTTGGCTACCTTATTGCTTCTATGCTGATCCTGATGGGGCTATTTCCGGCAGTCGCCGGTTTTGTCCAGCATATTCCAGAGCCGGTATTAGGTGGCGCGACGATTGTCATGTTCGGCACAATTGCAGCGTCCGGTGTCAGAATTGTTTCCCGGGAACCGTTAAATCGCCGTGCCATTATGATCATTGCATTATCACTGGCCATGGGACTTGGCGTTGCACAACAACCCCTTATTTTACAGTTTGCACCTGAGTGGATAAGAAATCTGTTTTCTTCCGGTATTGCAGCTGGTGGCCTGACTGCAATCCTGCTTAATCTGATTTTTCCTCAGGAAAAATAAACTATCGCGTTTCAATCTAAGATTTTCACCTTCGTTTTCGCCTTGTTGTTATATTATCCCGCTCTAATCGCGGGATTTTTTTTATATTTTGCGTAACCTTTCGCAATATTCTGCCCTAGATGGGGGAATTAAAGGTTTTTCAGCATTGTCTATTGAGTGATGCTCTTTTTTACGGCATAAAAGGATTTTTTCAGGAAGATTATATTGGGGTGAGATGATGAAGTGGTTAGGGAAAGGCTTTGCTGTTCTGCTGTTATTACTGATTCTGGCAATTATTGCTGTTTATTTTGTTGCCCAGACACACTGGGGAGCAAAGAAAATAAGCAGATGGATTAATAAACAAGGTCATTATCAGGTCAATATTGAAAATATCAATCACAGCTTGCTCCAGCCTATGACCTTAATGCTCCATAATGTGAGTCTCAGTGATAAGCAAGGCTCTTTCTCACTCAATGCCAATACTGTAGATCTGGATTTTAAATGGCAGGCCCCGACAAAATTAACAAATCTGCGTAAGTTGACCTTACAAGATGGAAAACTGATACTTTCAGGCTCTGAGTTTACCCAAGCCTTGAAAGCCGATGTTTTGCAACTGAATAAAATGGATGTTCAGCTAACAACCCCCAGTTCACAGATTCAGGGCAAAAATATTGTCGGCGGTATTACTCCCTGGTCTCCTGATAAGAATACCCTTTTTGGCTCAGGGCAATACCAGTTCAGTGCCAATAATATCAACATAAATGGCCTGTCATTTGATAAGGTCGTCATGCAGGGTAGCTATCAGAATAACAATCTGGTTATAAATTCCTTTGGTGCGAAGTTCCTACAGGGTCTGATCTCTGGGAATGGGCAACAATTAGCTGATGGCAGCTGGAACTTAGAAAATATTCTGATCAATGACATCCGCTGGCAATCACCCATGACTCTGGCTGCACTGACAGAAAAAACCCGCCATCTGCCCGCTATCCACATTAAAGATCTCAATCTCACTAACGCCAAATTACAGGGAAAAGACTGGTCTGCTGATTATCTTAATACCAGCATTAAAGGATTGGGGTTGGTCAACGGGCAATGGCAGGCAGAAGATGGCCTGATTGACTTTAATGCCATGAACATGGCCTTCAACGAAGCTCAGTTCAAAGATATATTAGGCCAGTTCAGTTTTTCCGGTGATATTTTTACCATCGCTAATCTGACTACCCATTATCAGAAGGGCTTATTTAATATTAAAGCGCAGTGGGATCGACAAAATCACCAGTTAACCCTCAATGATAGCTCTGTAACCGGTTTGATTTACGCCTTACCTCCAGAGTGGCGCAACTATATTAAAAATCCGGCACCTGAATGGATTTCAGCACTGAAGTTAAATAATGTCAGTATCAACAATACGCTCCTGATTGATACCAACCCTGATTTTCCATTTCAGCTCACCACCTTATCGGGATATGTCGATACTCTGGATATCCTGAAAGATGGTCACTGGGGATTATGGAATGGGAAAGCTTCATTGCAGGCCATGAGTGGCACATTCAATAAAGTTGAAATAGTGCGTCCTTACCTGCAACTACATGCCGCAAATGACAAGGTTATTATTGATAAAATGAATACCTTTTCAGGTGACGGTATACTCCAGTTTAACGGCTTCCTTGAGCAGCTTGCTGCCCAAAACCCCTTCCAGCTCAATGTCAAAGGAATGAGTGTGAATTTGGGAATTTTGCCACAATGGGGCTGGATACCACTTCACCTGCATGGTGAAGGTAATTTCTCACTGGCTATCACTGGGAACCTTTCTGTCGATAATCTGAAAAGCACGATCAATGGCACACTGACAGCTGAAGATAAGGCATCCAATAAAGAGTCACAATCCATTAAGCAAGGCGTGATTTCTACTGACAACTGCCCAGCCGGGCAATCTAATACAGAACAATCTGGTGAGGCTGGGCAACCGAATGGTGATCAAAGCAAAACCTGTGCAACCGTCGTATTGTAAAAACTCAGTATGTTTTAGGTTGTAGAAGAGCCACATATTTCAGCAACTCAGGTGGTAATAGTTTATGCTGCCGCTGCCCGCTCTGCGGGTAAGACAATATAAGTGCCGGTGAACACACTTCCGAGTCCCTGTTCACCGCTGACATGAACCTCCAGTTTTACACGTGCTTTATTACCACGGGCAAGACGGGCTAAATCACCGCTCATATTGTTGAGGTCGGCAACAGCACTAGGACGACCAACAATAGGTTTTTGGTAACGAATATTCGCATCCACCAGGATGATTTCACCCCCTAGTTGACGCTCCTGCAATAGCAGCCAAATCAGACCCCAGGCGGTTAATGTCGATTGAGAAAATAGACTGCCAGCAAAAATAGTATGATGAGGGTTTTGGTTCCCTGCTTCCGGCATAGTGGTAATAAAGCGCTGCCCCGTATATTGAGTAATACGTACCCCCATCTTTTCACTCAGGGGGATATGTTTGTACCATGCCTGCTGCAATTGAGCACACCAGTCCGGACGATGCAAAATATCATCAAGACTCATAATGGGTTTAATCATCAAAAAATGATTAATAGGAGATGAGTTAGCGCCGTTGATAAGCCCACGGTTTTGAAATCCCAGCTTATTAAAGAAATCAACCGCATCCTCACGCGCACTGCAAACTATCCGTTTCACACCTTCCTGCCGGGCAACAGATTCCAGCGCCATTGCAATCAAGGTGCCCAGCCCTTTTTGCTGCTCATTCGGGTCAACAGCCAGAAAACGGATAGCACCTTCACTGTCCGCATTGATATATAAACGTCCGACAGCGACTGGCCTGCCTTTCTCATCAACCACCATTTGATGGTGAGCCATTGAGTCATAAGCATCTTTTTCTGAGCCGACAGGCTGATGAAGTGGTTTACGCAGCATCTCCCAACGGAATTGGTAATAAGTTTCCAGCTCTTGTTCGGTTTGAGGTACTCTGAGGTGATACATAGAAACAGCCCCTTCTTTGCGTGTTGTCGTGTGTAGTCGGGGAGCATGCATGCTTTTAACATTATATTTCTAATCAGAAAGTCATACTTGTAACCAGAAAGTCACTGGCCCGTCATTTGTCAGACTTACTTTCATGTCCGCAGCAAATTGCCCCATTTCTGTTTTTACACCAGTTGCACGGCACTGTTCAACAAAATAGCGATAAAGTTCATCTGCTTTTTTGGGTTCAGCGCCTCCAGAAAAGCTTGGTCTTAAACCTTTTTGGGTGTCCGCAGCCAGAGTGAATTGAGAGATAACCAATAGGCTACCATTGGCTTGCTGGACGTTGAGATTCATTTTCCCATTTTCATCACTGAATACGCGATAACCCATTACCTTTTCACACAGACGCTGTACTTTTTGCTGGTCATCTTCTTTTTCAACCCCCAGAAAAACGAGCAGCCCCTGTTCAATTTCACCTATAGTCTGACTATCAACAACCACTTTTGCCTGTGTTACGCGTTGAATTAATGCAATCATTTTTCTTATGTATGATCCGTATCGGTAGATTAACCTGTAAGGGTGGAGCCTCGCTTGCCAAGATGCCACCCTATTTAGAACTTGTTGAATATTATACCCTTCGTCTTTCAAGTTGCCTCTTTGTTGGCTACGCTCGCTTACCCCAGTCACATAGTTATCTATGCTCCCGGGGATGAGTTCCCTTGCCGCCGCGATGCAACTCGAAATCCATTGGGTATACATGAAGATCAGAAATTATGTTACGGTGAGAGGTGAAAAGTCATGTGCCTTAAAATAATCTGGGATAGTATCCCTACCGCTTACATGAATAGCATTGAAGCCTAATCTTTTGGCTGCTTCAACATTTTCCAGAACATCATCAAAAAAAACCGCCTGCTCAGCAGCAACACCTTCTTTTTCCAGTAAATATTTAAAGATGTCCTGATTAGGTTTACGTATCCCCAGATCCTGAGACAGGTATAAATGATCTGCTGATGTAGTGACTTCAGGGTATTGTTGCGGCCAATACTTAAAATGTAGGTTATTTGTGTTGGATAACACCACAACCCGATGCCCTTGCTCACGCAGTTTATTCATCAACGCAATAACTTCCTGCCTGACACCAACAAAAATCGCATTCCAGCCTTCAGAAAACTGTTCAAAGCTAAGAGAAACTTCCATTTCATCACATAGTATTTCGGCAAATTCTGCATCTGTAATTTGGCCACACTCGTGCTTTTCAAATGCTTCGCCCAGAGCAAATTTGGGAGCCAGAACTGCAAGTGGTGTCCCGCTCAGGTTACTCCAAACAGCCAGTACCCTTCTAAAATCAATATCAATAATCACGTTACCCATATCGAAAATATACAGCATACTCCCTCCTGACTGAGGTATCTCGTTTTGTATTTTTATCATAATTTCATCAATAAAAAAGGTGAAGCGACAAAAAATAGACAAATTACGCTGATAATCAACCCACATAAAGAGTCAATCTTAGTTGAAAAATAAGAAACTGAGTGAGGTTGCAATACTGGCAGGCTATTGAGAGAAGAGAGCAGATTAAGCGGAGCATGAAACTCAGGGTGCCGAAGCACCCTAAGCTGTCAGGAGGAATTAAGCGTCTTTGCTGCGGCTTGCGCGGCGACGATCATTCTCAGTCAGATGGCGTTTACGCAGACGAATTGACTCTGGCGTCACTTCTACCAGTTCGTCATCATCAATAAACTCCAGTGCCTGCTCCAGTGTTTTCTTGATATGCGGAGACAGTGTTGTCGCTTCATCAGTACCTGAAGCACGAACGTTGGTCAGCTTTTTACCTGTCAGACAGTTTACTGTCAGGTCATTGGAGCGGGAGTGAATACCGATGATCTGGCCTTCATAAACTTCTGTACCATGACCAAGGAACAGCTTACCGCGCTCCTGCAAACCATACAGAGCATAAGCAACGGCTTTACCCTGCCCATTGGAGATCAGTACACCATTCTGGCGACGGCCAATTTCACCCGGACGGATGTCATCATAGTGGCTGAATGTTGCGTACAGCAGACCAGTACCGGAAGTCATAGTCATGAACTCAGTACGGAAGCCGATCAGACCACGGCTTGGGATAACATAATCCAGACGTACGCGACCTTTGCCATCTGGCAGCATATCACGCATCTCGCCTTTACGTTCACCCAGTGCCTGCATCACATCACCCTGATGCTGCTCTTCGATATCCAGAGTTACCTGCTCAAAAGGTTCCTGCTTACGGCCGTCAATTTCACGGAAAATAACTTTCGGACGAGAAACGCCCAGCTCGAAACCTTCACGACGCATGTTCTCAATCAGAACGGAAAGGTGCAATTCACCACGACCGGAAACACGGAAAGCATCTGGATCTTCAGTTTCTTCAACGCGCAGAGCCACGTTATGAACCAGTTCTTTTCTCAGACGATCAAGGATCTGACGGGATGTTACGTATTTACCTTCACGACCACAGAAAGGTGAAGTGTTAACACAGAAGTACATGCTAACGGTAGGCTCATCAACGGCCAGCGCTGGCAGAGCTTCAACAGCATTAACTTCACACAGCGTGTCAGAGATGTTCAGATCGCCCAGACCGGTAATCGCGATGATGTCACCCGCTTCAACCTTATCTGATTCGATACGATCCAGACCCAGGTGGCTGAATACTTTACCAACTTTACCGTTACGAGTTTTACCTTCGCTATCGATAAGCGTGATGTTCTGGTTTGGTTTTACGGTTCCGCGCTTAATGCGGCCGATACCGATAACACCCACGTAGTTGTTGTAGTCCAGCTGGGAAATCTGCATCTGGAACGGGCCATCAAGATCAACTTTAGGTGGCTCAACATGGTCAACGATTGCCTGATACAGCGGAGTCATATCTTCTGCCATTTCAGTGTGCTCGTTGCCTGCGATGCCCATCAATGCAGAAGCATAAACGATAGGGAAATCCAGCTGCTCATCAGTTGCACCCAGGTTTACGAACAGGTCAAATACCTGATCGACAACCCAGTCAGGACGTGCGCCCGGACGGTCAACTTTGTTGATAACAACAATTGGCTTCAAACCATGAGCGAAGGCTTTCTGGGTGACGAAGCGAGTCTGTGGCATAGGGCCATCCATCGCATCCACCAACAGTAAAACACTGTCGACCATTGACATTACACGCTCTACTTCGCCACCGAAGTCGGCGTGGCCCGGGGTATCCACGATATTGATACGGTAGTCATTCCATTTGATGGCAGTATTTTTTGCAAGGATGGTAATACCACGTTCTTTTTCCAGATCATTGGAATCCATCACACGCTCAGCTGTTGCAGCACGTTCACCAAATGTACCGGATTGCTGTAAGAGTTTATCAACCAGCGTTGTTTTGCCATGGTCAACGTGAGCGATAATGGCAATGTTTCTTAAATTATTAATTGACAAGTATTTTTACCGTTTTAGCTATTTGAAGAAATATTAAATGGGTACAGCATGCAGGGCGCGATGCTACCCTCATTCAACACAAATATGGTGCTATTTTACACGTTATAACCACAGAGTGAAATAAATGTGAGACGCATCACTTTTGAAGTTTATCTGTTTTTTTGCATATAAACACGACATAACCTGAAATAACATTAATAACCATCATGATAACAACCGTGATAACAATCACAATTATAGTAATTAACCTGTATTTTATAGCGGCTCCAGCAATTCACCATAACAGTGCAGATCGTCATTCCAATGCACCAATTAAGTGCAAAAACCCTCAAAAACTCCTCGCCCTTTCTATCAATTCCCTATAATTTTTCCCCATTTATGTACGGATACATCAGGATTAAAGCTTTTTTAAAAATTGGCACGCTTTTCGCATTAGTTTTCACATTAGAGTTTAGCATTGAAAATTGCCACGAATTGTCTGTATACAAAGACAGCATCAGCTGCTTAAGATAAAGGCGGCGTTTCTGACAACGCATCCGGCTGACGTAAACCAGGAGAACTTAGTATGTCCGTTGAACATGTTTTATCCATGATTGAAGAACATCAGGTGAAGTTTATTGACTTACGTTTTACTGACACTAAAGGTAAAGAACAGCACATCACTATTCCTGCCCACCAGATTGATGAAGACTTCTTCGAAGATGGTAAAATGTTTGACGGTTCATCTATCAAGGGCTGGAAAGGTATCAATGAATCTGACATGGTGTTAATGCCCGATCCTTCTACAGCCATGCTTGACCCTTTCTTTGATGATGCAACTCTGATTATTCGTTGCGATATTCTGGAACCCGGCACCATGCAGGGTTATGGTCGTGATCCACGCTCCATTGCAAAACGTGCAGAAGATTTCCTGCGTTCCAGTGATATTGCTGACACTGTTCTGTTCGGGCCAGAGCCAGAATTCTTTCTGTTCGATGATGTTCGTTTCGGCAGTTCTATCTCAGGCTCTTATTACCATATTGATGATACCGAAGCGGCATGGAACAGTGGAACCCGCTACGAAGGTGGTAACAAAGGCCACCGTCCCGGTCTCAAAGGCGGCTATTTCCCAGTTCCCCCGGTAGATTCTTCTCAGGATCTGCGCTCAGCAATGTGTCTGACGATGGAAGAGATGGGGCTGGTTGTGGAAGCGCATCACCATGAAGTTGCAACCGCAGGCCAGAACGAAGTCGCAACCCGCTTTAATACTATGACCAAAAAAGCGGATGAAACCCAGATTTACAAATATGTTGTACATAATGTCGCCCATGCTTTCGGTAAAACCGCCACATTTATGCCGAAACCACTAGTTGGAGATAATGGCTCAGGCATGCACTGTCATATGTCACTGTCCAAAGGCGGTGTTAACCTGTTCGCGGGCGACAAATACGGTGGTTTGTCCGAAATGGCACTTTATTATATCGGCGGTATTATCAAACATGCCCGTGCTCTGAATGCCTTTACCAATCCAACAACCAACTCATACAAACGTCTGGTGCCCGGTTTTGAAGCTCCAGTGATGCTGGCCTATTCTGCCCGTAACCGCTCAGCTTCTATCCGTATTCCGGTTGTTGCCAGCAGTAAAGCCCGTCGGATTGAAGTCCGTTTCCCTGATCCGGCTGCAAACCCTTATCTGGCGTTCTCAGCTCTGCTGATGGCAGGCCTTGATGGGATCATCAATAAAATACATCCGGGTGATTCAATGGATAAAAACCTGTATGACCTGCCAGCCGAAGAAGCACAAGAAATCCCAACCGTGGCCTCTTCTTTGGAAGAAGCACTGGCGGCTCTGGATGCAGACCGTGAATTCCTGACACGCGGTGGTGTTTTCACTGATGATGCAATTGATGCTTATATCGGTGTACTGAATGGTGAAATTGAACGCGTCCGCATGACACCACACCCTCTGGAGTTTGAACTGTATTACAGCGTGTAATGCTTAAAAGCATCACCGCCGTTCTTGATTAGTTTTGTTGCCGTGAAACTTTTGGCCCATTTTCGAATGGGTCCTTTTCCTTCTGACCTTTCCCTCCGATATCTCAGATATAAAGAGGGGTACTCAATTTATGATTAAATAAGATACAATGCACCAAAAAAGTGCAAAGGTTGAATGGCAATGGCTGATTTTCCCAAAGCAGAACAAATTCTTGATTCATTGATAAATAGTGTATTAGTGCTGGATAACGATTTGATTATCCACTATGCCAATCATTCCGCTATGCAACTTCTGGCACAAAGTACACGTAAATTATTCGGCACTCCGCTTCCGGTTTTATTCAGCTATATCTCGCTGGATACGGAATTTATGCGATCCAGCCTGATACGCGGGCATGGTTTTACAGATAACGAAGTGATATTGGTGATCAATAATCACTCGCATGTTATGTCGCTCAGTGCCCAGCCAATTTCCGAACAGTTTATTCTGTTGGAACTCGCTCCTATGGATAGTCAGCGACGTTTAAGCCAAGAGCAGGTACAACAGGCACAACAGATAGCTGCACGGGAATTGGTTCGGGGGCTGGCACATGAAATTAAAAATCCGCTGGGGGGTTTACGGGGAGCCGCTCAATTACTGGCAAAGACATTGCCGGATCCCTCTTTGCGGGAATATACACAAGTCATTATTGAACAGGCTGACAGACTTCGTACCCTTGTCGATCGGTTATTGGGGCCTCAACATCCGGGGGCTAAGATTAGCCAGAGCATCCACCATGTTGTCGAGCGGGTTTATCAGTTGGTATCACTGGAAATGCCCAGTAATATTACTCTGGTCAAAGATTACGACCCCAGCCTGCCGGAGCTGTCTCATTACCCTGATCAAATTGAGCAGGTTTTATTAAACATCACCCGCAATGCGCTACAGGCATTAGGTAATCAAAAAGGCACTATTACTTTACGTACCCGGACAGCCTTCCAGATCACCTTGCACGGTGAACGTTACCGTTTGGCAGCCCGGATTGATATTGAAGATAATGGGCCGGGCATTCCTCCGAATATTCAGGATATGCTATTTTACCCAATGGTGAGTGGGCATGAAGGCGGAACCGGGCTTGGGTTATCTATTGTCCGCAATCTCATTGATCAGCACACGGGAAAAATAGAATTTACTAGCTGGCCGGGGCATACGGAATTTTCCATTTACCTGCCTATCAAGAAATAGGGGATATCATGCAACGAGGAAAAATCTGGATCGTTGATGACGACAGTTCTATCCGCTGGGTACTTGAACGGGCGTTGAGCGGCGCGGGTATGGATTGTGTCAGTTTTGAAAATGCAGATTCCGTATTGGCTGCATTATCACAGAACAGCCCTGAAGTACTGCTGTCAGACATCCGTATGCCGGGTCTTGATGGATTAAGTTTGCTCAATCAAATCAGGCAGAATCACCCCCAGCTTCCGGTCATCATTATGACCGCCCATTCTGATTTAGATGCAGCCGTCAGTGCCTATCAGCACGGAGCATTCGATTATCTGCCAAAGCCGTTTGATATTGATGAAACGGTCGCACTGGTTGAACGGGCATTAAGCCATTCACGTGAACAACAACAAACTTCCCGCAGTCCGAAAATAGCCTCATCGGTTTCTGAAATAATCGGAGAAGCTCCTGCCATGCAGGAGGTATACCGGATTATCGGGCGCCTTTCCCGCTCTTCCATCAGTGTGTTAATCAATGGTGAATCGGGAACAGGAAAAGAGCTGGTAGCTCATGCCCTGCATCGCCATAGCCCAAGAGCCGCCGCGCCTTTTATTGCCCTGAATATGGCGGCGATCCCAAAAGATTTAATTGAATCAGAGTTATTCGGCCATGAAAAAGGGGCTTTCACCGGAGCTAATCAGGTTCGTCAAGGGCGCTTCGAACAGGCCAATGGCGGTTCACTGTTTCTGGACGAAATCGGCGATATGCCACTGGATATCCAGACGCGCCTGTTACGGGTTCTGGCAGAAGGGCAGTTTTATCGGGTTGGTGGCTATGCACCGGTAAAAGTTGATGTCCGTATTATTGCCGCCACTCATCAGAATCTTGAACAACGGGTCGAAGAAGGTAAGTTCAGAGAAGACCTTTATCATCGCCTGAATGTCATTCGATTGCAGCTCCCCCCATTACGGGATCGTGTGGAAGATATTCCCCGTATCGCTCAACATTTCCTGCAACAGACCGCCAAAGAGCTGGGAATTGAGGCCAAAGAACTGCATCCTGATACTGAAAAAGCCCTGATGAACCTATCATGGTCCGGGAATGTCCGTCAGCTGGAAAATGTCTGCCGCTGGCTAACGGTGATGGCTGTCAGTAAAGAAATTCTGGTACAGGATCTACCAACTGATTTAATTGAAAGTCAGCCCGTTGAGCAAACAGATAATGTTCTTGTTTCCGGTTTTTCATCATCAGAAGAGTGGCCACAACAATTAGCGACATGGGCAGAGAATGCCTTACAAGCCGGCAAGACGGATCTTCTTTCTGACGCTTTACCATTATTGGAGCGAACCTTACTTAACTGCGCATTAACGCATACTAATGGACATAAGCAGGAAGCAGCCCGTTTACTTGGCTGGGGCAGAAATACAATCACGCGGAAATTGAAGGAATTGGGGTTGGAGTGATATATCAGCTATCTATTACTAAGTAGATATTTAGAAAAGTCAGTAAACTGGGTTAATATCGCTTCATCATTTGTTACTAATATTATCCCTTCGTATTTGGCTTGAGCCACTAGCATAAGATCAAAAGGATCCCGGTGCTTTACTATCGGTAATTCATAATAGCTAAGAGAATGCTCTATTGTTACCATCAAAGGCAAAAAACCCACCTCATTCTGTGCCACATCAGTGATAATTGCTGGCTCAAAAGAATAATCACTCCTGCCCAATCTCCTCTTTATCGCTATTTCCTGAATACTGACAGCACTGAAATAGACTTCATTATCAGTATCTCTCAATAATTCATTGATTTCTTTTTTCAGCTTTGCGGGTTCAGCCAGATACCAGAGCAAAATATGTGTATCTAATAAATAACGCATTACTCTTTCCCTTCAAACATAGAAAGAATTTCACGATCATATCTGGCAAACTCTTCCTCTGTCGGCACAGAAATCTTTCCAGTTAAGACACCAATCGGCCTTAATTGCTTTTCAGGATTAGCAAGCCCACCTATCGGTCTCTTCACCCTAAGCTTTGCAAGTTTTGTCACTATATTCGGGACATGTTTTCCACGAGAACGACGGTAAGCCTTCACCTCTACTATTTCTTTACCACCATCTCTGATAACAACTGCCTGACCTTGCCTGATGACAGCTCTTAATTCTTCAGGTAACTCTGCAATATTGAGTTTCATTTCTGTACTCATAAATCCTCCCTTAAAATTGAAGGTGTGCATTAATTTTAACCAACTATTGATTAAAAGTTAACTTGAATACTCAACAAATTCATATCACCCGTGAAAACTGCCGCTGGCGCATTTGATTACGCAGGTAATGATCAAAACACATGCAAATATTGCGGATTAGCAAACGCCCTTTTGCTGATACCCGAATCTGCTTTTCACTCACTTCAACCAGCCCATCTTGCACCAACGGTGCCAATAATTGCAGATCTTCGGCGAAATAATCTGTGAAACTCACGCTATAAGCACACTCAATATCAGCAAAATTTAACCGGAAGTTACAAATCAGTGCCTTAATCACATCACGACGGATGCAATCATCTTGCGTCAGCGCTAACCCCCGCCATAACGCATGCCCCTGCGCGTTTACCTCAGCATAGTAGGTTTTGAGATCTTTTTGGTTCTGTACATAACAGTCGCCCAACATACTGATAGCCGAAACACCGATGCCCAATAAGTCACAGTCATCTTGGGTGGTGTATCCCTGAAAATTGCGATGCAGTACACCTTCTCTTTGGGCAATCGCTAATTCATCATCAGGGCGAGCGAAGTGATCCATGCCAATAAACTGATAGCCGTTACCTGTTAAAGTCGCGATAGTTTGCTGCAAAATATCCAGTTTCTGTGCCGCACTCGGTAAATCACTCTCTTTAATTTTGCGTTGTGCCGCAAATAGATTCGGCATGTGAGCATAATTGAACACACTCAGACGATCCGGCGATAACGCCAGTACACGCTGCAATGTGAAAGCAAAACTTTCCGGTGTCTGCTTGGGTAGGCCATAAATCAAATCAATACTGGTTGATGTAAAACCTGTCTCGCGGGCACGATTGACCAATTCGAAGATAAAATCCTCGTCCTGTTCACGATTGACCAGACACTGAACTTCCTTGTTGAAATCCTGCACTCCCATACTCAGTCGGTTAAAACCCTCATTGCGCAGATGATCAATGACATTCAGCTCAATTTCACGCGGATCAATTTCTATGGAAATTTCAGCATCGGGCAGAAAACAGAAGTGGCTACGCAACATCGACATCAATCGGCTAATCTGCATCTTATCGAGATACGTCGGCGTTCCTCCCCCCCAGTGCATCTGACTGACTTTCCGATGAGGAAATAACTTTGCCCTTGTTGCTATCTCTTGTTCCAGAACAGCCAGATAATCATCCGCTTTATGTTTCTGCCGCGTAACCAGCTTATTGCAGCCGCAGAAATAACAAAGTTTATGACAAAACGGGATATGAATATAAAGGGAAAGAGGACGCTCAGGGTAACGCGCTGCGGCCTGTATGAACGCCGCATTATCATACTGCTGGTTAAATTCCAGCGCTGTTGGGTATGAAGTATAACGAGGCCCTGAATAATTATATTTTTGGATCAAAGGCAGATCCCAGACAATGGCTTGCTCTGACATGCTTATCTCTTCCGCTGTTCTGGCCTATCAAATGGGCTGCTATAGTTTACCCAATCAGCATAGCAAATACCATATTGAAAGTATGGGTATATACACAATGGATTTCAAAATGCGTCACGGTGGCAAGAGATAGAGTAAGTCCCCGGGAACATAGATAACTATGTGACCGGGGTGAGCGAGCGCAGCCAACAAAGAGGCAACCTGAAAAACGAAGTGTATACCGCCTTTGATGATCAAGATAATTTATGCATGAATGGCTAGCCATTCAGAACCGTTAACCTTCAGGAATTATTTACCTTTCAGCAACTGCATAATGTCGTCTTGTTTTTCTTCTTCGCTGTCATCCTCTTCCAGATCGATACCCAGCTCTTCCATCAGAACATCAATGCGATCGAGCATCTTATCGACATAGACATTATCTTCTTCGGAAAGGTTTTCACCCTGCTCAAGACGTGCCAGCAAATCATCCAGACGTTCATCATTTTCCAGCATTTCCAGTTCTTCCCGCGCTGACAAGCGAGGTTTTTCGGGCGCTTTAGGCTGTTTCGCTACTGGCTTAGCGACTGCTTTTTCACCAACAATCAACGGAACCGCGACTTTACTCCCGATACGAGGATCTCTCTCTTGCTTAGTACCAGTCTGTTTTTTCTGGTTACTTTCCTGATGGCGATTACCGGATGGATTACCGCGATGTTTTTTCTGGCGCTTACGCTCACGCCCTTCTGCGTTTAATTCTTCACGGCTTTTTCTTTTGTGCTTACCCGCAGAGGCTCTTGCCGGGGATTTTTTCTTTAACTGATTCATAGCGTGTGACTCAACTCGTGTTATCAAGATATTTTCGGCGGAATCTAACAGAATCCACATATAACATCCAATGTCATTCACTTATTCTTTCAAGTTCAGCTACTATTTTGAGTTACCTTAACTCAAATAATATAAGCCTTAGCAACTATGCGTTTCTTTGATATTTCTTATAGAACTTCATTGTATCTTTGGTGTATTGGTTATGCTGTCTTATGGATGTTAGTAAGTTATTACCTTGATCCGACTGTTCCCTATGATGCTGTAGAAGCCCTGAACTGGGGCATAAACGGTGAATGGGGTTCCCCGAAAAACCCGTGGCTGGTGGGTGTTGTGATGTTACCAGCTATTCATATCAGCCATATTTCTCTCAGTTTTTATTGGTATTTCATCCATTTTGCTGTCATTGCTGTAGGTATGATGGGTGTCTGGCAGCTGGCTTTGCGCTTAACAGGAAAAATTGAACTGGCATGGCTGGCTATGCTGTCTCTCAATCTGTCTGGCGTCATCAATTTCGATATCATTCCGTATAATGACAATTATCTGCTGGTAATGTTGTGGTCGTGGTCACTATTGTTCTTCCTGAAGGCTATCGATGATCATCCCAAATGGTGGCTGGCGTTCGCGTTAGCTACAGGGTTGGCAACAATGAGTAAGTACTCTTCACTCTCGATTGTTGGCTCAGTCTTTTTACTTTCTCTGTTTGTTCCCAAAGTACGGCGACATTATCGGGAACCACTGTTTTATCTGGCGCTTGTGCTATGGCTGATGTTGGTGTTACCCAATATCTGGTGGCTGGTAAATAACGATTTTTCTGCCTTCAAATGGGTAGACTCGCAAATCAAGCAAGGATTTAATCTGCACACCACGCGCTCTCTGTTTTCAGTCTTTTATCCTCTCATTATCGTCAGTACCATTATTTATCTATTAGGCGGAAAAATTGGCTGGCCAAAACAGCAATCTAATCAACTGACCAATATTGTCATTCTGCTGCCCCTGCTGATTATTTATGGCTGGTTTTCCTTCAATGAGGGCGGGCGCATGACCGAATGGCTACAGCCTTTCATGGCAGTAGCTCCAGCGCTGCTAGTCGGCTCGATAACCGTACCCCCCCATAAATCCTTAACAGGGACATTGCGAGGTCTGGCTGTGTTTGCTGTCGTAGTTCTCATTGGCTATGCCAGTATTATGCTGACAAATGTCCGTGGTGCAGGAGAAAAATTTGCCGGAATAAAAATCTTTTCCAGCCAGCTGGATCAGCGCTGGGATGAATTGTATTCAACACCACTGCATTATGTTGGAGGTGAATACCTGCATCAATGGCTGACGTTCTACAGCCACTATCGCCCCCAAACCATACAGCCGTGGGAAACCGGTAACGGTGCGCCGCCTAATATTTATAATCGCCATATTAAAGAGAGTGATATTGTCAAATATGGTGCAGTGCTGGTGGGGAAAAGAGGGAAGAACTGCTCACAGGAGCATTTCCAGTCCACGTTGGCTACATGGCCTGCATTAACTCTCAGCCATAAGGAAGATTTCACTTTTCAGGCACAGCCCGGCGCGGAATCTGAAGTAATTTGCATCGGTTTTATTGCACCAGAAAGCCGCCATTAATCTTTTTTTAGAAAAATATTTTGTATAATTTCTATAAAAAAGCCTGATACATCAGGCTTTTTTATATTGCTCGGTACTCTGTTTAGCTGAGATTATAATTATCAGGCATCGACAAATACCATTTTCAGCACAAACAGCAACGTGACAACAATAACGCACGGGCCTATCTCCCGCCATTTTCCTGTTCCCAGTTTCATCACGCAATAAGCCATAAAGCCCAGTGCAATACCTTCAGTAATTGAGAAGCTGAATGGCATCATAACAGCGGTGATAAATGCCGGAACGGATTCCGTCAGATCATCCCATTTTACCCGTGTCAGGCTGGATGTCATCAAAACGCCGACATAAACCAGCGCACCCGCCGTAGCATAAGCCGGAACCATACTGGCCAGTGGAGAAATAAACATCACCAGCAGGAATAAAATACCAACGACGACAGCAGTTAACCCAGTACGGCCACCCACAGAGACGCCAGAAGAACTTTCTACAAAAGCGGTTACCGAAGAAGTGCCGATGTAAGAACCTGCCACTGAGCTGATGCTATCAACATACAGAGCCTGCTTCATCTGCGGGAATTTACCGTTACTGTCAGCAAGGCCGGCTTTATCGGTCACACCAATCAGCGTACCGGATGAATCAAATAGGTTCACTAGCATAAAAGAAAAAATAATCCCGACTAATGCGATATCCAGCGCGCCTTTCACATCAACATGCCCGACAACACTCATAACACTGGGTGGCAAATCAAAAATTCCCTGATATTCCACATACCCCAGCATAAACCCGATCCCCGTCGTTATTACGATGGACAGCAATACTGCGGCATGGAAATTACGTGCTGCTAAAATAGCAATGATAAAAAAGCCCAGCGCTCCCAACAGGACGTTATGAGTAGTAAAGTTACCAATAGAAACGATCGTATCTGGATTCGGTACAATAATGCCGGCATTTTTCAGCCCCATCATAGCAATAAAAAGCCCGATACCGCTGGTAATACCGACTCTCAGCCCCACGGGAATATTCGCTATCATCCAGTAACGGATGCGGAAAATCGTCAGGATCAGCAGCCCTACAGCACCCCAGAAAATTGCGCCCATCGCAACCTGCCACGAAACACCCATAGCACCAACAACAACGAAGGCAAAAAATGCATTCAGACCCATAGCAGGCGCAACCGCAACAGGTAAATTAGCCACTATCCCCATCATAATGCTGCCAAGTGCAGCAATTAAGCAGGTTGTGACAAATACAGCTTTAATATCCATTCCGGCAACAGACAGAATTTGTGGGTTCACAAAGACGATATAAACCATCGTCAGAAAGGTTGTCAGCCCCGCAATCATCTCAGTGCGAACTGTTGTACCATGCTCTTCCAGTTTAAACACGCGCTGAAGTAAACCCTGACTATTTGCAGAGCCTGAATTGAGTGTACTCATTAATGTTTTATTCCTAAACAGATGAAGTTTTCGATTCATCCTACAGGAAATCAAAATAAATCGTTATCCTAAAAGATCAAAAAAGAAAACGATTGCCATGAGTACAATCAATAAGTTATATCACAAAGTGATTATTAACGAACTACACTAATGGGCGCTGTTTTTATTCACTATTTTCAGAAGGTGCCATCTCCAGAATATCGCTGAAAATATCCGCCCATTCATCCTTACCAATATCCATCAAGCCAAAGAAACGTAAAATAAATACACCTTCTGTCGCCAAAAAAGCTAAACGGGCCAGACGACCTTCTGCTGTTGTTGTATCCAAATTAGCGATGCGCTCACGATACCAGTCACGGGTTGATTCCAGATGTTCCGGTGTTTGCAATAACGATGCCATCAGCCCCGCTGCTTTCGCCGATGACACTTCATCGGAACATTGACTTGCTTCAATGTGCGCACGTATTGCAGTCAGTGGATCAGGAGCTTCTCCGGCTATTTTGTAGAATTGTTCCTCGTAGCCAAGCCCCCAACGTTCAAACATCGCCTCAATAAGCGCATCTTTCGTATTAAAACTGTATTGAACCCCACCCTTAGTGATCCCGACGGCCTTTGCTACCGCATCAATGGTAAGAGCCGATGCCCCATGTGTGGTGACAATTTGTTCTGCTGCATCCAACAGAATGTTTCGGTCAATTGTTTTACGTCGTCCCATTATTACTCTCTTTTAATTCAATACGTATGTATTTATAATGTGCGCAATTTGTACCGTCAAGGGTTGGCGATACAGGCTCCCTAAACCACACTGATGAGTTCTTTCATGAAATCAAATACTCGCTGGCTTGTGCTGGCTGTTATTTCCAGTGCACTTTTGCTGATTGTCATCGACATGACAGTCCTCTATACAGCTTTACCACGTTTAACATACGATTTACGAGCATCTTCCACTGAGAAGTTATGGATCATGAATGCTTATTCATTAACCATTGCAGGCCTGCTTCCCGGAGCGGGTGCTCTAAGTGATCGCTTTGGTGCCAAAAAATTATTTACTACCGGATTAGCTGTATTCGGTATTGCTTCAATGATGGCAGCATTTTCTCCAAATACGAGTATGTTGATCTGTGCACGAGTGATACTTGCCATCGGTGCCGCAATGATGATGCCGGCCACACTCGCAATAATCCGTCAGGTTTTCGAAGAACCCGGAGAACGCGCTCTTGCCATCGGTATCTGGTCCGCTGTTGCTGCGGGGGGCGCGGCACTCGGTCCCGTCATAGGTGGAATACTGCTGGAATATTTCTGGTGGGGTTCCGTTTTCCTGATCAACGTCCCAATCGTCATTATTGCGTTGATATTCGCTCTATTCACTATTACGAAAAGCCAGAGTAACCCACAACGCACATTCGATCTGCTGGCCTCCGTCCAAATTATGATCGGGCTGATTGGCATTACTTTTGCTCTCAAAGAAATCAGCAAACAAGCCCCATCAATGGGAACTGCCATTATAGCCAGTGCAATCGGGATGATATTCACGATGATGTTCGTTTATCGGCAACGTCGTTCACCTGCACCGATCATAGACTTTACTTCATTAAAATCCTATGGTTTTGCTACCGGTGTCGCGACCGCTTTTGTTAGCACCGCAGCCCTGATGGGAGTTGAATTAATAGTCAGTCAGCGGCTGCAACTTATTGCTGGTTTATCGCCTTTACAGGCAGGATTATTTATTTTACCTATCCCATTAGCTTCTTTCGTTGCCGGGCCATTAGTGGGTCTTGTTATACCCAAATTGGGTTCAGGAAGAATTATGTGGCTTTCACTTTTTCTGGCAGGATTAGGTATTTTTGGCTATCTCATTGGCTTCCGGTCCGGAATGTTGGTACAAATCACGACATTCTCCATGATTGGATTTGGTGTCGGTGCTGCGATGACAGCAGCTTCTACCTCCATCATGTTCAGCGCCCCCGAGCATAGCGCAGGTACAGCAGCCTCAATTGAAGAAATTGCCTATGAACTTGGAGGTCTGATTGGGGTTGCTGTACTCGGTAGCCTGTTGGTAGCAATTTATACAGCAGCATTTACCCTACCAGCTGATATCCCTGTATCAGAATCAGTCAGTAATGCATTACAGAATAGTATTGATGAAGCGATTATCGTCGCAGAAGGGCTAAAGGGCGATATGGCTTTATCATTGCTTCAGGCAGCAAAACTGGCCTTTGATAGCGCATTTCTGTCCGTTTTAACCATATCAGGCGCATTGCTATTGTTAAGCGCTACCATAATTGCGTTGTTTACCCCGAAAAAGCACAGCTAATTTATCTTAAAAAGTGGCGTAAGCAATCATTACTGAGGACGCCACTTTCAAATTATTTCGAATAATCATATAGAACCGTCACATCAAAAAAATTCATTAAGTTAATTCAAATATAAATCATGGTTATTGAAACAAATGAAACTTGACCATATCGAAAATTTGTGAGCATTATGCAGATATTGGCTTCAATGCCTATTTAGGTTGCCACACGCTAACGATAAAACATATTAAGATAAAAGATAACTCCGGCCACTTTTTTATAGCGGTTATTAGTCTCCTTTTTACATACTATGAAGTCACTAAATATATTAATTTTATTTAAAAATAATTATTTTTAATTGTACATAGTTAAAATTTACATATTGAATGAGATGGGTATGATGAAGCGATTTGAATCTTTAGATGCGGTCAGAGGAATCGGTGCTTTAATTGTTGTGACTGGTCATTTACATATTATTGGTGCATTTACCGAACTTCATTTTTTTCGTACCTGTTATATTATTGTGGAGCTTTTCTTTGTACTTAGTGGATTTGTACTGACACATACCTATGCATATAGAGATGTAAAATTTACTCCATATATATCTTCCCGTTTTTTCAGAATATTCCCTCTTCACATATTAATGTTATTGATATTTATATTTCTGGAATTTTGTCGATTATTGATTCAAAAAAACGCTGGCATTCATTTTGATACAACACCATTTACCGGCAGAACTGCGCCCTCGGAGATTTTACCCAATCTCTTTTTAATTCAATCATGGACTCCCACAACACATTATCTCAATCTGACTTTTAATTACCCTACGTGGAGTCTTAGTGTCGAATTCTATACATATATTATACTGTATTTAACCATTATTACTTTTAGAAAAATGAATATCGCTCCTCTAATATGGCTATTAATATCTGTAGCCACTTTATGGCTGCTTGTCAGTGGCAACCCTATATTACAACAA
The DNA here is from genome assembly GCF_002632825.1 of Xenorhabdus stockiae. GTDB lineage: Bacteria > Pseudomonadota > Gammaproteobacteria > Enterobacterales > Enterobacteriaceae > Xenorhabdus > Xenorhabdus stockiae. The sequence continues at coordinate 53,299 of NZ_NJAJ01000025.1, forward strand.
GCTGTTACACGAGGAGTATCAAGTTTTTTTGCTGGAGCATTTACCTATAGTATTTTCAGGATTTTCTCTGATATAAAAATAAGCACTATTACGGCAACTATTTTAGAAATTCTCTGTGTGGTGTTTCTCATTTATTTTGTCAATTCCCAATATGAAGCCAAGCAAATAATCTGCACTGTTATTTATTGCCTTACTATTTTCACCCTGGCATATCAAAGAGGTATTATTTCCTCTTTTTTCCTTAATAAATACATGCAGCATTTAGGTAAAATATCTTACTCTCTTTATATGGTTCATGTGGCAGTAATATTAATTATTACAACAATAATGTTTATTATTCAGAAAAAAACGGGCATAGAGTTAACTCAGCTCATCGCAGGAAGGAGAAACTTGACTACCGGTAATATTTTTCTCAATAATTTACTGGCATTAAGCATCTATTTTATCGTCATTGTCACCGCAACCATAACATATAACAATATTGAGGCGAGATTTATGAAATATAGGATTAAACCTTCATCTAATAGCCAATAACACTGGTATATATTGCTACCCATTCTGAAAAAAATACTCATCCCCCAATGTAGGTAAAAATAGCAAAACATTTAATATAAATGAGACATAATTCTGATAATTAAAAAAAATTATTTTTTTACACATGAATAAATGTTAAGTTTTAATACTCAATCAAAAAAGAGTAGAAAGTTCTCATTTTAAATATAAGGATGTAATTGTGATAGATTTTGCTAGCTTTTCTACAGAAGAAGCCATCAAAGATGATGCAGTGGGTATTTCTGTCAGGCACATGATAAAAAAAGAAGGCTTAAATGCTTATGCCACGTCTATTAATGCAGGTAAAAAAGTTGGGTGCCATAACCACAGCAACGGAGATGAATGGTATATAATACTTTCTGGTGAAGGCGAAATCTGGACAGGTGAAGTAGTAAATAATGATATTCATGATGTCCAAAAAAGGCAGTTCTCCCAAGGATCTATTTTCTGTATTTATCCGAATACAGCACATCAACTTGTCGCTCATGAAAAGGTGGAATTAATATTTTTATGCCCAGAATCCCACCTATCCCATGATAGAGTATGCTTTTCAGACATATGTGAATAATTATTTTTCAAAAGTAATAGACTGTGATTCCCTGAAAAAACTTTCAGGGATATAGTTAGCAATGTTATTTTCATAACAATATGCCACTAAATCTTTTTTACATTTTACCCCTGTTTTTCTATATACATTTTGAATATGATTCGCGAGTGTTCTGGCTGAGAGTCGTAGCTTTTCAGTTATATCATTAGTGGAAAAACCTTGCAAAATATAAAAGAATTTACTTTTCAAATATATCATTAGCCAATATCCCATCTTGCAACAGCTAAGTAATGCTCCACTCGATCCTAGAGTATCACCGTTGCAAGATTGTTTACCAGAAATACTATAATTTCATAATCATCCGATGCCATGCCAAAAAATAATGTAGTTCTCTGAGATAATAGTTATAGTTTCGAGTATTTAACATAAAAAATGCCAGTAAAAAATCTATTGCTATAATATATAAAGAAATATTTCTATATTCTATTATTCCCGCAATAAACTTCAACCCCAATAATAGTAAAAATAATACAAAAAAGAGATAATGTGCAGAAATCAGCATCTTAAAACCAAAAACAACGCCTTTGTGCGTTAGTAAAACAGAGAAAGAAGAAAATATTAACACTAATGCGATAATAAAAAACAAAATAGGAAGATCATTTTTGTTATCAAGACTAGATAGCAATATAAATGCTGTCATTACATAAGCCTTAACCAATAAAACCATAGATAACACTGTTTTTATCAATACTTTTTTATTTATACTGAACAATAATAACCCATTATATTTACTTAACTTGTTATCATTCAGCAAATTCTTGTCATTATTTTTTACCCTCTGATTTAGCACATTAATTTCTTGAAAGGTTTTTCTTATATTTTCATTTAACATGCAATATTGCCAAATTATTTTTAACACACTCCTTTTTTTATTATTAACATCAGATTCAATTTCTTTTTTTTCTATTGATTTATTTATCTTATTTTGCAAGAGATCATTATTTATCTTATACCATAAGTTTTCCTTCATACTATGAGAAAAATGGTGGCTATTAATAATAACTCGATTAGTGAAAAAGTTAAAAACCACTATTATTAACAAATGCCACTCGTGATGCATATAATAGACAAAATAATCAAGCATGAATATAAATATTGCAAAAACAATACCTAATGTATTCAGCACATTCAATGTCTTTAAAGCTAAGAGATGGCCTTTATATGCGTATAGGGTTAAAGCCGAAGTAGAGGAAATAATAAATATATTAGCAGAACGTTGGAAACCAGCAACATCTGAATCAAAATAGAACCCATAAAACACAATAACTAATATTATATAGGAAAAAACTATCAATACTGGAAATAATGCCTGAAGTAAACTTTCTCCTGAATAAGATGCAATAGATACTTCTTTTTTTAGATTAATAAGTTCCGGCTCATCCAATAATGATGGGGCACCATGCTTAACCTTTTCATCTATTTCCCCATGCAACTCTAAAAGTTTTTTAAATTGACTGTTAACTAATATACTTTTTATACTCATACTATATTCTCAAATTCAAATAACTTCCCTTTCAGGGTGTTTTTATCAAACTCAAAACATAATAGAGATAATAACTCCCCACTTCAATCGCGGAGAGTTAACAGGTGAAACAAGCCAAATATCTGGCTAACATTTAATATTAGCGTTAGAAACCATCGTTAATTCCTTTTTAGACCAAAACGTGAAAAATCCCTTTCTTTCTCGCCTTACAGAGAAACGACGAGCCACATAGTTTGCTGTCAATTCCAGTGATAAACACATCACGAAATACACTAATGCGACAAATAAAAAGACTTCCATCGGGTAAACCATACTGCGGTTATTAACCTGTGTTGCCAGAAATGACAGTTCTGCCACACCGACAATATAAGCCAATGAGGTATCTTTGATTAATGCAATCCACTGGTTGATAAACGAAGGCACCATCATGCGCAAAGCCTGTGGTAAAACGATATGCCACAACACTTCCCAGCGATTAAAGCCCAAAGACAACCCTGCTCGCCATTGGCCTTCTCCGATTGCCAGAATACCTGCTTTAACACCGTGAGCCAGATAAGAAGAGGTGATCAGAGCCAGTGCGCAGACAACCGTTGTAATTTCGGGAATTTCCATTCCCAATACCACCGGCAACAGGAAGTAAGTCCAGAAAATCAGCATAATAACCGGTATAGCACGGAAAAAACCCAACACCGCCGCCAGCAGGTTTACCCAGAAACCACGCAGCATCGCCAGTGCAACGCCTGCCACAATTCCTAAAACAATGGAAATTGCTCCGGCCATCAGGCTGATTATCAGTGTTAATGCGGCACCTTCCAGTGGCCCGTCAGGAAATGTGCCCAACAGTAGGTAGCGCCAGTTTTCAGCGATAACAGTAAAATCCATATCAATGCCCCCTCGCCAGTATTCTCTGCTGACGCCACTGCCCCCAGCCTTCCATCACCGCAATAATCGCAATGTAAAGCACTGTCGCAACACCAAACGCTTCAAATGTTTTCAGGGATTGTGTTTCTACCTGACGGGAAGCATAGGAAAGTTCAGCCACACCAATCGCCATCGTTAATGATGAGTTCTTAACGATAGTCATGTACTGTCCTAACAGGGGCGGCATAGCAATTTTCAGTGCTTGTGGCAGCACAACATAGCGCATCGCCTGCCAGCCAGTTAAGCCCAGAGCCTGAGCCGCATATTTTTGCCCACGCCCAATCCCCTGCATGCCTGCTCTCAGTTCTTCCGCGACAAAAGGCGCTGAATAGAGTGTCAAACCGATAAACCCGGCCAGAAACTCAAATGAAGGCCATTCCAGTGTTGAACCTGCCAGTGTGATTTCATGGGAAGTATTCAGCCAGATCATAGCGGCCTGGGGCAAAATCTGGCCTGAGGCGAAATACCAGAAAAAGAGTTGTACCAACAGTGGCGTATTACGGAATATCGAGGTATAGGCTGTAACCAGCCAACGCAATGGCGTAATTTGGCTGTCCCGTGCAGCCGCAATGACAAAACCTAATAAAGTAGAAAAAACAATAGTACAGGCAGAGATCCACAACGTAATCAGGAACCCTTGCCAGAGCCATTGCAGATATTCAGAAGCCAATAAGTGCTCGCCGAGAAATTGCTCAAACATAACGCGTTCACCATATTAATAATATTCACCCCATACCCTATAGATTTCGAGTTGCATCGCGGCGGCAAGGAAACTCATCCATATGACCGGGGTGAGTGAGCATAGCCAACAAAAAGGCAACCTGAAAGACAACGGGTATATCAACAAACGGCGCAGCCCCGTGCAAAGACGGGGCTGGCTTTCGCTATCATTTCAGGTGCTATCTATTACTCTGCCTGATTGTTTAACGGAGCGAATCTGAAATCACCACGCGGCTGAGCCGATTTTGTTTCAGGGCCAAACCAGCGGTTATAAATTTTTTCGGCTTCGCCTTCTTTTTCCAGTTTCAGTAATGTCTGGTTTACGGAATCAACCAAGCGGGCTTCTCCTTTTGAAGCCGCTACTGCCTGATATTCACGGGTAATGCTGAACGGAGAGATTTCAAAATCTGCTTTTTGCACCTCAGGCACATTGGCCAGCAGGCCAACTAATTTGGCATCATCCTGCGTGATCGCCTGAACATTACCATTTCTCAATGCAGCAAATGCCAGCGGAGTATCGTCATAAGAGATAACTTTGGTCGTTGGATAACGTTCACGCAACGTAATTTCCTGTACTGTCCCTTTATCTGCGCCGATACGCAGTTTAGCGATATCGTCCGGGTTAGTCAGAACGCCTTTACGTGCAATAAATTTTTGCCCTGTGGCAAAGTAAGGAATGGAGAAATCCACCTGTTTTGCGCGTTCATCGGTAATCGTGAAGTTCGCGGCAATTAAATCAATTTTTTTGGATGAAAGGAGTGGAATACGGTTAGCGGGATTGGTCGGGCGCAGTTCCAGTTTTACACCCAGATCGTTGGCAATGGCATTGGCGATATCCACATCATAACCTGCCAGTTTTTTTGTTTGAGGATCAATAAAACCAAAAGGCGGGTTACTATCAAATACCGCAATACGAACTGTGCCTGCTTTTTTTATATCATCAAGTTTATCTGCCTTAGCGACACCTGAAGCCAATACCAGACCGGTCAGTAATGCAGTCAGTGCTATTCGGGATTGATTACGCCGAGATTGATTGCGGTATTTCATTGGACACCCCTGTTATCAATAATTGTTCATTGTTTAACAAAAGCTATCAATTTCGGCATAGCACATGAAATAATATAAAATACTATATTTATATTATTTTGGAATAAAAATTACTCACCTTTTGTCAGCAGCTCTTCCAGTTTATCGCCACCAATATGACGAAAATCCTGCCCCTTTACGTAATAGAAAATAAACTCACAAATGTTCTGACAGCGATCACCGATACGTTCAATAGAGCGGGCACAGAAGAGTGCGGTCATAATGCTTGGGATAGTACGCGGATCTTCCATCATATAGGTCATTAACTGACGGACAATGCCTTCATATTCCTGATCCACTTTTTTGTCTTCACGATAGATACGAATGGCTTCAGCCAAATCCATGCGAGCAAAAGCGTCCAGTACATCATGCAGCATTCGGATGGTATGCCAGCCCAAAGACTCCAGACTGACCAGCAACGGTTGATGCTGCTGAGAAAACCGCTCCAGCGCGGTCTGACAGATTTTATTCGCTCCATCACCAATGCGCTCAAGCTCCGCAATGGTTTTTGAGATAACCATAATCAGGCGCAGATCACTGGCCGTCGGCTGACGCTTGGCAATAATTCGAACACAGGCTTCATCTATTGCCACTTCCATCATATTCACTTTTTCATCGTCTTCAATGACCTGCTGAGCCAGCTCTCTATCCTGATTGTGCATCGCCAGAATCGCTTTGCTAAGCTGCTCCTCCACTAATCCGCCCATCGCCATAAGTTCAGTACGGATATGTTCCAGTTCAGCGTTGAACTGGCCTGAGATATGCCTGCCGAAATTCAGATTGTCCATCTTTAGCTACCCCATTTCTGCCTGTATCAACCGTAACGACCGGTAATGTAATCTTCGGTCTGCTTCATTTTGGGTGTGGTGAACAAAATATCAGTGTCACTGAATTCAATCAGCTCACCCAAGTACATAAAAGCCGTGTAATCAGAACAACGTGCTGCCTGCTGCATATTATGAGTCACGATCACAACGGTATATTCCGCTTTCAGTTCACTGATAAGCTCTTCAATACGCCCCGTAGAAATCGGGTCGAGGGCCGAGCAGGGTTCATCCAGCAACAAAACTTCTGGACGAATGGCAATACCACGGGCAATACACAAACGCTGCTGCTGGCCTCCTGACAGGCTATAACCGCTCTGATGCAGTTTATCTTTTGTTTCGTTCCACAATGCCGCTTTCGTCAGTGCCCATCGCACCCGTTCATCCATTTCAGCTCTTGGAAGTTTTTCAAACAAACGTATTCCAAACGCAATATTGTCGTAAATCGACATCGGAAAAGGTGTCGGTTTCTGGAAAACCATTCCCACCTTAGCCCGCAGTAAAGCTATATCCTGTTTATCGGCCAGAATATTTGTCCCATCAAGCAGGATCTCACCTTCTGCTCTCTGTTCTCCGTACAATTCATACATTTTATTAAAGGTGCGCAGCAATGTTGACTTGCCACACCCTGAAGGGCCAATAAAAGCGGTCACTTTATTCTGTGCAATATCTAACGTCACATTTTTCAGGGCATGAAATTTGCCATAATAGAAGTTCAGATCACGCACCTGAATCTTACTCCCTGCCACATCATTATTAACCTTATTCATCAACAGCTTCTCTCTTCAGTTTCAGAATTTTTTACCGGCAAATTTCTTTTTGGCAAACAAAACCCGAGCCAAAATATTAATCAACAATACACACAGGGTAATCAGCAAAACGCCGGCCCATGCCAGCTGCTGCCAGTCCGAAAATGGACTCATGGCAAATTTGAAAATGGTGACAGGCAGGTTAGCAATGGGTTGGCTGAGGTCTGTGCTCCAGAATTGGTTAGAAAGGGAAGTAAACAACAAAGGCGCAGTTTCACCGGCAATACGGGCAATAGCCAGCAGGACGCCGGTAATAATGCCGGATATGGAGGCTTTTAACGTGATAGCGGTGATCATTTTCCATTTCGGTGTTCCCAGTGCATAAGCGGCTTCACGTAAGTTATTCGGCACCAGTTTCAGCATATTTTCCGTTGTGCGGATGACAATGGGAATTTGTAACAAAGCCAGTGCAATAATCCCTGCCCAACCGGAGAAATGCTGCATCTTCATGACCACTATGGTGTAGACAAATAGCCCAACCACAATAGAGGGGGCCGAAAGCAGGATATCGTTAATAAAGCGAACCATTTCAGCCAACAAAGAGCGACGGCCATATTCAGCCAGATAGATCCCCGCCATAATCCCTAAAGGTGTGCCAAACACCGTTGCCCAGAAAATCAGGAGCCCACTGCCGACGATAGCGTTTGCCAGCCCGCCTCCCTCACTGTTAGGTGGTGGTGTCATTTCAGTGAATAACGCCACAGACATGCCATCAATGCCTTTGGTGATTGTAGAAATTAAAATCCAGACCAGCCAGAACAGACCAAAAGCCATTGTTGCCATAGACAGAAACAGGGCTAGACGGTTTTTCTGACGCCGCCAAACTTGCCTTCGGTTGCGGCTGGCATGGCTTTCTGAGCCAACACTACCATTTGTTCGTTTATCAGTAATCGCCATTTTATTTAGCGCCCCTCATTTCTGGACAGACGCATAATCATCAGTTTTGACAACGCGAGAACAATAAAAGTGATCACAAATAAAATCAGCCCCAGCTCCATCAGAGCAGAAGTATGCAGGCCCGGCTCAGCTTCGGCAAATTCGTTTGCCAGCGCAGAGGTGATACTGTTTCCCGGCATATAGAGCGAAAAACTATCCAACTGGTAGGTATTACCGATAATGAAAGTCACTGCCATCGTTTCCCCTAATGCCCGCCCCAGCCCCAACATAACGCCGCCGATGACACCATTTTTGGTGTAAGGCAGAACGATATGCCAGATCACTTCCCATGTTGTGCAGCCAACGCCGTAAGCCGACTCTTTCATCATGACCGGAGTCTGTTCAAAGACATCACGCATCACAGAAGCAATATAGGGAATAATCATAATGGCAAGAATGATCCCCGCAGCCAGAATACCGATACCGAAGGCCGGGCCGGAAAACAGTTCCCCTACAATGGGAATGCCCGACAACACTGCACCGACAGGCTGCTGAAAATAGGTGGCAAAAAGCGGAGCAAACACGAACAGCCCCCACATGCCATAAACAATACTGGGAATGGCCGCCAGTAACTCAATTGCCACACCAAGTGGCCGTTTCAGCCAGTTTGGTGCCAGTTCTGTCAAAAACAGAGCGATACCAAAACTAACCGGAACGGCAATAATCAGGGCAATGAGCGAGGTGACTAATGTGCCGTAAATCGGTACCAGTGCACCAAAGATCTCTGCCGGCGCATCCCAGTCTTTCTGCCACAGGAAAGCTATTCCAAACTGCTGCATACTCGGCCAGGAAGCAACAAACAACGAAATGATGATCCCTCCCAGCAGGAATAGCGTCATCAACGCAGCCAACCTGACCAGTACACTGAAAATGATATCGCCATACCTGCCCGGAGCTTTTTGCAAACTGGTTTGGTCATCGGCTTTATGTTCTGCCATGCGTTCAATTCCCATTTGATACCCTTCGTCTTTCAAGTTGCCTCTTTGTTGGCTGCACTCACTCACCCCGGTCACATAGCTATCTATGCTCCCGAGGATTCGCTCCCTGGCCGCCGCGATGCAACTTGAAATCCATTGGGTAGAGTTATCAGTTTCCACCCGATAAAGAGCTAGTACAGAGCATTGCCATGCTCATCCTTTATATTGCTTTTCCATGCTGCGCGTACCTGTTTGATAACATCCTGCGGCAACACGGCATAATCCAGCTCTTTCGCCTGTCGGCCTCCTTTTTCATAAGCCCAGTCGAAGAACTTCAGAACCTCTGCACCATTTGCGCCATTTTTCTGCTGTTTGTGGATCAGGATGAATGTTGTTGAAGTGATTGGCCAAGCATTCTCGCCCGGTTGATTCGTCAGATCCTGCGCGAAACTTTTACTCCAGTCAGCACCTTTTGCCGCCGCACTGAAATTGGCCTCAGTGGGAACAACTGTCTTTCCGTCAGCAGTAATCAACCCGGTATAAGCAAGGTTATTCTGTTTCGCATAGGCATATTCAACATAGCCAATGGAGCCGGGTAAACGCTGAACAAATGCGGCAATACCATCGTTGCCCTTACCTCCCAGCCCAGTCGGCCATTTCACTGTAGAACCGGCGCCGACTTTTGTTTTCCAGTCACTATTCACTTTGGATAGGTAACTGGTAAAGACAAATGAAGTACCAGAGCCATCCGCACGGCGAATAACGGCAATGTCCTGATCAGGAAGTTTAAGATTCGGATTCAGTTTCGCAATGGCGGGATCATTCCATTTCTTAATGGTGCCAAGATAGATATCTCCCAGCGTTTTTCCATCCAGCACCAGTTGGCCCGATTTGATATTCGGAAGGTTCACCGCCAACACAATGCCACCGATCACAGTAGGAAACTGGAATAAACCCTCAGATGCCAGTTTTTCATCGGTGAGTGGTGCATCTGAAGCACCAAAATCAACCGTGCCAGCTATGATCTGTTTTACGCCACCCGAAGAACCAATTCCCTGATAATTGATTTTGTTGCCGGTTTCTTTTTGATAGGAATCAGCCCATTGGGTATATATCGGTGCCGGAAAGGTTGCTCCGGCTCCTGTCAGACTGGTTGCTGAAAATGAAGAGACAGATACCATAACTGATGCTGCTGCCATCATACCTGCTACAGTGAGACGCATTGGTTTCATACACCCTCCGCTAAGAGACACATCATTCATCAAAAACAACTGTTAGTAGTAGTTTGGTTTTAAAAAGATGATTCTGGAGGGAAAAATAAGTCACTTTGATGACAGCAGAATGTACGAATTATGACATTTTTATGACAGCGGTTCAGAATGAGGAATTTAGGAATCAGCCGCCAGTGGGATATAAGCGCGAATGGATACCCCCCCCCTTTCACTTCTGCCCACATCAAGGTATCCGTCATGCATGTCGATGATACGGCTGATAATGGCAAGCCCCAGCCCAACGCCACTGTGATTATGGCGGTTATTCATACTATGCGCTTTTCCCTGCCTGAAAGGCTGGAACAAAATATCAATGTCTTCCTTTGTGATACCAGCGCCATCATCTTCCACCTGAAACCAGCCGAATTTTTCAGTTTTTCCACTGCTGATGCCGATCCATCCATTACCATAACGCTGAGCGTTAGTGAGCATATTCGCCAGTACACGCTTCACTGACAGAGGGTCGGCCATAATGAAAACCGGAATAACAGACAGGTTATCTGCAATCGCCGCTTTTTCTGCCCTCATCACTTCCTCAATGAGCTGATTTAATTCACAACGAATTTTTGCCGTATCCTGCCCGGCCCGCTGATAATCGATGAACTGGCTAATGATTGCATTACACTCTTCAATATCATGATTCACGGACTCACAAAGGAAATCATTTTTCCCGTCAATCAGCTCCATCGCCAGCCGTATCCGTGTCAGCGGAGTACGTAAATCATGGCTGAGACCCGCTATAAAAATAGCCCGATCATTCTCCAGCGACTTAAGCGCCACCGACATTTGGTTAAAAGCACGGATAACCGACCGGGTGCCAGATGTCCCCGATTCAGGTAATGGTGCAATAATTTTGCCTTTTCCTGTCCTGATGATTGCCTGCTGTATGGCTGCCAAAGGACGCCTTTGTGCCTGAAGGTAAAACCAGCACATTGCGGCAACGAGGAGTACTGACAATAGTGTACTGATCAGGATATACGGGAATACGGCAATAAATGAGATGCCTTCCCGCCTTGCCAGCATAGTGGCAGACAGATAACTGATCATCAGGCTGCTCAACGGCATTGCCAGTGCCCAGACCAGAGCACGGGATAATTTATGATGCAGTGAGAGCCTGAACTTTTTCATAACGTACTTCCACTTATTCCTTATCAGGTACCTTATTACTATTTATGCTTGATTACCGTCAGGAACGAAAACATATCCCAATCCCCAAACGGTCTGGATATAGCGGGGATGTGCCGGATCTTCTTCAAGCAGCCGACGCAGACGGGAAACCTGCACATCAATAGAACGTTCCGTCGCACCGTATTCCCTGCCCCGGGCCAGACTCATCAGCTTATCCCGCGATAACGGTTCACGGGGATGAGACACCAGTGCTTTCAGTACAGAAAATTCACCACTGGTCAGGGCTAGTTGTTCATCTTTATGGAACATTTCTCGCGTCCCGAGATCCAGTTTAAATTTACCAAACGTTACGACGGCATTATCCGGTGTCTGTGCGCCGGATAATTCATTAGAGTGCCTGCGCAACACTGCTCGGATACGTGCCAGTAATTCCCGTGGATTAAAGGGCTTTGCCAGATAATCATCCGCTCCGATTTCCAGACCGACAATCCGGTCAACTTCTTCCCCTTTCGCAGATATCATAATGACAGGGATCGGGTTATTCTGACTCCTTAATCTGCGGCAGATTGAAAGCCCATCTTCTCCCGGTAACATTAAATCCAGTACAATCAATCGAATAGATTCTCTGGTCAATAAGCGGTCCATCTGCTCTGCATTTGCAACACAACGAACTTGAAAACCCTGCTCCGATAAGTAGCGTTCCAGCAATACGCGCAAACGCATATCATCATCAACAACAAGTATTTTATAACTCTCTTGCATGTGTCAGCTCCCAAGATGCTCCATGCCCGCAATATCCATTATTCTTACAGAAAATCCATGCCTTAAAATAACACTAACGCCATGTATTTTAAGAATATTTGCAATATTGGCAATAATTACTTATGTTTCTGTTTTTCATCCCTGTTTTCCTTGCTCCCTGATTTACACCTACTGTTTTTATATTTCCGGTGGCTGATAACTGATTTCCAAAATCCAGTAAACCGCCAGACCATTCGGCGTCATTACAGTCACTTCATCATCAACCCGCTTGCCAAGTAGCGCTCTTGCCACCGGAGAATCAATGGAAATCCATTTTTTGGCCGGATCAAACTCATCCGGCCCCACCAGACGGAAAATATATTCTTCGGCTTTTTCGTTTTCGACTTTAACCCATGCCCCAAAAAAAACTTTTCCTTCCTGTCGCGGATCAGGGTCTACAATTTGCAAGACATCCAGTCTCTTAGATAAAAAACGCACGCGACGGTCAATTTCCCTTAACCTTTTTTTACCATAAATATATTCTGCGTTTTCTGAACGATCTCCTAATGCAGCCGCATCAGAGACAGCCTGAGTAACTTGTGGGCGCTCAGTTTTCCAAAGGTATTTCAGTTCCTGATCAAGCGCCTGCCAGCCCTCTCGGGTAATATAGTTACTTTTGCCCATGAAAAACTCACTTGAGAAAATATGATTAATGGCGCAGTACTATATCTTAACCGGGCAGATATTCGATGAGTTCCATCGCAACATGACAGAAATATTATGCTATACCTGTTAAATTCCGAGTCGCATCACAGCAGAAAATAATCAGTCACTGCGATGATTCAGTCCTTGCAACAAAACGGACAACCGAAAGAAAGACAGAAGGCATATACACAATGGATTTCAAGATGCGGCGCAGCCAACAAAGAAGCCACTTGAAAGACGAAATATAGAAACTGGAAATTATTGCGCTCTGTACGTATATAATGGAGCCAAGTTTGAACCCTGCCAGCATCCAGTTAAATGATGAATCTGGCCCTGTCTGCGGATATCTGCTGATATCTACAGGCGCAGAGAAAGTTGAAGAAAATAGACTATGAATGAATCTTTAAGTCGAATTATTGCCGGTGAGTTACAGGCTCAGCCCCAACAAGTTCTGGCTGCTATTACTTTACTTGATGAAGGAAACACCGTTCCCTTTGTTGCCCGTTACCGTAAAGAAGCTACCGGAGGTCTTGATGACACCCAGCTTCGCCAGCTTGAAAGCCGTCTTGGCTATCTGCGCGAGCTGTCAGACCGCCGCCAGACTATCCTGAAATCTATCGAAGAGCAGGGTAAACTGACGAGTGAACTGGCTGAAGCCATCAATAGCACGCTCAGCAAAACCGAACTGGAAGACCTCTACCTTCCTTATAAACCTAAGCGCCGTACCCGTGGGCAAATCGCGATTGAAGCCGGGCTGGAGCCACTGGCAGACCTGTTATGGCAAGACCCGCAGCAAGAACCGGAATCTGCCGCTGCCGCTTACGTTAATGCTGACAACGGTGTTACAGACACCAAGGCCGCCCTGGATGGCGCTCGCTATATATTGATGGAGCGTTTTTCTGAAGATGCGTCTCTGTTGGTGAAAGTACGTGAGTACCTGTGGAAAAATGCCCACCTGACTGCCAAAGTCGTTGAAGGTAAAGAGGAAGAAGGCGCTAAGTTCAGCGATTACTTCGATCATCATGAAGCTATCTCCTCTGTTCCCTCGCACCGCGCTCTTGCGATGTTCCGCGGACGCAATGAAGGCATCCTGCAACTGTCCCTGAATGCCGATCCCCAGTTTGAAGAAGCCCCTAAAGAAAGTTACTGCGAGCAGATTATCACTGACCACCTGAACCTGCGTCTGAACAGCGCACCGGCTGATAGCTGGCGCAAGGCTGTCGTGAACTGGACATGGCGGATCAAAGTTCTGCTGCATATGGAAACAGAGTTGATGGGTACGCTGCGCGAAAAAGCAGAAAATGAAGCGATCAACGTCTTCGCCCGTAACCTGAATGACCTAATGATGGCAGCTCCTGCGGGTATGCGTTCCACAATGGGTCTGGATCCGGGTCTGAGAACAGGGGTGAAAGTTGCTGTCGTGGACTCAACCGGTAAATTACTGGCTACAGATACCATCTACCCGCACACTGGTCAGGAAAACAAAGCAGCCGCAGCGGTTGCAGCGCTGTGCACCAAATATAATGTTGAGCTGGTCGCTATTGGTAATGGCACTGCATCCCGTGAAACAGAACGCTTCTTTGCCAACGTTCAGAAACAGTATCCTGCTGTCACCGCACAGAAAGTCATTGTCAGTGAAGCTGGTGCATCTGTTTATTCTGCTTCAGAACTGGCAGCTCAGGAATTCCCTGATCTGGACGTTTCACTGCGTGGAGCGGTTTCTATTGCCCGTCGTCTTCAGGATCCACTGGCGGAACTGGTTAAAATCGAACCAAAATCCATCGGTGTTGGTCAGTACCAGCACGATGTCAGCCAGACTCAGCTTGCCAAAAAACTGGATACCGTGGTTGAGGACTGTGTAAACAGTGTCGGTGTTGATCTTAATACTGCATCTGTTTCTCTGCTGACCCGAGTTGCAGGTCTGAGCCGCTCTGTCGCCCAGAATATCGTCACTTGGCGTGATGAAAACGGTCGTTTCAATAACCGTGAAGAGCTGCTGAAAGTTCGCCGCCTCGGGCCAAAAGCGTTCCTGCAATGTGCGGGCTTCTTACGGATTAATCAGGGTGATAACCCGCTGGATGCTTCTACCGTCCATCCAGAATCCTACCCGGTCGTTGAAAAAATTCTGGCTACAACAGAGCAGACTTTACCGGAACTGATGGGTAACCCAGCGGCTTTACGCGATTTGAAAGCTCAGGATTTTACCACGGCAAAATTCGGTATCCCGACGGTCACCGATATTCTGAAAGAACTGGAAAAACCGGGTCGCGATCCTCGCCCTGAGTTCAAGACTGCCACGTTTGCCGACGGTGTGGAAACCATGAATGACCTGCGTGCAGGTATGATTCTGGAAGGCACTGTCACTAATGTCACCAACTTCGGTGCGTTTGTTGATATCGGTGTCCATCAGGATGGGCTGGTACATATTTCTTCCCTTTCCGATCGATTCGTGGAAGATCCACACACAGTAGTGAAAACGGGCGATATCGTGAAAGTGAAGGTGATGGATGTTGACCTGAACCGCAAACGTATTGCCCTGACAATGCGCCTTGATGAGCAGCCGGGAGAAGCTCCGGCCCGCCGTAATAACTCTCAGGGAAATAACCGCCAGGAACGTAATGGCAATGAACGTAACCGAAATGGCAAAGGCCGCCAGAATTTCCGTTCATCCGGTTCCGCACAATTAACTAACAGTGCCATGAGTGATGCTCTGGCAGCCGCTTTTGGTAAAAAACGTTAATATCCTGCGGTAGTGTACTTTCAGAACTGGCTTAATTAAGCCAGTTCTGTCAGGCATAAAATATGTTAGATATATACACTTTATCTTTCAAATTGTCGCTGTATCGTCTGCAACGTATTTTGAAGTCCATTGTATATATTCATCACTGAAAATCGTTTTTAATTTTCATTAATAAAATAAAATACCTTAATAAATCAATACTATTTTCATCATCACACTGCAATTTATTGCCGATCTAATAAATTTAAATAGGAGAAATTACTGCCTGTCTTCATTAATACTTAATATAATCTGTTGCGAAAATTCAATCACTATTATTAATAGTAACCATAAGTCGTTTAAATAACTATAAATACAGATAATAAACTCAAATTGTTAAGGAATAATTTATGAATAAATATATCCAAAGCAGTTTTGACTTACTCAGCAATATAAGATTCTTCAATCTTGCCACTCATGATCCGAATGCCGAATCAGTTTGGTCATCCACACTCTTTTATATTCCTAAATATAATCCATTAAGTTTAATCTGGTATTCAAAACAGGATACCCGCCATTCTCAGGAACTACTTATCAACCCTCGGGTCAGCGGTACCATATACAGCAGTATCACCACGCCTGATTCATCGCTGATACTCGCTGGCTCTCAGTTCATCGGCCACGCCCGTCAGGTTCCCGACGATGAACTACAGGAAACCTATGACTACTTCTTCCTGAAAACTTACCCGGATGAGAATATCAGAAAGAAAAAATCCCGCCCGATTGCTGACTATCATGGCAATGCAATGCGCCGCTTCTATGAATTAAAAGTGGAAGCATGGTGGGTATACGACTCAACAGGCTGGAGTGAACGTCAGGATGATGCCCGTGTCTCAGTATCATTAAATGATCTTCTTTATCCACCGAAAAATTAATAGAAAAATAGATAATAACAAGCTCCATTTCTTATTGGAGCTTGTTATTAATTCCTTTCAGATATTCTTTACATAACTTTAATTTTTGATTAAATCACCATTAAATTGATTAATATCAATTTATTCCGTCATTATTCAATGATAAATAGATGATATTGGTATTGCATATTATTCTCATTAGCGCTTTAATCCAAAATAACTAATATACTTTTTCCTTGTGAATTTCGCTTTATTGAGGATAATCATTCTCATAATCACTGTCTTTTGAGTTTTAACGGAGTGTTATATGTCACTGACTCCAAATCAAAGCTATAAAATTCTGGGGTTCTTCCCACAGATAAATCGCGCATACAGGCAAAAATTATTGTCTCTGGGGATGTTACCCGGTTCTACTTTTCAGGTTATCCGAGTTGCACCTTTGGGAGACCCCATTCAAATAGAAACACGCAGAGTCAACCTTATTCTCCGTAAAAAAGACTTAGCGCTCCTCACATTAGCAGTACATCCAGCAGAATGAATGAAGTCCAGATGCCGTACAGTCCTGAGACTGAATGCAATGATGCACACTATTCCTGATCAGTAAAAAGTATGATGAAACAATTAACTATAGGTTTAATCGGTAACCCTAACTCTGGGAAAACCACTTTATTCAACCAACTTACAGGCTCCCGACAACGGGTCGGTAACTGGTCTGGGGTCACTGTTGAACGCAAAACCGGGCATTTTTCCACCCAAAAACATCAAATAGACCTTGTCGACCTTCCCGGTACCTATTCTCTCACAACCATTTCCGAGCAAACCTCAATTGACGAGCAAATTGCCTGTCACTATATACTGAGCAGCGAAGCCGATATGTTCATCAATGTCGTTGACGCTTCGAATCTGGAACGTAATCTCTACCTTTCATTACAGCTCATTGAGCTTGGTATTCCCTGCATTATTGCCCTGAATATGCTGGATATCGCCAAAAGCCAGCATATCAATATTGATATTGCAGCGCTGGAGCAGCATCTTGGTTGCCCGGTTATTCCGCTCGTCTCTACCCGCTCAACAGGGATAGATACGCTTAAAAAAGCCATTGACCACTACCACCAGCCTGTACGCCCCGTGTTGGTGCAATACCCCGATACTTTATTGCAGGAAGCCAACAACCTTGCAGACCTGATCAGCAGAAACTTCAATCTGCAACAGCGTCGCTGGCTCAGCTTGCAAATACTGGAAGGAGATATATACAGCTTTGAGCGTTCAGAACTGACGCAGGCACAATTGGCTGAAAGTAAACTTCGCCTGCAACAGGAACAGATTGAAGAACCTGAACTCATCATTGCAGATGCCCGTTATCAGGCAATCAATAAATTGTGTCTGACAGTCACGGATGTTGACTCAGCAATACCCAATAAACTGACTCAGGCGATAGACAAAGTTATTCTCAATCGCTGGCTAGGCGTGCCTGTCTTTCTGTTTGTCATGTATCTCATGTTCGTGCTGGCGATTAATATCGGTGGTGCTTTACAACCCATTTTTGATGGTGCTTCCTCTGCTATTTTCATTGATGGTATGCAGTGGCTCGGCTATACCCTCCACTTCCCCGGCTGGCTGACCATTTTCCTTGCACAAGGAATCGGAGGCGGTATCAATACCATGCTGCCATTGGTTCCGCAGATCGGCATGATGTACCTGTTTCTCTCTTTTCTTGAAGACTCCGGCTATATGGCCAGAGCTGCATTTGTGATGGACAGGCTGATGCAGTCTCTGGGATTACCGGGTAAATCCTTCGTGCCACTGATTGTCGGCTTCGGCTGTAATGTTCCTTCCGTGATGGGTGCCAGAACACTGGATGCACCGCGTGAAAGGCTGATTACCATTATGATGGCGCCATTTATGTCTTGTGGCGCACGTCTGGCGATTTTTGCCGTTTTTGCCGCCGCGTTCTTTAATAAACATGGTGCCAGCATTGTCTTCTCTCTGTATATCCTCGGTATTGTCGTTGCCATCCTGACGGGTCTGCTACTCAAATACACCATTATGCGTGGTGAGGCATCCCCCTTTGTCATGGAGCTGCCGGTCTATCATGTTCCTCATGCTAAAACGTTATTAATCCAGACCTGGCAACGCCTGAAAGGATTTGTGATCCGTGCAGGTAAAGTGATTGTCGCAGCCAGTATGCTTATCGGGGCTCTCAATAGCTTTTCTTTCTCTGGTAAGACAGTAGACGATATCAATGAATCAGCGCTGGCCTCGGTCAGTAAAGTCATTACACCGATCCTTCATCCTATCGGCGTACATTCTGATAACTGGCAGGCAACAGTCGGGCTTATCACCGGAGCGATGGCAAAAGAGGTGGTTGTCGGAACACTGAATACACTTTATACCGCAGAAAACATCACTAAACAGCCATTCAACCCGGGTGAGTTTAATCTGCTGGATGAACTGACAGGCTCAGTAACAGAAACATGGGACAGCCTGAAAGAGACATTCACCCTGAGTGCTCTGTCCAACCCGATTGAAGCCAGTAAAGGCGACGGCAACATGGACAGCAGTTCAATGGGAGTGATGAGTGCCAAATTTGGTTCTCCTATTGCGGCCTACAGCTATTTGATCTTTGTTCTGCTGTATGTTCCCTGTGTTTCTGTGATGGGTGCCATTGCCCGTGAAACCAGCCGCGGCTGGATGACATTCTCAATTTTATGGGGGTTAAACGTAGCCTATTCTCTGGCTGTACTGTTTTATCAGGCTGCAACCTTTTCGGCACATCCACAAAACAGCCTGCTCACTATTCTGGCGGTCATTTTGTTCAATGTCGCTGTTTTTGTCGGATTACGCCGCGCACGCAGCAGAATCACAATCACATTCAATAGCACCAGAGACCGGAGCTGCGATTGTTCCGGTAGCTGTCACTAGGAGTTGCCATGATTAGTCTGCTGCAAATCCGCGATACGGTCGCCCTTCATGGGCGCACCGATGCCAGATCACTGAGCCATCAGTTTTCAGCACCACTGCCCATCGTAGAAGCCATGCTCAATCAATTGGTGACGATGGGTAAACTGGAGGAAGTAGACATTTCCTCCTGCCTGAGTGGAGGCTGTAAACAGTGCCCGGAAACACAGAGATGTGCTGTTAAGTCATATCAGCTGGCGATGAAAAAATAAAAATAAACAGTTGTCCAAAATGATAGAACACTGCTTGATAGCGGTTGCTGGGTGATCTCCATTCATGAAAATAGGTCATGCTCCCAATGATTAGATCTTGTGATAAACTCCCTACTTTTTATTCTGGGTGAGATATGGCTAAAGTGGATGTGATTTGTCGTTACTGTCATAAAACAAACGAGGTTAAAGGGCATGGAAAAGGACGTACTGGACATCCTCGCTATCACTGCT
>NZ_NJAJ01000026.1:0-64598 GCF_002632825.1 Xenorhabdus stockiae
CTCTTTACGGCGACAAAGGATATCTGAGTCAGGAATTGGCGGATGATTTAGCTAAAACGGATATCACCTTTATCACGAAAAAGCGCCGCAACATGAAAGTGCTTGCACTGGCTGAGTGGGATAATATTATGCTTAAAAAGCGTTTTATCATTGAAACGATTAATGGACAATTAAAAAACGACTCTCAATTAGAACATTCTCGTCACCGAAGTATAACCGGTTTTTTGTTAACGATTTTAACGGGATTGGTTGCTTACTGCCTTAAAGAGAAAAAGCCATCACTGAAAATTTTCTACTCAGAAGAAGATATTTCAGCAATAGCTTAAGCGGAATTGGGGTTATTTACTTATCACTTGTATCAGCATTAAGCCGCTTTGATTTGCTTATTCGCTTTTTTTGTTGCATTAGGTACAGAGAGTGCGTCTGCTTCAAATTCATCAACATTGATTGAACGTAGTCTGCTGGCTTCCGCTCGTTTCAGAATATCAGCTTCTTCTTTGGTGATCTTATTATCAGATAATGCTTTTTCAGCTAACTGATCCAGACGTGTAAAGCCCAGATTTTTGCCTGCTTCACGGCTCAGGCGGGCATGAATAGGCTCTGCGGCAATAACGTCATGCAGGGCTTCTTCCAGTAATCCATGAGGATTATGCTCGCTTGGTGTCAGATACTGACCACGACCAATCCGATCACGGGTTGCAGAAGGAGTCTGTAATATCTGAGCCAGTTTGTGATCCAGTTTATCCGCTGGAGCAGTGCGTGAACGACCCAGAGGGAAGACAATTCCTCGCATTAAACCAGCCACCAGACGGTTAGGGAAGTTAAGCAGTAAATCATGCAGAGCCAGTTCCGCCTGATACAGAGCATCTTCTACCGCCCATTGTACCAATGGTAAGTCTTCTTTCTGGCGTCCTTCGTCTTCATAGCGTTTTAAAGTCGCACTTGCCAGAAAGATTTGGCTCAGAATATCGCCCAGACGTGCTGAGATGCGTTCACGGCGTTTCAGACTGCCACCCAATACTCCCATGGAAACATCAGACATCAGGGCAAGGTTAGCACTCAGGCGATTGATTAACTGATAGTAACGGCGGGTTGCATCATTAACAGGTGTGCTGCTTGTTCTACCATTAGTAATACCTAACCAGAGGCTGCGCAGGGTATTGCTGGCAACATGCCCGAGGTGACCAAACAGCGCTTTATCAAATGCTTTGACATCATTTTTTTCAGCCGCAGCTATTTCAGTCAGTACATAAGGGTGGCAACGAATGGCGCCCTGACCAAAGATAATCATGCTACGGGTCAGGATATTCGCACCTTCTACAGTGATGGCGATAGGTGCGCCCTGATAAGAACGGGCCAAAAAGTTAGATGGGCCAAGGCAGATGCCTTTACCACCAGCGATATCCATTGCATCAATGACTGCACGCTGACCTCTGTGGGTACAGTGATATTTCACGATAGCCGACAGAACGGCAGGTTTTTCACCCATCATAATGCCGCTTGTGATCATCGTTGCTGCTGCATCCATCAGATAAGAGTTACCGGCAATGCGGGCCAGTGGTTCTTCAATACCTTCCATTTTACCGATAGGCAGTTTGAACTGACGGCGAATGTAGGAGTAAGCACCGATAGCCATAGCGATACTTTTCAGCCCGCCAGTTGCGTTGGACGGCAGAGTGATACCACGGCCAACTGACAAGCACTCAACCAGCATACGCCAGCCTTGCCCAGCCATTTTCGGCCCACCAATAATGTAATCGATAGGAACGAAAATATCCTGACCACGGGTTGGCCCGTTCTGGAATGGAATATTCAGTGGGAAGTGGCGATGACCGATTTCAACACCCGGGGTATTGGTTGGGATAAGAGCACAGGTAATACCCAGAGATTCAGTCTCACCCAGTAAATGGTCCGGGTCATACAATTTGAATGCCAGCCCCAGTACAGTCGCGATAGGTGCAAGAGTAATGTAGCGTTTATTCCAGTTCAGGCGCATACCAAGAACTTGTTCACCCTGCCATTCGCCCATACAGACGACACCAGTATCCGGAATTGCACCAGCATCAGAACCGGCTTCCGGGCTGGTCAGAGCAAAACAGGGAATTTCTTCACCACGGGCAAGACCGGGCAGGTAATGTTTTTTCTGCTCATCGGTACCATAGTGCTGCAATAATTCACCCGGACCTAACGAGTTAGGTACACCGACAGTGATCGCCAGAATACCGGAGACACCAGACAGTTTTTGTAGCACTTGTGATTGGGCGTAAGCTGAGAATTCCAGACCACCATATTCTTTCTTGATGATCATCGCAAAGAAGCGATGCTCTTTCAGGTAAGCCCACAGCTCCGGAGGCAAGTCAGCTAATTCATGGCTGATTTGAAAATCATTTGCCATCCGGCAGGCTTCTTCCACAGGGCCATCAATGAATGCTTGTTCTTCAGCAGTGAGTTGCGGTTTAGGGTAATTGTGCAATTTTTTCCAGTCAGGATTGCCACGGAATAAATCACCTTCCCACCATGTTGTACCTGCATCAATGGCTTCTTTCTCTGTTCTGGACATGCTTGGCATAACTTTACGGAATGCTTTCAGGCCGGGAGCGGAGAATAAAGAGATTCGGGTTGGGGTGAAAACAAGAGGGAACAGGATAATAGCGAGTGGCAGCAGTAGCCAGTAGCTCCATAGGCCGGTAACACCCATAATGAATGTATAGGCAATAAGCAGCAGGCTGCTGACAGTCAGGCTGACTTTGCGGTAACAAAGCCCACCAATCAAGACTAAAAATAAGATGATACTGAGGACGGTCATAGTAAAACTCCTGTAAATCTCAGGTTGAGTTGTCAGAGGTCTGACCTGTTGTGTTGTTCTTCTTTTTTAGATGAGGAAAAGGCTTTTATCAATATATTTACATCTTAATTACAATCTAGCTCACAAAGTGATTGCTGTTTTTGCTGTGATAGTTTCGTCGGGGTGTAATGAAATCTTCTTTCAGGAGGGGGAATCCGTTACACTGAATAACTGTTGTTATTAATCCCGAAGACCTTTCCTTTCAGGAGTATGAGCCCCATGTATCAAGATCTGATCCGCAGTGAATTATCTGAAGCCGTAGAGACACTGACCAATTTTCTCAACGATAATGCCAATATTGATGCCATTCAAAAAGCGGCGGTTTTGTTGGCAGATTCATTCAAGGCGGGAGGAAAAGTACTTTCTTGCGGCAATGGTGGTTCACATTGTGATGCCATGCATTTTGCGGAAGAGTTGACAGGCCGTTATCGTGAAAATCGTCCGGGATACCCTGGTATCGCTATTTCTGATCCCAGCCACCTGTCCTGCGTGAGTAATGATTTTGGCTATGATTATGTGTTTTCCCGCTATATTGAAGCTGTTGGTCAGCAAGGTGATGTTCTGCTCGGAATTTCAACCTCAGGTAATTCCGGTAATATTATTAAGGCAATTGAAGCTGCCCGTGCGAAAGGGATGAAGGTGATCACCCTGACCGGCAAAGATGGCGGCAAAATGGCCGGAACAGCGGATGTTGAAATTCGTGTGCCTCATTTCGGTTACGCGGATCGTATTCAGGAAATTCATATCAAAGTTATCCATATTTTGATTCAGTTAATTGAAAAAGAGATGGAAAAAGCCTGATTACAACGTGTTAATAGAAACCAGTGTTAACAGCAATCAGCGTTAACAGGTATCAGGTTCAGGTTAGAGGTAGGCAATGTGTGAATTACTTGGCATGAGTGCCAATGTGCCAACGGATATCATTTTCAGTTTGAGTGGTCTGATCCAGCGAGGCGGGAATACAGGCCCTCACAGGGACGGCTGGGGAATTACTTTCTATGAAGGTCTTGGATATCGAACCTTCAAAGATCACCAGCCCTGTTATCATTCTCCTGTTGCCCACTTTATTCAGGGCTATCCGATCAAATCAGAGGCTATTATTGCCCATATTCGTCAGGCTAACCGCGGCAATGTATCCCTTGTGAATACTCATCCGTTTACCCGTGAATTATGGGGAAGATACTGGACTTATGCCCATAACGGTCAATTGAAAGGGCATCGTAACCTGAAAACGGGAAATTATCGTCCGGTTGGTGAAACTGACAGTGAATGGGCATTTTGCTGGATACTACATCAGTTGTCGGTGAAATATCCTAAACGGCCTTCCAACTGGCCAGCGGTATTCCGTTTCATCGCATCACTGGCAGATGAACTTCGGGAAAAAGGTGTGTTTAATATGTTGCTATCGGATGGGCAATTTATGCTGGCTTATTGTTCGACACAATTGCACTGGATTACCCGCCGTTCACCTTTCGGTAAAGCAAAATTGCTTGATCAGGATATTGAAATTGATTTTCAGGAACATACGCAGCCTGATGATGTGGTATCCGTGATTGCAACTTTGCCTTTAACGCATAACGAAGACTGGCATAAAATTGAACCGGGAAGTTATGCATTATTTCACCTCGGTGAACGCATAGTCTGATGGAGTTTGATTGTCTGATTGAGCTACCTGATTTAAAACATATTGTCCTCTGATGACTTTAACAGTTGCAGGTGTGTTATGTTGAACGAAATATTCATAAGCAGGCTGCAACTGTTCCCAAAATGGGTAATTGACGTTATTGTGATGGCGTTTCATGTTTGATGACGTCATCCTGAAGGGGTAAATGTCAATTTTAATTTCTCGTTGCCCACGATGAAGCGCACTTTCTGCATACCGGTATATTTCATCCATATAAAGATTGGTCATGGCATAGCAGCCAATAGATTTACATGCACCATGGATCATTAAATTCTTGCCGGAATAACCCCGGTATTTATCAAATTGATTGGGGAAGCCTAAATTAATGGCTCGGTAGTAGCTGCTGTCGGGTTTTAACTGTTTAAGGCTGACGTGGTAAAAACCTTCCGGGCTTTTTAAGTCCCCTTTCAGGGTTTTAGGGCCAAGCCCTCCGGAGTAATTACAGATAGGATATTGCCGGGTTAATTGATAATGCCCTGTGCTGTTTTTGGTGTAGAGTTCAAGTACTTTTTCTTCTTTGAATATTTGAATGAAGATATCAGAGCCGAGCTGTTTTAATGGTGATTTTTCACTTAATTGTTTACTGCCTGATAACAAGCTCTGGGCCTGAGTAAATGCTGGCACACTAACGAGAAGCCAGCTCAGCGAAAAATAAAGAATATTTTTTTTCATAATATAACCACCTAAGAAGGTAATAACTTAATGACATCCTGCGATTGAGGTTATCATGTCGTGGCAATATGCTGAGTAAATATAACAACGATATTTTGTACCCATAAAAAGACAGTCTGGTTAAAAAGCCCTCCGTAGTAGGGAAAAGTGATGATTGTGCTCGGCTTTATCGAGTATTTAACGGTTCAGCAGAGAAATTATTCTTATTTGCTTGAGCTAAATCACTCGATTAGTCAGACAGCGTTTGGGGGAAATGTTAGAATCGTTGCCGGCGAAACTTAAGAGAATATTGTAACGATTATCGGCATGAATAACTTGAGATATATGCCGCTCAAGCTGTTTTTTATTACTGAAGTCGCTGCATCACCCCGCGGAAATACCACTGGGTGATCTGTAGCATATGATTTAACTGATAAACTTGTGCAAATCTTATGATTAAAATTAAAAAAGGACTCGACCTCCCGATAGCAGGAGCGCCTGCCCAAGTTATAGAAGATGGTCCGACAATTCGCCATGTCGCCTTATTAGGCGAAGAATATGTTGGAATGCGTCCTTCTATGCTGGTTAAGGAAGGTGAGCATGTTAAAAAAGGGCAAATTCTTTTTGAAGATAAAAAGAATCCAGGGGTAGTATTTACCAGTCCCGCAAGTGGGAAAGTTGTAACCATTGGACGTGGAGAGCGCCGTGTACTGCAATCTGTTGTGATTGAGGTTAATGGTGACGAACAAATAACGTTTGATCGTTATGAGCGTACAGAACTTGCAGGGCTGACTCGTGAACAGGTAGAAAAAAACCTGCTTTCATCAGGAATGTGGACGGCATTACGTACACGTCCTTTCAGTCGTTCTCCTGTCCCAGGCTCCACACCAAAGGCAATCTTTGTTACGGCAATTGATACTCAGCCACTGGCGGCTGATCCGTCCGTTGTTATTGCAACACAAGAAGAGGCTTTTGTTGATGGTCTGAATGTTCTGTCAAAACTGACAGAAGGAAAAATCCACGTTTGCCACGGCGCGGGGAAAATTCCGACATCGGGGAACAACCCTCAAATTACTTACAGCCAGTTTGTCGGGCCGCATCCGGCTGGGTTGGTTGGAACACATATTCATTTCATTGAACCGGTCAGTGCTCAAAAAGCAGTATGGCATCTTGGATATCAAGATGTTATTGCTATCGGTAAGCTATTCACTACCGGTGAATTGTATACTGATCGCGTCATTTCTCTGGCGGGGCCGCAGGTTAAAACACCGCGTCTGGTTCGTTCCCGTCTGGGTGCTGACTTGCTGGAAGTGACTCACGGGCAGCTTAAAGAGGGTGAAAACCGTATTATTTCCGGTTCAGTATTGTGTGGCGCTAAATCAGATGAAGCTCATCATTATCTGGGTCGTTTCCACACTCTGGTATCTGTTCTGTCTGAAGGCCGTGAGAAAGAGTTGTTTGGCTGGATAGCTCCCGGTACGAATAAATTCTCCATTACCCGCACCACTATCGGTCATTTCCTGAAAAAGAAACGGTTTGCTTTCTCAACTTCCACAAATGGCGGAGATCGCTCCATGGTGCCAATCGGTAACTATGAGCGAGTAATGCCTTTGGATATCATGGCTACTCACTTGCTTCGTGATCTGCTGGCTGGGGACACTGACGGTTCTCAGGCTCTGGGTTGTCTGGAGTTAGATGAAGAAGATTTGGCACTGTGTACTTATGTTTGCCCGGGTAAATATGAGTATGGTCCGGTACTGCGTGAAGTGCTGACTAAGATTGAGCAGGAAGGGTAATTCATGGGCCTGAAAAATTATTTTGAAAAAGTAGAACATCACTTTGAGGCCGGTGGCAAGCTGGAAAAATATTATCCTCTCTATGAGGCAGTGAGCACCGTCTTTTACACGCCGGGCACGGTGACAAAGGGAAAAACTCACGTCCGTGATGCCATCGATCTCAAGCGTATGATGATTCTGGTATGGATGTCTGTTTTTCCGGCGATGTTCTGGGGAATGTATAACGTCGGGAATCAGGCGATACCAGCCCTGACTCATCTATACAGTGGAGAGGCATTACAGCAGGTTCTGTCTTCAGACTGGCATTATATGCTGGCTCAGTATCTTGGTGCATCACTGACACCGGATGCAGGGTGGGGCAGCAAAATGCTGTTGGGCGCAACCTATTTCCTGCCAATTTATGCGGTTGTTTTTGTTGTTGGGGGTTTTTGGGAAGTTTTATTTGCCATTATCCGTAAACATGAAATCAACGAAGGCTTTTTTGTCAGCTCGATTCTGTTCGCACTGATTGTTCCGCCAACGCTGCCATTATGGCAGGCGGCACTGGGTATTACGTTTGGTATTGTTGTCGCAAAAGAAATTTTTGGCGGAACCGGGCGTAACTTCCTTAACCCAGCGCTGGCAGGCCGTGCTTTCCTGTTCTTTGCTTACCCTGCGCAAATTTCAGGCGATCTGGTCTGGACCGCGGCTGATGGCTTTTCCGGTGCGACTCCGCTGTCTCAGTGGGCGAATGCAGGCCAGCACGCTCTGATGAACACCATTTCAGGCCAGCCTGTAACATGGATGGATGCTTTCCTTGGTAACATCCCGGGTTCAGTGGGTGAAGTCTCCACTCTGATGATTTTCATCGGTGGTGCCATCATTCTGTTTGCTCGCATCGCTTCATGGCGCATCGTTGCTGGTGTCATGGTCGGTATGATTGCCATGTCCTATCTGTTCAATGCGATTGGTTCAGATACTAACCCGATGTTTGCTATGCCTTGGTACTGGCACATGGTTCTGGGCGGTTTCGCATTTGGCATGATCTTTATGGCTACAGACCCGGTATCTGCTGCATTTACGGATAAAGGTAAGTGGGCATACGGTATTCTGATCGGGGTCATGTGTATTCTGATCCGGGTTGTGAACCCAGCTTACCCAGAAGGGATGATGTTGGCGATTCTGTTCGCTAACCTGTTCGCGCCACTGTTCGATTATCTGGTCGTGCAGGCCAATATTAAGCGGAGAAAAGCCCGTGGCTAATGATAAACCAAAAAATAATGATAGCATCGGCAGAACGTTTCTCGTTGTTTTTGTGCTGTGCCTTGTATGTTCGATTGTCGTTGCTGGTTCAGCCGTAGGTTTGAAAGCGCAGCAGCAGGAACAGAAACTGCTGGATAAGCAGCGCAATATTCTGGATGTTGCCGGTTTGCTCAAGCCAGACATGACAACAGCAGAAATTAAAGAAGTGTATGACAGTCGTATTCAACCTGAATTACTTAATTTGAAAACGGCAGCACTTGAAAAAAGTGATGGTAAGTTTGACCTGAATAATGCTCTGCGCAGTGATGAAACCAGTATCGCTTTATCATCGAAACAGGATTTGGCAAAAATCCGCCGTCGCGCTGATATGGCCGAAATCTATCTGGTCAAAGATGAGCAGGGTAAAACCACTGAGCTGGTATTGCCAATCTACGGTTCAGGTTTGTGGTCAATGATGTATGCGTTTATTTCTATTGATGTGGATGGCGTAACATCTCGCGGCATTACTTACTATTCTCACGGCGAAACTCCGGGTCTGGGTGGTGAAGTTGATAACCCACAATGGCGTAAGCAATGGGTTGGTAAAAAACTGTATAACCCGGAAGGTGCGCCGGCGATTAAAATCGTTCGTGGTGGAGCCGGTGATAATCCTTACGGTGTAGATGGTTTGTCCGGAGCGACTCTGACTTCCAACGGTGTTCAGCATATGTTTGATTTCTGGTTGGGTGATAACGGTTTTGGTCCGTTCCTGAAAAAAGTACGCGAGGGAGCCCTGAAAGATGGCTGATAGCAAAGAGATAAAACGCGTCCTGCTTGGGCCGTTGTTTGATAATAACCCGATAGCATTGCAGGTTTTGGGGGTATGTTCAGCATTGGCTGTAACAACCAAACTGGAAACTGCGCTGGTAATGACGATTGCTGTAACACTGGTAACAGCATTCTCTAACTTCTTTATTTCATTGATTCGTAACTACATTCCGGGCAGTGTGCGAATCATCGTACAGATGGCGATCATCGCATCGCTGGTTATTGTGGTAGACCAGATTTTACAGGCGTATGCCTATGAAATCTCAAAACAGTTATCCGTGTTTGTTGGCCTTATCATCACTAACTGTATCGTAATGGGCCGCGCAGAAGCCTACGCCATGAAAGCGCCACCGGTGGAAAGCTTTATGGATGGTATTGGTAACGGTTTGGGCTACGGTGTCATTCTGTTGCTGGTGGGTTTTTTGCGCGAGCTGTTTGGCTCAGGAAAACTGTTGGGCATTACAGTGATGGAATCCATCAAGAATGGCGGTTGGTATCAGCCTAATGGCTTGTTCCTGCTGGCACCAAGTGCATTCTTCATCATTGGTATGCTGATTTGGGGTCTGCGGACTCTGAAGCCTGAGCAGGTTGATAAGGAGTAACAGGCAACATGGAACATTATATTAGTTTGTTTGTCCGTGCCGTCTTTATCGAGAATATGGCGTTATCCTTCTTTCTCGGTATGTGTACTTTTCTGGCGGTATCCAAAAACGTAAAAACCGCTTTTGGTTTGGGCGTTGCCGTAACGGTTGTTCTGGGAATTTCGGTTCCTGCTAACAACCTTGTTTACAATCTGGTACTCCGTGATGGTGCCCTGATTGATGGCGTTGACCTGAGCTTCCTGAACTTCATTACCTTTATCGGTGTGATTGCTGCACTGGTACAGATACTGGAAATGATCCTCGACCGCTACGTTCCCGCCCTTTACAACGCATTGGGGATTTTCCTGCCGTTGATTACGGTAAACTGTGCGATTTTTGGTGGTGTTTCTTTCATGGCCCAGCGCGATTATAACTTCAGCGAATCCATCGTATATGGTTTCGGTTCAGGTATGGGCTGGATGCTGGCAATTGTTCTGATGGCCGCAATCCGTGAAAAAATGAAATATGCGGATGTTCCGGCGGGTTTGAAAGGACTGGGGATCACCTTTATTACCACCGGGCTGATGGCATTGGGCTTTATGTCCTTCTCCGGCGTGCAGCTCTAAAGGCGGGAAGAATTCATGGATATAATCATTCTAGGCGTAGTAATGTTTACCCTGATTGTGTTGGCACTGACAGCAATGATTTTGTTCGCAAAATCGAAGCTGGTGAACACCGGGGATATTAAAGTTGAAGTCAACGGCGATGAGGATAAAAGCTTTACTGCTCCTGCCGGTGACAAGTTATTGGGTATGCTGGCTAATCAGGGGATTTTCGTTTCCTCTGCTTGTGGTGGCGGCGGTTCTTGTGGTCAGTGCCGTGTAAAAATCAAGGACGGTGGTGGTGACATTCTGCCTACCGAGCTGTCTCACATTAACAAACGCGAAGCGAAAGAAGGCTGCCGTCTGGCATGTCAGGTTAATGTTAAGCAGGACCTGAAAATTGAATTGCCGGAAGAAATATTCGGCGTTAAAAAGTGGGAATGTGAAGTTATCTCTAACGATAATAAAGCGACTTTCATTAAGGAATTAAAACTGAAAATTCCTGATGGGGAAGTTGTACCATTCCGTGCTGGTGGTTACATTCAGATTGAATGTCCACCACATGTTGCCCGTTATTCCGATTTTGATGTACCGGATGAATACCGTGAGGACTGGGATAAATTTAACCTGTTCCGCTATGTTTCTGAAGTTACTGAACCAACTGTTCGTGCCTATTCTATGGCGAACTATCCGGAAGAGCACGGCATCATTATGCTGAATGTGCGTATTGCAACACCGCCGCCAAGAAATCCTGACGTGACACCGGGTATCATGTCTTCTTATATCTGGTCACTGAAAGCGGGTGATAAAGTCACTATTTCCGGCCCATTTGGTGAGTTCTTTGCGAAAGATACTGATGCAGAGATGGTCTTTATCGGTGGTGGCGCAGGTATGGCACCAATGCGTTCGCATATCTTTGATCAGCTGAGAAGACTGAGCTCCAAGCGTAAGATCACTTTCTGGTATGGTGCTCGTTCTAAGCGCGAAATGTTCTATACCGAAGATTTTGATCAGCTGGCGGCAGAAAATGAGAACTTTACATGGCACGTGGCATTGTCTGATGCCCTGCCGGAAGATAATTGGGATGGTTACACAGGCTTTATTCATAATGTTCTGTATGAAAACTATCTGAAAGACCATCCGGCACCGGAAGATTGTGAGTTCTACATGTGTGGGCCTCCGGTGATGAACGCAGCAGTCATTAAGATGCTGAAAGATCTTGGTGTAGAAGATGAAAACATCCTGCTGGATGATTTCGGTGGCTGATGATTTGAATCAGGCCATGATATATATCCCCCACAATGGCAGTAAATTGTGTGGGTATATAACACTTTGATTTAACGATAAGCGCCCACATTTTGTGGGCGCTGACGATTCAGAAAGAGTAAGTTATGTTGAATAAAAAAATTATCAACTGGGGTGTAATGCTACTGGCGGCAATGTTGTTGTCAGCATGTGGTGGCCCTGAACAGCAGAATCTGAGTGGGCAAACGATGGGGACTTATTACTCCGTCAAATATGTTGCTGATTCATCAGTTCCCTCTCCGGAAAACATGCAAAAAGAGATTGATCGTTTACTGGAGGAAGTAAACGATCAGATGTCCACTTACCGGCCAAATTCTGAATTGAGTCGTTTTAATCAAAGCCATGAAGTGAATACGCCTTTTCCGGTATCTGCAGCCACCGCCAAGGTTGTTAAAGAAGCCATCCGCATTAATAAGCTGACGGATGGTGCGCTGGATGTCACTGTCGGGCCATTAGTGAATCTATGGGGTTTCGGGCCGGAAGGGCGCGTAACGAAGGCACCAACAGAGGATGAACTGGCAACACGTCGCGCATGGATTGGCATTGATAAACTATCTGTTGAAGGTAATAGTCTGATTAAATCCATTCCTGAGTTGTATGTTGATCTTTCTTCCATTGCCAAAGGCTACGGTGTTGATGTTGTGGCGGAATATCTGGCTTCTCAGAATATCGGTAATTACATGGTTGATATTGGCGGAGAAGTCCGCACTGCAGGCAATAATGGAAAAGGGACACCTTGGCGAATTGCGATTGAAAAACCCTCCGATAGCGGAATGACACAAAGTGCTCAGGAAATTATTGCACCGGGTAATATGGCTGTAGCAACATCGGGTGATTATCGTAACTACTTTGAACAGAATGGCGTACGCTATTCACACACGATTAATCCTAAAACAGGCCGACCTATCGCGCATAATCTGGTTTCAATCACGGTGATTGCTCCAAGCTGTATGAGTGCTGATGGTTTTTCTACCGGGATAGATGTTCTGGGGCCGGAAAAGGGAATGGAAATGGCTGAGAAGCTGAACATTCCGGTCTTTATGATTGTCAAAACTAAAGATGGTTTTGAAGAACGTTATAGCCCGGCCTTTAAGCACTATTTACAACAGAAAGACGATTTACAACAGAAGAAATAAGAGGGAAGGTTATGGAAGTATTTATCGCAGCCTTTATCTTTTTCCTGCTGGCCTTTGCGGGAATGGCGTTAGGTTATATTGTTAAACGCAAAAGCATTCAGGGAAGTTGTGGCGGTTTGGGAAGCATCGGTGTTGAGAAAGTTTGTGATTGCCCTGAACCCTGCGATGCTCGTAAAAAGCGTGAAGCAAGAGAAGCTGCTCGCCTTGCTCAGTTAGAGAAAAACCGCATTCTTTGATGTATTTTCGTTTTTCAAATCAATTGAGAAATGGGATTTGAAGTAATTTGAAATAGCCCGCTGTCAGAAAAAGCAGCGGGTTTTATTTTTTATAGTGAATTAAGAGGGTAACACCTTTTATGCGCCTGTTGTAAGTAACTTTTTACCGAACTCATGGAGATCCCAAGATCTTCTGCTACCTCTTTATAGCGCATCCCTTGCAGCTGAGTCAGCAAAAATGCCTGCCTGACTTTTATTGGTAGTTTATCAAGAGTGCTGTCTATTTTTTCTAACTGCTCCAGCAGCACAAGCTGATGTTCTGTTGGATAGGACGTGTTTTTCGGCACGGTACTGATATAGTCCAAATAATTCTCTTCGAGCTTCTTCCGGCGATAATAATTAGCGATAGTTCTGCGGGCGATGGTAATTAAAAACGCTTTGGGATAACGGATCTCAGCCATATCCGGAGATTGCATCAATTTGATAAAAACATCATGGGTGAGGTCTTCTGCATGGTTGAGACTGGCACAGTTCTGTTTGATCCAGCTCAGCAGCCATTCGTGATATTCGTTATAAAGCTGACGGGCTATTTCATTGTGTCCGAATGTGCTTTTTTGCACAGCCATGTGATATTGCCTGAATGAATAAATTTGATAATGATTATTATTTTTATTTATTGATGGAAGTCAATAGCAGATTATAGTGATAACCCTCTTAAAAATTAAGAGGGTATATTGCATTGGATGTTTAATGGCAGTCAGAACTGCTGTGAAATGCTGAGTTTATAGTTGCGACCCATGCCGGAAACAGCTTCCCCTAAGTATGGATAGTAATCTCGATTGAGTAGGTTATCGATGGTTATCCGTGCTTCAAAACCGTGCATAAAAGGTGGTTGCCAGCTGGCAAACAGGCCGTGCAGAGCATAACCTTTGGTTTTTGGTAGCGACCAATATCCTGCTTCCGGGTCGTCATCTACAGGTGAACGGTCTTGTTTACGGATAAAATCACCTTTCCAGCCCATCTTCATTTGCAAGAGAGGGATTTTGAAACCGAGTGTAGTGTGCAATGAAGTTGGAGGTATTTGATCCCACCAAGTTTTATGTCCTATCCATGGATTGCGTGGAGAAGTATCACGCTGCCCACGCATAGTGGAGTAAGATAATTTACCAAATAGGATCTTACTATCGTAGAAAGTTTCTATTTCCAGACCCTCAATAGTATATCCCGGCAAATTGCGATTGTTAGAAAGCGGTTTTTCACAATCTTTATATGAAGAGCCATTTAACTGTGCTGCACAATACATTCCACGTCTTTTAATAATTTCATCTTTGCCACGGTTACGGAATAAAGTAGTACGGATTTGAAGGCTGTCATCTTTGAGCATTACATCATTGAAATCAATAATGGCGCCGAGGCGAATGCCTGTCATTCTCTCAACATCAAGATTACGGCTGGATCCTGGTAGGCTGGTTTTTGCTGACTGAACTTCATATTGTTCATCAACAACGGGGGCACGCCATGTGCGACTGATATCTGCAAATAGAGAAAGGTTTTGATTTGTTTGCCATATAACACCTAGATGAGGAGACCAGCCAGTATAAGTTACACTGCGATAGTCATGATTTATTTCAGGTGATGTGTTGTTATAGATAGGTGCTCTATTTTTTTCGCCTGTATTTTTAACATGGTCATAACGTACTCCCGGTGTCACTGTAACGCTACCCAGTTTCATTGAGTCCTGCATATATAGACTGTAGGTATGTTGAGTACCCGCTGGCATATAGTAAGGTTGATAGTAACCGTAATTATATTCAGCATTGTCTTGTATATTTTTACTCTTACTTTTATCGAACATTAACACGTTGCGCTGATTCTTATGCCAACGAGTTCCGGCTATTAATTCATGTTCTATTATGCCTGTTGAGAACACGCTATTATTCTTGAGCTCAACCATATTGTCAGTGTAATTTGTCCAACTTTTGTTCCCCATTGATCCACTGAAAAGGGATGATGCGTTTTCCGGACGACTATCATTTTGTTTGGTTTTGGAATAAGCATAGGTCAGTGTTAAATTTACCCATGGATTATCTTCTGGAGCGATATTCCATTTGGCGGAATAATTTTGATCGACTTGATCGCGGAAAATTAGTTTTCTTTTCCATGCTCCATCCCAACCATATTTTTTGATGTCTTCAGCAGATGGGACTACCATTACATCTCGTTTCGACGCCCACGGTTGCCAGCCATCTGACTCCGAACGCATAGCAGATAAGCTGACAGTATGTGTGTCATTAGGATAGAAATTGGTTTTCAATAAATAGGAAGTTTGATTGTTTTGAGAAAACTCAAAACGTGTCCCATCGGGGCGCTTGATATTATGACCATCTCGTTTGCTGAAATACAGCAAGCTATCCGCGTAGCCATTCGAATCTCTGCCATATAATGCAGCGCTGTTGATCCACTGCCGATCATTGGTATGGAAGCTTTGCTTAATAAATCCACCCCAATCCTCATCAGGTCGCAATAAGTCATTGGCATCTTTAGTCACAACTTTAATTGAGCCACCAAATCCACCATTACCATTTAAAATATTATGCGGCCCTTTATCGACATCAATGCGTTTGATTAACTCCGGCTCAATGAAGATAGATCCCTGACGATATTTCTCAAACCCTTTTGGGGCATCATCCAGTGTCACTTTGACATCTTCTTGATCTCCCATTCCCCAGATATTTAATGTCTGCCCACCGGGACGTGGTGAACCAGCCATCGAAACGCCGGGAAGCTGTCCGAGCAGCTCAGCAATATTATCCGCCTGAGTCCGGTCAATATCTTCCTTTTTGAGTGCTGAACTACCTGCACTGGTACTGTTGCGGGTACTTCCCACAACAGAAAGCGTGGATAGCTGCATCACCTCATTTTTCTTTTCTGGCTTTTGGTCAGAAGGATTTTCAGCAGCTGAAACTGAGCTGGAAAATGCTGTTCCCAGCACCAGAGTGCCAGAAAATGTTCCGTTTAAAATTTTTCGGATAAAAGTTGCGATTGGGCGTTTTCCTAAATTTTGACTATTATTTGCCATAAATTTCCCGAAATATGTCTGTATGAAATATTGCATTGCTATAAGTCACCCAAGAGAGCAAATCGGGCAGATAAAAATGAGAATTATTTTTATCGGCAAGGTTTACGACAAAGAGCTTATGGATGTTTTGGCATAGAAAGCCAGAACACCCATTTGCAAGGTTATTTCCGTAAGTGCAAGGGGTTAGTCAATGAAGAAGATTCTTAGTGCTCTGTTTCTGGTTGGAATTGTGGCATTCATTGCGGGCTGTGATGATGCAGCCAAAAAAGCGGAAGATTCAACCAAACCGGTTGAAGATAGTGCAACGCAAATGAAGACGGATTCAGAACAGCTCAACTTGGATACAAAGGAAAAGCTACAGGGAACGCAAGACAATGCTAATCATGAAGACCAGAAAGCGGTAAATAATTCGAAGGACGTCCAGAGTAGTACGGGGAGTTCGACGGAGAAAACCATAAGCCAACTGCCATCCAAAACGGAAGATTTAAAGAATGACATCACGAAATCTGTCAATGACGCAGCTGATCAGCTGAAAAATAAAACAGGGGAAATACAGCAGCAGGCTACGGATAAAATTAATCAGCTTACAGATGATGCAAAATCGAAATCGAAAGAAATAAAGTCCGAGGCCGATAAAAAAACGGATGATTTAATTAATAAACTTAAAGGTGATGATGGTAAGAAAGAAGAAGGATAATACCTTCCCTCTTTCGAGTTTCTTTTATAAATCCATTGGATATAGTTTGTTAGTTGAAATCAGAAGGGCGCTCTGGTAAAGAGCGCCCTTGTTTTTTTACATTCTTGTCACTATTTTTACTATTCCATTCTTCTGTACGTCATTATTTTTAGGATATAACAATGAAAATAAAACACAGTTTAGGAAGACAAGACCCTGAATTAATTCAGCATGCTTTCAATATCCGTAAGTACGTTTTCACGGATGAGCAAGGATTTGCTGATGAAATTGACATTGACGAATATGATGATATTGCCCTGCATGTCGTGGTATTTGATGCTGAAAATCCTATTGCTGTCTTAAGAGCCGTTCCACAGCACAACGATATGCTCAAAGTGGGGCGTGTTGCTGTTTTGAAAGCCTATCGGGGTCAAGGAATTGGTCGTCTGGTGATGGAATTTGTTGAGAATTATGCCCGCAAAAATGGGGTGGCGACGATTGGTTTATCCTCACAATGTCATGCTCAGCCATTTTATGAAAGCCTGGGTTATCAAACCAAAGGTGAAATCTATATGGAAGATGGAGCAGAGCATATTTTTATGGAATTAGATTTGTTGTAACCAGCATATTTAATACGGGAAAAATAGCGAATAAATAACTACGTTATTTCCCGTATTAATAATCGACTTTTCAATATACCCGTCGTCTTTCAAGCTGCCTCTTTGTTGGCTACGCTCACACCCCCCAGTCACATAGTTTTCTATGCTCCCGGGGATGTGTTCCCTCGCCGCCGCGATGCAACTCGAAATCCATAGAGTATAAGTATTAATTTGTAGACGAACTGCTTAGCCCTGATTTTCGGATGGGAGCGCCATTGGCGACATAGTATTTTGCCTGACTGCGGGGCAGAGGTATATTCCCCCGAATGTTATCCGCAATTTTCTCTGCCATCATAATCGTTGTGGCGTTCAGATTACCGGTAATGATTTCCGGCATAATAGAAGCGTCAATGACCCGTAAATTCTCAACACCATGTACACGTCCTTGACCATCAACCACCGCCATCTCATCAAGCCCCATTTTGCAGCTACAGGATGGGTGAAAAGCGGTTTCAGCACGTTCACGAATAAAAGCATCCAGTTGATCATCTGTCTGGATATCCGCTCCGGGGCTTATCTCCCGGCCACAATAGGGCGCGAGAGCAGGTTGTGCCATAATTTCTCTCGTGATACGGATAGCATCGCGGAATTCTTGCCAGTCCTGTTCGGTAGACATGTAGTTAAACAGAATACTCGGGTGCTGGCGTGGGTCACGTGATTTGATTTTCACGTGACCGCGGCTCGGGGAACGCATCGAACCAACATGAGCCTGAAAACCATGCTCGTTGACTGCATTGCTGCCATTGTAATTGATGGCTACCGGCAGGAAATGAAACTGAATATTGGGCCAGTCAAATTTTTCACTGGTGCGGATAAAACCACCGGCTTCAAACTGATTGCTGGCACCTACTCCCGTTCCCTTAAATAACCATTCTGCACCAATCATGGGCTGGTTGTACCATTTGAGAGAAGGGTAGAGCGAAACAGGTTTGAGGCATTCGTATTGCAGATACATCTCAAGGTGATCCTGAAGATTTTGCCCGACTCCCGGCAGGATATGCACCGCAGGAATCGATAATTCTTTCAGAACTTCCTCAGGGCCAACCCCTGAACGCTGTAAAATCTGTGGAGAAGCTATTGCACCGGCACAAAGTAAAACTTCTTTTTGTGCTGTAACCTGCGTTAGTACGGAATTATTACCCTGATAAAAAGTAACTCCAACCGCGGTTTTACCTTCAAATGTGATTGTATCCGTTAAGGCATGGGTAATGATGGTCAGGTTAGCCCTCTGTCTGGCCTGATCCAGATAACCACGAGCAGTGCTGGAACGACGGCCTTTGGGAGTAACAGTGCGATCCATCGGACCAAAGCCTTCCTGCTGGTAACCATTCAGATCATCCGTAGCCGGATAACCCGCCTGAATACCCGCTTCCACCATTGCATGGAAAAGTTCATTATTACCGGCTTTTGGCGTTGTCACGCTGACGGGGCCATCTCCGCCATGATAATCGTTATGACCGATATCTCGTGATTCAGCCTTGCGGAAATAAGGCAGGCAATCAAGGTATGACCAGTCTTCCAGACCCGGCTGTTTTGCCCAGTGGTCAAAATCCAGCGCATTACCACGGATATAACACATGCCGTTGATCAGTGATGAGCCTCCTAACCCTTTGCCTCGTCCACATTCCATACGGCGATTATTCATATAGGGTTCAGGATCGGTTTCATACGCCCAGTTATAACGGGTTCCCTGCAAGGGATATGCCAGCGCTGCTGGCATTTGAGTGCGAAAGTCAAATCGATAATCAGGCCCGCCAGCTTCCAGCAGCAGGACAGTGATATTCGGATCTTCCGTTAAACGAGTTGCAAGCACATTACCCGCTGAACCAGCACCGATAATAATGTAGTCAAATACCATTGTTATCTCCTCTGTTTCAGTCATTATTTAAAATAGCGATTCAAAATCACCCAGTTCAACCTGCACAGATTTAGTCTGTGTGTAATGTTGCAGTGTGACCAATCCGTTTTCGCGACCGACACCGGAATGTTTATAGCCGCCGACCGGCATCACAGCCGGTGATTCCCCCCAAGTGTTGATCCAGCAGATCCCAGCTTCCAGCTGGTGGATTACGCGATGGGCGCGGGAGAGATCGTTTGTCACCACTCCGGCGGCGAGGCCGTAATCCGTATTGTTAGCACGGGCGATGACTTCATCTTCCGTTTCATAGGCCAGAATAGACATCACCGGGCCGAAAATTTCTTCCCGTGCAATAAGCATGTCATCTGTGCAGTCTGTGAAGACGGTTGGTGCGACAAATGCCCCTTTCGCCAGCTCACCGTCCATCAGGCGTTGACCACCATACAGCAACCGAGCGCCCGCATTTTTACCGCTTTCTATATAGCGCAGCACCGATTCCATATGGGGGAAACTCACCAGAGGGCCAAAATTAGTATTCAGATCGAGAGGTGAACCAATGCGGATACGTTTAACGCGCTCCATTATTTTATTTTCAAAATCGGGAAGCTGTGTTTTCGGGACAAAAACACGTGTGCCGTTAGTACAGACCTGACCAGAGCTGAAATAGTTTGCCATCATGGCAATATCGGCCGCCCGATCCAGATTGGCATCGTCAAAAATAATCAGCGGAGATTTTCCACCCAGTTCCATCGTGACTTCTTTCAGTGTTGAACCGGATGCATTAGCCATCACTTTTTTACCGGTAGTGATTCCGCCGGTAAAAGACATTTTGGCAATTTTCGGATGGATAGCCAGATAATGGCCAGCTTCATGCCCCATGCCTGTCAGTACGTTAAATACACCATCAGGCAGACCCGCTTCGGTATAAATTTCAGCAAGTTTCAGGGCGGTGAGAGATGTCACTTCACTGGGTTTGAAAATCATGGCATTACCCGCTGCCAGTGCAGGGGCTGATTTCCACAGAGCAATTTGGATTGGATAGTTCCATGCCCCAATGCCTGCGACGATACCCAGTGGTTCTCGCCGCGTATAGACAAAAGAGGATTCACGCAATGGAATTTGCTGGCCTTCGAGTGCCGGGATCAGGCCCGCATAATATTCCAGAACATCGGCACCGGTAACGATGTCAACTTGCTGGGTTTCAGAGAGCGGTTTACCGGTATCCAGCGTTTCCAGTTCAGCCAGTTCATTATTGCGTTCACGCAGAATATCAACGGCTTTAAGCAGGATCCGGGAACGTTCTGTCGCCGTCATTGCTGCCCAAATTTTCTGCCCTTTTTGCGCACTTTCCACTGCTAGTTGAACATCTTGTTCAGTTGCAGATTGTAACTGTGCAATGATTTCACCATTAGCCGGATTGACAGCATCAAAAATATTTTTATCAGGATGGGTACTGTCAACATAAGCACCGTGGATATAAAGTTTCTGTAAACCAAAACGGGTCATGGGTTCTCCTTAGGTCAGAATTCAGGAAGAGTGGTCATCTGAGTTTCTGTTCGATGTAATCGAAAGTAATAGTGAATGCACTTTCTACGTCAAAAGGTTTGCTACTTAAGGCACTTCTCAGCCAGATGCCGTCAATCAGAGCTGCCAGCCCCTGTGCTGCAAGCTGTGCTTCTCTTCTGGGCAAAGCCCTGCTGAATTCGACACAGATATTGGAATATAGCCGACGTTCGTTGACTTGCTGTAAGCGGTATAAACTGGGTTGATGCATACTGCTTGCCCAAAAAGCCAGCCAGGTTTTCATGGCTGCACTATTAATCTGACTGGTGTCAAAATTTCCTTCAATGATGGCTTTTAGCCTGTGAAGAGGGGTTGCGTTGTCGAGCAGCCTTAATCGTCGTGCCACCGCCATCTGAAGTTGATGCAATAAGTGCCGCATGGCCGCTTCAAGTAACTTATTCTTATCTTTGAAGTAATGGCTGATGATACCGTTAGAAACGCCCGCTTTTTTGGCTATTTGCGCAATACTTGCTTCCTGCATTCCAACTTCATTGATGACAGCTAATGTAGCATCAATAAGTTGCTGTTTTCTTATTGACTGTATTCCAACTTTGGGCATGACTTTACGCTCAGCAATCAATGATTCGATGGCTATTAAACTTTTTTTTGATTGAATGTTCAATCAAAATTAAATATGTTTTATTACAATATTTTTACAAAAATCAGTTGGAGTTATAGAAAGTGTTTTAATTTTTATCATGTTATTCAATATATTATGGATATTGCTCTTTTTTGTTTTTTTCTTTTAACTTACTTCAGGAACTGCCTATGAATACCGGAGACAGTCCAAAAAATACTCAGAAGGATTCACTAAACTCTGTCGTTTTTTTTACCTCAGCCGCATTAATTATTCTCTTTTCGCTTTTCACGCTCTTCTTTACGGATGCAACAAGCATCTGGATAAAAAACACCCTTAACTGGGTTTCGAAAACATTTGGTTGGTACTACTTGCTGGCAGCCACGCTTTACATTGTCTTTGTCATTTTTGTGGCAGCTTCCCGCTTTGGCGCTATTAAGCTGGGGCCGGAACAATCCAAACCTGAGTTCAGTCTGCTCAGTTGGGCGGCAATGTTGTTTGCGGCTGGCATAGGCATTGATTTGATGTTTTTCTCCGTGGCTGAGCCGATTACTCAATATATGCGTCCGCCAACGGGTGAAGGGGAAACAATTGAAGCAGCTCGTCAGGCGATGGTGTGGACACTGTTTCACTATGGCCTGACGGGCTGGTCTATGTATGCTTTGATGGGGATTGCACTGGGCTATTTCAGTTATCGTTACAATCTGCCATTAACTATCCGTTCGGCGCTTTACCCTATTTTCGGGAATCGTATCAAAGGACCGATTGGTCATACCGTGGATATTGCCGCAGTGATAGGGACGATTTTTGGCATCGCGACAACACTTGGGATCGGGGTTGTACAGTTAAACTACGGACTAAAAGTGTTGTTTGGACTGCCGCAGGGATTGGGGGTTCAGGGCGGGCTGATATTGCTGTCGGTTATTGTGGCAACAGTGTCTGTCACCTCTGGTGTGAACAAGGGTATTCGGTTTCTGTCTGAGCTGAATGTACTGCTGGCGTTAGGATTAGTGCTGTTTATTCTGTTTGTAGGAGATACAGAGTTTTTGCTTAATGGGCTGGTACAGAATGTGGGTGATTACATCAGCCGGTTTATGGGCATGACACTCAATAGCTTCGCGTTTGAGCGCCCGACGGAATGGATGAATAGCTGGACACTGTTCTTCTGGGCGTGGTGGGTTGCCTGGTCACCGTTTGTCGGGTTATTTCTTGCCCGTATTTCCCGAGGTCGTACGATCCGCCAGTTTGTGATGGGTACTCTGATCATTCCATTTGTGTTTACCCTGATTTGGCTGTCTGTTTTTGGCAATAGCGCGTTATATGAAATTCTTCACGGCAACCACGAATTAGCGGAAACGGTGTTAGTTCATCCTGAGCGAGGGTTTTATAACCTGCTGGCACTTTATCCGGCTTTCACGTTCAGTGCTTCAGTTGCCACAATTACAGGGCTGTTGTTTTATGTTACGTCAGCAGATTCTGGCTCACTGGTTCTAGGCAATTTCACTTCTAATCTCAGTGACATTAATAACGATGCACCGAACTGGTTGCGGATATTCTGGTCTGTGGCGATTGGTGTACTGACGCTGGGTATTTTGATGACTGATGGCATTTCAGCGTTACAGAATATGACGGTAATTATGGGGTTGCCTTTTAGTTTTGTGATCTTTTTTATCATGGCGGGGTTGTATAAATCGTTGCGGGTTGAGGATTTCCGCAAAGCCAGCGCATTGCAGAATACATCTCCGACATTGGTGCATGATAATGGATCGTTGAACTGGAAACAGCGCCTGAGCCGTATGATGCATTTCCCGGGTACGAAAAGTACTCAGCGTATGTTGGATATGGTGTGTCGCCCTGCGATGCAGGAAGTTGCAAAAGAGCTGGAGTTACGTGGTGCAAGTGTGCAGTTTACTATTCTGTCGTCAGAAGAAGATAAACGTCTTACTCCAATTGAGTTGATTGTCGATCTGGGAGATGAGCAGAATTTTATCTATCAGATTTGGCCTCAGCGTTATTCTGTTCCCGGGTTTACTTACCGTGCAAGATTAGGCAAATCATATTATTTCCGGCTGGAAACTTTCTTGATAGAGGGAACTCAGGGTAATGATTTGATGGGATATACAAAAGAACAGATTATCAGTGATATTCTCGACCATTATGAGAAGCATCTGAATTTTATTCATTTGAATCGTGAATCTCCGGGGCAGACGCTAATTTTTCCTAACGGGGTATAAATCAAAGTTGGCCTGCAATTGCAATATTATTGCAGGCCAACGTAATGATTTATTTTTTAGTATAAAATGCCTCAGGATAGATTTTTTCGTAGTATCCATTTAACTGGCTTTCTGACATTTTTGATATCTCAATATATTTAGGTGAAGAGAGAATCAATAATGAGATTAATGCCATGAAGAAAGAAAAGCCGAGTAATAATATTTTAATATCATAACTCTCAATAATATAAGTGGCTGTCAGCATGCCCAGAGGAATGGATGCCATACAAATAGCAGTGAATTTAGATTCCATTGAATTACGATAATTTTCTGGTGTTGCAAGGCAACGAATGGAGGTGGTATTTATATTGTAAATTACTAACCCTATTCCACAGATCAACATGTAACAGCATAATTCAGTAAAAGAATCGGCATGAGATATACCGGCAATACAGAGCGCCATAGTCAATGCTGCAATAAAAGCAGTATGAGCCTTACAGAAAATCTTATTTATCTGATTGATAATAACAAGGCTGCCTAGCATCATGCCAATCCCAAAGGTTGCCTCAGCAATGCCAACATGCAAGGCACTTAGTTTAAACTGATTCAGAATGATAATAGGCAGGATGTACATGATTAATGGTGTAATCGCAAAATTAAAAAAAGCCGCAACAAATGAAAGCCTTATCTCTGTTGAATTTTTGGTAATGATCCTAATACTTTTTTGCCCGCGATGTTCGGCTTCCTCTGGCTTTTTTTCTGAATTTGTTTTAATAAAATAAAACCCAATCAGTGGCAGTAATGACATTACGGCAATAAAAATCAATGAGCCACCAATATTAAAGTAATGAATAATTAATCCGGAAATTGCCGGGCCAAGCATGGTATTAATAGAGTTTACCAGACCTCGATATTTAAATGCCCTGTCTAGTTTTTTGTTATCCATTATTTCAGGAATAATACTTATTCCTATAGGCTGAATGATAGCCGTGGCAACTGATGTTGCAATATATATCAGGCCTAATGATAAATAAAAATTGCTGTCTAATAGGTTAGAGATAACAAAAAGAATAAAAGAAGGGATAGTACAGTACAGCACAACACTTCTTTTATTTATTTTGTCACCTATTTCTCCAAATTTAATTAAGAATAAAATCTGAAATAGCCAACAAAAAAAGATAAACCAGCCGAGTTTTAATTCTAGCTTTAGTATTTCAATCATCCACCAGGAAAATAGCATACCAAATGCTCTTGTTGACGAAGTAAACAGAATATCAGATATCTGATATAGATAAAAAGAACGATTGTTGCTCATCAGAGTCCTTACTTTGGAGTCAAATTTAACAGGGTTTGAGAATGTTAGGGTGATATTTGTGCAAGAGGTTTCTCATTTTGTGTGATTTGTAATAGTTTATTGTTTGCTGTTGGTTTTAGTTAAATCTGTCTGCCATGAATCGCACAAAACTGCAGTTTATTTTTTATATCAATGAAAATAAATAATAAATTTTGATA
This sequence comes from Xenorhabdus stockiae, assembly GCF_002632825.1. Lineage (GTDB taxonomy): Bacteria > Pseudomonadota > Gammaproteobacteria > Enterobacterales > Enterobacteriaceae > Xenorhabdus > Xenorhabdus stockiae. The sequence continues at coordinate 25,002 of NZ_NJAJ01000026.1, forward strand.
GTTTTGTTATTTTAAATGTTACTAGACTAATTAATGAATTATCGTGAGGTGATAATTTTCATCTTAACAAAGATGAAATATTGTTCAGATAGTGAGAGACGATAGTGAAATGAAAGTTGCGCAGTAACAGAACAGATTAAAAAAAGTAGCATATCATGAATTCATTCTGTATATTTATACAGTATTTTTTGTCGTGGAGAGTTCAGATGCGCAAAATTATTCATATCGATATGGACTGCTTTTTTGCTGCCATTGAAATGCGGGATAATCCGTCACTCCGCGATATCCCGATAGCTGTTGGTGGTAGTGCTGACAGGCGGGGTGTCATCAGTACTGCAAATTATCCTGCCCGCCGTTACGGTGTACACAGTGCTATGTCTACCTCAATGGCAATGAAGTTGTGTCCTCAACTGAAAGTAATTTCAGGGCGTATGGCCTACTATAAAGAAGTTTCTCAACATATCCGTCAGATTTTTGCCCGCTATACTGAGTTGATCGAACCCTTGTCGCTGGATGAAGCGTATCTGGATGTGACAAATAGCCAGCATTGTCATGGTTCAGCAACATTAATTGCCAAAGAAATTCGACAGGTGATTTTTGATGAATTGCAGCTAACGGCTTCAGCGGGAATTGCCCCCGTTAAATTTCTGGCAAAAATAGCTTCTGATATCAATAAACCCAACGGTCAGTATTTGATTTCACCCACACAGGTTGACGATTTTGTGCAATCTCTGCCATTACGTAAAATTCCCGGAGTGGGGGAAGTCACCGCCGGGCGCCTGTCCGATATGGGGTTAGTACTTTGTTCTGATGTACAAAACTATGACAAGTTAGCATTAATAAAAAAACTGGGTAAATTTGGACTTGTGCTCTGGCAGCGCTGTCATGGTATTGATGAGCGCCTGATAAAACCTGATCGTTTACGTAAGTCTGTTGGGGTAGAGAAAACGCTGGCGCAGGATATTCATGACTGGCGTGATTGTGTTGAGTTGATTGAACAGCTTTATCCCGAGCTGGAAAAAAGGCTGGGAAAGGTCAAACCAGATCTCCGCATTGCTCGTCAGGGTATTAAATTAAAATTTGATGATTTTCAGCTAACCACACAGGAACATACTCATCCGTTACTGGATAAACAGGATCTGCTGAAGGTTGCCCAACAGGCTTGGGAGACACGTCGGGAAGGCAGAGGAGTCCGCTTAGTTGGTCTGCATGTGACATTACAAAGCCCACAACTGGAACGACAGCTATTGCTTGAGTTGTAATGCGGGTTTGTTAGCAATCTTTTATACGGGTATGTTTTATAAAAATATGCTTTACGAAAAAAATTAAAGAAAAAGTATTACAGGAAGCTATCATGGAAAAGATACTGCAAAATAGCGTAGGGAATATGAAGAAGGGATATTCCCCTGTCTGTAGACAGGGGAGAACTGCATTATTCTTTCACTGGGATCGCTTTCAGGATAGCAGTCAATAATTGCCAGTACTGGCCAACACTCTTAATGTGAACCCTTTCATCAGGTGAGTGGGCACCACGGATAGTTGGGCCAATGGAAACCATATCCATATCAGGGTAGGGTTTTTTAAATAATCCACATTCCAGACCTGCGTGAATTACCATAATGTTTGGTGTACTGTCGAACAGTTGGTGGTAAGTTTCACGCACTAAGTGCATTACCGGAGAATCGGCATCCGGCTGCCAGCCCGGGTAGTCACCACTTGCTGTTGCTTCTGCGCCGGAAATTTTGGCCAGAGAGTTGAGCATCCCGACAACATAAGCCTTGCCACTTTCAATCAGTGAACGGATAAGGCAGATAACCTCGACGTGGTCTTCTTCCATATTGACAACACCCACATTCAGGGATGTTTCTACAACACCTTTTGCAACATCACTCATGCGAATAACACCGTTAGGCATTGTATTCAGCATAGCGATAAAGCGGGACTGACAATCTGCCGTTAATGCCTGTGATGAGGTTTTGACGTCATCCAACAAAAGAGTCAGGTTAGTTTCAGCGACCGCATATTCGTTCTTCAGTATTTCCAGATAATTATCTTTTACCTGATGTAGTTTTGGCAGTTGAGCTGCTGGTACGGCGATGATAGTGGAGCCTTCACGAGGGATTGCATTACGCAGAGTACCCCCCTGTAAATGGATCAGTTTCAGCTCCAGTTCATCACTGTATTCAGCAAGGAAGCGGGCCAGTAATTTATTGGCATTACCTAATCCCAGATGGATATCACCACCGGAATGACCACCTTTTAATCCTTTAATGGTCAGTTGTAGTGTTTGATAGTTTGCAGGCAGAGGTTCGCGGGAAAGTGGTAGTGTTGAAACATAATCTACCCCACCGGCACAGCCCATATAGATTTCGCCTTCTTCTTCTGAATCGGTGTTGATCAGAATATCAGCCTGCAACCAGCCCGGTTGAAGACCAAATGCGCCATCCATACCCGCTTCTTCAGTCATTGTCAGTAACACTTCCAGAGGGCCGTGTTTGACAGATTCATCTGCCAGCACTGCCAGCGCGGAAGCCATACCAATACCATTATCTGCGCCCAGTGTTGTACCTTCTGCGGTTATCCAGTCACCATCAATGTAAGGACGAATAGGATCTTTCGCGAAATCGTGCTGTGTATCGTTGTTCTTTTGCGGAACCATATCAAGATGAGCCTGAAGTACGACCGTTTTACGGTCTTCCATGCCCTTTGTGGCCGGTTTTCTTATCAGGATATTACCGACTTCATCACGTTCAACATGGAGGTTTTTATCCTCAGCCCATTCAATGATGTGAGAAGCAAGTTCTTCCTCATGATAGGATGGATGTGGAATGGAGCAAATTTTAGCAAAAATATCCCATAATGGTTGGGGGGATAATGTTGATAATTCGGACACGGCGAATCTCCTGTAACTTCATCTTGATGAAATAATAAGTGTAATGTTTGACATCTCGGGGGGCTTTATCATCTTGAGCTGCCCAGTGTCTATGTTATGCCTGAGAATACCATTTTCTGATTAGTAATGCGCTTTCAGGATCAGGATGTTCCTTGTTTTTGCTGGTTTTTGCGGGCTCAAATCACTATAATCCCGCGCAACCTTTATTCCGCAACAAACTCTTTTCTGAAAATATTCTTAGTTTCCAGGATCAAATTTTATGAGCGAAAAATATGTCGTAACGTGGGATATGTTGCAAATACATGCCCGTAAACTGGCGCAGCGTTTACTTCCTGTAGAGCAGTGGAAAGGCATTATTGCTGTAAGTCGTGGAGGTCTTGTGCCGGGGGCCTTGCTGGCCCGTGAGCTGGGTATTCGCCATGTTGATACAGTCTGTATTTCCAGCTATGACCACAATAATCAGCGTGAGTTAACGGTGCTGAAGAAAGCCGAAGGAGATGGAGAAGGCTTTATCGTTGTTGATGATTTGGTTGATACCGGCGGAACTGCTCAGGCAATTCGTGATATGTATCCAAAAGCGCATTTTGTGACGATTTTTGCCAAACCAGCAGGTCGTCCGTTAGTAGATGATTATGTGATTGATATCCCTCAGAATACATGGATTGAACAGCCGTGGGATATGGGCGTAATGTTCGTGCCACCTATTTGCGATCAGTAATTATTCCCTTCATTTTTCCAGTTATTTCTTTGCTGGTTGCTTTGCTTTACATAATGACGCCCCAGTCACATAGTTATCTATGCCACTGGGGATTTTAATGAGAGAGTCTCTTGCTTCTCACCGGAGGCCAGCCTTTGGCTGAGCAAATTCGTTCCGACGAATCTGGTATTCTTTTGTTATCGCAATGCAGCTCAGAACTTATTGGATATCTTGTAATAAGCAGTAATAAATTTCTTTGTCATGACTAAACAGAACCTTTCAGAATCACTGTTTAAACCGCAGGTTAAACAGCAGGAAACGTCTACATTGGTAAAATACGTTTTGCCATCATCAGCTCATGCTGATAATAAAATGCTCGGTGGCGAACATCAGGAACGCTGGTATCGAATGATTAACTGGCTTGCCTGGATCTGGAGGGGCATCAATCCGCTGGAGATTCAGGAGATCCTCAGCAGGATTGCGGTAACAGATGCTGAACGCAGTTATGATCATCTATTGGATACGGTAATTGGCTATCGCAAAGGGAACTGGGTATATGAATGGTCACAGCAGGCTATGCTCTGGCAACAGAAAGCACAACATGTTGAGCAGGCGTCTGAAGCCAGTCAGTGTTGGTTAAGAGCTTCAATGTTATACAGCATTGCCGCTTATCCTCATCTGCACGGTGATGAGCTGGCTGATCAGGCGGTTGTTCTGGCTAATAAAGCCTATGAAAATGCAGCACATTTCTCTGACTATCAATTGAAAAAACTGAAATTTCAGTTGGAAGATGGCAAAACTGTTACCGGTTTATTGCATATTCCTCCCGGAGTTCAGGAACCATGCCCAACAATACTGGTTTGCTCTGGTATTGATAGCCTGCAAAGTGATTGCTGGCGACTGTTTCGGGACCATTTCTCACCACAGGGTTTTGCGATGCTAACGGTGGATATGCCTTCCGTAGGTTATTCAGCGAGATTTACGCTGACACAGGATACCTGCGCTCTTCATCAGCAGGTATTGCAGCAATTAGATAGCATCCCGTGGATCGATCACACAAGAATAGGTATTTTTGGTTTCCGTTTCGGTGCCAATATTGCCGTTCGTCTTGCCTATCTGGAATCCAGTCTTATTAAGGGTGTGGCAGTGGTCAGCCCGGTTGTTCATGAATTGCTGCATAATGAGAGATTGCAGCAGAAAATTCCGTCAATGTATATCGATATACTCGCCAGTCGTTTGGGTATCTATCATGTGGATGAAGCCGTTTTGCGTTCAGAACTGAGTTGTTATTCATTAAAAAATCAGGGGTTACTCGGTCGTCGCTGTTCTGTGCCAATGTTCTCAGTGTATTGGAAGGATGACATTTTTAGCCCGGCGGAAGATTCAAAACTGATTGCCAGATCTTCGCTGGATGGCTCTTTATTAGCTATTCCTGCTATGCCTGCTTATAGTGGTTTCAGTAATGCGTTACACGCAGCAAGTGTATGGTTGAAAGATAAAGTTAACTAAACTGAAATTTAATCATTGATATTTTTTAATCATTTGATACAACTGTTCTTCTGTTTATAAAGGAGACCTTTGTATGACTGTACCCGTAAATTATTCCAGAAATAAGTTGTTGAAGAGTTTTTCTGCATTAGGGCCTTATTTACGCGAGTTAAAATGCCAAAATGACTATTTCTTCTTTGATTGTCTGGCGGTCTGCGTGAGTGCTAAAGCAGCGCCAGAAAAACGGGAGTTCTGGGGCTGGTGGCTAGAATTGGAACGACAGGAAAAAGGGTTCGTTTATAATTATCAGATAGGTCTGTTTGATAAACATGGTGAGTGGCTGCCTATGAGTATCAAAAAAGAAGCAGATCTCAGGCAGCTTGAATCGACATTACAGGCGTTTCATCAACGCCTGTCTGATTCTTTGGGTAACCTTAAACTCACACTTAGCCCATCCGAAAATACCTTCACTCCACAGAATTAAGTCTACTAACCGGGTTTATTTTATCCCCGACAGATTTTAAGTTGCAGCCTTGCTGGTTGCGCTGTTTTTTCGATAGCTACACCCCGGCCACAGTTTTGTCTATGTTGCCGGGGTGTGCTGATACTCTTCTGTCTATTATCAGAGGCCGACTTTTGGTTGTATCTTGAAATTCACAGGGTATAAATCAACTTTTTTTGAATTTTATGTTATGCCAGTTGGCATAATGCTTCTCTCCTGCTAAAACTGAGCACTGTTTTTTGAATGTGTTTTGAATTTATTGTTTTTTCAAATTAGCTTTTTCAAATTAATAATGGCAGAAATATGATGAATGGCCGACAAACATTGGTTGTGAAACTGGGAACGAGTGTACTGACAGGGGGTTCCCGCCGTTTGAATCGCGCTCACATAGTAGAGTTGGTTCGGCAATGTGCGCAGTTACATGAGAAAGGTCACCGTATTATTATTGTGACTTCCGGTGCAATTGCAGCAGGTCGGGAACACTTGGGTTATCCGGATCTTCCGGCCACCATTGCCTCAAAGCAATTGCTTGCAGCCGTAGGGCAAAGCCGCCTGATTCAGCTATGGGAGCAACTTTTCTCTATCTATGGCATCCATGTCGGGCAGATGTTACTGACTCGTGCCGATCTGGAAGATCGCGAACGTTTCCTGAACGCAAGGGATACGTTGCATGCACTGCTTGATAATCACATTATCCCTATTATCAACGAGAATGATGCGGTAGCAACGGCGGAAATTAAAGTCGGTGATAACGATAATCTTTCTGCACTGGCGGCAATTCTGGGCACTGCAGATAAGTTATTGCTCCTGACAGATATTGAAGGTCTGTATACTGCTGATCCCCGTAATAATCCTGATGCTAAACTTATCCGTGAAGTACACGATATTAGCGATGAACTCAAAATGATGGCCGGAGACAGTGTATCAGGTCTCGGAACAGGGGGAATGGCAACAAAACTTCAGGCGGCAGGCATTGCTGGCCGTGCCGGCATTGATGTCATCATCGCTGCCGGTAACAGAGAAAATGTGATTGCTGATGTGATTGAAGAAAAATCGGTGGGAACTCGTTTTCATGGCCTGACCAGCCCGATGGAAAATCGCAAACGCTGGATTTTCGGCGCTCCTTCTGCGGGTGAAATTATTGTCGATGATGGCGCAGAAGCGGCTATTCTCGCAAAAGGCAGCTCTTTACTGCCGAAAGGCATTAAAAGTATTTCAGGCGACTTTTCCCGTGGTGAAGTGGTTCGCATCTGTAGTTTATCCGGTAAGAAACTGGCTCACGGTGTATGCCGTTACAACAGTGATGCTTTACGCCTGATTGCAGGCCGTCACTCACAGGAAATCAGCCGGATATTAGGTTATGAATATGGTGCAGTTGCTGTGCACCGTGATGATATGATCGTAAGTTAAGGATTCCACCATGCTAGAGCAGATGGGAAAAGCAGCCAAGGCAGCATCATGGCAACTGGCTCAATTAAGTACTAGTCAGAAAAATCAGGCCCTGAGTCACATTGCTGATTTACTTGAAAAAGAAGCAGAAGTGATCCTCACAGCCAATCAGCAGGATATGGAACAAGCCCGCAAACAGGGTATGAATGAAGCATTACTTGATCGCTTATTACTGACTCCTGAGCGTTTGAGTGCGATTGCTAATGACGTCCGTCAGGTTTGCCGTCTGGCTGATCCTGTCGGTCAAGTGATGGATGGGCAACTGTTGGATAGCGGGCTGCAACTGAGTCGCCGCCGTGTTCCTCTTGGGGTAATTGGGGTGATTTATGAAGCCCGTCCCAACGTTACGATTGATGTAGCATCATTGTGCCTGAAAACAGGGAATGCAGTGATATTGCGTGGTGGTAAGGAAACTCATCATACCAATCAGGCAATGGTTAAAGTCATTCAGCAGTCGCTGGAACAAAGTGGCTTGCCAGCCTCAGCAGTACAGGCAATTAATAAGCCAGATCGTGATCTGGTTGCCGAAATGCTGAAAATGGATCGCTATATCGATATGTTGATCCCGCGTGGTGGTGCCGGTTTGCATAAACTTTGTCGTGAGCAGTCCACTATTCCGGTAATCACCGGAGGAATTGGCGTTTGTCACACATTTGTGGATGAGCATGTGAATTTTGAAAAGGCACTGGAAGTTATCACTAATGCTAAAATTCAGCGCCCAAGCGCATGTAATGCATTGGAAACTTTGCTAGTACATGAAAAAATAGCCGCTGATTTCCTGCCGGAACTGAGTGCCAGAATGAAAGAGCAAGGCGTAACACTGCATGCCGGTGCGTCAGCAATGGCATTGCTACAGGATGGCCCGGCAAAAGTGGTTGCCGTGACAGAAGAAGACTATTGTGATGAATGGCTTTCTTTGGATATGAATGTGGAAATTGTCAGCAATATTGATAATGCGATTGAGCATATACGTCATTATGGTACAGCCCATTCGGATGCTATTCTGACGGAGTGTTTACAACATGCTGATTATTTTGTTCATCGTGTTGACTCTTCGGCGGTATATGTAAATGCAAGCACACGCTTTACTGATGGTGGTCAGTTTGGTTTAGGCGCTGAAGTTGCTGTCAGTACTCAGAAACTACACTCCAGAGGCCCAATGGGTCTGGATGCTCTGACGACTTACAAATGGATTGGTTACGGAGATTACCTTTCCCGTCGATAATGACAATATTCATTTTAAATAATATTTAATCAGAGTAAGTCACACTTAATGTAAAGTGTGGCTTTTTATATACAAGAAATATATTTTTTACACAGGTGTAAATGTTTAGTTACTATACTTTGTATTTAGGTTTAACAACACAAAACTTCAGGAAAGCAACGAAATGAAACAGACTCTATTTATCGTGGGTGCACGAGGTGCAGGGAAGACGACAATAGGTAATGTGTTGGCTGAAGTATTATCGTATCAATTTGTTGACACTGATGAAGATGTCCAGACTTCTTGTGGAATGACAATTGCAGAGCTTGTTGAACAGCGTGGCTGGGATTATTTCAGAAAGCTGGAAAGTGAAACACTGAAAGCGGTTAGTCAGCGAAACAGAGTTGTGTCTACCGGTGGTGGAATGGTGTTAGCAGCGGAAAATCGGCAGTATATGCGGCAAAACGGTATTGTGGTTTATTTGCAGGCACCCGCTTCCGTTTTGGTAGAGAGGCTCTCTCTTAATCCGGAGAATTCACAGCGTCCCAGCCTGACCGGAAAATCCATAACAGAAGAAATAACCGGAGTATTGGCAGAGAGGGAACCACTCTATTGTGAATGTGCGCACCTCATTGTGGATGCGGCCTTATCGATAGAAAATATCGTTCTTGAAATTCAAAGCTATATATTAAGTCAATATAAACAGATAATTTGATATATTTTTTTATTTTTACGCTTATTTATTATAAGACTAATAAATCCTGTATCTCAGATCATTTATACCTCTTATAGTATCATTCTACTCACTCACTTTAATTTTATTTAATTATTTATATTGAGATATATGGATTGAGATATGGATATACTCTTAAAGGTTCTGAGATTACTTGTACGTGTACTCTTCAGAGTGACAGTCGAAGGTGACGATAAGCATTTAAAACACCCTAAATGTATTATTACACCCAATCATATTTCCTTTCTTGATGGGCTCCTGATAGGGCTTTTCCTGCCGGGAAAACCAGTATTTGCCATTTATTCCAATATTGCGACAAAGGGCTTTCTCAAATTTATTAAACCTTTTGCTGATGTTGTACCTTTGGATCCAAACAATCCGATGGCAATCAGGACACTAGTTAAGGAAATTGACAAAGGTCGCCCGATAGTGATTTTTCCTGAAGGTCGGATCACGGTAACGGGCTCCCTGATGAAAATCTACGATGGTGCAGCATTTATTGCGGCGAAGTCAGACGCAAAAATCGTGCCTATCCGTATTGATGGAGCGGAACAAAGCGTATTCGGGCGGTTAAGAGGCGTCATGAAGCAGCATTGGTTCCCTAAAGTCACCATCCGGATTTTACCTGCAATGGATTTCCCAATGCCAGATGCGCCGGACTCTAACAGTCGCCGCCGTCTGGCAGGAGAGAAACTGCATGCTGTTATGATGGATGTGAGGATGCAGACTCGCCCAAAAGAAACGTTATTCAGCGCGTATCTCGCTGCCCAAAAGCGTTTCGGGCGTTTTAAACCCTGTATTGAAGATATTGCACTGAAAGAAGATAGTTATCATACATTTCTGAAAAAGATATTGGGTTTTAGCCGGATTTTAGGACGCTTTACTCAGGAAGGTGAAAGGGTCGGGCTTTTATTACCTAATGCCACCGCTATGGCAACCACAATATATGGTACGTCACTGAAAGGGCGAGTACCTGCTTTGCTGAACTACACGGCAGGAAGCAGTGGCATTAAAAATGCGATACAAGCAGCGACTATCAAAACAATCATCACTTCCCGCCAGTTTCTTGAGAAAAGTCAGCTTACGCATCTACCAGATCAGATAACAGAAGCAAATTGGGTATACCTTGAAGATTTGAAAGAGACTATTACGTGGGAAGATAAATTGTGGGTGCTTTGGCATTTGATTTTTCCCGCAAAAGCGGCTTTGTCTTCACAGAAACCAGAGGATGATGCACTTATCCTGTTCACCTCTGGGTCTGAAGGGGCACCGAAAGGTGTTGTGCATAGCCATGCCAGCTTATTGGCAAATGTTGAACAAATTAAAACGATAGCTGATTTTACTCCACAGGATCGTTTTATGTCGTCTTTACCTTTGTTCCATGCGTTTGGGCTGACCGTTGGGTTATTCACTCCCCTGATGTCAGGAAGCCGTGTATTTCTGTACCCGAACCCACTGCATTACCGTGTTGTTCCTGAAGTTGTCTATGATCAGAACTGTACTGTTCTGTTCGGAACCTCAACTTTTCTGGGTAATTATGCCCGCTATGCTCATCCTTATGACTTCTCCCGTTTGCGCTATGTCGTTGCTGGTGCAGAAAAACTGTCGGAAGAGACTAAGCGTGTCTGGCAGGATAAATTTGGTATCCGGATTCTGGAAGGCTATGGCGTGACCGAATGCGCTCCTGTTGTCGCTATCAATGTCCCAATGGCAGCTAAAGTAGGTACAGTAGGAAGAATTTTGCCGGGTATGGAAACTCGCTTATTACCTGTGCCGGGAATTGAAGAGGGCGGGCGTCTGCAAGTTCGTGGGCCAAATCTGATGAAGGGCTATTTGCGGGTTGAAGCCCCGGATCGTCTGGAACCGCCGACGGCAGAAGATGCGGAAGGAAATATCCAGACAGGCTGGTATGACACAGGTGATATTGTATCCATTGATGAAGAAGGTTTCTGTACGATCAAAGGACGAGTAAAGCGTTTTGCCAAACTGGCAGGTGAAATGGTTTCTCTTGAAGCTGTAGAACAAATAGCTTTACGTGTTTCGCCCGAAGCTCTGCATGCAGTAACAGCAAAGGGGGACCGCAGCAAGGGTGAGGCATTGGTGTTGTTTACAACAGATACCGTTTTGAACCGAAGCGTCATGTTACTCACCGCCCGTCAAATTGGGATACCTGAACTGGCAGTTCCACGTGATATTCGTTATGTGAAGCAATTACCTTTGCTGGGCAGTGGCAAACCTGATTTTGTCACATTAAGAAAAATGGCAGAACAGGAGTAAAAAAATGAATGGTACTGTGGAAACACAACCATTGTTAAACCGGGGAATGAAGGCTGTTTTACTATCCCAGTTTCTCTCCGCTTTTGCCGACAATGCCCTATTCTTTGCGATATTGGCTCAATTGAAAGCTGAATCTTATCCGGGCTGGAGCCTGCCGGCTCTGCAAATGGTTTTTGTGCTGACCTATATCGTATTTGCCCCTTTTGTGGGGCAAATTGCTGATCGGTTCCCGAAAGGCAGGGTTATGCTCTTTTCCAATGGCATCAAATTGCTGGGAGCCATCAGCATCTGTATTGATATTAATCCTTTCTTGGGATATACCCTTGTGGGGATCGGGGCGGCGGCCTATTCTCCGGCCAAATATGGCATTTTAGGGGAATTGACAGACGGCAGCCATCTGGTCAAAGCCAATGGATTGATGGAAGCTTCGACTATTGCTGCCATTCTGATTGGTTCTGTAGTGGGTGGTTTTCTTTCTGATATAAACCTGTTTATTGCATTAGGAATATGTGCCCTGATGTATAGCGCGGCAGTAGTCGCCAATTTGTATATACCCCGTTTAGTGGCTGCCCGGCAGGGAAAAGGCTGGGATCTTAAAGCAATGTTGCAGGATTTTATCTCGGTAATCTCTGCCCTTTGGAATAACTCGGAAACCCGTTTTTCTTTGGTTGGAACCAGCCTGTTTTGGGGGGCGGGGGTCACTCTGCGCTTTTTGTTGGTTGCGTGGGTTCCCGTTGTTCTGGGAGTTGAGGGGAATACAACGCCAACCTTGATGAACGCTGTGGTTGCTATCGGCATTATTGCGGGAGCGGGATTAGCTGCAAGGTTTATTACACTGAGTACGGTGCGCCGCTGTATGCCAGCCGGAATACTTATTGGTATTATTGTTATCATGTTTGTCTTGCAACACTCAATATGGCATTCATACCTATTCCTGATTACGATTGGTTTGTGTGGTGGTCTTTTTGTGGTGCCATTAAATGCGTTGTTACAGGAACATGGGAAGCATGAAATGGGCGCTGGTAAAGCTGTTGCAGTACAGAATTTTGGTGAAAACAGCGCAATGTTGATCATGCTGGGGTTATACTTAATTTCCACCATGTTACAAATATCCGTTATTACTATAGGTATTGGCTTTGGAATACTATTCTCTTTAGCAATCGGTGGATTATGGATTTGGGATCTGCTTCGGAAAAATTAATTTCTTACAGAGTTAAAGGCGTACTATGGATGAAAAAATCCTGAATCAGCTTAGTATTGAACTAGGAAAAAGGTTACGCCAGAAAAATCTGTCTATTACCTGTGCAGAATCCTGCACAGGAGGATGGATTGCCAAGGTGATCACAGATGTTGCGGGAAGCTCTGCCTATTTTGATCGTGGCTTTGTGACTTACGGTAATGATTCAAAATGTGAAATGCTGGGTGTTTCACCGATATCATTAGTCGAGTCAGGAGCCGTCAGTGAGCAGGTTGTGAAAGAAATGGCTTTGGGAGCATTAGACGCTGCTAAGGCTGATTTTGCGGTTTCAGTCAGTGGTATCGCCGGGCCGGATGGTGGCAGCAAAGAGAAACCGGTTGGCACCGTTTGTTTTGGATTTGCCGTCCGTGATGGCACAAAGAGATATACAAAATCATATCGCCGACTTTTCACTGGTGACCGTAATTCTGTTCGTCTCCAGTCTGTGATTTTTTCTTTAAAAACATTGCTGGAAGAAATCATAAAAAATTAACTTGATGCTGTATGATTATACAGTATAATTGATTCCAGTATTTTGGTCGTATAAACCATATTGATCTTATAAAGCACATCGGCTTTATAAATTGATTTACGAAACGTGGACTTATAAACATTGTTTTTTAAATAAATGTTTATTAAACAACGAGTCTTATTAGACATAGCATCAGAAACGGTTTATCAGCAGTGGGGCAGCCCCCTTCACTTCATTGCTTACGAGGGAGTAAACATGGCTAACGATGAAAACAAACAAAAGGCACTAGCAGCGGCACTGGGTCAGATTGAAAAACAATTTGGTAAAGGTTCAATCATGCGTTTGGGCGAAAACCGCTCAATGGATGTTGAAACTATTTCTACTGGCTCACTGTCTCTCGATATTGCTTTGGGGGCAGGTGGTTTGCCAATGGGGCGTATTGTTGAAATATACGGGCCTGAGTCTTCCGGTAAGACAACGCTGACTCTTCAGGTTATTGCCGCTGCTCAGCGCGAAGGCAGAACATGTGCTTTTATCGATGCTGAACATGCCCTCGATCCGGTTTATGCTAAAAAGCTGGGTGTAGATATTGATAACTTACTGTGTTCTCAGCCTGATACAGGTGAACAAGCGCTGGAAATCTGTGATGCCTTGTCACGCTCTGGTGCAGTTGATGTTATTGTTGTTGACTCCGTTGCTGCATTGACACCAAAAGCAGAAATCGAAGGTGAAATCGGTGATTCACATATGGGTCTGGCGGCTCGTATGATGAGCCAGGCAATGCGTAAGCTGGCAGGAAACCTGAAAAACTCGAATACTCTGCTTATCTTCATCAACCAAATCCGTATGAAAATTGGGGTTATGTTTGGTAACCCAGAAACGACGACGGGTGGTAATGCACTGAAATTCTACGCATCTGTTCGTTTGGACATCCGCCGTACCGGTTCAGTTAAAAATAGTGATGAAGTTGTTGGCAGCGAAACCCGTGTGAAGGTAGTCAAAAACAAAGTTGCAGCACCCTTTAAACAAGCTGAATTCCAGATTTTGTATGGAGAAGGTATCAACACTTATGGTGAGCTTATCGACCTGGGTGTTAAACACAAAATGGTGGAAAAAGCAGGTGCATGGTACAGCTATAACGGCGATAAAATCGGTCAGGGTAAAGCCAATGCGACAAATTATCTGAAAGAGCATCCGGAAATCGCATCTGAGCTGGATAAAAAACTGCGCGAGTTATTGCTGAATAATGCTGGTGGGTTCAGTAGCGCGGCTGAAGATTATGTCACTGATTATGAAGACAATGTAGAAGAAGTAAATAACGAAGAGTTTTGATTGTTATTTCTTCTGTGCTACAGCCTTGTGGTCACAAAGAGTTCTGAAAAAACCACATCCTTTAAGGGTGTGGTTTTTTCTTTTATGGAGAGAATAAATACCTGTGTAATAGGTGCGTCGGAACTGGTCTGACAAACGGACTTTCAGAAAATGCTCAGACGAATTACAATGCTGAAAAGCGAATAGATTTATATGGAATTTTACTTCTTATGGAAGAGACTCTATCTTAACCCTGTTCGTGAGTTGAAATAGTGATAAAACTTGTCACTTCAACCATCCATGATTCTGTTTTTCAGCTTGATTTCGGGACAATTATGAGCAAAAGCACCGCTGAGATCCGTCAAGCGTTTCTTGACTTTTTTCAAACTAAAGGGCACCAGATAGTACCAAGCAGTTCATTGGTGCCGACTAATGATCCAACATTGTTGTTCACCAACGCAGGAATGAACCAGTTCAAAGATGTTTTCCTTGGATTGGATAAAAGGCCTTATACCCGAGCAACAACGGCTCAGCGCTGTGTTCGTGCTGGTGGTAAGCATAACGATTTAGAAAATGTTGGTTACACAGCCCGCCATCATACTTTCTTTGAAATGTTGGGTAATTTCAGTTTTGGCGATTACTTTAAACAGGATGCAATTAATTATGCATGGGAATTGCTGACTGGGAGTGAGTGGTTCAACCTGCCAAAAGAAAAACTGTGGGTAACTGTCTATGAGACAGATGATGAAGCCTACGAGATCTGGAGCAAAGAGGTCGGCGTTCCTACAGAAAGAATTATTCGCATTGGTGATAATAAAGGTGCTCCTTACGCGTCAGATAATTTCTGGCAAATGGGAGACACAGGCCCTTGTGGCCCTTGTACCGAGATTTTCTATGACCACGGTGAACATATTTGGGGTGGTCCTCCGGGTAGCCCGGAAGAAGACGGTGACAGGTATATTGAAATCTGGAATATCGTTTTCATGCAGTTTAACCGCCATGCTGATGGCACAATGGAGCCACTACCAAAACCTTCCGTTGATACAGGAATGGGATTGGAACGTCTCGCTGCGGTACTGCAACATGTAAACTCCAACTATGAAATTGATGCATTCCGTGATCTAATTGCTTCAGTAGCAGAAGTTACTGGTGCTACTGACCTCACTAACAAATCTCTGCGTGTTATTGCCGACCATATTCGCTCATGCTCATTTTTGATTTGTGATGGTGTTATTCCATCGAATGAGAACCGGGGTTATGTGCTTCGTCGTATCATTCGTCGCGCTATCCGTCATGGGAATATGCTGGGCGCTAAAGAAACATTCTTCTATAAGTTGGTTGCTCCGTTGATCAAAATTATGGGAGCCGCAGGCGAGGAACTTCAGCGTCAGCAAGCATTGGTTGAGCAAGTACTGAAAACAGAGGAAGAGCAGTTTGCTCGTACTTTGGAACGGGGTTTGCAATTATTGGATGAAGAGCTGGGCAAACTGTCCGGTAATACTTTAGATGGCGAAACAGCTTTCCGTCTTTATGATACCTATGGATTCCCTCTTGATCTGACTGCTGACGTTTGTCGTGAACGTGATATCAAAGTTGATGAAAAAGGTTTTGAGTCTGCGATGGAGAATCAACGCCGTCGTGCTCGCGAATCCAGTGGTTTTGGTACTGATTATAATGACGTCATTAAAGTTGATGGGCAAAGCGAATTTTCTGGTTATGACCATGATTCTCAGCAAGCCTCTGTAACTGCTATTTTCCGCAATGGAGAGGAAGTAGATCATCTGAATGCAGGTGATGAAGCGATCATTATTCTTGATAAAACTGCTTTTTACGCTGAATCCGGTGGACAAGTCGGTGATACAGGCAAATTGTCCGGTACTGAAGGTGTATTTGAAGTTACTGATACACAAAAATACGGTCAGGCAATTGGCCATATTGGTAAGTTGATAAGTGGTAGCCTGACTGTAAATACAGCAGTTAACGCTGAAGTTGATGTGGCACGCAGAAATAACATTCGTCTGAATCACTCGGCAACTCACCTGCTACATTCAGCACTGCGCCAAATTCTTGGAGAACATGTCTCTCAGAAAGGCTCTCTGGTCAATGACAAATATTTGCGCTTTGACTTCTCCCATTTTGAAGCAATGAAGCCAGAGCAAATTCGTCTGGTAGAAAATTTGGTGAATGAAGAAGTCCGTAAAAACTCATCAATTATTACAGATGTAATGGATTTGGAAGAGGCGAAGACCAAGGGTGCTATGGCACTATTTGGCGAAAAGTACGATGAGAAAGTGCGTGTATTGAGCATGGGAGAGTTTTCCACTGAGCTATGTGGTGGTACTCATGCGAGCCATACCGGTGATATAGGATTATTCCGTATAACCAGTGAATCAGGTACAGCTGCGGGTATCCGCCGTATTGAAGCTGTAACAGGGCAAACCGCACTTAATTCTATTTATCAGCAGACTGATTTATTGCAAGATATAGCTTATTTAGTGAAGGGCGATATCAATAGCCTGAACGAGAAAGTTAAAGCCACGCTGGATAGAACGAAGCAGCTGGAAAAAGAATTGCAACAGCTGAAATCTCAGCAGGCAGCTCAGGAAAGCTCTTCCTTGGCTAATAAGGCAAAAGATATTCAGGGTGTGCGCCTGCTGGTAACTCAGTTGGGTGATGTGGAACCAAAAATGCTCAGAACAATGGTTGATGATCTGAAAAATCAACTAGGATCAGCAATTATTGTGCTTTCTACTGTGACTGGTGATAAAGTCACCCTAATTGTTGGTATAACGAAGGATTTGACTGCTAGAATAAAAGCGGGCGATTTAATCTCTTTCGTTGCCCAACAAGTTGGAGGTAAAGGAGGAGGTCGTCCTGATCTGGCTCAGGCTGGCGGGACAGATGTAGCAGCTCTTCCTTCCGCATTGGACAGTGTAGAAGAGTGGGTCACATTGCGGTTGTAGTTGGTATTGCAGTGATAGTAGTGGCACCATAGAAGCAATCTTTTTATGGTGCCAAATGTTTTTCGTTGTGAAATTGTTGAAATGTTGTGCACATACTTATATTTTAGCTATCCTATAGATATAGGAAATGTGTTCAAAACTGCTTATACTTTAAGTAGATATCATAGCTTTACGTTTTCACGGTGTTTGATGGATAATAGCGGGGAAACCTAGAGACCCGACTCTTTTAAATTTTCAAGGAGCAAAGAATGCTTATTCTGACTCGTCGAGTTGGTGAAACGCTCATGATAGGCGATGAGGTAACAGTTACAGTACTGGGAGTTAAAGGCAACCAAGTTCGCATTGGTGTAAATGCGCCCAAGGAAGTTTCTGTTCACCGTGAAGAAATTTATCAACGGATTCAGGCAGAGAAGTCTCAGCCTACAACTTTTTAATTCAAGAATGGCGTCCATGCTTTTTTTTAAACTTGGGCGCTACTCTACTTCCCTTCTTTATAAACCACGTCGATTTATCTCTATTTGTTACCTTAATTCTATTCTCTCACGTCTTTTCATTTTCTATCTGTCGAAAAGGCCTCATTCATGATGTCATAGCGATGAATAATTTTTTCGATGAATCTTCATATGGATTCGGTGATTTTGCTGTTGATAAAACAGCCTTTTAGACGTTAAACCAAGCGTTTTGTGCGCAAAGTATTCAAACGGAAAAAAGTTGCGAGAAATTGTTTGACTTATCAGGCTGGGAAAGTAATATGTGCGCCATCGCAACGACGAACGGCTTTAAGAAAAGCTTCTGAGTGAGTCTCAGAGGTGAAGCTTAAAAGAGTTATTAAGTGAAAGCTTAAAAACGAAAACCCAAGTCAAGAGTTTTAAAGCGTATGGTGAGGTGGCCGAGAGGCTGAAGGCGCTCCCCTGCTAAGGGAGTATGTGGTTAAGAGCTGCATCGAGGGTTCGAATCCCTCCCTCACCGCCATTTTAAAAGCCGCGATTTACTAGGTATATCAATTCTGAACAGTTAGGCAATCAACAGCGCCTGAACAGAACACTGAAAACCGACAATGCATCCGTAGCTCAGCTGGATAGAGTACTCGGCTACGAACCGAGCGGTCGGAGGTTCGAATCCTCCCGGATGCACCATATTAAATATATCCGATTTGTCGGGTATTCAATTCTGGAAAATCGGGTAAGCAACAGCACCTGAACAGAAAATAAGAAATTGACGATGCATCCGTAGCTCAGCTGGATAGAGTACTCGGCTACGAACCGAGCGGTCGGAGGTTCGAATCCTCCCGGATGCACCATATTAAATATATCTGATTTATCGGGTATTTAATTCTGGAAAATCGGGTAAGCAACAGCACCTGAACAGAACATAAGAAATTGACGATGCATCCGTAGCTCAGCTGGATAGAGTACTCGGCTACGAACCGAGCGGTCGGAGGTTCGAATCCTCCCGGATGCACCATATTAAATATATCCGATTTGTCGGGTATTCAATTCTGGAAAATCGGGTAGCGACAGCACCTGAACAGAACATAAGAAATTGACGATGCATCCGTAGCTCAGCTGGATAGAGTACTCGGCTACGAACCGAGCGGTCGGAGGTTCGAATCCTCCCGGATGCACCATATTAGATAAACCCCTGCCTTAATAGGCGGGGGTTTTTCGTTTTGGTTTTTATACATTATATTTATTTTATCATTTAGTGTTTGTATTTTGTTCAATAACATATCTTCATCGCTATGTAGTCAGCGACAATTTGGCTTGTTTGATATAAAGTAAGTGCTCAATAATCATCTTATTAAAACTCCACGGGAGGTCAAATTGATCCCGGATGTATCAAAAGCATTGTCATGGTTAGAGGCAAATCCAGCCGTGTTAGATGGCATTTGTCGCGGTATTGAACGTGAAACATTGCGTGTTACTCCAGACGGTCATTTAGCTATGACAAAGCATCCAGAATCGCTAGGTGCTTCTTTAACACATAAATGGATTACAACTGATTTTGCTGAGTCTTTGTTGGAGTTTATCACCCCTGTTGATAGTGATATAAAAAGAACTATAGATTTTCTTAAAGACTTACACCGATACACTGCTAAGAATCTGGTTAATGAAAAAAACTGGCCTTTAAGTATGCCATGCTTCATTGGTAAGGAAGATGACATTACGCTGGCACAGTATGGCCAATCCAATATCGGGCGTTTTAAGACCCTGTATAGGGAGGGGTTGAAAAATCGTTATGGTGCATTGATGCAGACCATCTCTGGCGTGCACTATAATTTTTCACTACCAATCAACTTCTGGCAGGCATGGCTAGGTGTAAAAGATGCAGAAAGTGGTAAAGAACAAATTTCAGCAGGATATTTTAAACTGATCCGCAATTACTATCGGTTCGGTTGGGTAATCCCATACTTGTTTGGTGCATCACCGGCAATTTGTTCCTCGTTTTTACGCGGGAGAGATACTGCGTTATCCTTTGAGCAGACTGAAAAAGGAACTTGTTATTTACCCTATGCGACTTCTTTGAGAATGAGTGACTTAGGGTATACCAACAAATCGCAGAGTGATTTGAATATTACTTTTAATAGCCTTCATACATATGTAGAAGGTCTTAAAAAAGCAATTCACAAGCCGTCGGATGAGTTTGCAGCACTGGGCCTTAAAAAAGATGGTAAGTATCTACAGCTGAATACGAACGTTCTTCAGATAGAGAATGAGCTATATGCACCTATACGTCCTAAACGAGTTGCTGAAGAAGGAGAAACGCCTTCAGATGCTTTACTTCGTGGAGGGGTGGAATATATTGAAGTTCGTTCACTAGATATCAATCCATTCACATCGATCGGCGTTGATGAAACCCAGATCCGTTTTCTGGATTTATTTCTGATATGGTGTGCAGTGGCTGATTCGCCTGAAATGAGTAGTGAAGAGTTGGATTGTTGCCGTAAAAACTGGAATAAAGTGATCCTGGAAGGACGTAGACCGGATCTTAATGTTGGTATTGGCCATGGGATTGAATTGCAACCGCTCAAGGTAGTTGGTCTGGAATTATTTGCAGATCTGGAACGTGTTGCTGAGGTCTTGGACAGTTGCTCCGGGTCACAATATCAGTCAGTTTGTAAGGAATTGGTTGGTATGTTTGAAGATCCATCGCTGACATTTTCTGCCCGTGTATTAGAACGGATGAAAAATCAGGGGATTGATGGTTTTGGGTTGGAACTGGCTAATAAATATTATCTGGAACTAGTCAACGAGCCGTATAGTATACTCAATGATGAACGTTTTTCTGCGGAGCGTGAAGCTTCCGTAGAGCGACAACGTAATTTGGAACAGCAAGACAACATGAGTTTTGATGATTATCTAAAATTACATGCAGAGTCTTAAAAAATAAAAATGGCCACCGAGTGGTGGCCGAATTAAAAAAGTCTCTTAGAAAAATAAGGATGATAACAATTTTGCGCGTCTTCATTAATTAAGACCTGCTGTAATTAAAAAGGTTTCATTTATCTGAAAAAATTTTTCGTAAAAAAATCTGATGTCTGAGGAGAATAAGATCATGCCTTTATTGGACAGTTTTACCGTTGACCATACGCGTATGTCTGCACCAGCCGTTAGAGTTGCCAAGACGATGAAAACACCTCACGGTGATACTATCACAGTATTTGACCTACGTTTTTGTATTCCTAACAAAGAAGTCATGCCAGAAAAAGGCATTCACACACTTGAACACTTGTTTGCCGGTTTTATGCGCAACCACCTGAATGGCGCTGGAGTTGAAATTATCGATATTTCTCCAATGGGATGCCGTACTGGTTTTTACATGAGCTTAATTGGCGCTCCAGATGAATCCAAAGTTGCTGAAGCATGGAAAGGTGCGATGGCTGATGTACTGAAAGTCCAGGATCAGAAACAAATTCCTGAATTGAATGTTTATCAGTGTGGTACTTATGAAATGCATTCTTTGCAGGAAGCACAGGATATTGCCCGCCACATTCTGGATGCAGATGTTCGTGTTAATAAAAATGATGAACTGGCTTTACCGGAAGAGAAACTGGTTGAACTGCAAGTGTAGTGTGAGTTGAATTAAGCTGAATATAGTAAGACTTGTTATTCTGGCCGTAAAAATACTGTTCTACGGCCAGATTTGTTGTGTTATCAATCAGCTGCTGGCTTTAGTATTTTTAGCAGCTCCTTTCTTCATCGGTGTTACACGTACTTTTTTGATAACATTGTCATTGACAGAAAGAATTTCAAAATTGTAATCGTTGATCTGCACCTGAACATTCAATTCCGGGATTTCGCCTAACTCTTCCAGAATCATACCGTTCATTGTTCGCGGCCCGTCAGCCGGCAGTGTCCAGTCAAATGCTTTATTTAATTCACGGATATTGGCTGTACCGTCCACCAGAACCGTACCATCACTTTGAGGCAAGACTTCTTCTGCCAGAGAAGGAGACATAGAGGTGGTAAAATCACCAACGATTTCTTCCAGAATGTCTTCTACTGTCACTAGCCCCTGAATGTCCCCATACTCATCAACAGCCAGACTCGCTTTTTGCTTATTACGCTGAAAGTTAACCAACTGAGCATTTAATGGTGTACTGACAGGAATGAAATAAATTTTATCCGCAGCTCTGATCAGATTTTTTTTCGTAAATTCTTTTTTCTCCATCATGAGACGGTAGGCTTCACGCACACGCAGCATGCCAATAGCATCATCCAGTGAATTCCGGTACAACACAATTCTGCCATGTGGTGAATGTGTCAACTGGCGTATAACGGATTTCCAGTCATCATTAATATCAATGCCGACAATTTCATTACGGGGAACCATAATGTCACCAACAGTGACTTTCTCAAGATCCAGTATCGAGATCAGCATATCCTGATTACGGCGTGAGAGGTTGGTGTTTGATTCATTAACAATTGTTCTCAGTTCATCTTTACTGACTGAGTCATTACGAATGCCAGAAGCTTTGATCCCCAGACAGCGCATAAACAGTAAAGTAATCTTATTAAATGCCCATACAAGCGGCAGCATGATTTTCTGTAGTGGGCGCAATAATAAACTGCTTGGAAAGGCAACTTTTTCCGGGTATAGCGCTGCTATAGTTTTAGGCATAACTTCCGCGAAAACCAGAATCACAAAAGTCAGTATCCCGGTTGCGATTGCAACGCCGGCATCGCCATAAAGACGCATACCTACAATGGTAGCCAGTGAAGATGCCAGAATATTGACAAGGTTATTACCGATCAGGATCAGGCTGATTAGCCTGTCAGGATGGCGCAGCAGTGATTCCACTCTCCGTGCAGGATTGCTACCTTGTTTAGCTAAATGACGTAAGCGATAACGGTTTATTGTCATCATGCCGGTTTCTGAGGCAGAAAAGTAGGCAGAAATGATAACCATGATGACAAGAACAATAATTAATGTGCCTGTTGAGACATGCTCCAAAGCAGAGTTCCTTCCTAATGTTTATATAAGCTGGCTGCGGGTTTAATAAGTCACGAATTCCTGCAACAACCTGCTACCAAAAAAAGCAAGTGTCAGGATAAATGCACCAATCAAATTAAACCAAATAACACGTTTACCGCGCCATCCCTCACGATAATGTCCCCAAAGCAAAATGATATAGATAAACCATGCGAGGAGGGACAAAACCGATTTATGGATATTTTCTTTATTGAAAACATTATCCATATACATGATGCCCGTACATAACGTCAATGTTAGTAAAACTACACCAACCTGGATAATGTGAAACATTTTGCGCTCAATCGTCATTAACGGGGGCATTCCCGGTGAGAAAGTGAGCTTTTTCTTTTTCAGACGATTATCCAGCCAGCTAATCTGTAGCGCATAAAGTGCTGCAATCAGTAACGTGGCATATCCCAGTAATGCCAGCCCAATGTGTATAAATAGGCCAATGCTTCCTTCAAGATGAGTAATGAATTCACCGGGTACCATGCTTGCCAGTATCAAATTTATCACGGCAAAGCTGTAAACAATCGGTAGTAAAAACCAGGCACGACCACGAAAGGCAACAATCGTCATGATGATACAGACCAGTAAGCTGACTATAGAACCTAAATTCAGCAAGGTCAGATTTTGGCCACTACTGACATGGAACACCTGATATTTTAGGGATATCCCATGATTGAAGAGAGCGACAATTGCGAAAAGCAGAGCCAGTTTTTGATAACTGTTTTGTTGCCGCAATAAGCCCGGAACAATGAGTGTCAGGCTAATGAGATAAGCAAGTGAGGCAATGATTGAAAATACTGGCATAAAGTTTTTCGTTTTCGCAATAGTATTAGAGTTAACTTAAAATTTAAGTATACCGTCAGCGAGGATAGCCTCCAACCGTTGTTAATCATACTTGGGAATCTCTTTGCAGAGATTACATAATCATCGTGTTATAATTCACTAAATTTGCCTTACAGGTAGACCCACTTGTAGATATCTGAGCTGAGACAATGTTTGATAATTTAACTGACAGACTATCGCGCACATTGCGCAATATCAGCGGTCGTGGACGGCTGACTGAAGACAATATTAAAGATACGCTGCGCGAAGTTCGCATGGCTTTACTTGAAGCGGATGTTGCGTTACCTGTAGTGCGTGATTTCATTTCAAGAGTCAAAGAAAGCGCGGTAGGACATGAAGTTAACAAAAGTCTAACCCCCGGGCAGGAATTCGTCAAAATTGTTCAAAATGAACTGATAAAGGCGATGGGTGAGGTGAACAGCGAATTGAATCTTGCTGTTCAGCCCCCGGCAGTCATTCTGATGGCGGGTTTGCAGGGGGCCGGTAAGACAACCAGCGTTGCAAAACTGGGTAAGTTGCTGAAAGAAAAAAGTAAGAAAAAAGTACTGGTTGTTTCTGCTGACGTATATCGCCCGGCAGCGATCAAGCAGCTTGAAACGTTGTCAGAAACCGTCGGAATTGATTTTTTCCCGTCAGACCCACAAGAAAAACCGGTTGATATTGTTAATAAAGCCACCCAGCATGCCAAACTGAAATTCTATGATGTGCTTTTGGTCGATACAGCAGGGCGTCTGCATGTCGATGAAGCCATGATGGATGAAATTAAAGACGTTCATGCAGCAATCAAACCTATTGAAACCCTGTTCGTTGTCGATGCAATGACGGGGCAGGATGCTGCAAACACGGCTAAAGCATTTAATGAAGCGTTACCACTGACAGGGGTTGTACTGACTAAAGTCGATGGTGATGCTCGTGGCGGTGCTGCACTTTCTATCCGGCATATTACGGGTAAGCCAATTAAATTCCTTGGTGTTGGTGAAAAGACTGATGCTCTGGAGCCTTTCCATCCTGACCGCATTGCATCGCGGATTCTAGGGATGGGCGATATGCTCTCCTTAATTGAAGAGATCGAAAGCAAAGTTGATCGAAGTCAGGCGGAAAAACTGGCATCAAAACTGAAAAAAGGTGATGGTTTTGATTTAACTGATTTTCTTGATCAGCTTAAGCAAATGCGCAATATGGGCGGTATGGCGAGTATGCTGAGCAAGATGCCGGGCATGTCTCAGGTTCCTGATGCTGTCAAATCTCAAATGGATGACAAAGTTCTGGTTAAGATGGAAGCCATCATCAATTCAATGACCCGCAAGGAACGTGAAAAGCCGGAAATTATCAAAGGATCGCGCAAACGCCGTATTGCAATGGGTTCCGGTACTCAGGTGCAGGATGTTAACCGTTTACTGAAACAGTTTGATGAAATGCAGCGCATGATGAAAAAAATGAAGAAGGGTGGAATGGCAAAAATGATGCGGAGCATGAAAGGCATGCTGCCACCTGGTTTCATGGGGCGATAATCAACAAATTTCGAAAGAAAATGCTCTTTGGATTGCTTTTTGCGCCAAAGTGAGTAAAATTTTCGGGCTTTTTCATGGACAGCCGGACTCCGTTCCTCGATGGAGTCTGGTTGTTTTGATAACTAATGAGGATGTTATGGTAACAATTCGTTTAGCTCGTGGTGGCGCTAAAAAGCGTCCGTTTTATCAAGTAGTAGTGACCGACAGCCGCAATGCGCGTGATGGTCGCTTCATTGAGCGCGTTGGTTTCTTCAACCCTATCGCATCAGGGAATGCTGAAGCTCTGCGTTTAGATCTGGACCGTATCGAACATTGGGTTGGTCTGGGTGCATCTGTGTCTGATCGTGTTGCGGCACTGATCAAAGACGCTAAAAAAGCAGCTTAATCTGTCGCGGTGGTAACAATGAGCAAACAATCTGGCCTGGAGCACCCTGTTGATCCAATCGTGTTGGGGAAATTAGGGTCAGCGTACGGCATACGTGGTTGGCTCAGAGTTTTTTCCTCCA
This sequence comes from Xenorhabdus stockiae, assembly GCF_002632825.1. Classification (GTDB taxonomy): domain Bacteria; phylum Pseudomonadota; class Gammaproteobacteria; order Enterobacterales; family Enterobacteriaceae; genus Xenorhabdus; species Xenorhabdus stockiae. Next base: position 50,572 of record NZ_NJAJ01000026.1, read on the forward strand.
CCGAACAAGCCGAAGACATCTTTGAATATCAGCCGTGGTTTATTCAGCGTTCCGGCCAGTGGCAACACGTTGAGCTGGAAACATGGAAATATCACAATCAGGATTTGATCATCAAAATCAAAGGTATTGATGATCGGGATGCCGCTAATTTATTCACTAACAGTGAAGTAGTGGTGGATTCATCCCAATTACCAGCACTGGAAGACGGTGATTATTACTGGAAAGACCTCACGGGTTGCCAGGTAATCAATACGGCGGGTTATAACCTTGGTATTGTTCAGGATATGATGGAAACCGGGTCTAATGATGTGATGGTAATAAAGGCAAACCTGAAAGATGCATTCGGTATCAAGGAGCGGTTGATTCCGTTTCTTGATGGGCAGGTTATCAAGAAAGTTGATCTCGCTACCAAAACTATTGAAGTAGATTGGGATCCTAGTTTTTAATCTCCGGTAAACCGGTTGAGAAGTGGGACGCTATATGTGGATTGGGGTAATTAGCCTGTTTCCTGAAATGTTCCGCGCAATAACCGATTACGGGGTAACTGGTCGGGCAGTGAAAAATGGCCTGCTCAGTATCGATTGCTGGAGTCCGCGGGATTTTACCTACGACAGGCATCGTACTGTGGATGACCGCCCTTATGGTGGTGGTCCTGGCATGCTGATGATGGTACAACCATTACGGGAAGCCATACAGGCAGCTAAAGCAGCGGCTGGTGTTGGTGCAAAGGTGATATATCTTTCACCTCAGGGGCGTAAACTCGACCAACAGGGAGTTTGCGAGCTGGCAGCAAATGAGAAATTAATTCTGGTTTGCGGTCGTTATGAAGGTATTGATGAGCGCGTTATCCAAACCGAAATTGACGAAGAATGGTCTATCGGTGATTACGTTCTCAGCGGGGGAGAACTTCCTGCGATGACAATGATTGATTCCATATCCCGGTTTATTCCAGGGGTGTTGGGGCGTCAGGCATCGGCAGAAGAGGACTCGTTTGCTGACGGGCTGTTGGATTGCCCGCATTATACCCGCCCTGAAGTGTTGGATGGGATGGAAGTCCCGGCAGTTTTACTGTCAGGAAATCATGCCCAAATTGATCGCTGGCGCTTGAAACAATCACTGGGTCGTACTTGGCTAAGAAGGCCCGAACTTCTAGAAAGCCTAGCTCTGACTGACGAGCAAAGGATGTTGCTGGCTGAATTCCAACAGGAATATCAGGATCAGGCAACGAATTAATCTAGACATATCCAATAAAGGAATGTCTCTGATATATCAGTTTACCTAGGGTAAGAGAGTTATTATGAGCAACATTATTAAACAACTTGAACAAGAGCAGATGAAGCAAGACGTACCTTCATTCCGTCCGGGTGACACCGTGGAAGTTAAGGTATGGGTCGTTGAAGGTTCTAAAAAGCGTCTGCAGACATTCGAGGGCGTGGTTATCGCGATTCGTAACCGCGGTCTGCACTCTGCATTCACTGTTCGTAAGATTTCTAACGGCGAAGGTGTTGAGCGTGTATTCCAGACTCACTCCCCAGTCGTAGACAGCATCCATGTTAAACGTCGTGGTGCTGTTCGCAGAGCTAAACTGTACTACCTGCGTGAGCGTTCTGGTAAGGCAGCTCGTATTAAAGAGCGTCTGGGCGCTAAATAATACGCTTTTGCTACATCCGAAAGTTATAGGCCAGCAATTTGCTGGCCTTTTTAGTTTCTCTATTTTTTCTCTTTCAGAAAAATAAATAGCCCGCAATCAGCGAGCTATTCTGTCAGTCCACACCGTGGATTACATAAAAGTGCTGACTAAGACATACCCTACCGTACAGGCACTGCTAACGCCAATCAGACCCGGCACAAGGAAGCTATGGTTGATGATAAATTTCCCGATTTTTGTTGTACCTGAGCGGTCAAAACCGATGCAGGCCAGATCACTTGGATAGGTAGGTAAAACAAAATAACCATAAGCTGCTGGGAAGAAGGCAATCAAAAGTTTAGGATCAACACCAAGTTGTAATCCCATTGGAGCAATTGCGGTCAAAGCTGCGGCCTGGCTGTTAACCAATTTTGACACCAGAAACAGCACTAATGCATAAGTCCAGGGTTTTGCCTGAACAATATCTTCCAATACCAGTTTCAAATCGCCTAAATGTGAATGAAAGAAGGTATCACTCATCCATGCAACGCCAAAAACAGAAAAGATAGCAACCATTCCGGCTTTGAATACGGCACTATTAGCTATTTCGCTGGTTTTGACTTTACAGGTCATCAAAATGATTGAACCCGCGATCAGCATCATCATCTGGATAACCAGATTCATAGAGAGTGGTTTTAATTCACCTTTTACTTCAAAAACAGGTCGTAGTTCAGTGCATGAACCGAACAACACCACGATTGCAATGGCAGCGAAAAAGATCCAAGTGGCTCTGTATGCCTGCTTAGGAAAGACCTGATCTAACAGCGTTTCTGAATTACCGTAGATAAATTCTCGTTGTTTAGGATCTTTAATTTTTTCCTGAAATTCTTCGTCCTTATCTAAATCTTTACCTCGGCGTAAACTCCATAATGCAGCAAGTACTACCCCGGTCAGTGATGCAGGAATTGAAATGGTCAGGATTTCTAAGATCCCGTAGGCATGTCCGATACCATGACTGGCCGCAATAATTGATACTAAAGAAACGACGGCAACAGAAACGGGAGAGGCAGTAATTGCCATTTGTGAGGCAACAGATGCGACTGCCATCGGACGTTCAGGGCGAATGCCTTTTTTTAAGGCAATATCACCGATGATAGGGAACATGGTATAAACCACATGACCTGTACCACAGAGGAAAGTTAACATCCATGTAGTGAGTGGCGCTAAAATAGTAATATGTTGTGGATGGCGGCGTAGAAGACGTTCAGCACATTGCATCATCACATTCAGGCCACCCGCAGTTTGTAAAACAGATGCGCAGCCGATCACAGCAAGAATAGTTAGCATTACATCAACTGGTGGCTTGCCTGGCTCTAATCCAAAAAGAAATGTCAGTATAAAAAGCCCGATGCCACTGATCAGCCCCAATCCCATGCCCGCATAACGCGTACCTATCAATAAGCATATAATTATTATGGCAAATTGCAGCGTTATCATATCTATCCTTAATGAATGAGTAAAAAATGAACGTTGATAACCCACTTCTTTTAGACAGTGTTATTCAACCATTCTTCATAAATGTTTTTATATAGTTTCCACTTAACATTAAAAACACATGTTAATATTATTAAAATAAAAATATAAAAACGGGATTAAGATCTTATTTTTATCAACTGATTTTTAAAGGTAATTGACTTTTTTATAAATAATTAATCAATGGTTAATAAAATATTGCTATTAGAGGTTTAATTGTTAAATATATTATTAAGTCATTTACGTTAAGGTTGTTTAATATATTTCTATTGATAATTAGAATATATGTAAATTATTTATGCATTGATTAATATCAATTACCAAGAGGATTTGGTGTAAAATTAAATTTACACTATCGTAAAAAAATATAAACAATCGGATTGTATTCTTTACGGAGCGTGGTATGTTATCCGGCAGACGCTAAAAACTTAAACAGACAAATAAAGCAGGTATGAAAAATGATCATGCAAAAAGACGCGCTTAATAACATTCACATCCTCGATGAACAGGTTCTGATTACACCGGAAGAGCTGAAACTAAAATATCCATTGAGTAGCAGCGATTTGCATGCCATTACAAACGCGCGTAATACTATTGCAGATATCATCCATCATGATGATCCCCGTTTGTTGGTGGTATGTGGCCCATGTTCTATTCATGATGTGGATGCTGCTCTTGATTATGCCCAACGCCTGAAATCACTTTCTGCCGAACTGAGCGATTGTCTGTATATAGTTATGCGTGTCTATTTCGAAAAACCTCGTACTACTGTTGGTTGGAAAGGTTTGATCAGTGATCCTTATATGGATGGGTCGTTTGATATGGATGGCGGATTACATATTGCCCGTCGTTTATTACTGAATCTGGTAGAAATGGGGTTGCCATTGGCAAATGAAGCACTTGATCCTAACAACCCTCAATATTTGGGCGATCTTTTTAGTTGGTCAGCGATTGGAGCAAGAACGACTGAGTCTCAGACTCACCGTGAGATGGCTTCAGGCTTATCAGTATCAGTTGGTTTTAAAAATGGTACGGATGGTAATTTAAATACTGCGATTAATGCGATGAAAGCTGCCTCAATGCCACATCGCTTTATGGGGATAAATCAGTCTGGTCAGGTGTGCCTGCTGCAAACCCGGGGTAATCCAAACGGCCATATAATATTACGTGGTGGAGCGGAGCCTAATTATAGTCCTAAGCATGTGCGTGACTGTGAAAATCAGATGGTTAAGGCAGGTTTAGTTCCATCACTGATGATTGATTGTAGTCATGGTAACTCTAATAAAGATTTTCGCCGTCAAAGTGTTGTTGTGGATTCTGTCGCTGAGCAAATTATGCAAGGGAATCAATCCATCATTGGTGTCATGTTAGAAAGTCATATTAATGAAGGAAACCAGTCTTCCGAGCTAACCCGTTCTGAAATGCAATATGGTGTTTCTGTCACTGATGCTTGTATTAGCTGGGAAACGACGGAACAGGTATTAAGAAAATTACATCAGCAAATCAAGCCACATTTATCAAAACGAAACATAACGATGAAACAGGCAGGGTAATTGACATGGCAGCAGAATTATCGCAATTGCGGGAAAAAATTGATGAGGTAGACAAAGCTCTACTGAATTTACTTTCCAGACGGATGGATTTGGTTGCTGAAGTCGGTGAGGTTAAGAGTCAGCTTGGTTTACCGATTTATGCACCCGAAAGGGAGGCCAGTATGCTGGCTTCTCGCCGCCAGGAGGCAGAAATACTGGGGATTTCTCCGGATTTAATTGAAGATATTCTGCGCCGTATTATGCGTGAGTCTTATGCCAGTGAAAATGATAAAGGCTTTAAAAAGCTCAATGCTGATATAGGGCCTATTGTTATTGTTGGTGGTTCTGGAAAAATGGGCCAGTTATTTAACCGGTTATTGACCTTATCAGATTACGAAGTCAGGATCCTTGAGGCGAATGACTGGGAACGAGCTGAAACTATTTTAGCTGGTGCTGGCATGGTCATTATCAGCGTACCTATCCATTTAACTGAAGATATTATCCACCGTTTACCCCCTTTGCCTGAAGAGTGCATTTTGGTGGATTTGGCTTCTATCAAACAAAAGCCACTTCAGGCTATGCTTGATGTACACAAAGGGCCTGTTTTGGGTTTACACCCAATGTTTGGGCCGGACGTGGGAAGTTTTGCTAAGCAAGTGGTTGTTTTTTGTGATGGCCGACAGTCCGAATCATACCAGTGGTTTCTGGAACAAATATCAGTCTGGGGAGCTCGACTACATAAAATCGATGCAGATCAGCATGATAAAAATATGAGTTTTATTCAGGCACTACGCCATTTCACCACTTTTTCTTATGGACGGCATCTGTTAAAAGAAGATATCGACTTACAGCAACTGTTATCGTTGTCTTCACCCATTTATCGTTTGGAACTGGCTATGGTTGGCCGATTATTTGCTCAGGATCCACAATTGTATGCAGATATTATTATGTCCAGCCCTGAAAATCTCGAACTGATTCGTCGTTATCATCAGAGCTTCGGTCAGGCTTTGGCGCTTTTGGAGAATCAGGATAAAAAAGCATTTATTGCAAGCTTTAATCAAGTGAGCGAATGGTTTGGTGATGAAGCAAACCGATTTATGAAAGAAAGCCGGGCACTCTTACAGCAGGCCAATGATAACCGGGTATAAGCAAATCGGTTGCTGTGAAGGAAAAGCCGGATGTTGCCATCCGGTTTACTATTCAGAATGGATCGACCGAGGGGACATTTTCTGAGGGATAACATCCTAATATTTTCAAAAAGTGGGTGATTCCAGACAATTCCTTAAGAGCCTGTTGCATTTTCATAGAACGGATATTGGCCTGAACATCAATATAAAACATCTCTTCCCATGGCTTACCGTTTATCGGGCGTGATTCCAGTTTACTCATAATAATATTGTGCTTTTTTAAGATAATGAGTGCGTCAACCAGAGCACCAGCCTGCTGTCCCGTGGACATAATAAAAGTCGTTTTTGCCGGAACCTGATCTGATACTTCAATCGGTTTCTGGGCGACAACAATAAAACGGGTACTGTTATTTTGTTGGTTTGCCAGATTATTTTCTAAAACTTTTAGTCCGTAAAGTACGCCTCCGGCTTCACTTCCTAATACCGCCACATCCGGTGAATCTATCTCAGTTACCTTTTGCATGGCAACGGCAGTACTTTCACAATAGATGATATTCCAGTGCGGGAAGTGATTAAGATATTGGCTACATTGCTGAAATGGCTGAGGGTGACTATAGACTGTTTTTATCTTAGAAATATCACTCTCTTTGCTAACCAATAAGCAGTGATTGATCGGAAGAGTAATTTCTCCTACCAAAGATAATGGCGTGTGCTGCAATAGGTCATAAACATCATTTATTGCCCCGGAACTGGTGTTTTCCAGTGGCAGGATACCGTAATCAGCCTGACCAATTTCCACTAATGAAAAGATATCAGAGAATTTATGACAGCTACATTCAATTAACTGATTGAAATGTCGTGCTGAAAACTGACGGGCTGCAAGGTGAGAATAAGAGCCTTTTGGGCCAAGAAAGGCAATTCGTGCCGTATCATAAGGCGTCTGGTTCAGATGTTGCTGTAGAAGGGCTTGCTGTGTCAGTACTGAATCTTCAATGATCATTTGGAACAGGCGGGTAATGTAAAACCCATCCAATCCACGAGACCTACCTTTATCAATTAACACATCCAGTAATTCTCGTTCCCGATTTTTATCCCGTATCGGGCGATTATCATGAAGTTTTGTTTGTGCGACATCACAGGCTAATTGCCGGCGTTGTGCTAGTAAATCCAGTAAATCAGCATCAATGCTGCTGATTTTTTTACGAATGTTAATTAAATCTCGTTCCATAGTACATTCCTGATATTTTTATTATAAAAGTAATTTGTATCTTTCAAATTGCAGCCCGTAATCTAGCGGGGCTATACACTTCGTCTTTTAAGTTGCCTCGTTGTTGGCTGCGCTCGCTCACCCCAGTCACATAGTTATCTATGCTCCCGGGGATTCTCTTTCTTGCCGCCGTGACGCATTTTGAAATCCATTGTGTATATAAATTATGGTCTGTAAAAAAAAACCTCCCGTTGGTAGGGAGGTTTTCTTGTTCGTCTTCTTTTTATCTTTTAAAAACGAGAAACTCCCTCATAGGAAGGTAAAAAAGAAAAAGAAGAAAAACAGTTTAATATTCATGTCATTTATATCTTAATTTTTGCAGAATCAAATAGTGTACTTTAATTAACCTATTTGCTGAGGTATGTCAATAGATGGGGAAAAGGGATACAGGAATAAAAGAACAATAAAACGCGCCCATTGAGCGCGTTGAGAAAACAAAACAGGTTATATTTCCAGATTAAGATTGGATTCTTTCACACTATGTTCTGCTCTGCGGGCTTCTCCTTTATGCTGAACTTTATTAAGTTGGCGTTCTAATTTCATCAGCAATTCATTGATAGCAGCATACATATCTTCATGTTTGGCACTTGCAACCAGCGTAGCATTTGGCGTGCCAATCGTGGCATCAACCAAAAATCCTTGTGGCTCTTTTGAAAGTACAATATGTGGATTGATTAGATTGACTTGCCATTTGTTCAACTTATTTAGACGGTCTTCCACATGGCTACGAATCGCGGGGGTAATTTCCATTTGTTTGCTGGTTATGTTTACTAACATATAGTTACCTCTTTATTTCTGTTGCTCCGTCTTTGATGGGTTCAGCATAACTCGCTTTTCGAGAAAAAGAATGATCTAAATCACTTTTATTCGGGGATGCTGGCGTGGATAAGCGAAATTGTGATTAATGATGAATATATGGACAATATTTGTTGCTAAGAGAGAAGTAATGCGTCATTATCGATCAGTTATGGTATTATCAACTTAAGAAATAATTCTGGAATTTAAATAGATTTCTGTCCGGTTATAATGTTCTCCCCTAAAAAAATAGCAGCCACATAGCTGCTATTTTTATGATGTTCTTTTGAAAGAATGTGCTTTCGAAATTCTAGGCTGGATTGGCAGCAATTAATGCCGCAACTTTATGTGCTTCGGTTTCAAGTCCCAGAGCTTTGTATGCCTTTTCCATATAAGGCAGCGCTTCTCTGGTTGATTGGGTATCCGGATAATTCTGTAGCATTTGCTCTGTACGGTTGACGACCGCGACGTAAGCCCCACGTTTAGTGTAATATTGAACAACGGCAAGCTCATGTTTAGCTAAACGATCTTTCAGAAAGACTAAACGTTTGTAAGCATCGGCTACATACTGGCTGTTAGGGTAATAACGTACCAATTGACTGAAATCGCGGAATGCGGCACGGGCATTTTCAGGATCACGATCTGAGCGGTCAAGGCCCAAAAAGTCCTGCAGAAGGTTATCATCCATAGCCTGTAATACCAGACCACGCATATACATTACATAGTCAATATGCGGGTGGGTTGGGTTCAGGCGCATGAAACGTTCAATAGATGCAAGAGCGAGAGGAAATTCTGCTGATTTATAATAAGCATAAATTAAATCCAGCTGAACCTGCTGAGAATAGGGGCCGAAAGGATAACGGTTATCCAGGGATTCCAATTGCTTGATAGCCGCTTTATAGTTACCGTCTTGCAGTTTTTCCTGCCCGTTTGAATAAATTTGAGATGGCGGGATATCAGGAACAGCCTCTTTATTGCTGGAGCACCCAGATAAAACCAGGCTCAATGTGGTCGCTGCCACCAGATATTTCATGCGAATCATCACGTGTTGATTACCCTCTGATTGTTTTCTGGGAGACTATCCGCGAAGCTCCCGGCGAAAGATAGAGTACAATAGCACACTATTTTAAATGAAACGGCCTCGCCGTCAAAACTCAACGTAAAATATAGAAGTTATATATGGCACAACAAATACGACTTAATACGACAGTCGCTGAATCTCAGCTCGGTCAGCGTTTAGATCAAGCTTTGGCTGAATTGTTCCCTGATTATTCCCGCTCACGTATAAAAGAGTGGATTTTGAATGATAAAGTTCAGGTTAATGGCAAATTAATTAATAAGCCAAAGGAAAAAGTACTGGGCGGAGAAGAAATTTCTATTGATGCTATCATTGAAGAAGATGCCCGTTGGGAACCGCAGGATATAGAACTGAACGTTGTTTATGAAGATGACGATATTCTGGTTATTAATAAACCACGTGATTTAGTTGTACACCCGGGCGCCGGAAACCCAGATGGCACGATACTGAATGCTCTGTTATATCGTTATCCGGAGATTGCAGATGTTCCCCGGGCAGGTATTGTTCACCGTCTTGATAAAGATACGACAGGCCTGATGGTAGTTGCAAAAACAGTTCCGGCGCAGACTCGTTTGGTCGAATCCCTGCAATTGCGTGAAATTACCCGTGAGTATGAAGCAGTTGCACTGGGGCATATGACAGCAGGTGGGATCGTAGAAGAACCGATATCTCGCCATCCGACAAAGCGGACACATATGGCAGTTCACCCAATGGGTAAACCGGCAGTGACTCACTATCGGGTTATGGAACATTTCCGGGCGCATACCCGCCTTCGTTTACGCCTGGAGACGGGCAGGACACACCAAATCCGCGTGCATATGTCACATATTAAACATCCATTGGTTGGAGATCAGCTTTACGGTGGTCGTCCTCGTCCTTTGAAAGGAGCTTCTGAGGAATTTCGCGAAGTGATGCGCAACTTTGACCGCCAGGCGTTGCACGCAACTATGCTGCGTCTTTATCATCCAATCACAGGTATTGAGATGGAATGGCATGCGCCATTACCTGACGATATGGTTAAGCTGATTGATGTGATGAAAGCGGATGCCGAAATTTTTAAAGATGAAATGGATTGGTAGTTAAATGACACCACTGATTTTTCCTGACTGGCCACAGCCTGAGGGTGTTGGCGCGTGTAGTACGACCCGGGCGGGGGGGATGAGTCTCCCTCCCTATGAGAGTCTGAATTTAGGCAGTCACGTTGGCGATGATCCTCTATACGTGGAGCGAAACCGTGAACTGTTGGTGGAATATGCACGATTGCCACAGCAGCCTGTTTGGTTGGAACAAGTACATGGAACACGGGTTATCAGGCTAGAGGGGCAGTCAGTAGAAAATAATCAGGCTGATGCAGTTTATACTAATCAAGTTGGGCAGGTATGTGCTGTAATGACAGCAGATTGTCTGCCTGTACTTTTTTGTTCCGTCGACGGTGATGAAGTCGCAGCAGCTCATGCGGGATGGCGTGGATTATGTGCCGGTGTGTTGGAAAATACGGTGGCTCAATTTACGACAAGGCCCGATATGATTCAGGTATGGCTGGGGCCCGCTATTGGCCCTGAACAGTTTGAAGTCGGACGTGAGGTTATGGACGCCTTTCTGGCAACAGATCCTAATCTGGAGCAGGCTTTTACACCTTATGGGATGAAATTTCTGGCAAATATCTATTTACTGGCTAGATTAAAGTTGAAGTCTATTGGGATAAAAAGTGTTTTTGGAGGCGCGGCTTGCACGGTCTCAGAAGAAAAGACTTTTTTTTCTTATCGTCGTGATGGTGTTACCGGACGTATGGCAACTTTAATCTGGTTGAAGTGATCTATCGCGCAGGGTGGTCTTTGGTGCATAGTGCAAGTTTCCAATTAACTTTTCAGAGAACCTTGAATATTTAAGGAATGACCTTATTTAATCTCCAGTAGCAAATTCTGACCAGTATTGGAGGTGTTATGCGTCTGGATCGTCTTACTAATAAATTCCAGCTTGCTCTCGCTGACGCCCAATCCCTCGCATTAGGGCGTGATAATCAATTCATCGAACCTATCCACTTGTTGAGCGCATTGCTCAGCCAAGAGGGTGGTTCTGTTCGTCCTTTATTAATGTCTGCCGGGATTGATACAGGAAACTTGCATGATCGACTGAACCTAGCTTTGGACAGACTACCAAAAGTAGAAGGAAGTGGCGGTGATGTACAGGTATCCAATGAATTGGGGCGTTATTTAAACCTGTGTGACAAACTTGCTCAGAAAGCGGGTGATAACTTTATTTCTTCTGAACTCTTTGTTCTGGCAGCGCTGGAAGAACGTGGAACGTTAAGTGACATATTAAAAGCTGCGGGAGCAACAAAAGATAAAATCACTAAGGCAATAGAAATGATGCGCGGTGGTGAAAAAGTAAATGATCAGAGTGCTGAAGACCAACGTCAGGCACTAAAAAAGTACACAATAGATCTCACTGAACGAGCCGAACAAGGCAAACTTGACCCTGTAATTGGGCGTGATGAGGAAATTCGACGGACAATTCAGGTACTGCAACGCCGAACCAAGAACAATCCCGTTTTGATAGGTGAGCCGGGCGTTGGGAAAACAGCTATCGTCGAAGGGCTGGCACAGCGGATTGTTAATGGTGAAGTTCCTGAAGGGCTGAAAAACAAAAGAGTCCTGTCCCTTGATATGGGCGCATTATTGGCGGGGGCTAAATATCGGGGAGAATTTGAAGAGCGTCTGAAAGGTGTTTTGAATGATCTCTCCAAACAGGAAGGTTCGGTCATTCTGTTTATTGATGAATTACATACGATGGTAGGTGCCGGTAAGGCAGATGGTGCAATGGATGCCGGCAATATGCTAAAACCAGCACTAGCCCGTGGTGAGCTGCACTGTGTTGGTGCGACGACCTTAGATGAATATCGCCAGTATATTGAGAAAGATGCGGCACTGGAGCGTCGTTTCCAGAAAGTTTACGTTGCTGAGCCTACCGTTGAGGATACTATTGCTATTCTACGCGGCCTTAAAGAACGCTATGAACTTCATCACCATGTTCAGATAACTGATCCGGCAATTGTGGCAGCGGCGACATTATCTCATCGTTATATTTCAGATCGCATGTTACCTGATAAAGCGATTGACTTGATTGACGAAGCCGGAGCCAGCCTGCGTATGCAGATGGATTCAAAACCAGAAGCGTTGGATCGCCTAGAACGCAGGATTATTCAATTAAAACTCGAACAGCAGGCGCTAAAAAAAGAATCGGATGAAGCGAGTAAAAAGCGCCTTGATATGCTGAATGAAGAGCTGGTGGAAAAAGAGCGCGAATATTCTGAACTGGAAGAAGAGTGGAAAGCAGAAAAAGCAGAGCTTACCGGTACTCAAAACATCAAAGCCGAATTAGAAAATGCTCGTATAGAATTGGAAAAAGCCCGTCGCGGTGGTGACTTGGCTAGGATGTCTGAAATCCAGTACGGGAAAATTCCAGAACTGGAAAAACAGCTAGCAGCAGCAACAACAGCAGAAAATCACCCAATGAAACTGCTGCGTAACAAAGTGACTGATGCTGAAATTGCTGAAATCCTTGCTCGCTGGACAGGGATTCCAGTATCCAGAATGCTGGAAAGCGAAAAAGATAAACTATTGCGTATGGAGCATGAATTACATAAACGTGTAATTGGACAAAATGAGGCAGTTGATGCAGTAGCAAACGCAATTCGCCGCAGTCGTGCTGGTTTATCGGATCCAAATCGTCCGATTGGTTCTTTCATGTTTTTAGGGCCGACAGGTGTTGGTAAAACGGAGCTGTGTAAAGCATTAGCCAATTTCCTGTTTGATAGTGACGATGCAATGGTTCGTATCGACATGTCTGAATTTATGGAAAAACATTCGGTTTCCAGGCTGGTGGGCGCACCTCCGGGATATATTGGCTATGAAGAAGGTGGTTATCTGACAGAAGCGGTACGTCGCCGTCCTTATTCAGTCATCTTGCTGGATGAAGTTGAAAAAGCGCATCCGGATGTTTTCAATATATTGTTGCAAGTATTGGATGATGGCCGTTTGACCGACGGTCAGGGAAGAACGGTTGATTTTCGTAATACTGTCGTAATTATGACATCTAATCTCGGTTCAGACATGATTCAGGAACGTTTTGGCGTACTGGACTATGCCGGAATGAAATATATGGTGATGGAGATCGTGGGTCATCATTTCCGACCTGAATTTATTAACCGGATCGATGAGGTCGTGGTATTCCATCCATTAGGAAAAGAACATCTGAAAGCTATCACGAGTATTCAGTTGCAGCGTTTATATAAGCGTCTGGAAGAACGGGGCTATCAAGTCACCATGACATCGCCGGCATTAGAGAAACTGAGCGAAGCGGGTTTTGACCCTGTATATGGAGCACGCCCATTAAAACGGGCTATCCAACAAGAGATTGAAAACCCATTGGCTCAACAAATACTTTCTGGTGTACTGATTCCCGGTAAGTTAGTGACATTGGATCTGGAAAACGACCACATTATTGCAAAACAATGATGTTTTTTGCCCAGTCTACTCAGTGGGGACTTATAGATAGCTATCTATATAGGCACTTATCGAGTGAAAATGTCACTAGGGCAATATAAAAGATATAATAAAGGTAAAAAAGAGGTGGAAAATCCACCTCTTTTTCTGTTTTTTAGATTAAAAAAAAGCCTGATAAGCTATTTTTGTTTAATAATCGCTCGGTTGAAATCTTTTTTTAAAATAGTTGTTGCCAGCGTCGGAAAACTCCCTATAATGCGCATCCGTTGTCACGACAAACACACAAACAAGTCGAGATGACAAGAGTTGAAAGCCGCGAAAATAAAGGCTTGACACTCTGAGAGGAAAGCGTAAGATACGCAGCCTCGCAACCCGGAACGAAAGATTCGGTTGCCATGCTCTTTAACAAGTTAATCAGACAATCTGTGTGGGCACTCGCAAGACACTATCGACAGCCGAAAGGCAAAAAAAGATTAAAGTCTTGAAGAGTGACTGAAACAGTTAATTCATTACGAACTAACAGTAACGATTCTTTGAGCATCAAACACTTTTAATTGAAGAGT
>NZ_NJAJ01000026.1:64698-67652 GCF_002632825.1 Xenorhabdus stockiae
ATCCGAAGACACCTTCGGGTTGTGAGGTTAAGCGACTAAGCGTACACGGTGGATGCCTAGGCAGTCAGAGGCGATGAAGGGCGTGCTAATCTGCGATAAGCGCCGGGAAGGGGATATGACCCGCAAGACCCGGCGATACCCGAATGGGGAAACCCAGTGCAATCCGTTGCACTATCCTGACCTGAATTCATAGGGTCAGGAGGCGAACCGGGGGAACTGAAACATCTCAGTACCCCGAGGAAAAGAAATCAACCGAGATTCCCCCAGTAGCGGCGAGCGAACGGGGAGGAGCCCAGAACCAACATCAGTGTCAGCGTCAGGAGAACGGTCTGGAAAGGCCGGCAGTAAAGGGTGATAGCCCCGTATCTGAAAACGCTGGCAGTGGGAGTTCGATGAGTAGGGCGGGACACGTGGTATCCTGTCTGAATATGGGGGGACCATCCTCCAAGGCTAAATACTCCTGACTGACCGATAGTGAACCAGTACCGTGAGGGAAAGGCGAAAAGAACCCCGGCGAGGGGAGTGAAAGAGAACCTGAAACCGTGTACGTACAAGCAGTGGGAGCACCCTTTGGGGTGTGACTGCGTACCTTTTGTATAATGGGTCAGCGACTTATATTCTGTAGCAAGGTTAACCGTATAGGGGAGCCGCAGGGAAACCGAGTCTTAACTGGGCGTTAAGTTGCAGGGTATAGACCCGAAACCCGGTGATCTAGCCATGGGCAGGTTGAAGGTTGGGTAACACTAACTGGAGGACCGAACCGACTAATGTTGAAAAATTAGCGGATGACTTGTGGCTGGGGGTGAAAGGCCAATCAAACCGGGAGATAGCTGGTTCTCCCCGAAAGCTATTTAGGTAGCGCCTCGTGAATTCATCTTCGGGGGTAGAGCACTGTTTCGGCTAGGGGGTCATCCCGACTTACCAACCCGATGCAAACTGCGAATACCGAAGAATGTTATCACGGGAGACACACGGCGGGTGCTAACGTCCGTCGTGAAGAGGGAAACAACCCAGACCGCCAGCTAAGGTCCCCAAGTCATGGTTAAGTGGGAAACGAAGTGGGAAGGCTCAGACAGCCAGGATGTTGGCTTAGAAGCAGCCATCATTTAAAGAAAGCGTAATAGCTCACTGGTCGAGTCGGCCTGCGCGGAAGATGTAACGGGGCTAAACCATGCACCGAAGCTGCGGCAGCGACACGTAAGTGTTGTTGGGTAGGGGAGCGTTCTGTAAGCCGTTGAAGGTGGCCTGTGAGGGCTGCTGGAGGTATCAGAAGTGCGAATGCTGACATAAGTAACGATAATGCGGGTGAAAAACCCGCACGCCGGAAGACCAAGGGTTCCTGTCCAACGTTAATCGGGGCAGGGTGAGTCGACCCCTAAGGCGAGGCTGAAAAGCGTAGTCGATGGGAAACAGGTTAATATTCCTGTACTTGGTGTTACTGCGAAGGGGGGACGGAGAAGGCTATGTCATCCGGGCGACGGTCGTCCCGGTTTAAGCGTGTAGGTGGGCAGTCTTGGTAAATCCGGACCGCTGTATAACACTGAGGCGTGATGACGAGGCACTACGGTGCTGAAGTGACAGATGCCCGGCTTCCAGGAAAAGCCTCTAAGCTCCAGGTAACATTGAATCGTACCCCAAACCGACACAGGTGGTCAGGTAGAGAATACTCAGGCGCTTGAGAGAACTCGGGTGAAGGAACTAGGCAAAATGGTGCCGTAACTTCGGGAGAAGGCACGCTGGCAGTAGGTGAAGGGACTTGCTCCCGGAGCTGAAGCCAGTCGCAGATACCAGCTGGCTGCAACTGTTTAATAAAAACACAGCACTGTGCAAACACGAAAGTGGACGTATACGGTGTGACGCCTGCCCGGTGCTGGAAGGTTAATTGATGGGGTTATCCGTAAGGAGAAGCTCTTGATCGAAGCCCCAGTAAACGGCGGCCGTAACTATAACGGTCCTAAGGTAGCGAAATTCCTTGTCGGGTAAGTTCCGACCTGCACGAATGGCGTAATGATGGCCAGGCTGTCTCCACCCGAGACTCAGTGAAATTGAACTCGCTGTGAAGATGCAGTGTACCCGCGGCAAGACGGAAAGACCCCGTGAACCTTTACTATAGCTTGACACTGAACACTGGTCCTTGATGTGTAGGATAGGTGGGAGGCTAAGAAGTGTGGACGCCAGTCTGCATGGAGCCATCCTTGAAATACCACCCTTTAATGGCTGGTGTTCTAACGTAGGCCCGTTATCCGGGTTGCGGACAGTGTCTGGTGGGTAGTTTGACTGGGGCGGTCTCCTCCCAAAGCGTAACGGAGGAGCACGAAGGTTAGCTAATCACGGTCGGACATCGTGAGGTTAGTGCAAAGGCATAAGCTAGCTTGACTGCGAGCGTGACGGCGCGAGCAGGTACGAAAGTAGGTCTTAGTGATCCGGTGGTTCTGAATGGAAGGGCCATCGCTCAACGGATAAAAGGTACTCCGGGGATAACAGGCTGATACCGCCCAAGAGTTCATATCGACGGCGGTGTTTGGCACCTCGATGTCGGCTCATCACATCCTGGGGCTGAAGTAGGTCCCAAGGGTACGGCTGTTCGCCGTTTAAAGTGGTACGCGAGCTGGGTTTAGAACGTCGTGAGACAGTTCGGTCCCTATCTGCCGTGGGCGTTGGAAGATTGAAAGGGGCTGCTCCTAGTACGAGAGGACCGGAGTGGACGCACCACTGGTGTTCGGGTTGTCATGCCAATGGCACTGCCCGGTAGCTAAGTGCGGAAGAGATAACCGCTGAAAGCATCTAAGCGGGAAACTTGCCTTGAGATGAGTCTTCCCTGATTCCTTGAGAATCCTAAAGGAACGTTCGAGACGAGGACGTAGATAGGCTGGGTGTGTAAGCGTTGCGAGACGTTGAGCTAACCAGTACTAATGAACCGTGCGGCTTAACCTGACAACACCGAAGGTGTTTTG
>NZ_NJAJ01000027.1 GCF_002632825.1 Xenorhabdus stockiae
CTAAGATCTGGCTGTCAGTAAAACGTGACTTTTTCATAAGATTTCGATCTCCTCTGCTACATTAAGCGTATGAGAAAATTCTACTTATGGACACTCCGGCTTTTAGGGGGGATTACCGAATAAGAATCATATTTGGTGATAATGAAATAGAGCTCCCCCATTCATTCACTTTTTTTGTTGTATAATTTACTATCAAAGGTGCAATTCCCTCCACATCAACATTCTTATCCGTATAAGCATGAACCGTATAGCTAATTGAAGTATTTGATGACAATTTATCATCAACCTCCAATGTAAATATAGCTTTCCCAGAGGTATCATCAATGAGCTTCCAGTCCTCTTTCTTTTTTACCACTATATTATTATTTGGAACATCTATTGTGATACTTTTAATAGACTTAACCTGTGGTGATTTCACTGTTACAACTAGATATATATGTTGCCCAACAATAACATCAGCACCATCAGGTATAGATACAGTAATAGGTGACGACTCTTCTTTTTTCTCAGATAAAACTATATTATTATCAATATTCATATTACCACCTTAAAATAATTTAGTATAAACCCAATAAAATAAAAAACATCATATTCAATATAAGAAAACCATAAAACACTTTAAAGAAATAGAAATTATTTTGATAATGAAAAATAGTTATCACCTGAAAATACAATCACAAAAGTTAAAATACTACCCTTACAACAAAACCTGTCCGTCATTAATATAGAACAAAAGAATTAATTCACTACATATCAAATAGTTAATAAAATTCCCAAAGTAGCCATACTCTCAAAACCTAATAAAAGTGATATTTTACGAAAAAAGTGTTAACAATATGTTGCATTTATTTTTATTTGATGATTATAATAAGTATTAGTTTTAATTAATCTAAAAAATTTCAGTCCTAATAACATACTCTACTATTTATCTCAGCCACTCAGTAATAAACTTTCAAAAAAAATAAAAACCGTAGCTACTTATACGATCATTCTATTATGTTGAAATTAATACAGGGTAATTAAAAAAATAATATTTTTACAGGGAAAATCATGCAAAAAACTGCCTTGTTGAACGATATAAAGTATCTTTTTTTACTATCAACCCCAATCATAGTAACGCAGCTTACCAGAATAGCAATGAGTGCCGTGGATGTTATCGTATCAGGCCACTACTCGACAAATGCGCTCGCTGCCGTATCGCTAGGGAGTAGTATTTGGTTCCCCATCTTTGTATTGGGTTTTGGCGTTATTCTGATGCTATCAGCTGATGTTGCTAAACTTCGGGCAAATAATGATATCGAAGGCATTAAAGAGTGTGTTAATAACTACATATCTGCCGCATTGATTTTATCTATTCCTATTGTTGTCTTCTTATTATTAGCGGTTCAACTTTTATCGCTTATTGGTATTGATGAAGATGTTGTACACATCACAAAAGGTTATATTACAGCTATGGCATTTGGTGTACCGGGTGTGATGATATTCAATGTTTTTCGTTCTTTGTTGCAAGCACTTGAAAACACCAAAGTTGCGATGTATATCTCTATTTTTGCTCTTATAGTCAATATACCTTTAAACTACATTTTCGTTTTTGGTAAATTTGGCGTACCAGAAATGGGCGGAGTAGGAGCAGGGATCACAACTGCGATTATCAACACTCTCAGTGCTATTTTACTGATTATCTATTTTTTACGGAAAAAAGAATATGAAAAATACAGATTTAGATTATCTCTAAAACTCAACTCAGGATTAAAAAGATTGTTTTTGATCGGTATCCCAAGTGGATTAGCACTCTTTGTTGAAGTGATATTTATTGATGCCATTTCACTTGGCATTGCAACCTTAGGTACCGTATATATTGCAGCCAATAATATTATGATTATCATATCATCCATGATACTAGCTATTAGCGGTGGATTTTCTGCTGTCACAACAGTAAAAATAAGCTACTTGAGTGCTAAGAAAGATTATTCATCAACACTAAGATTTAGTTTACTCTCTTTAATATCTACTACATTGATTACCCTTATACTAGGAATTATGTTTTTTCTTTATGCTGAACATATTATCAGTTTATATACAAAAGATATTCTTGTAATAAAGATAGCTCTCGGAGTAATCGTCTTTTTATTCTTATTTCAACTATTTGACTCTATACACTCCATATTATCAGGCATTTTACGTGGGTTTCATGAGACAAAAATAGTTTTCTATGTTCCTCTCTTCGGTTATTGGTTTATTGGCGTCCCTTTGGCTTTTACATTAGGGTTAACAGACTTGATAACAGAGAAAATGGGCTTGATTGGCTTTTGGTATGGGCTTGTTTTTGGCTTATTAACAAACTGTATCACTCTATCAATCGTATTAGCTCTCAAATTTAAGAGAATACTTAAACATGCATCATAAATTTTCGTATAGATTTATGACCATGTAAAAAAGTTTAACGTTAAGTATCATCTCACTAACCTTTAAAGGTAAATCAATATGTTAGTTAATATTCTCAGTGATGACTTGATAAGCACGAGGGATTTATTTGTTAACTTATTGAAATTTAGTATTGAATATGAATCCTGCTGGTTCATCTCCATGTCTTCTGAATCAAATGAGCAAGTTTCTGCATTTTTAAAAACAAGTGAATTTATTCCTAAAGCATATCAACAAGCTTGCCAAGGCGTAATTATCACCTTTGTTGTAAAAAATATTGACGCTTATTTTGAAACAGCCAAAACACTTAAGCTGGATATTATAGAACCACCGCGTGACTTACCTTATGGGCAACGGCGCATGTTAATCAAGGATAAAAGTGGTGCATTAATCGATATTTCATCACCGATAGCGCCACTTGATCCAACTTACGGTTAACTAAGATTTCTTCAGTGGCTTTACCAGTGAATCCAGCCCTTCAATCTTAATTGCAAGGGTCATTTCCATTAGTGCCCCTAGTTTGCCTTGTGGAAATTCTCCCTTACGGGAAAACCAAAGCAAATATTCTTCAGGAAGGTCAATTAACATTCTTCCTTTATATTTTCCAAATGGCATTACCGTATTAGCAATTTCCAATAGGTTTTCTTTATTCATTCTTTAAGCCTTTTTCTTTATGTAAAAAAATGGCATCTGTAAGATGCCATTTTCATTCTGAAACACAAGTCACTGTGAATTTAAAAACTCATTACCAGTCCGGTGATGGCTGCGGACAGGAAACTCACCAATGTTGAACCAAACAACAGTTTCAGACCAAAACGTGCAACAGTATTTCCCTGTTTTTCATTCAATCCCTTGATAGCTCCGGCAACAATTCCGATAGAGGAAAAATTGGCAAAAGAAACCAAAAATACCGACAGAATTCCTTTTGAACGCTCACTCAATTGCCCGGCAATTTCCTGTAAACCCTGCATAGCAACAAATTCATTAGAAACCAGCTTAGTCGCCATGATGCTACCTACTTTCAATGCTTCATCACTAGGAATACCAATGATCCAGGCAAACGGATAAAAAACATAACCCAAACATTCCTGAAAGGTAATGCCAAAGATAATATCAAAGACAGCATTGATAGCCGCAATCAGAGCAATAAAACCAATCAGCATGGCCGATACGATCAATGCTACTTTGAAACCCGCCAGAATATATTCACCGAGCATTTCAAAGAAACTTTGCCCTTCATGCAAGTTGCTCATATGAATATCCCCTTCACTTTTAACAGAGTAAGGGTTGATGAGAGACAGAACGATAAAGGTGCTGAACATATTAAGTATCAGAGCTGCAACCACATATTTTGCATCCAGCATCGTCATATAAGCACCCACGATGGACATAGATACTGTAGACATCGCGGTTGCTGCCATGGTGTACATCCGGCGTTCAGACATTTTGTCCAATACATCTTTATAAGCGATGAAATTCTCTGACTGGCCCAGAATCAATGAACTGACTGCATTGAAAGATTCCAGTTTCCCCATACCATTCACTTTGGAGAGCACTGTACCAATAGCACGAATGACAATCGGCAGAATTTTAATGTGCTGCAGAATACCAATCAGGGCGGAAATAAAGATGATAGGACAAAGTACGTTCAGGAAGAAAAACGCCAGTTTTGCGTCAATCATACCACCGAAAACAAAGTTAGTACCTTCTGCGGCATAAGACAACAAGTGAACAAACAGGTTGTCAAATCCTTTGACGATCCCTAGTCCGGCATTCGAATTCAGGAAGAACCACGCCAGAACAAGTTCAATAACAAGTAACTGAATAATATACCGGACCCTTATATCCTTCCGGTTATTACTCGCCAAAATCGCCAGGCCACCAATGAGCACTAAAGCGAGGACAAAATGAAAAATATGAGACATAAAAGGAACTCCAAATCTGACGAGGTGCAAATTTATAACCGCATTTCGTAATACACGATAATAAATCGTGACAATTATCACATTAATTCATTATGTAAGAGGCAACAAAACCTAAATTTAGCAAACCGGATCACATTTTTAACCAAAACATGGCTATCATGCATGCAAATTATAGGCGCTACGGAAACCTCAAATAGCGCCTTTCTGAAGATTACGTCCCTACTTGTTACTCACCTAAAAGACGGAGCATTTCTTCTTCATCAATAACAGCTATCCCCAACTCTGTGGCTTTCGCTAATTTGGAGCCAGCTGCTTCACCAGCAATCACCAGATCGGTTTTTTTGGAAACACTGCCTGTAACTTTAGCTCCCAAAGCAGCCAATTTGTCTTTAGCCTCATCCCTGGATAAACGACTTAGTGATCCGGTCAACACCACAGTCTTACCAGCAAATGGGCTATCAATATCTGCGGCTTGTGGTATTTCTACCGATTCCCAGTGGATACCAATATTATTGACGAGATCATCAATGACTGCCTGATTATGTGGTTCATTGAAGAAATTAACCACATGACTGGCAACAATTTCTCCCACATCCTGAACAGCAATCAAAGCTTGCGTATCTGCTACACGCAATTTTTCCAGTGTACCGAAATGAGTAACTAAATTAGCAGCCGTCGCCTCTCCGACCTCGCGAATTCCCAGTGAATAAATAAAACGGGCAAAGGTTGTTTTCTTGGATTTTTCCAGCGCATTCACCACGTTCTGAGCGGATTTTGGTCCCATACGCTCAAGACCCGTTAATTTCCCTGCGGTAAGACGGAATAGATCAGCCGGAGTTTTTACATATTCCTTATCAACCAGCTGCTCAATAATTTTTTCTCCCATTCCATCCACATCCATTGCACGACGGGAAACGAAATGCCTTAATGCTTCTTTACGCTGTGCACCACAGAATAATCCACCGGTACAACGTGCTACCGCTTCCCCTTCAACACGTTCAATATCAGAGCCACAAACAGGGCAATGCTCCGGGAAAACAACTTCCTGGCTCTCTGTTGGCCTTTTTTCCTGAATGACACCGACAACCTGTGGAATAACATCACCTGCACGGCGGATAACAACAGTATCGCCTATACGTAATCCCAGACGCTCAATTTCATCTGCATTATGCAAAGTGGCATTACTAACGATTACACCTGCAACCTGTACCGGCTCCAGACGTGCAACCGGTGTAATAGCCCCCGTACGCCCTACCTGAAATTCAACATCCCGCACGATGGTTATTTGTTCTTGTGCCGGAAACTTGAATGCTGTCGCCCAGCGAGGTGCTCTGGCTACAAATCCTAATGCTTCCTGCAATTCAAGGGAGTCAACTTTGATAACAACACCGTCAATATCAAAACCCAGCTCAGGGCGCTGTTGCTCTATCTCACGGTAAAAATCCAATACCTGCTGGGTTCCCTGACATAATTTCACTTTGTCACTGACCGGAAGCCCCCACTGCCTGAATTGCATCAGGCGCCCGTAATGGCTTGCTGGCAGCTGCCCATTTTCCGAATCTCCGCTTTCAATAACGCCAACACCATAACAATAAAAAGTCAGTGGGCGTTTAGCTGTAATCCGCGGATCAAGTTGGCGCAATGATCCGGCGGCGGCATTGCGAGGATTGGCAAATACTTTATTACCTGTCCGGCGGGCTTCTTCGTTGAGTTTTTCAAAACCTGCCTGCTTCATGAAGACTTCACCACGGATCTCGACACGAGCTGGAATATTGTCTCCTTTCAAACGCAGAGGAATTGCCCGGATTGTACGAACATTAGCGGTTATATTTTCTCCCGTAGTACCATCACCACGGGTAGCTGCCCGCACTAACTCGCCGTTTTCATACAACAAGCTAACAGCCAGACCATCAAGTTTGAGTTCACAGCAAAATACCAGTTCACGACTGTCTTTCAGACGATCACGAACACGTTTATCAAACGCCAAATAGCTTTCTTGATCAAATACGTTATCCAGAGATAACATCGGGATTTCATGACGCACCTGCTCAAATTCAGTTAATGGTGCTGCCCCGACCCGCTGGGTAGGAGAATCTGCGGTAATAAGTTCCGGGTGCTGTTCTTCCAGTGATTTTAGTTCCCGCATCAAGCGGTCATATTCCGCATCCGGGATCTCTGGTGCATCCATAACATGGTACAAATACTCATGATGACGCAATGTTGTTCTTAGTTCGTTAATTTTTTGAATAATATTTTTCATGACTTCTCACCAGAGATGAAAAACCCCCGACTGAGTGAGCGGGGATAAAGCAGTCCTTTATACAAGGGCTGCTATTATGTTTCAATAGTTTATGAATCTATCGGGGCGCTATTGATGCCCATGTTTCCCCGATAATGTGGATTGGAATGTGGATACATCCCCTTAGTGGATTAAACTTGATCGCATCCAATTGATAATCTCGAGCAAAATGCGCATAGGTCATAGTTTGCTGAATGCTGGCATGCCCCATTATCTTCTGTAAGGTTAATATATTTCCTCCATTCATCATAAAATGGGCAGCAAAAGTATGTCGCAAAACGTGCACTGTTTGACCAACAGGCAGGTCTGGTTTTATCTCTTTCAGCATCTTTCTGTAAGATTGATAATTAACATCAAATAAGAGACCTGACTGTTTAGTCTTAACCGCCCCCATTACTTCATCAGAAATAGGGAGAGTTCTGTGTTTACCATTTTTTGTTTCAGTAAATGTAACACGATTATGCAGCATGTTTTCCGCCTTTAACTTAGTAACCTCTCCTCACCTTGCGCCAGTGTTTAAACATAGAATCGTTAAACGCCAAGCATCATCAGTAATCGAATTCAATAATGCAGCAATCTCTGATTCAGTAAGATAAGACATCTCCGGCGTTTTTTCCTTGAGCGGTTTCATGCCCTTGATTGGATGAGTTCCTTTATCCATGCATGATAAGTGGCATAGAACGTTTTATTCCTCACGATGTTCAGGCGATAACGGCGAGAAGGCTTATAAAAAGTTCTTTACCTTAAACCGAGTCAAGGGAGAACCGGCTTTTTTCGATACGGTGACGTTATTTGATGATGTTGAATGTCGCTTAGATGAGGAACGGATTCGTAACATGTGGTCACCGCAGGCATTTGAAGAGCTGTTTTTATGCCGCTTGCCTCATCCACGTTGGTAATCAAGGAAAATAAACGCAATGGCGAAATCCCCCGCAGAACGCAAAGCCACCCAACGTCAACGCCAGCAGGAAGCTGGCGTCACCAAAATAGAATTGCTGGTTGATAATCAAGAACTGGACATGCTGAAACGCAATTGTGAACTGAGACGGCCGGGACGCGATCCCTATGACGTAGTTGAATATCTCGCACTACTTATCCGCAAAGACGATGCGGAATTACGTCAGGCAATAGAAACACTGGCAGCACAGCAATGTCAAAAATGTGGTGATGCACTTCCGGTGACAGAATGCTGCCTGTCTGGTGATTCAGCCTGTTGGGCAACTTTGGGCTGGCATGAAGTTAAATTGTGATGGTGTGACATGTCACGACACTGCTATTTTCTCCGTTTTTGATGGACGGAAAGCAAGTTAGCATGAGTAATACTATTCACATTGAAAAAATTATGTCCAAAAGCGCCGAACACTTTCAACGGCGGCGCTTATGTTATCGTAATGCGGATTTGTGCTGCTTATTACCTGAAACAGAGGATTCCATACACCGGGATGACCGGGGCGACCTGCATAATTAGAATATAGTGTTCTTTCATTATTGGAGCCGGGGGCAGTACAGTACTGTAAATCAAATAGTTGACTGTCTATAAAGTGAAGTCTTAATCGTGGGTATCTATTGCCAGTCGTGTTCGGAATGTAAGTGATTTCCTGAGAGTTAACAGAATTCCAAAATCTATTATGTTCACTCATTTCGAGTTCCATAAATGCATTGGAAAATTCATTTCCACTTCCTGCTCTAAGCATAATATCACCTTAAGCATTACGGATAATTATGAATAAATGTAGTTCAAACTAACCCAAAAAACGTAATAGATTTTACTTTCAGATGTAATAGATTTTACTTGCATAAAACGGCCTATTCTCCGCACCAATCCGCAAGATCAAACAAGGATCACCTACCCCGCCAAGCCCCAGTACTGACGCGCTTCAAACGATCCCGTGCAGGTGCATAAAAAGCACTGAATTTAGTGAGCAGGCGCGGCGGGGTCACGACTGCGCGCAGCGGTGTTTATTAGCCATGCCAACCACCAAAAAATCAACATGACGAAACGTGAGAACGTAGAAACACATTGAGCCTGACTCACAATGACAGACGTGTGTTTTTGTGGCGATAGCAGGTTTAAATCTCAAACGAGCATATTGTGATGATATTTAGCCCATTGTCAGTATTGATAATAACGTCATGTTTTGAAATCCTGATGACTATTAGAATAATCAGGGCAATACGTTGCGAGTAGAGGGAATAAGAGTTATGACAATAGAAAAAAGGGTTGGAATGATTTTAGTGTCATTAGTCGCTTTAATAATGGGCGGGGTGACAGTCTTTACTTCAGGTAGTGAGCTGATAGCGGCGTTGAGGATGGAAGACCAGGTGAAATCCTCTTATGTCATGTTCGCGCTTATTTTTTTCTCGCCATTCATGCTGTATGTTTTTCTTTTGTTAATCTATCTGGGCATCACTTACAAACCAGCAGAGTTAGAAAAAGTCAGAAAAAAGAAAAAAAAGAAACAATCACCAACACTATACGAGCGGATTATGATTTTTGTTCTCGCCATTGCCTTTCTCGGGCTTGTCGTGAGTATTCCGCTATCTTGGTATATGCATTTCAGGTTGCTGGATGCCGGGTATGTGGTCTGCGAGAATAAGTATGGAAAAGGAGCAACCCGGTATGCGAAAGAAAAAGAACGCTGTCACTGAATTTATCAAATTCACACTCAGTGACAGTTTTATCAGGATGCCATGCGATGAGGGAATTAGTTACCGGTGTCTCGGCCAGCTGGCTGAATACCCGTGAACCGAAGTAGAAAACCCCGATAACGGTCAAGCGTCGGAAACGCAAAGCCACACCGCAGAAAAAAGAAGAAAAACAGGGAGATTATCTGGTCGGCAGTGAAGGGAATGTGTTCATCATGAAACACACCTACGCCAACAAGGCCAATGTTGAGCGAGCCGCCAAAGCCGAGTGGGAGAAAATTCAGCGCGGTGTCGCTTCGTTCTCTATCCAACTGGCAAAGGGTAGGCCGGAGCTGTTACCGGAAATGAAAGTCCGGGTCAGCGGCTTTAAACCGCAAATCGACGGCACCGACTGGACGCTGGTCACCGTCACACACACCTTAAATGATAGTGGGTTAACTTCTGCTTTAGAACTGGAAGTGAAAATATCGGATGCTGACATGGGCGTCTGATTTGTTATAATCGAGCCATCGCCTAACACAGCTGGCGCTTTCCTGATTTTGAGGTACTCACATTATGATGAGATGCCCCCTTTGCAGCCATGTGGCCCATACACGCAGCAGTTTTGAACACACCACCGAAACCAAAGAACGCTATAACCAGTGCCAGAATATCAATTGCGGTGCCACGTTCGTCAGCCATGAAACCTTTGTCCGCTGGGTGGCTAAGCCAACGTTAGTTGAGTTTGCCCCGCCACATCCTGAAAAGGGGCAGTAAACGGTCATGTGCTTTGATAGCCCTTAAAATCATTAGCCCCTTATTATTGAGGGGCTTTTTGCATTACCCTTCCGTTTATTCAAGTCGTTGCCCCGAAATTTACTCAATCAACAAGATTGTTCTTTTTTAAAACAACATTGTTGTTTTAGTCGGCTATGCTAATATGACAACACAAATGACAACATATTTTGAAATGATAGCGATTAAGGGGGAATGAATGGAGACGATTCATTTTCGTATTGATGAAGAAACCAAACGCTTAGCCATGCAAGCGGCCAAACGTCAGCAAACAGACTTAACAAAGCTAATGAGACAAAAAGCCGAAGAATTGGCAAATGAAGAACGTGAGTATCAAAAGAATACCCATGCTTACTGGTTAGAAGCGGAAATTGAAAAAGCGATTGACCAATGTGAAAACGGGTCAGCTCACTTTATTGATGAGGCTGAAAGCCAGCGCCGGATGGCTCTACTGCGTACTAAGCTGAGCAGGGGATAAAGTGATCACTATTTTATGGGAAGAAAGCGCACAAACTGACCGAGAGCAAATTTATCTCTACTTCTTTGAGCAGGCTGGGCTGTTATTGGCTGATGAGGTAGATGCAAAATTCGTGGAAATGGCTGAGCTTTTGAAAGTGACCCCATATGCAGGCATAAAGGCGCGTAACAGTCAGGACGAACGTTATAGAAAACTCGTTATCCCGCATTTTCCCTTCATTATGCTCTACCGTTACGATGAGGATAGGGAAACGATAAAGGTTCTTAGAATATTGCATACCGCCAGAAGAATAGCCGGGCTTTTCTGAGGAAAGCGTGTGGCATTTCATCTGTGATTCAGTAGGTCAAAAAGGAAATGTGACGTGGATTATATGAAGCCCCTCAAAGTATGAGGGGCTTTTGCTAAAGATTTCAGTCATAAAGTGGATGAAATGTGGATGCTTCATTATAAAATCCATTAATAATCAAAGCATTACATCATAAAAACCCCCGACTGAGCGGGGGCTTAATACTAAAAAGAAAATTTATTCCTGAGCACTGAGTGTATTGCGAATACGTGCCTTATAATTCTCAATCATTTGCGGTGTTAATATCTTACGCTCGGCATCTAACACCACTCCTCCTACATCAGAAGCAATACGCTGTGCTGCCTGCAACATCAGTTTAAAATTCTGATTAGAATCACCATATGAAGGAACGAGCATAAACATGGAGATCCCCGGAGTGCTGAAATCATTCATACGTTCTGGATCAAATGACCCCGGCTTAACCATATTAGCCAGACTGAACAGTACTGCACCACTACCCGACGGGTTAAGGTGGCGGTGGAAAATATTCATATCCCCAAAACGGAAACCGGACTGTAAAATGCTCTGAAGCAACACTTCGCCATTCAGCTCCTGACCATGATGAGCCGCTACATGCAGTACCAAGACAGTCTCTTTTTTAGCTTGCTCAGCTTCAGTTTTCGCGGCATTTTCCAACTCAGACTGCTCGCTGACAGCCTCCGCTTCCTTACCTTCCGCACCATTTTGCTCAGCAGATTCAAACAGGCCAAGCTGCGATTCTTTCTGGCTTTCATCAATGGCTTTCTCTTTTGCCACTGGTGCTTCAGGTTGTTGTTTTGAGAGTAAAGGATCGATTCCATTATCCGATGTTACTTCTGACAAATCAGGTGCATTACGCTCAATAACCGGCTCTTCACGATGTTCATGGCGAGATTTCGCTGATTCATGAACAGGTGAATTTGACGGATTATTAAACAGCTCATCGCCATCATTATCCTCTGACTCTTTCTCACGCTCCTGTTTACGACGTTTCACTGGGCGATCACGAAAGAGTGACGAACGCTCTTTACGGCTGGTCCACAACCCATGTAATAGCAAAGCTATTATGGCTATCGCACCAACAACGATTAATATCAGACGCAAATCCTGCATCATTGCTATCTCTGTTGTTTAAATTAATTGCCACCACGGCTGAATATTCTTTAGATAAGAGTATTTGTCAAATAGCACAAGTGCAAGCCTCTGCGTACTTTTCTTATCATAAAGAGAGATATCCCCTGTTTTTTCGAGTGTTTTTTACACATAAAACCACTGGTCAGTGGAAAATCCTGCCTATATCATACCGTCTCAATCACTCAGGAGAGAATAAGAAAATATGACGAATTCGACAAAATTGCCAAAACATCTAGGCGGTTTTCATTATATTGTACAAGGTTGGCATCTGGTAACCCGCCCGGGCATCAAAAGATTCGTTTTATTGCCTTTACTGGCTAATATCTTATTAATTGGTGGTGCTTTCTGGTGGCTATATCAGAAAATGGATGGTTGGATACAGTGGGTGCTAGATAAAGTACCGGACTGGATGCAATGGCTCAGCTATTTAATATGGCCGCTGGCTGTTATTTCTGTTTTACTTATTTTTACCTATTTTTTCAGCACACTGGCAAATTTTATTGCATCACCCTTTAACGGATTATTAGCAGAAAAACTGGAAGCGCAATTGACTGGCATTCCTGCACCCGATACAGACATTTTTGATTTACTGAAAGATGTTCCCCGTATTCTGAAACGTGAGATAGTCAAAATCCTCTACTACCTACCTCGCGCTATCGCTCTATTATTATTGTATTTTATTCCGGGTATTGGGCAAACTATAGCCCCCGTTCTCTGGTTTATTTTCAGTGCCTGGATGCTGGCTATCCAATATTGCGATTACCCTTTTGATAACCACAAGGTCAGTTTTATAGGTATGCGTAATACCCTGCGACAGGACAAAATTGACAACCTGCAATTTGGAGCAACAGTAAGTATATTAACGATGATCCCAGTCATCAATTTGTTCATTATGCCTGTTGCCGTTTGTGGTGCTACAGCTATGTGGGTTGATCGTTACCGTGCTCAGCATGCTATCAGAAATCGTTAAATATTCTTTTATATAATAAGAATAGACTGAAACTTTATTTCCATTCATAAGCTGTTCGCGTATGGTTAATTAATCACAACTCATGAGCATCTTAAGGGCAATCGGACAATGAGCAAAATTTATGAAGATAATTCGTTGACCATCGGTCACACTCCACTGGTACGCCTGAAAAATTTCGGAAATGGTCG
The DNA here is from genome assembly GCF_002632825.1 of Xenorhabdus stockiae. Classification (GTDB taxonomy): domain Bacteria; phylum Pseudomonadota; class Gammaproteobacteria; order Enterobacterales; family Enterobacteriaceae; genus Xenorhabdus; species Xenorhabdus stockiae. The sequence goes on from NZ_NJAJ01000027.1 coordinate 13,164, forward strand.
CATTCTGGCCAAAATAGAGTCTCGTAATCCGAGTTTCAGTGTGAAATGCCGTATCGGTGCCAACATGATTTGGGATGCAGAAAAACGTGGCATTTTGACAAAGGATAAAGAGCTTATCGAGCCGACCAGTGGTAATACGGGAATTGCTCTTGCTTATGTCGCTGCGGCCCGTGGCTATAAATTGACACTAACAATGCCGGAAACCATGAGCTTAGAACGCCGTAAGCTGCTAAAAGCGTTGGGAGCAAAATTAGTGCTGACCGAAGGCGCTAAGGGCATGAAAGGTGCTATTGATAAAGCGAATGAAATCCGTGACAGTGCGCCTGAACGATATGTCCTGCTACAGCAATTTAGTAACCCAGCAAACCCTGAAATCCACGAAAAAACGACAGGGCCAGAAATTTGGGAAGATACCGATGGAAATGTTGATGTTTTTGTCGCTGGTGTAGGTACAGGAGGCACTATTACCGGTGTTGCCCGCTATCTGAAGAATACACAAGGTAAGCAAGTAAAAATTGTTGCTGTCGAGCCTGAAGATTCACCCGTAATCAGCCAAAAACTGGCAGGTGAAGAACTGAAACCAGGCCCACACAAAATTCAGGGGATTGGTGCAGGTTTCATCCCTGATAACTTGGATTTAACATTAGTTGACCGTGTATTTAAAATCAGTAACGAAGAAGCCATTAAAACAGCTCGCGAAATCACTGAAAAAGAAGGAATTCTTTCTGGCATTTCTTCAGGTGCTGCGGTTGCTGCGGCCATTAAACTCTCACAGGAAGACGAGTACAAGGATAAGAATATTGTTGTCATTCTGCCTTCTTCTGCTGAACGTTACCTGAGCACTGCACTGTTTGCCGATTTAGCCAACGATTAAATCTTCACCTCATTCCTTTTTCAACTTTATTGACAAAAAAGCACCTCAAGGGTGCTTTTTTGTGCATCAGATCAAAGTTTAAAACTTTCTTAGATGATTTATTCAGGCAGCTTTAGTATTTAACCAGTAATTATTTTGATGCACGAAATTAATCGTAAGACTGCCATAAAGAATCTTGTTTGGTTCAACTCATATTGGGTTAGTGTGTATTAACATCCAGTCAACAATAGAGTGGCATCAAATATGTTAATTTTTTGATAATGATTTCATGCATTTTATACCTATGGATTTCGTGCTGTATCAAAGCTGCAAATGTATAAAGCTGCTAAAAAACGACCTGAAAGAGTAAAGGCATATATCATTATTCATTTAACGGTTGTACAAGTCAGGATTAATCCAGCTAAACTAGTTTTAGTATTCTCTTGGCTTACCAACAAAAATTTAAGTTATTGAGGAAATACTATGTTCCAGCAAGAAGTTACTATTACTGCACCAAATGGCCTGCACACTCGCCCTGCTGCACAATTTGTTAAAGAAGCGAAGGGTTTTTCTTCCGATATTACTCTTACTTCTGGCGGCAAATCAGCCAGTGCGAAAAGTCTGTTTAAATTGCAAACGCTGGGACTGACTCAAGGAACTGTTGTTACAATCTCTGCTGAAGGTGAAGATGAACAACAAGCTGTTGAACATTTAGTGAAACTGATGGGTGAACTGGAATAGTCACTCACTCATACTCAATGGATTTCAAGTGGCATCACGATGGCAAGGGAGCTAATCTTTGGAGTATAGAGCACCGTATTCTTATAAAACGGTGTCTATAGTAAGTACAGCCAAAAAAGAACCAACTTGAAATACACCGAGTATACAAAGCCAGTCTATTTCATCCAGTACCATCCCCGGAATACAAAATCTGGGGATATTTAGAGCCTGCCTCTGAAGGCGCAATGAAATATAATCACCCGCAGTTAAGGTCATATAGTATGATTTCAGGCATCTTAGTATCACCAGGTATTGCTTTCGGTAAGGCATTATTGCTGAAAGAAGACCCCATCATTATCAATCATAAAAAAATCACTCCTGAACAGGTCGAACAAGAGATCTCACGCTTTAAACAAGGCCGGGATAAAGCCTCTGCTCAGTTAGAAGTCATCAAAGATACAGCTGAAAAAAATCTGGGTGCAGAAAAAGCCGAAATCTTCGAAGGCCACATCATGTTGCTGGAAGATGAAGAGCTGGAACAGGAAATTATTACGCTGATAAAGAAAAATCTGGCTACAGCAGATGCCGCCGTACACTCTGTTATCGAAGATCAGGCTAAGGCACTGGAAGAGCTGGATGATGAGTATTTAAAAGAGCGTGCCGCTGATGTTCGTGATATTGGTAAGCGCCTGCTGAAAAATATTCTGGGTATGCCGATTATTGACTTAGGCTCCATTGCAGAAGAAGTTATTCTGGTTGCAAATGACCTGACACCTTCAGAAACCGCACAGCTCAATCTGGATAAAGTACTGGGGTTCATTACAGATTTAGGTGGCCGGACATCTCACACTTCAATTATGGCACGTTCTCTGGAACTGCCTGCCATTGTCGGGACAACCAACGCAACAACTCAGATTAAAAATGGCAGCTACCTTATTCTGGATGCTGTTAATAATCATATCTATATAGATCCATCTGACACTGAAATTGAACAACTCAAAAAAATCAAAAACGAATATCTGTCAGAAAAAACCGAATTAGCAAAACTGAAGGATTTACCAGCCATTACGCTGGATGGTCATCAGGTAGAAGTCTGCGCCAATATCGGCACAGTCCGTGATATTGCGGGCGCAGAACGTAATGGGGCAGAAGGCGTCGGCTTGTACCGTACCGAGTTCCTGTTTATGGATCGCGATTCTCTGCCAACTGAAGAAGAACAGTTTGAAGCCTATAAGGCTGTTGCCGAATCCGTTGGTAATCAGGCTGTTATTATCCGTACTATGGATATCGGCGGTGATAAAGAACTGCCTTATATGAATCTGCCCAAAGAAGAGAACCCGTTCCTTGGCTGGCGTGCAATCCGTATTTGCCTGGATCGCAAAGAAATATTACATTCTCAGTTACGTGCTATTCTCCGAGCCTCTGCATTCGGTAAACTTCGCATCATGTTCCCAATGATCATTTCTGTTGAAGAAATTCGGGAACTGAAAGCAGAACTATTGATGCTTAAAGATCAGCTACGTAACGAAAATAAAGCGTTCGATGAATCGATTGAAGTCGGCATCATGGTAGAAACGCCTGCTGCTGCAACCATTGCTAAACATCTTGCAAAAGAAGTTGACTTTTTTAGTATTGGGACAAACGATCTAACTCAGTATACTCTTGCGGTAGACCGTGGTAATGAGCTGATTTCTCATCTCTATAATCCAATGTCGCCAGCAGTGTTGAATCTGATCAAACAGGTGATTGACGCCTCACACGCAGAGGGTAAATGGACGGGCATGTGCGGTGAGCTGGCTGGAGATGAGCGTGCTACACTATTGCTTCTGGGCATGGGACTGGATGAATTCAGTATGAGTGCAATATCCATTCCAGGCATCAAGAAAATCATTCGTAATGCGAATTACGGTGATGCAAAAGCGCTAGCAGAACAAGCTTTAACTCAGCCAACTGCACAGGAGTTGATGGAATTGGTTGATACTTTTATCAGAGAAAAAACTCTCTGCTAAGTCAATTGACCAAGACAGCACCTTAGCCAGTACACGGTCCCATTAAAACAATTAGGAGAAGATTTATGGGTCTGCTTGATAAACTGAAATCATTAGTTTCAGATGATAAAAAGAACAGCGGCAGTATTGAAATTATCGCTCCATTATCAGGTGAGATAGTTAATATCGAAGATGTTCCGGATGTTGTTTTTGCGGAAAAAATTGTAGGTGATGGTATCGCTATCAAACCTACAGGTAATAAGATTGTCTCCCCTGTTGATGGCACCATTGGTAAAATCTTCGAAACTAATCACGCTTTTTCCATCGAATCTGATAACGGGATAGAGCTTTTCGTTCACTTCGGTATTGATACCGTTGAACTGAAAGGTGAAGGCTTTAAACGGATTGCCGAAGAGGGCCAGCGAGTACAGAAAGGTGATTTGGTTTTAGAGTTTGATTTAGCGTTTCTGGAAGAAAGAGCCAAGTCAACCTTAACTCCTGTTGTTATCTCTAACATGGATGAAATCAAAGAATTATCTAAAGTCAGTGGATCAGTGGTCGTTGGTGAATCTGTTATCATGCGAATTAAGAAGTAGCTGAATACATCACTGGTAAGCTGTTGTGGGTCGCCTCTGTTTTATCATTTAACCCGATAAAACAGAGGCGATTTCTTTATTAACTAATTGAATCAGGAGAAACCATTTCCCATTTGCCAAACAATGTCAATCCGGCAGACTTTGCCAATGCCAAAGACGCAAAATTATCAATCTGGCATCGGTATTGAAAATAACGACATAACCTTTACTCACTAAGTTAGATTCAGTAAATAAAAAAGTTAATTAAAAACACCTGTAGATAAATATCTATCGCCGCGATCACAAATAATTACCCCAATAACGGCTCCCGGATTTTCAGCTGCGATACGCAGCGCTCCAGAAACAGCTCCGCCAGAGCTCACCCCACAGAAAATACCCTCTTTCTGTGCCAACAACCGCATCATCGTTTCCGCCTCATTCTGGGTAATATCCAGTATTTGATCCACCAGATCTTTCTGATAAATTCCGGGCATATATGCTGGTGACCAACGCCGAATACCGGGAATATGGCTGTTTTCTGCCGGCTGTAATCCTATGGTTTGTATATTATCTGACTGAAATTTCAGGTAACGGCTCACTCCGGTAATAGTGCCGGTAGTGCCCATACTGGAGACAAAATGGGTGATACGCCCTTGCGTTTGCTGCCAAATTTCCGGCCCTGTTGTCTTGAAGTGTGCCAGCGAATTATCTGTATTATTAAATTGATCAAGCACCTTTCCTTCGCCATTCAGCTCCATTTGCTGTGCTAAATCTCTGGCACCTTCCATTCCCAATTCTTTACTGACCAAAATTAATTCAGCACCATAAGCCCGCATTGATGCCTGACGCTCAAGGCTCATATTTTCAGGCATCAGTAGCTTAAGCCGGTAACCTTTTACTGCTGCAATCATCGCCAATGCAATGCCCGTATTACCACTTGTGGCTTCAATCAGGACATCCCCCGGTGAAATTTCTCCCCGTAGTTCGGCTTGTTGGATCATTGAGAGAGCGGCCCTGTCTTTTACAGAGCCAGCAGGATTGTTGCCCTCAAGTTTCACCCAAATTTCTGCATCAATACTTTCAGTAACTCGTTGTAATTTCACCAACGGAGTATTACCGATAAAATTTTCTAAGCTTGCCACTGCATTACCTGAATCACATATGAGAATAGGCAACAGAATAATCGTATTCAGAAAACTGTCGCAAGCTCTAAATAAAAAACCCCTGTTTTCTTATAGAAAACAGGGGAAACCCAAGGGTTAAGAGAATAATGAAAAATTAAGCAGATTCAGCGAGTTTTAATACTTTTAATGGTGAATCCCCTTCATACAGATGGGCACCTTTGCCTCCCATGAAATACTGGCTGCCACGAACTGGAATTGATGAACTATCCGACCAGATAACCGATAAACTCTCGTCTCCCCAACCAACAGGCTGGACAGACAACAGTGAAAAATGCCCCCGTGGATTAACTTCCGTCACTTTAACAGGCAAAGGGCAGGATGATGTTTGTTGTTTACTGAGGTTCATATCCCACGGTCGCAGGAATACATCAACACTTCCCTGATGCAATGGTGCCACTTCCAATGGAAAAGTTTTTCCGCCAACCCACAACTGAGAGCCTTTAATCTCACCATGTAACTGATTCACTTCGCCCATGAATTCCATCACAAAACGGCTTTCCGGCTCTTTCCATACCTGCTGTGGCGTGCCAACCTGCTCGATAGCACCTTGATTCATCACTACAATCCGATCAGCAACTTCCATTGCCTCTTCCTGATCATGTGTGACAAAAACACTGGTAAATTGCAATTCTTCATGAAGCTGGCGTAACCAACGGCGTAATTCCATTCGAACCTGCGCATCCAGAGCACCAAATGGCTCATCCAGTAAGAGGATCTGAGGCTCAACAGCGAGTGCCCTTGCCAAAGCCACTCGCTGCTTCTGACCACCAGAAAGCTGTGACGGATAGCGATCTGCAAGGTGGGATAATTGCACCATATCAAGTAACGACATTACCTTGCGGTGCAGTGCCTCTCGCTCAGGCCGCTGACGCCGTGGAAGTACAGTTAAACCAAAAGCAACGTTATCAAACACGCTCATATGACGAAACAGAGCATAATGCTGAAAAACAAAACCAACTTGCCGATCTTTTGCATGTACCTGACTGACATCCTTACCATGAAACTTAAGTTGCCCCGCACTGTGCTGTTCAAGTCCGGCAATAATCCTCAGTAAAGTCGTCTTGCCGGAACCGGATGGGCCAAGCAAAGCAACCATTTCACCAGATTCAATATTCAGTGATATATCATTCAGTATCTGAACGCGACCAAAAGATTTACTGATTTTGCTGATTTCAATACTCATATCCTGCTCCCGACCTTTATTTACTGGCGATTCAAATGACTCAAACGCCACTGCAAAGCACTTTTGACAATCAGGGTAATAATCGCCATCACTGCCAATAAAGCCGCCGCCACAAATGCACCAACAGTGTTGTAATCCTGGTAAAGCAGTTCAACCTGCAAAGGTAAAGTGTATGTTTCCCCTCTGATTGCGCCGGATACCACAGATACCGCACCAAATTCACCAATTGCCCGGGCATTAGTTAAAACAATGCCATACAGCAATGCCCAACGAATATTCGGCAATGTCACACGCCAGAACATTTGCCAGCCAGAAGCACCTAATAATATTGCCGCTTCATCCTCCTGACTGCCCTGACTCAGCATTACCGGCACCAATTCACGGACAACGAATGGGCATGTAACAAATACCGTGACCAGAACCATACCCGGCCATGAAAACATTAACTGGATGTCATAGTTTCCCAGCCATTCTCCCATCCAGCCGTTAACACCGTAAAACAGCAGGTAAAGCAACCCAGCCACAACAGGTGAAACGGCGAATGGAATATCAATTAATGTCAGCAACAATTGTCTGCCGGGAAATTGGAAGCGGGTTACCAGCCATGCAGTGACTACGCCAAAAATCAGATTAATAGGAACAGTAATAAGTGCGATCAGTACGGTTAGCCAAATAGCATGGAGCATATCGGGATCAATAAGATTCTGGGTAAGAATATCGATTCCCTGCGAAAAAGCAGTCAGAAAAATCCACGCTATCGGAATGACCAGAAATAGGATGGAAATAACCACTCCCGCCCCAATCAGGAACCATTTTCCCCAGTTTATTGAGGGGCGCATCATCTGCGTGTATTCAGAGAAATCAGCCACTAACGTCCCCCGATCCGCTTACCAAAGCGACTTTGTAATAAGTTAACGCTAAACAGCAATAACAGTGATACCGCAAGAATAACTGAAGCAATTGCGCTGGCCGCGGGATAATCAAACTCCTGCAACCGGACGAAAATCATCAGGGAAGCCACTTCGGTTTGCCACGCAATATTACCCGCAATAAAAATAACTGCGCCGAATTCTCCCAGACTACGAGTAAAAGAGAGCACTGTGCCTGCTATCAATGCAGGAGAGACTTCTTGCAGAATCACCCGCCGAAAAGTCTGCCAGCGATTCGCCCCTAATGTCTGAGCTGCTTCTTCATATTCAGGCCCTAATTCTTCGAGTATCGGCTGAACGGTACGAACAACAAAAGGCAGGCTGGTAAATGCCATTGCAACCGAAATCCCCAGCCAAGTATTGGCGACTTTAATATCAAAATGAGCAAGCCAAAAGCCATACCATCCGGTTGTAGAAAATAGAGTTGCTAGAGTTAGCCCTGCGACTGCTGTCGGCAATGCAAAAGGTAAATCCATTAATCCGTCAAGCAAGTAGCGCCCCGGAAAACGATAGCGGGTAAGTATCCACGCCATTAGCATTCCAAAAAACATATTGAATAAGCTAGCGACAGCCGCTGCCAATAAAGTTACCTGATAAGCTGCGACAACCTGTGGATTCGCAATGACCTGCCAATATTGTTCCCATGTCATGCTGGAAAGCTGTATGACCAATGCGCTTAGCGGTAGTAGCAGGATCAGGCAAGTATAAAGCAGGCTACAACCCAGACTCAGCCCAAATCCGGGTAATACTCGTTTACTGGATGCAACAAACATTATTGGCACCCATTTCTCAAAGTTGCTCCCACACATTCCCAGTGTTGAAGTAAATTTTTATCAGAATTACTCAGTAACTCGACCACAAGCTTCATTCAAACCTTACCCATCAAGCTATTCAGCAAGAATTTTTTAACGACTGTTTTTAACAATAAGTTATCCATACTGTATCCAGAATATTTATAACAGGATAGTTAACTATCTCCTGTTTTATATACCGAATTTTTATGAGAAATGATGAAACGAGATAAGCTATAAAAAATAAAGGGTTATTAACTGAGGGCTGAGGGAATTAACATCTGACATACTGGAGCTGATTTTGTCGACCGGAATATTGACTTGATTAAAATACTTCCTGTATAACCTCCATCGTTCAAATGGTCTCTTTATTGGCAGCACTCCCTTGCCGCCACAATAATTTGAAATTTATTAGATATATCTTTTAGTTGGCTTTCCAGATAATGCGGGAAATTTTCCATGTTTTCAGCACATCATCTGGAGGGAGCAACTCTTCCGAACCATTCCATGTTCCGGTAAATACATAACTGATATTTCGGCTTTGGGGAGCAATACAGACAATCTCCTGCTGCACAGTTATTATGTCGTCGGAACGCTGGCAGGCACCATAAGCTTTGTCATACAGCGTAGAGAAAGATGTACCTATTTTTGTTCCCCAAGCGGTCTTAATCCCTTCATCCAGAATGATAATATGAGCTACCTTTCCATTATTCAGACCCGATAATTCAATTCTGACCTGATCTCCCTCCATTCCTTGTATTACACTGAAAAATTGACCATTTTTCATCTCCATACCGCTACGCAGGCGATATCTGTTATCCAACCCCTGCTGAATGACAGATAAGTTCATATCTGTCTGTTTATTGACTTTCCCTACGCCCTGTTCAGATACCTCCAAAGTATGACTAAACCAATTTAAAGGAGACAGGGAAGACCATGAAAACCCTGATGTTCCTGCACAGGCAGTTAATAACAATGAACCGCCTATCAGGCCACTGAACGCCATAATTCTTTTTTTAAATAACAGGCTAAATAAAAAATATCTTTTCATTACAAATCATTACCTTTGACTATTCTAACATCTTATTATTGATATCATTCAAAAACAGCAAGTTAAGAATGAATAACTTCCTTAATACAGAGGCCTATAAAAAAGACAGATAAAAATACAGTTTTATAAATCCATTGTGCAATTATTTACAAATAGGTAGATATCATATCGGATCATGGAATAAATATAAACCAATGGTGAAAGTGCGTGGTGGCGGCAATGATCCCAACATTTATTAATTTTCTAGATATCCCTACTGTAACAAACAGTTTTGTAACAACAAGGGATATGATCAAAACAGCAATACCTCAAATGCTATATCTGACAAATGATATAAAAAAAGATATTATAATTCAGAAAAATAAAAAGACACCCGAAAATATAACGGATAATAAAGTCTGCAATCTTCCTTTAATCAACTGGCGGATTTTAATAAAAAAACCTGAATCACCAATTAAATATCATTATTATTTCTTCAAAGATAGCAATGGAAAAATTCAGGTTGTGATTACGCCTGAAATTGAACGTGAAAATTATTTAATATCAAAAAGTCTCATTGCAGAAAGTAAATATAAATTCAAATTCCATCATGCGATAAAAAAAACAGCGAGGAAATTATTGAGCTTTTTGTATAAAGGGGCGGTTCATGGCCGAACAACATAATATTTCCCAGCCATTTACCTTCAATATTTAATCAATAATCAGACGCTTATTAAATACAGTATGTTCCTGCCCCCAATAATCATATTCCATTTTTTCACACATACAAATTGTGGCATCATTCTCTTCTGGAACCATGATTAGAATACTAGGGCAACCTCTCGCTAATAATTTTTTCTCAAGACGGGAAACCAATGCATTAGCAATGCCTCTCCCTCTGAATTCGGGATGAACACCTAAATAATAAGCATGACCACGATGCCCATCGTAGCCACCCATTACAGTCCCAACAACTTCTCCTGCCACTTCGGCAACCAGAAATAAATCAGCATCATGAGTTAATTTACGCTCAATATCGAGTTCCGGATCATCACCGGGATTAATCAGATCACAACGCTCCCAAAGCGTGATAGCGGCTTCAAAATCTTCTTGCCGAAATACCCTAATTTCCATAGTTAGCCAGCCTGTTTAATAAGCAATCAGTTTAATGTCAATAATCACTACTTTCATTTCGGAATCAATATGAAAATGCGTTCATTGATACTAACAGGTATACTGCCTATAGCCATAAACTAACCAGAATGAAAGCAGAAATGAATATAGCTAATATATATTAGTTTAATGTTTCGATGTTTGTCTATGATTATTGTTTTTATTTTAAAATCAAATGATTAATTATTTACCTACCTGTATATTGTTCCAGTGCTTATTGACGTTTTACCTCTCTTGCAGCACACTGTGTATAAACAATTATATAAATATCTTTAATGAACATGGCTGCCGAATTAAACAAGCTCAGTGATAAAAAACTTAAAACCCTACACGGAAAAGAAAGGAATAAAATTGAATTTTTTGCCGATGGCGCTGGATTGAGTGCAAAAGCCTCTAAAGTTGGTGGTATTAGCTGGGTCTTTACCTACCGACTTGATGGAAAAAAGTTAAATCGTCTCACCATTGGGCGCTATCCTGATATGCCCCTCAAGCAAGCGCGTGAAACGCGGGATAAATGCCGTAACTGGTTGGCATCCGGTAAAGATCCAAAGCTGCAATTTAATTTAACGATGCAGGAATCATTAAAACCAGTCACCGTAAAAGACGCCATTGAGTATTGGATTGAACACTATGGCAGAGACAATCGAGCCAATATTGATGCCCTCATTCGCCAATTAGAAAAGCATATTTATCTCTATATTGGTGAAATGGCATTATCTGACTGTGAAATAACATATTGGCTACAATGCTTTGATAAAATGAAAAAGGAAGCGCCGGTGACTGCTGGCGGGATGCTTCAATTATGCAAACAAGCTCTAAAATTTTGCCGTGTAAGAAGATATGCAATTAGCCATGTATTGGATGATTTGACTATTTCTGATGTCGGAAAAAAACAAACTAAAGGCCAGCGTTATTTAGAAGATAATGAACTTGGTCAATTATGGGAATCTATAAGATCAGGAAGCTACCTGCCCTATTATAATAATTTATTGAAAATTTTGATTGTATTTGGTTGCCGGACGAGAGAGATCAGATTATCTAAATGTTCAGAATGGAATTTGAATTCTATGCTATGGACTGTCCCAAAAGAAAATAGCAAGACAGGTGAAAGAATTATTCGCCCGATACCTGAGTGTATGAAATCATTCTTAGAAAACCTTGTTTATCAAAATAATAAAAGTGATTACCTATTAGGGGAATTTAAAAGCACCGAAACAGTATCTGAGTATGGAACGAAGATATGGAGAAGATTAGGCCATGTAGATAAATGGTCTTTGCATGATTTAAGGCGCACTTTTTCCACAAAATTAAATGATATGAAAGTAGCCCCACATATTGTTGATCAACTTTTAGGCCATATTTTGCCGGGCGTCATGGCGATATACAACAAGAGCCAATACCTACCAGAGAAACGAGTTGCTTTAAACCAGTGGTGCGAGAGGCTAGATCTATTGGCGGCTAATCATGATAACGTGGTTATATTAAAAGCAGCTCAATAATGGGAACTAATGAGTTTGATGATGAACATGATCATTGTGATATATACGTAACAAATGTGTCTTTCTTTCGTAATAATTTCCATTAAGTAAAATACCCTCACAAAAACAATTAAACAGTGAGGGTAACATAATCATGCAATACAGCACTCCTACACCAGAAGAACGTCGCTCTATCCTTTCCGAATATGGTGAACCTTATGATCGTCTTATCCGTGAAAAAGAACGCCAGCACATCACCTCTATTTCCAGAACATCAGCATGGAAGCTGGAAAATGAAGGTCGTTTCCCTGCCCGTAAACCATTAGGCCGCAATTCGTGTGCTTGGTTGCTTAGTGATCTACTGCATTGGGTACGTAATCCGCCCACAGTAGAAAACGTGAATAACCCATATAGCCGCAAATCTACCAATTAAATAATAACGTCATAAAAAACTAACTGCCTTAATTGGCAGCGGTCAAATTCACCCTAAAAGCAGCTTAATTTCGGGAATAGTTGGTGTGATGGTAGATATTAGTTATAGAAATTCTTTGATACTTAATAACCATCAATTTGAGAGACAACCCTCTTTAAGAGGGTTAATTGATGATTCTTACTCAGATGATACTTTGGTTTTACGTTGGCGGCGTTTGATTTCACCTGACATAGCCGAAATTATGAATTGCGCTGTGCTTTCGCCTTCTTCTTTAAATTTTTCCATTGAATCAACAAGCTCATGCGGTACACGAGCTTCTAATTTTTTTGACTTTGCGTTTACTGCTTTCGTTGCCATATCTGCATCCATTAGTAGTTGGTGGCTGACAGTATACGCAAAAAATTTTTATAAAAAAGAATTGACGTGGCTGACACTTAAAAATACGATGGTGGCTGACACCATGCTTTATTCAGGTGATACAAATAGCAACGCCTCGAAGTGCGCTAACACTATCGAGGCGTCTGACCACAACATTATCGGAGCTAATGCTATGGCTGATACACAGTCTAACCAAACTCGCCTTAAATTTACATTCCTTATTACATCCGACACTCAGCGGCTGGCTGATATGTCCTCTTTGATCTTCGCATTACGTCAGGGGGCATACTATGAGTAATAAACCTATCTCACTAAAACAGGCGCTATATCGTGCAGGTCTGGGTATTTCACTTTTCACATTCATTACCCAAAAAGCCAAAGATGAACGCTGTGAAATCAATTTAAATAACTTGATTGCATTGGCACACGGCATTCATCAGGAGGTTCACCGCGCCCTGTTGAAACATGCTCCGCAGCCACCGATGAATAAATTATTAAATTGCATTGCATACAGGAAATCCGATCCATTAGGTCAGGCCTCATTTCGTGCGGGTTTATGTATCTCTTTATATGAGGCCATTCTTGAGCAGGCCAGCCAACACTGTTCGGAAGAATTACATGATTTGCTTTCGCTGGCCTGTGACATCAATCAGGAAGTCTACTATTCGCTTTATGCAGCAGTTAATGGCGAGGACGAGTGATCATGAATCAGGGAAATAATAATCAGAAAAGCCGCCCGTTAGATGTGATTCGAACAGTGAAAACATCAGCCATCAATCACTGGCAAAACCTATTGCCAGCCTGTGGTGTTGATGTTCCGGCAAAGGGTAAACATGGCGCCTGCCCGATATGCGGCGGCACTGATCGTTTTCACTTTATCGATGATAACCATCATGGCGACTGGCATTGTCGCCAGTGCGATAAGCCGAATCATGGTGATGGTCTGGATTTAGTGGCAAGAACCAAAGGGATCACGGTCTTTGCTGCCGCTAAGTTGGTAGCCGATGCGCTGGCACTTCCTTTACCTGAACCCAAGTCCACCAAAGAGCAGCCCCGAACAGTAAAGCCAATTGCAGAGCGCATCGCTGCGCTGGTCGCAACTTCTGTCATCGGTGAATCTCAGTATCTGACTAAAAAGGGGCTGCAATGCCCCAATCAGCGGTTATTGAAAGATGGTTCTTTGTTGCTGGTGACTCAGGCACTGGACGGCACGATCACAGGCGGACAAACCATCAAGCCAAACGGTGAAAAACGCCTTGTTGCAGGCACTCAGAAAAAAGGAAGTTTTATCTCCGTATCCGAGATTACCGGAATGTCGGACACGTTCATCATTACCGAGGGTTACGCCACCGCGTTAACCGTCAGCCAGCTATATCAGGGCGTTGTGCTGGCGGCGATTGATGAAAGCAATTTACTGAGTGTTGCCGAGCAGATCAGAGCGCAATGGCCAGACGCAAAAATCATCCTTGCTGCTGATAATGACTGGCACGAACCGGAAGAGCGGGACAAAAACGGCAGACTAAAAAAGAATGTTGGCAAGATAGCGGCAGAGAAAGCCGCTAAAGCGATTAACGGCTGGGTCACACTACCGCCTACGGCATTAAAAGCCGATTGGGACGATTATCGCCAGCAGCACGGTATTGAGGCAGCAAAGCAGGCATTCAGTGAAGGGTTGTATCAGTATTATGTAGGGGCGGAACTTGATATGTATGAGCTGGGTAGCGGTGAAGTCATTACGGGCGCGGAATTAGCTTTGCTGGAGAAAATGAACAAAACCTACACGCATATCACCATCGGGGGTAAACATCGGGTTGTCAGCTTAAAGCCGTGTCAGGTGAATGGGGTCACGCATGTTTTCGAGGAACTGACCCAGTTTAAGAATTACTTTCTGCATGAAGGGCGGATCGCTAAAAAGCTATCACTAGGGGATGCGTGGCTGAAATGGAAAGGTAAGAACTATAAACCCAATGGTGTGGGCTTTTACCCTGAGCCTAAAAGATGCCCGGACAGCGTATATAACCTGTTTATGGGGCTGGCGGTTGAACCGATGGAGGGCGATTGCGATACCTTCCTTAACCATATCAAACAGGTGATTTGCGCAGGTGACGAACGCGCTTACCAGTATGTACTTTCATGGTTGGCGCATTTGTTCCAGAGGCCAGATGAAAAACCCTCTGTGGCTATTGCGATGAAGTCCGTTCCGGGAACGGGTAAAGGGACATTAGCCAAGCCATTACTTGAAATACTGGGGCAATACGGTGTACAAGTGAACGGCGCTGAACAGATCACCAATAAGTTCAATTCAATGATGGCAAACAAATTGCTGGTTTTTGCAGACGAGGCCACGGTAGCAAAAGCCAGTGACGGAGAAAAGTTGCGCGGGATCATTAGTGAACCCACGTTTAACCTTGAGCGTAAAGGTATAGATGCTGAGCCTATGGTGAACTTTTCGCGTCTGATTTTTGCCAGTAACAGCACTCAGGCATTGAAAGCGGGTATCAGAGAGCGGCGTTATCTGGTACTTGAGCCAGACGGAACGAAGGCACAGGATAAAGCCTATTTCGATAATCTTTATCAATGGCTGAATGATAACGGAGCATCTAAGTTACTTCACTATCTGCTGCATTACGATATCTCACAATTTGACCGCCACCGCGCACCGCAGACCGATGCACTTAAGGAAGAAATTCTGTTCGGTCTGACTGGCCTATATGCGTACCTATATGCTGAATTATCTAAAGACGAACCATTTCGGGGCATGGCAAGAATTCCTGTCAGTGAACTGATAGACAGCTATTTACTGTGGTGCAGGGAAAACAACGAGGAAGAAACAGAGCCTGCTGCTCGTCGGCGGGTCGGTAGCACAATGGTTAAGATGGGGCTTGATAGCTCAGGCAGGCGAGGCCGGGGAATAGGTATTGTTTATGAGTTACCCAGTGTCAACGAATTGAGAGTACGTTTTGCTCAAATGATAGGTATGGGGGTAAATGATGCTTTCTAAGCTAAAACAGAAAATAACTGTGATATCTGTACCAGTTAACAATAAACATATATTTATCAATGTATTGAGTTAGTACAGTTATTTAAATATCTGTGCCATATCTGTACCACAACTGTACCTATTAAAGAGAGGAAGCCAGCCAGAAAGAAACCTTTCCTTCTCTGGCAGGAGGTACTCATTATGATGTCTACCCCTTTTTATGCAGTTAAAGCAGTATCCCCTACAACGGGAAAATGGCGCGTCTGGTTTGATGATGGTGATAGCGATCTGGTGGTTGCATGGGCTGTGGTTGAAATCCAGAACCACAAAGAAGATCCCTGTGAGTTGATATTACCCTGCGTGGTCTGCAAAGGTTCATTGAGCCGACAGATTTAGGCATAGATTTAAGGCAGGAGTTTTAATCTCAATGGTACAGATATGGACAGTTATTAACAGTTACCCCCCTATCTGTATCACCTTAATTAATTGATATAAAAGTAAAATATTACAAGTGGTACAGATGGTACAGTTATTTTTCGATTTTTCCGTTAACTAACAGAAAATTCCGCTTCGACTGATTCAGCTTTCAAATACTTCTCCACCTTTCCATTATGCCATTTTTGAATACTATACAGTAATAATTATTAACATTATTTGTATGTATTCGACCGGTTACAGCAGTTCTTTCAAGATATCTTTCAATAGAAGCGGAATTATTCCCACTAGCTAAATAATTTTGATAAACGTCCTCATGCCTGAAATTAATATAAACTGAGCCTACATATCCCTTAACTTCAGTATCCCGTATTATTGATGATATTTTTGCGGCGGTAGAGGCGATATCATGATTCGCTGAGTTACAGGCAATTATATGGATTTTATGCAATGGATAAACGGTTGTGCATGACTGAATACATTCAGCCACTGCATCAGGAGGCCAGATATTTCCATCTATCAAAAGACCATCCGCCACGCCATGGCAAGCAACAGTGAATTCGTTTATTGCATATCCATCATAAAAGGTTGATGTGATGTACATATGTGCGTCTGGATATATGCCTATAAGCTGGACTCTACAAGTCATATGCCCCCCCAAAAAAATATGCCTACGCAACAGTGAGATCGGTTAGTTAGCTTATCTACTATATGCATCTTATCCATCCTTGCTTTTCAAGACAGGAAAGATACTGAGGACTTAAATATATCAGCATATTCATCAACGAATTTACTCCATCCGTTTCACTTGCTCACTCAATTCAACCTCTACAGCCTTCTTTTTCAAATTACACACTGAATTCTCTGGGGGCTGAACACTGAAGTCTAATCTACACCCTTCGTAAATATCGCATACCCACACCACCCACGAAACGCAAAGATTTGTAAATATTCCGCCCTCATGTTTCCCCTTGTTTAGACCTTTTGCTTAGAGGTATTTTTTATTATTTTTCATGTTGTTAAATATCTTTTACTGAAAAACGGAATATTAAAAACATCATGAAAAAGTTACTCGAATTGCGCCAACAAAAAGCCGATTTAACCCAACAAATGCGTTCGCTGCTGACCAAAGCCGAAGATGAAAAACGCTCACTGAATCCCGATGAAGCCAAACAGTTCGACGAGCTGCGCACTCAGTCTGATGCGCTGAATACAGAAATAGCCCGTTATGAGGCTTTATCGGATGAAGAACGCAATCAGGCCAAGAACCAGCCCGCCAATAAAACACTCAGCAATGATGAACTGCGCCACTATATCCTGACTGGCGAAGCCCGTTCCTTGTCTACAAACATCCCCTCAGACGGCGGCTATACCGTTATCCCGGAACTGAACAGGCAGATCATGCAGCAACTAGCTGATGAGTCGGTCATGCGCCGGATTTGTACGATGAAGACCACACGCAGCAACGAATATAAACAGCTTGTTTCGGTCGGTGGCGCAGCCGTAGTCCACGGAGAAGAAGGCAAGATACGCAGTGAGACGGCGACACCGAAGATGGAAGAAGTCAGTATCAAGCTGTTTCCTATCTATGCCTATCCTAAGACTACCCAAGAAATCATCGATTTTAGCGATGTCGATATTCTGGGCTGGTTAGCCTCAGAAATCGCTGACACCTTTGTTGATACCGAAGAAACCGATCTCGTGAGTGGTGACGGCAGTAAGAAAGCAAAAGGCTTTCTGTCTTATCCCCGTGACACCCAAACTGACAAGGTACGTGCGTTCGGTACACTACAAAAGCTGGAAGCAACTAGCCTTGAAGCCGATAGCCTGATTGACCTGAAATTCTTACTCAAAAACAAATACCGCAAAAACGCCGTATGGGTGATGAATTCGACAACAGCCGCCAACGTACAGAAGCTGAAAAATGGCAGCGGGGATTACATCTGGCGCGAACGTCTACAAGCGGGTGATCCTGATATGTTGCTGGGTTTGCCTGTCCACTATCTCGAATTTATGCCAGATAACATCATTGCTCTGGGTGACTTCAAACGCGGTTACTTCATTGTTGACCATCAAACGGGCATCCGTACCCGTCCTGATAATATCACCGAACCGGGGTTCTATAAGGTACATACCGATAAATATCTGGGCGGTGGGCTGGTGGATTCCAACGCAATCAAAGTGCTGGAAATCAAAGGCATGAAAGCGGGTTAACGACAAGGGGTACGATGCCCCTTCGTAGTCTTGGAGTCTATCGAATGAATGATATTGAATTAAGAACGGCATCACTTTCTGCCAGTGATAAGAAACTGACAGGCTACGTGATTAAGTGGAACAGCCGATCACAAGTCTTGTGGGATGAGTTTGTCGAACAATTCGCCCCGAATGCGTTTAGTGCCAGCTTAGCAGCGGGTGCAGATATCAGAGCACTGTATGAGCATGATCATATGAACCTGTTAGGCCGCACTACGTCCGGTACATTGCAACTTAGCGAAGATACCACCGGATTACGTTTCGAGTTAACCCCGCCAGATACCCAATTAGGCCGCGATGTGCTGACATTGGTTGAACGTGGTGATATTGCCGGAATGAGCTTCGGATTCAGGACAATCAAAGATCAGTGGGGTATAGGTCAAGAGCCTTATATCAGAACCGTTCTGGAAGCAGAACTTCGGGAAATCACGATCACCAGCTTACCCGCTTATCCTGATAGTGGCGTAGAAATTGCCAAACGCTCACTCAATGCGGTTAAGCTCAGTAATCCGGATTTGCGTCATTACTGGCTGCAACTGTCTGAGGTGTAATCATGTGGCCTTTTACCCGTAAAGCCCCAGAAACCCGCAGTATGACTATTGATGAATTTTTTTCTCTGGCAGGTATGTCTAACACCAAATCCGGCGAGCATGTTTCACCCTCGACAGCCGAAGGTCTGCCTGCCGTGATGAATGCCGTCACTGTGATTAGTGAAGCCATAGCCACCATGCCTTGTTATCTCTATCGGGTTCAGCACCAGCACGGTAAAGAGTCTCGCGAATGGTTGAGCGATCATCCGGTAGATTATTTGCTTAATGAACGCCCGAATGACTGCCAGACTCCGTTTCAGCTTAAACGAACCTTAATGCGCCATTGCTTACTCAATGGTAATGCGTATGCAGTCATAGTCTGGGGCAAAGACGGACAGCCACAATCGTTGCACCCTTACCCACCGTCAGCGGTTGTGCCGCAACGATTATCGGATCACCGCTTTGCTTACACCATTACCGAACCTTATAGCGGCAAGGTCAAAACCTACCTACAAGAAGAAGTATTGCATTTGCGTTATGCCACCGAAGATGGCTTTTTGGGGCGTTCGCCAGTCACCATCTGCCGTGAAACACTGGGTTTGGGGCTGGCACAACAGCGCCACGGTGCCAGCATAATGAAAGAGGGCATGATGGCAGCGGGAGTGATTAAAGCCGCTGACTGGCTGGATGGCATCAAGGGCAATAAGGCACTGGAAGCCCTCGAACGTTATAAGGGCGCTCGCAATGCGAGGGAAAACGCCAATACTTGAAGGCGGGATGGAATACCAGCAATTAGGCATGAATAACCAAGATGCGGAGTGGCTGGCCTCCCGCCGTTTCACTATTGACGATATCGCCCGGATGTTCAACGTTAGTCCTATCTTTCTGCAAGAGTATTCGAACAGTACCTACAGTAACTTTAGCGAGGCTTCCCGTGCTTTTCTGACAATCACTATGCGCCCGTGGCTTGCCAATTTTGAGCAGCAAATCAAATCCGCCTTACTGATGAATTCACCAAAACGAGGCATTCGCTATCAGGTGGAATTTGATACCGCCGATCTGCTTCGCACCAATCCGAAAGAGCGTTTCCAGAGTTATGAGACGGCGATTAAATCCGGTGTGATGTGTCCGAATGAAGCCCGTGAACGCGAGGGATTATCGCCCCGTGCTGGTGGCGATGAATTCAGTCAGGCATGGAAGCAAACCGTGGAAATCAAACAACAACCGGAGGGGAAGGCATGAGAGCAGGCAGATTACGGCATCGGGTGACAATCCGAAAAAATGAAGCCAGTCGGGGTAAATTTGGTGAAGTGCTCAACAACTGGGTGGATTTAGCCACGGTCTGGGCAGAAGTCAAAGCGATTAGCGGGCGGGAGCTGGTGGCATCCGGCGCCGTGTTCTCCGAAGCCACCGTGCGTATCTGGCTGCGTTATCGTGCGGATGTGACCACAGCGAACAGCATTACCTTTCACGGCGCGAACACGACGGGCACCGCTTTTAGCATTATGGCGGTCATCCCCGATGCGAAATACCCCCGCCTAGAGCTGCTTTGCAAGGGAGGCATATTCCGATGAGCCGGATTGAAATTCCCCTGAGTGAAATCAAACAGCATTGCCGACTGGAGGAAGATTACACCCTTGATGATAGCTTATTAACGGGCTATGCCGCCGCTGCGTTGGAAGTCTGCCAGCAACATATCGGTAAACGCTTTGATAAAGGATTGGTTTTCACGCCAGCGATTAAAGTTGGTTGCCTGCTCTATATCGGCTTGTTGTATGAAAATCGGGAAATGGCAACCGATGTTGAGCTAAAAGAAGTGCCTTTTACCATCAAATCACTGTGGTCTGTCTATCGTGATGTGGGGATCTACTGATGCCGTGGCAACCGTTAAGACGTTGTAGCTATCCGAGTTGTAAACAACGGGTAAAGTCTGGTCGCTGTGAAGAACATCGGCAGGAACAGAACAGGCAGCGCGGTACACGTACCGAACGTGGCTATAGTAACCGATGGGGTAAGTACAGACTGATGTATCTCAGGGCGAATCCCTTATGTGTCCATTGTCTCAAACAAAACAGTTACACACCTGCCACCATTGTGGATCACATTATCCCAATTAATAGTGATAGTGATGTGTTGTTCTGGCCTGCATCTAATCATCAAGCACTATGCCATGCCTGCCATAACCGTAAGACCGTCCAGACAGACCCCATCACCAAAACCAAGCGCAAACAGGGAAGCTATCAGGAACAGGAAGCAGAAGCGGCACGGTTGGTTAGCTTTGGAATAATAACAAAATGAAATAACGGGGTGGGGGGTATCAAAAATGACAAATGCTCCTCTGAGCAGAACCGCCCCCTCCTTCAATTTTTACGTACGGCAATTTTTTTGAAAATAAATCACAAGGAACAGAAAACATTATGGCAAGAGCACCCAAACCGCCCACTTATTTAAATGAGATTGCCGCCAGTCAATGGAAGGCCAAAAGCAAAATCTTAAACGAACGGGAAGATTTGAACGCCGCCGACTGGAACAACTTAGAGCTGTATTGCGTCAACTATGCCATTTACCGAAAAGCGGTGGCAGACCTTGATATCCGAGGCTTTAGCATTGTGAACAGTCAGGGCAGCGAAAGCCGTAATCCATCATTGAGTGCCAAAGCCGATGCTGAAAAAATCATGATAAAAATGTCGGCGTTGCTGGGTTTTGATCCCGTATCACGGCGCAAAAATCCGGTGGAAACGGAAGAAGAGGACGAGCTAGACCGACTATGAACGCATGGGAACAGTACGCTTTTGATATCGAAAACGGCACAATTCCGGCCTGTAAACGGGTAAAACAGGCGATGAAACGCTACCTTAACGACCTGAATAACTCACTTTATCTGTTTGATTCGGAGGTGGTGGCACGGTTTATTGCCTTTTCCCGTTACTGTCCGCACGTCAAAGGTCATTTGCGGGGTAAACCGATTATGCTGGAGCCGTGGCAGCAGTTCGCCTTTGCCAACCTGTTTGGCTTCAAAGTCAAAGCAACCGGAAGGCGGAAATATCGCAGTGCTTATATTCAAGTCCCACGCAAAAATGCAAAGTCTACCGTTGCCGCGATACTGGCAAATTGGTTTCTGCTGATGGAGGACGGCCAGCAGGATATCTACACCGCCGCCGTGAGTCGCGATCAGGCGCGTATTGTATTCGATGATGCCCGCCAGATGAGTCTGTTATCAAAGCCCCTGAAAAAACGGGTTGTTATCCAGCAACACAAAATAACCTATCCGAAGAGCAATAACCTGCTAAAACCGCTGGCAGCCAAAGCTGCTACCATCGAAGGTACTAACCCCAGTCTGGCGATTGTCGATGAATATCATTTGCACCCTGATAACGCCGTCTACTCTGCCCTTGAATTAGGTATGGGCGCACGTCCCGAAGGTATTTTGTTTGCCATTACCACGGCGGGCAGTAATGTAATCTCAGCCTGTAAACAGCACTATGATTATTGTTGTCAGATACTGGACGGCGAAAAACAGAACGCATCGCTGTTTGCCCTGATTTACGAGCTGGATGATGTGAACGAGATTGATGATGAATCGCTCTGGATTAAAGCCAATCCGAATTTGGATATTTCCGTAGACAGCACCGCACTGCATGACACCATCCAGAAAGCGCAGGGCATTCCCTCACAATGGACGGAAATGTTAACCAAACGCTTTAATATCTGGTGTCAGGGTGAAACGCCGTGGATGGGCGAAGGGGCATGGAAAGCCTGCCAACTCGACTATGACGAAAACGACCTGGAAGGCTTGGAGTGTTACGCTGGGTTAGATTTATCCTCCACAGGCGATATCACCAGCATCTGTTACACCTTTCCTGTGGATAATGAGCTGTTATTGCTGACCCGCCATTACCTACCCGAAGCCTAGTTACAAACCCCCGCCAATAAGAACCGGACAATCTACCGTCAATGGGCGCAAATGGGCTGGATACGTACCACGACAGGCGATTGTATTGATTATGATCGTATTCGAGATGATATTCTCAAAGACAGTCAACACTTTGATATCAAGCTGTTCGGCTTCGACACATGGAATGCCACGCATCTACGCACGCAACTACAGGGTGTGGGGCTGGATGTTGAACCCTTCCCGCAAACCTATATGCGCTTTAGCCCTGTGGCAAAATCGGCTGAGGTGTTCGTTAACCGCAAGATTATTCGTCACAACGGTGACCCGGTGCTGGCATGGGCGATGTCTAATGTGGTGATGGAAACCGATGCGAACGCCAATATCAAACCGAATAAGAAGACATCCGCGAATAAAATAGACCCTGCGATTGCGTTCCTGATGAGTTTTGGCACATGGCAGAATGAGCATGAAGACTTTGCATTTAGCTTAAGTGAGGAACAGCAGCAGCGATTGAATAGTTTTGATGGAATTTAGATAACGGATTGATTTTTTTAATGCCTGTGGAGTATAAAAATTAATGAAATCAAATGATCAAAAGGTTAGATATTGCACACATTTTGGGGGTTAGTCTCTAGCTTATTTGACAGTATTCTGTATAAAAGTGCGACTAAATCGGACAATAAGATACTTTACAACTGTATCTTTATTGTCTACAAGGTGATTCTTGATTATTAATAATTCAATATTTAACGAGATGCATTATGACAAGTCAAACAACAGAAGCGTTGAAAGAAATTTACCAAAAAATTAGTAAGAGAATGGTTAAATTAATACCTTATTTGACGATTTTGTCCGGCATAATGGTATGGAGTTATTTAAATAATATTGGTAGACTAGATTTACTAATAGACTCTTTCTCAATTAATATAGGATTGATACCTTTATTAATATCTTCGGTAATTCTCTCGATCGCTATAGTTATAACCCTCATTCTACCTAGCTCCATACTTATTTTTCACCATTCCATATTTCCTGATATAATTAAAAAACCAATATATATGCCGTTGCTAGGTTGGGGAGGTTCAACTTTATTCTTAACATTAGCATTCCTTCCTCATGTTCCTTGTGTTAAAAAAATAATCTCACCTCCTTCTGCATTACTAGCCATAACCATAATAGCAACATTATCTTTTTTAATGTTTATATCAATTTCATTATTTAAAGGGGATTTTAAAAATAATAGTATTTCGGATAAGTTTAAAAAGGTCGGTCAAGTACTAATAGCTACATTCATAATAGTATTCGCTACATTATCAATATCGCTTCCTGTTAGTTTGCTGTTAAAGAATAGTACAGGAGAGAAAATAATATCATTGCTAATAGCATGGGTTTTCATGATTATATTTTCACTATCATCATTTCTTCCAGCAATAGTATATTTTGATGATATAAAAAACGCTCCATCAAGTAGTGAAAACAGAAATGGAAATATAATTCCATTAGCAAAAAAATTATCAATTTCTGTTATTTTAACCATAATAACCACATCTATTCTATTTCCTAATATAACCTCTATGCTAGTGAATAGTTCTCTTTACTCTATTGGAATCATGGATAATAAAAGCCATCATTTTCTAATTGATGGTAACAAGTACCAGCCAAACATGTTTCCCCAGCACTTATGGATGACATCGACAACAAACAAGATTGAGAAAAGCTTTTTCATCTATGGAATAAGAATATTTTCAGCCGGAAATAAAAATTTAATATGCCCAGATAGTGTTGGTGAGTTTAAAAAAAATATTAATGGAAGAAATTACGATTTAATTACTTCCTCTGATAGTGAAGACAGTGAAAAAAAACTAAAAAACATGACTGATACTTGTGTTATTTTGAATAGTGATGATGCTAAACAATGGGATACTTTCTTTAAAATTAATAGCCAAAACTAAATGATATTTTATATATATCCCATAGCCAGAATAATAATTCTGGCTTTATTCTTTTCGTTACAAAAAATTTGATGGAGAAAGAACAATTATTCTGAGTTTGGGATCGCCCCAACATCCTTTATTAGCACGGAGTTGACTGTCATATTTGCTTGAACTCAAAGTAGCAAGGTATCAAATCTCATCTAGACGGCATATAACACAAAAAGTTAAGCGTTTATACTGATTCGCTTATTGAGTCCGATAAACCAATCAGTTAAAGTAGCCCCGCCATTAGCAAAATCTAGTGGTCAGGGCTTCGCATCCCTGAGCTAAGAACACTGGTAGGATGTTTCTACCAGTGGCCTCGTTCACCCTTTCAATGGTGATTCAGGCAGGGGAGGCTTCGGCCTCACCGGAATCTTAGCCCGGTAATGCGAACCTTGCTTGAATCGCCACCATCAATTTTCTCAATTAATGGAAGGGGTAGCAGGAATGAATAACGTTAAAAATGATTGGCATCAAGCCGACATTATCGCCGCATTACGTAAACGTGGTACAACCTTAGCGGCTGTTTCTCGTGAATCCGGCCTCAGTTCATCTACATTAGCAAATACTCTCAGCAGACCGTGGCCGAAAGGCGAATGGATAATAGCTAACTATCTTGAAATACATCCCTCAGAAATTTGGCCTAGCCGTTATTTTGATTCGTATGGTGAATTGATTGAACGTAAGGTTCGAGATAAATCATAAAAATAGTAATCCACCACTTGAAAATCATCGGGAAGATAGCCGTAACGGGGTATCTTCTCACTAGCAGTAACATTCGTAATTGTCCCTCCTAAAAACTTTCAGCGAGATAAACCGCAACTTCTTCACAAGATCAGAACGGTTAGCACATTAGCCTCGTTTTATTGAGCACAAATTCACTCTTATTCTTTCCTGTCTTTTCTTTTACACTGTTCTTATCTTATGTCTTGTTTATAAGTTTGTTCAGCGTTCTATGTATAAACAATTGCATAAACAAACAAAAACAACCTCGTTAAATAATTGTAATTATTTTAAATAATATCAAATGGTTATACTTTAATTATGAATATAGCTAATATATCTCAAGTTAAGACTTTTTTCCTCTCATTACAGGACGAAATCTGTAAACAACTTGAACGTCTGGATGATCATTCCCATTTCATCGAAGAGTGCTGGCAACGGGAGGAAGGTGGTGGCGGACGCAGCCGTGTCTTAAAATCAGGTAAGGTTTTTGAGCAGGCAGGCGTGAACTTTTCCCATGTAACCGGAGATTCCCTGCCTTCGTCAGCAACAGCTCACCGCCCTGAACTGGCGGGGCGCAGCTATCAGGCAATGGGAGTTTCCCTTGTTATTCACCCCCAGAACCCTTATGTTCCAACCAGTCACGCTAATGTACGCTTTTTTGTTGCAGAAAAAGAAGGCGAGTCCCCCATCTGGTGGTTTGGTGGCGGGTTTGATCTCACTCCCTATTATGGCTTTAAAGAGGATGCCGTTCACTGGCACACTGTTGCCAGTACGTTATGCCAGCCATTTGGTGAGGATATTTATCCCACATATAAAAAGTGGTGTGATGATTATTTCTTTATTAAGCATCGTAATGAGCCTCGCGGTATTGGCGGGCTGTTTTATGATGATTTAAATAGCCCCGATTTTGATACTTGCTTCAATTTCACACAAGCTGTGGGTAATGGTTTCCTGTCAGCTTATCTACCTATTGTTGAAAGAAGAAAAGATATCGGCTGGGGAGAGCGGGAAAGGCAATTCCAATTATATCGCCGTGGTCGCTATGTTGAATTTAATTTAGTCTGGGATAGAGGAACATTGTTCGGTCTGCAAAGTGGCGGGAGAACAGAATCTATACTGATGTCCATGCCTCCTTTAGTTCGCTGGGAGTATAATTATTCCCCTGAGCCAAATTCTTCCGAAGAAGAGCTCTATACATCATTTCTGATAAAAAAAGATTGGATATAAATAAATCCGAGAGTAGCCCAATAGAATAAATATGTATTGGGCTATTTATCACTGCTCTAATCTAAATTTAAAATTGAATATACACTTCGTCTTTCAAGTTATCTCTTTGCTGGCTATCTACCTTGAGTTTAATTGTATATATTACAACCCTGATTTTATATCAATAGATTAATAAATTTATTGATAGCATTCCATTAACAATATTCTGTTATAAAAAGTCAATATTTACCCTGATGACTATCACTTTAATTATCGATAGTATGCAAATGGGCGCCAAAAACAATAAACATAGCACTGACAAAACAGGGGATAATTATGGACAGACAAGCAATTAATAGATGCAGTTTAATTCCTCCATTTGTCTTAGAACAAATATCCAATCACTGTGACGAGTGTACTAACCAATATGTATTAAAAACATTAGATCATGTTTATAATTTAATGAACATTACGGCATTTGAAGGTATTCCACAGCCGGAATATGAGATAAAACATGATGAAAAAATAAAATTACACAGAACTATTTATGATGCAGAACAGAAAGAAGAGTTCCCCGGAAAGAAATTAATCCGAAGTGAAGGTATGCCTGACAGCGACGATATTGCCATTAATGAAGCCTATGAGTATCTTGGAAAAACTCATGAGTTTTATAGTCAGGCTTTTGATCGCAATTCACTTGACAACCAAGGGCTGAAATTAGTTGCCACTGTTCATTATGGTAAAAATTACTTAAATGCTTTTTGGTCAAGAAAGCAAATGGTTTTCGGTGATGGCGATGGTCAGTTCTTCAATCGTTTTACCTCTGCTATTGATGTGGTAGCACACGAACTCACACATGGAGTTATTCAAAATGAAGTTAATCTCTACTATGCCTACCAGTCTGGTGCTCTGAATGAGTCTATTTCAGATGCATTTGGCATAATGGTAAAACAGTATGCCAATAATCAAAGAGCGGATGAATCCGACTGGTTACTGGGAAAAGGAATACTGGGTCCTCGTTTTAACCCAGAGAATAAACCTGATATTGCCTTACGCTCATTTATAAGGCCGGGTACAGCATTTTCCAACGATAGGCAGGTTGCTCATATGGATCAATATGAAGAGCTACCAATTACGCTGGATAATGGAGGAGTTCATATATATTCAGGGATCCCGAACAAAGCATTTTACTTACTTGCAATTGCACTGGGAGGTTATTCATGGGAGAGAGCTGGAAAAATCTGGTATGAAACTTTATTAGATAATCGTTTATCTTCATATGCCACTTTTGATGAGTTCGCTACATTAACTATTAAGAGTGCAGAAAGATTATTTGGCAAGAATATCGCCCACATTACCAAAGAGTGTTGGAAAGAAGTTGGCGTTCTTTTACCTAAAAAAACAGCAGAAAAAACATTAATATAGTATTATTAATCAACATTAAATTAATTTCATCTTAATCATATAATTAATATCAAATAGCCATTTTAGCTCTTTGTTATATTTATAGATTAATAAAAACAAAATAAGAAAAAAGCATTTAATTAGTAGAAAACCTTGTGACTTAGGCTAATAATTTAATTGGGATCCCAAAAAATACACAGCATCTAAAAATAAATCGGGGTATCATTATGTACAAAAATACGATACACAACATTATTCCTCCAAATTTATTCGAATATATTATTAAAAATTGCGATGAAAATGATAAGGCTCCAATATTAAAAGCTTTAAATCATACTTATAATTTAATGAATTATTATGCTGGCATGGGAAGTTCATCACTGATATATAATCCAGGAGATAATGAGAATCTGGATAGAGTAATATATGATGCCGAAAATACAGATAAGTATCCAGGTATAAAAACAGTACGGACTGAAGGCTCCTCTGAAAGTAAGGATATTTGTGTTGATGAAGCCTATGAACATCTTGGTATAACTTATCAATTCTATAAAGAAATTTTTGGCCGTAACTCAATTGATAATAAAGGACTTAAGTTAGTCGCTACAGTACATTATCTTGAAAATTATGCAAATGCGTTTTGGGCAGACAACCAGATGGTTTTTGGTGACGGTATGAAGTCGTATCTTAATCGCTTCACATCCTGTATTGATGTTACCGCCCATGAAATGACACACGGTGTCACTCAATATGAAGCAAATCTGGACTATGCCTATCAAGCAGGTGCTCTCAACGAGTCTATTTCAGATGTATTCGGTATTATGGTGAAACAATTTTCGAATAATCAGAAAGCAGGGGAATCTGACTGGCTGATTGGTCAGGGGATCTTCGGGCCAAAAATGAACCCTAATAATGATCCAAATCTTGCCCTGCGTTCGTTCAAGGAGCCGGGAGCTGCGTATTCAGATGATGATCAAATAGGTCATATGGATCAGTATGAAGATCTTCCTTTTTCAAATGACAACGGCGGAGTTCATAAATATTCAGGCATTCCAAATAGAGCATTCTACCTGTTAGCAACAGCTTTAGGAGGGTATTCATGGGAGCAAGCAGGTAAAATCTGGTACAGCACTTTGACAGATAATAATCTGTCTAACAAAGCAAATTTTGATGATTTTGCTAAATTAACGGTAAGTAATGCCTGCAAGCTCTTTGGTAAAAATGTTTCAAATCTTGTCACTGATGCATGGCATCAAGTGGGTGTCCTGCGCTGACGATAAAATAATATTTTTGGCACAGGGGTTAGGAAAACCCCTGTTGTTATCGTCATATTTATTTCTATATTCTTTTTTATCAGGCTATGATTTTTTCTAATCAAATCAGTTTTATCTTAATTAAATTCTTCAACCACATGAATTCCCAATAATATAAGATCAACTGTGGTTCTGAAAATTTATTTTCTTATTACATATATAATTAACAAAATAAATGAATAAAAAAATTTACATTTTTAGTAGTGACTGATTTAATTATTTTGACTAACATTTAGACTAGCAAGGTATGTTATATCCAACGAGTTTCAATGTGTATCACGGCGGCAAAGGAATGATAAAGGCTGGTTTCCGATGGAACACAAAAGCCGCTCATTAATCTCTGGGATCATAGCGCATCGTATATTTATAAAAACGGTGACTGGAGTGCGTGAGTGTAGCCAGCAAAGAAGCACTTGAAAAATGGAGGATATTATATAGATACCAGGCTCACACACTAACAAATTGGGTATATTATGTGCAACACAACAAATCAACGCTGTATAGTCCCGCCCCATTTGCTGGAGTATATTGCAAAGCACTGCGATGAAAAAGATAAGGAGTATGTGCTAAAAACATTGCATGATGTTAATAAGTTAATGAAAAAATCAGCCCAAAATTCCTCGTTACAAAAAAAAGATATAACTAAAATTGATAAAGAAAAAAGTAATTAATCATTCGATATTAAGAAGTATAAGCCAGAAGATAATCAATTCAATTATTCATCAGAATGGTTAATAGTCTTAAACAAAAATAAAGAGCTATAAATAGCTCTTTATTTTTTTGCTTAATTAACGCTTTTTCAAATGTTCCATCAAACGCTTACGTTTACGCAACTGTGTTGCCGTTAATGTATTTTTCTTACCCGCATACGGGTTAGCCCCTTCTTTAAACTGAATACGAATAGGTGTACCCATCACTTTTAAAGAGCGGCGGAAATAATTCATTAAGTAGCGCTTATACGAATCAGGCAAACCTGTTACCTGATTGCCGTGAATAACAACGATTGGCGGATTATATCCTCCGGCATGAGCATATTTCATTTTGACTCTGCGCCCGCGTATTATTGGTGGCTGATGATCATCTTCGGCCATACGCATAATACGGGTAAGCATGGACGTATTCACACGACGGGTCGCACTTTCATAAGCTTCCAGAATAGAATCAAACAGATTCCCTACTCCGCTACCATGCAAAGCAGAAATAAAGTGGACACGGGCAAAATCAACAAACCCCAGACGTAAGTCCAGCATATCCTTAACATGATCACGATCTTCCTGAGTCATGCCATCCCATTTATTCACCGCGATGACTAAGGAGCGGCCGCTGTTAAGAATAAAGCCCAACAGGGAAAGATCCTGATCCGAAATGCCTTCACGAGCATCAACCACCAGCATAACGACGTTCGCATCTTCAATTGCCTGAAGTGTTTTGATAACAGAGAATTTCTCTACCGTTTCTGTCACCTTGCCACGCTTACGAACTCCCGCTGTGTCAATCAGCACATATTCACGGCCATCACGCTCCATCGGAATATAGATGCTGTCACGAGTTGTACCCGGCATATCGAAGACAACAACGCGCTCTTCACCCAAAATACGGTTAGTCAGTGTGGACTTACCCACATTTGGACGCCCGACGATTGCTAACTTCAATGGCAGTGTTGTCGGATCGAAATCATCTTCCTGCTCAGCTTCTTCGACAGCGTCTTGTTCAGCCTGTTCTAACTCAGCCCAGTAAGCAGCGTTAGCTTCTTCTTCCGTTAATTCAATTTCCTCTGCACCTTCCTCGTCTGCATAGAAAGGCAACAGTGCGTGCTCAATCAATTGTGTTACGCCACGCCCATGAGAAGCAGCGATAGAATGTATATCCCCCAATCCCAGAGAATAAAATTCAGCAACAGATGTATCAATATCGATACCGTCAGTCTTATTCGCGACTAAAAACGACGATTTTTCACGACTGCGTAAATGCTTTGCAATCGCATGATCCGCAGGCATCAACCCGGATCTGGCATCAACCATAAACAGGACAATGTCTGCTTCTTCGATTGCCATCAAAGATTGCGTAGCCATATGTGTTTCTACGCCCTCTTCTGTTCCGTCAATACCACCGGTATCAACGATAATAAATTCTTTCCCTTCAACTTCCGCACGTCCATATTTACGGTCGCGGGTTAAACCGGGAAAATCCGCGACCAATGCATCTCTGGTACGGGTTAAGCGGTTAAATAAAGTAGACTTTCCGACATTGGGGCGCCCAACCAGCGCAACGACAGGTATCATTTTTGATGCCTCATGACTAAATGTAAATCGATATCCCGCAAAAAAAGAGGCGCTTGAAGTTCGTTCACAACAAAATCTTCTTCTCATAACTGCAAGATACTAAAAAGACGACACGGCTCCTGTCATTACAGGAGCCGTGTTCGGATAAAACGCATTAAAATATTTACTGTATATCAGCGTGTATACAGGTAAACTTTACCATTCCTTGCCTGCACCATCAGTTTATCACTGGCGATAACCGGACGGCTTAATAAGCCTGAGCTATCAACCTTATGCTGAGCCATAAACTGACCATCTTCCATATTCAGCCAGTGCAGATAACCTTCTCCATCCCCCACAACCAGATAGCCGTTATACATTTCCGGGGCTGTCAGATTACGGTGCAACAAATCGTTCTGGGACCAAATGGTTACCCCATCACTTTTACGCAGGGATAAAATACGATCATCCTGATCTACAACAAAAATATTGTTGTCAGTCACAACCATATCATTGACGGAACCAAGATCACGTTTCCAGATTATCTGACCAGAGCGCATATCCATTGCAACCAGATTGCCATTATAGGCAATGGCATAAATGACATTATCAGAAATGACCGGTGTCATATCAACATCATTCAGACGATCAATTTCCGTTGCGCCAGTGACCTGAGAGATACGCTGTTGCCAAATAAGTTGCCCCTGTGAAAGCAGCACCGCACTGACACGACCATTATCACCACCGACAATCGCAGCGCCATATGCCACAGCGGGTGCTGATTCGCCACGGACAGACAATGGCGGTGTATCCATATTGATGGACCAGGCGATAGAGCCATCATTCTCATTCAATGCCTGTAACATCCCATTACCGGTATGAATCAGGATAAGGTTATCACTTAACACCGGACGGGATAACGCTTCACCAGCAACCTGAGTTTCCCACTCAACTTTGCCGGTTGTAGCATCTAATGCGATCACTTTGGCTTTCTCTGTGCCAACATACAGACGATCACCTGATACCGTCAAACCACCAGACAATAACGCAGGCAAACGTGACGATAGAAAGCCTGTTTTCTCTGACAAATCGGTAGACCACAACTCTTTGCCGCTATCTATATCAAATGCTTTGATAATACCATTACGATCGGCAACATAAACAGCAGAGCCTTGCCATGCAGGTGATAAGTGAGAGTAGTAATGACCAACTCCACTTCCAACTGACTTATCCCACACCACATGAGGATTGAATTGGTTTTCAACCTTTGGCAACGGGGACATTATGACCGTATCCTGTTCACTTGAGCAACCCGCCAGCAGAACAGAAGCAACCAGCCCAACCAGAAGTGTTTTACGCAGTTGCATTAGAGTTGGCTCCCTTAGTTGGATAAATTATCTAGTTTAACTTGCATTCTCTCTTTCAAAGCCTGAGCTCCCTGAGATTCCAACCCTCTGGAGTATGCTTCACGCGCACCTGCTATATCGCCTTTCTTCGCCAGAATATCACCCCTGATATTCTCAGTGATGATTTGCCATCCTTTGCTTTTTACCTGCTCCAGCGTTTTTAATGCTGCATCAGTTTTATCTTCTGCTAACTGAATGCGGGCCAGACGAATATCAGACAAAGCCTGCATATCCTGATCTTTAGCTTTACCTGAAGCAGTCAGTAAATATTTCTCTGCCTGCGCCAAATCATTCTTATCAACCGAATGTTTTGCCAGTTCCATATCTGCCATCACACCGTAGATATTATTCGTTTCGTTAGCGAATTTCTCTGCGGCCGAGATACCTTCTTTCGAACCTGATGCTAATGACTGGTTCATTTGCTCAAATGCTGTTGCAGTATCTTGTAACTGATTTGTTTGATGAGATTGCCAGTAACGCCAGCCAATAATTGCCCCAATCCCCAGTACTAAGCCAACAGCAATATATTTACCGTTGTTAACGAAAAAACGCTTTATTGCATCAACTTGTTCAGTTTCAGTGGTATAGACTTCCACAGAGTCTCTCCTTAGCCTAACAGTTCGCTCAAACGTGCTGCGATCGTTTGTTGTGGTAATGTTTGTTGCTCACCATTACGTAAATCTTTCACAGTGACATTACCTGTACTAATTTCATCTTCCCCTAAGAGCAGGGCAATTTTGGCACCGTGCTTACCTGCACGCCCCAGTTGTTTCTTAAAGTTACCGCCACCGTGATTGGTCATCAGGCGTAATTCCGGTAATTCATCACGGATTTTCTCTGCCAGAATCAGTGCTGCCTGTTGACTACCTTCCCCGAAGGAAGAAAGGTAAACATCTGCAACCGTGAGATCGGCAACAAATTCAGGGTTCACTTCCTGAACTAACAGGATCATGCGTTCCATGCCCATGGCAAAGCCGACCGCAGGTGTTGATTTCCCACCCAGTTGCTCAACCAGACCATCATAACGCCCACCGGCACAGACTGTACCCTGCGCACCCAAAGCAGAAGTGACCCATTCAAAAACGGTGCGGTTATAATAGTCAAGACCACGTACCAGACGCTGGTTAATACGATACTGAATACCCGCAGCATCCAGATTCCGGCACAGTCCGTCAAAGTGTTCTTTTGATTCTGCATCAAGATAATCAAACAAAGCCGGAGCATCGTTAAGAAGTGCCTGAACCTCCGGATTTTTAGAATCCAGTACGCGCAATGGGTTAGTATACATGCGACGCAGACAATCTTCGTCCAATTTATCTTTATGCTGCTCAAGGAAGGCAACCAGAGCATCACGATAGTTTGCCCGTGCTTCCAGAGAACCGATGGAATTCAATTCTAGTGTCACATGCTCAGCAATGCCCAATTCCCGCCACCAGCGCGCAGTCATCAGGATCATTTCAGCATCAATATCCGGCCCCTGAAGACCAAACACTTCTGCACCCAATTGATGAAACTGACGATAACGGCCTTTTTGCGGGCGCTCATAACGGAACATCTGACCGATGTACCATAAACGCTGTTCCTGATTGTACAGCAGACCATGTTCGATACCGGCACGAACACAACCAGCAGTGTTTTCCGGGCGCAGGGTCAGGCTTTCTCCGTTGCGGTCATTAAATGTATACATTTCTTTTTCGACCACATCAGTCACTTCCCCGATAGCTCGCTTGAATAACGGGGTCTGCTCTACAACCGGTGTTCTGATTTCACTGAAGCCATAACCAGCCAGCACACGTTTTATTGTAGACTCAACACGTTGCCAAATCGCTGTTTCAGCAGGAAGGCAATCGTTCATGCCACGAATAGCCGAAATGTTTTTTGCCATGTTTTATCTCTTATTAATATTTTTACAATAGAGTCGATTATAAAAGCGAATATTCTCAAGGTTCAATCAGCAAACAAAATAATACCGACTCAAATAACATGAGCCGGTATTGAATTTTACTTTTCGAGCTGATTAATACTGATCCGTTTACTGGCATCAAGGATCGCAGCCTTGGCCCGGATTTTCGCTTCAAGCTGGTCAATCAAATCATTATTATCGAGACGTTCTTTCTGACGGACGCCATCTTCATAAAAACCACTTTTTGTTTTTGCGCCGGTCACGCCCAATGTAGAAACTTCAGCTTCTCCGGGACCATTGACAACACAGCCGATGATGGAAACATCCATCGGAGTGATCAGATCTTCAAGGCGTTGTTCAAGCGCATTGACTGTCCCGATAACGTCAAATTCCTGACGTGAGCAGGTCGGGCAGGCAATGAAATTGATACCTCTGGAACGAATGCGCAGTGCTTTCAGAATATCGAAGCCAACTTTAACCTCTTCTACCGGATCTGCCGCCAGAGAGATACGCAAAGTGTCCCCAATACCTTCGGATAACAGCATTCCTAAACCGATTGAAGATTTCACCGCACCAGCACGGGCACCGCCTGCTTCGGTAATGCCTAAATGAAGCGGCTGATCAATTTTCTGAGCCAGCAAACGATAGGCACCTACAGCAAGAAAGACGTCAGATGCTTTGACACTAACCTTGAACTGATCAAAGTTAAGACGGTCAAGAATATCCACATGGCGCATAGCCGATTCCACCAAGGCTTCTGGTGTCGGTTCTCCGTATTTTTCCTGTAAATCTTTTTCCAAAGAGCCGCCATTAACCCCAATACGGATTGGTATATTATGATGGCGGGCGCAATCTACAACCTGACGGATCCGCTCTTCATTACCAATATTCCCGGGATTAATACGCAAACAGTCAACACCGTATTCGGCAACTTTTAATGCGATACGGTAATCAAAATGGATATCGGCAACTAACGGGACATTGACTTGCTGCTTGATGAGTTTAAAGGCTTCCGCCGCATCCATGGTTGGCACCGAAACACGGACAATATCAACACCTACACGCTCCAACGATTTGATCTGATTAACAGTCGCTTCAACATCTGTTGTCCGTGTGTTCGTCATTGACTGCACCGCAATAGGTGCATTATCTCCAATAGGTACATTACCGACATAGATACGTGTGGATTTACGTCTTGTTATCGGTGATTCATTATGCATTTTTACATTACTCCCCTACATCCCTGTATTTTATTTATAAAAATTACAACTATGCTGTGGTGAATAATACACATAGACGAACCTGAACCCCAGCTCAACATTCGTCTCAAAGTATGTGCCCAGTAAACGTGTCAAAACCATAAATCCGCTTATGGCAATGTCAGTCTGGCATTGGTGCCTTTCTTAATAAACGCATCCATATTCACACGTTTTCCCTGAAACTCTACCTCAACCTGAGCAGGTGCCCCGATATTAAGTGAATAAGGTAAAACTCCTGATAATTTCAGGCTATCGCCCTTACTTTTGGTACCACTAAACAGTTTCTTACCGTTAGCATCTTTAATTTCCAGCCAGCATCTGCCTTTGAAATTAAATACCAGTTCATTGCTGTTCGCGACACTGGACTGATTTTCGGTTGTTGATAAGGGAGTTGTTGATACAGGATTCGTTGATGACACAGCATCTGGCGTGATATTCGTTGTAACTGAATTCTCTGCTCCCTGATTTACAGGAGAAACACCTGTGGAGGCAGTATTGCCAGAAGCTGTCAGCGGCTGACTACCCGACTGTGGCACTGAGCCAGTCTGAGTTGATGAAGGAGCACCGGAAGATAATGGCACCTGACTGTCTGTAGTTGTGCTATTTAATGGTACTTGTACATTCTTCTCTGTCTGAGCTGTACCAGATTGCACTTCTGTCGTATTTAGGTTGGAACTGGCTGTCACAGATTGAGTATCACTCAGTTCACTGGCAGACTTTTGTGCCTGTATATCAGACTGTTCTGTCATTGAAGCCAAGTCTTTTTGCTGAATATTATAATTCTGCCACCACCACACACCTGTCATACCCAATAACACAATAATGACAAGCCATGTGAATTTCATCAGCCAGCCATCACGTTTCTTACGTATTTTTTGGGCAGAAAAGCTCTGCATCTGAGATGTTTTTACTGCCTTATGCTGCATCTGTACATCGATCTTGGCTAAGATCTCAGACTCAGGCACCTGAACAAGTTTCGCATAAGCACGGATATAACCGCGAAAAAATGTGGGTACGATATTGTCAGGAACATTATCTTCTTCAATATCACGAACAGTGGACACTTTAAGACACAAGCGATCTGCCACAGTCTGCTGAGAAAGCTCATGTTTTTCACGAGCTTGACGCAAGATCTGACCCGTTGTCAGATTAGCTTCTTCTGGATGAGTTTCAGTCTTCATTATCTAAGGACACTGGTACTGTTCAGGTTAAAATATTCACACAAGTTAATTGACTATCAGACACAATTTAACTTGTGTAGCGAAATCATTTCATACTGCATAAAACGTAGGCAATCATTTATCACAACTCCTACTTATTGCAATTATTCACCGCAATGGGCATAGAAGCCGGTGTTACTCTTTATAACCAAATTATCTGTGACCAAATTGTCCGAGACCAAATTTTTAGCTTCTTTATACCGTCTTTGTTCACAGAGAAAAACGTAATAATGACCTATTACAGTATCATCTCCTGCTCCGTACTGCATTGCCATTCTGTAGTGACGGTCGGCGGATTCAGGCTGACCCGCATATTGTTCATGCAGCGCCATCCCCAAATGAGCTTGCGGATGACGGGGTTCAGCCAGTAAAACTTTCTGAAAATGAAATCTGGCAGCCGATAAATTCCGTTCTGCCAGATACGCTTTCCCTAACTGTAATCGGGTATCTACTGCAACAGCATGATGAGACCGGTTCTGAGAATGTTCCGCACAACCAGCCACCAGACTCAAACAAACTATAGACCAAATTATTGATTTCCGTATCATATCATTTTCATTTATAAGGATATGTCAAACTTCGCCAGATTTTTAGCCAATTACAAGAATTGAACAAAAAATTAGACTGTTTTTACCTGAATAGGTTCACCTGCCAGACGTTTTCTCATTGTCCGCTTGGTTCTGTCGATAACTTCGCCAGCCAGCTGTCCACAGGCAGCATCGATATCATCACCTCTGGTTTTTCGCACGATGGTAGTAAAGCCATACCCCATCAGTACCTTGGAGAAACGGTCAATCCGGCTGTTGGAGCTGCGCCCGTAAGGTGCTCCGGGGAACGGGTTCCAGGGGATCAGGTTGATTTTACTTGGTGTATCTTTCAGGCATTCGGCTAATTGGTGAGCCTGTTCCACGCTGTCATTCACGTGATCGAGCATCACATACTCTACCGTGACCCGTCCCTGATTAGCATTCGACTTAGTCAGATAGCGGCGGACACCAGCCAGAAACTCTTCGATATTGTACTTACGGTTAATCGGTACAATTTCATCACGGATATCGTCAGTGGGTGCATGAAGAGAAATTGCCAGAGCAACGTCGATCATATCACCCAGTTTATCCAGTGCAGGCACTACGCCGGATGTTGATAGGGTTACGCGACGTTTTGACAGGCCAAATCCAAAATCATCCATCATGATTTCCATGGCCGGCACCACATTGTTCAGGTTCAGCAACGGCTCTCCCATGCCCATCATCACCACATTGGTGATTGGGCGGCGACCACTGGATTTCAGCGAGCCAATAATTTTAGCGGCACGCCAAACCTGACCAATAATTTCAGAAACCCGCAGGTTGCGGTTAAAACCCTGCTGGGCAGTAGAGCAAAACTTACATTCTAAAGCGCACCCTACCTGAGATGAGACACACAGTGTCGCCCGGTCATCTTCCGGAATATAAACTGTTTCGACCTGTTGATCGCCAACAGTAATTGCCCACTTGATAGTACCATCCGAAGAACGCTGTTCTTCTGCAACTTCAGGTGCTCTGATTTCAGCAACCTGTTGTAGTTTTGCCCTGAGCACTTTATTGATGTCAGTCATTTGCTCAAAGTCGTCATAGCAATAGTGGTACATCCATTTCATGACCTGATCGGCACGAAAAGGTTTTTCCCCCATTTCAATGAAAAACTGACGCATTTGTTTGCGGTTGAGATCAAGCAGATTAATTTTGCCGCTTGTCTTATCCCGCGTAAAAGTCTTATCAGGTGTGAAAGAAGTGGCAGAAGTTGAACATTGTTCGGCTGTATTAGGTTGGGACATTGTCTGGGACATATTGTTACATCGCCTCGTTGTTACACTTTCGGCTCTGTGCTGATTGTATTTCAGCACTAAGTTTTCATGCGGTGACTACTGATTCAGTAAACAGACTTCATATTCATAAACATAACTCAATACATGTTCTCTTTTGCGAAAACATATCCAGCGTTAATCGTTTGTTGAAATGAAATAATAAACGCCCCGCTAAGTCAAATCAGCGGGGCGCGACATTGTACAAACTTTACTGTTCAGATGCTACGAGAACTAAACATCCCGACCATCTTTCAGGTCGTCTTTTTGAAGCGGCTCGAAACTTATTGAATATTAGCTGCGAGAGAAAACTTCATCATCACTGAAGAAGTAAGCAATTTCACGGTTTGCAGATTCAATGGAATCTGAGCCGTGTACCGCATTTTCAGTAAAACTGTCGGCATAATCAGCACGCAGAGTACCGGCCAGCGCGTTGTCCGGGTTAGTTGCACCCATCAGATCACGGTGACGCTGAACTGCATTTTCACCTTCCAAAACCTGTACCATGATTGGGCCGGATGTCATGAACTCTACCAGACCATCAAAGAAAGGGCGGCCTTTGTGCTCGGCATAAAAACCTTCAGCTTGTTCACGAGTTAAATGCAGCATTTTAGCAGCGATGATTTTAAAACCGGCACTTTCAAAACGAGCATAGATGGAACCGATAACATCTTTCTTCACAGCATTAGGTTTAATAATGGAAAAAGTACGTTCAATCGTCATTGGATAACCCCTTTGGCACTTTCAGCGATGATTCATTTTAATTTTATATTCCCCCTGATAACACAGAAGGACAGAATTTATCCTGTTTTCCTGACAGGAATAAAAATAGGCGTTGATTATAGGAGGAGACTTTCGGCTTGCCTACAAAAAACACAACATTTTATTAAAACATTCTTAGCGAAAATGATAATTTTTTAGCACAAATCACATTTTTGCAGTACAAACCAATTAAAGACGATACGAGTTAAACACATTTTCAGCACTAACTCCTATTTCAG
Source organism: Xenorhabdus stockiae (assembly GCF_002632825.1). GTDB lineage: Bacteria > Pseudomonadota > Gammaproteobacteria > Enterobacterales > Enterobacteriaceae > Xenorhabdus > Xenorhabdus stockiae. The sequence continues at coordinate 53,490 of NZ_NJAJ01000027.1, forward strand.
ATATCTTACTTTTCTATCGATATGCACTGTCTTATTGATTCATTTTATAAAATAATGCCTATGCAGGCGATAATTTCCCGCTTAGGCATTCTGACCAAGATCATTGACTTCGCGCGTTATATCATTATTTAAACAACTTCAGTTACAAAACCGTATCTTTCACACACTGAATAAAAGGCTTAACCTGTTCTTGTCTTTTCTCATCCAGTGGTTTTTTAGTTTCATCAGAAACTTCAAATTGCCCTGTAAACTGCTCATTACTGTCTTTTGTTGTCTTATCAGAAGTACCGATAATGCTAATAGTATATTTATGTCCTTCAGGTAATAAATGTGTGCATTTTTTCAATGCGCCCTGATTAACCACTTCTTTAATGACTATTTTATTATCAATATCTTTTGCTGATGTATCTGCCAAAGAAACGGGTATATAAAATAAACCCAGTAACAAAGCATATGAAACAACTTTCATCTTTATTTCCTCACTGGTTGAATTAACATACAGCTATTAAATAAATTACAACTTACTGACTCAACATCTTAAAAGATCAATATATTCCGAACAGAGCAGCAATAAGTTTACTTTAAAACAAAAAATACGATTAATTTTTTGTCTATGACGAAATTTTTGACCCACACCACAAATCGTAACCGGATCATTTTAATACAAAATTAATTATGCTGATTTGCCCACTCAGATCTAAAACACTAAGCTGATATTTTCCTGACTGTGACAATGTTTTCGTCCACGACTGGTTATTTTCAGTCACGGTAACCTGCTCACCATTCAAAAACCACCATTGTTGTCCCTGACCGCCCTGTGTTGCTACCCGCAGATCCAACGTCCGTTGACCGGGCAAGCGAGTCAGAACATCCCCTTCTCGGATACCGGTAATCAATAACGGTGCGTCATCTGTTTTCATTGGCGGGCACTGAGGATTAATTGGAGGAAGACGATTTGCCCGACGCTCTTTCTCTGGCAGCCATGCTTCCAGTGCAATAGGCCATAAAGAGATTGTTTCAGGTCGGGCATCAGTGCAATCGGCAGCAACACGTAAACCGTTTTTATCGATCCATATCTGTTCATGGATACCCGAAATCGATTCCTGCCCCGTAGATGGCAGTGTCGGCGGAATGGTGTTATCCAGAATCCAGCTCAAACGGCGCTGACGGCAGTTGCTGTCTTCCGACCGGAATGCCGTACCACTCGGCCAGCAAATAACTGCCTGACTGACATTCTCCGGTCGCGGATCAACAGGAATAGGTTGCGAACCATAGTGCAGATCAGCCATCAATAATCCATGAATCTGGTTCATGATAGGAATTGCAGTCGCATAACCAGACTGCCCTGCTACAGGTGTCCCGTCCGGCCTGCCGACCCAGACACCGATGGTGTATCGGGCATTTAAACCGATTGCCCATGCGTCACGATAGCCATAACTCGTGCCTGTTTTCCATGCCAGCGGCACTTCGGCGGGCAAGACATTATCCGGTAGCGGGCGGCTTTCCCCTGCCATAATCCGCCTGACAATCCAGGCGGCTCCCGGAGTAAAAAGCTGTCTGTCCCTCAGTTCCTGCTGTGCAGTAAAGCGTAACGGAGAGACTTTTCCCTGACGGGCAAACGCGCTATAAACAGAAACCAGCTGATCCATACGAACCGACGTTCCTCCCAGAATCAGCGCCAGATTCGGCTCACTTCCCAGAGGGAAACGCAGCGTCATACCTGCATTACGCAAATTGGCAGTAAACCGTTTCGCGCCATAGGCTTCCAGAAGCTGTACTACAGGTAAGTTTAGTGAACGAGTCAGTGCCTCACTGGCGCTGACCGGGCCATTAAACCCACTATCAAAATTTCCCGGCCGATAATTATCGAAACGGCGGGGAACATCCTGTAAAAGAGATTCCGCATGGATCAGGCCATCATCCAAAGCCATTGCATACAGAAACGGTTTTAATGTCGAACCCGGAGAGCGCCACGCGCTGACCATATCAACATGGCCAAAACGGCTGTTATCCTGAAAATCCGCCGAGCCAATATAAGCCTTCACTGTCATATCAGTATGATCGACCACCAGCACACCAATTGATGTTTTTTCCGCTAACTGATATTTCCAGTTAATCACCATATCTTCCAGTTGGCGCTGCAAGCCGGTATCAATAGTGGTTCGGATAATTTCCTGCTGATTATTGAGAGCCATTCTCCTTGCCAACAAAGGGGCAAGTTGAGGAACCTGACGGGGAGCCAGCCACAAATTTTCGTCCTCAATATCCGCCACTTTTTCTGCTGACCAAACACCATATTGCTTCAATCGCTGCAATACCTTGTCACGGGCAGCCTGAGCCCGCTCAGGATAGCGATCCGGCCTTAAACGACTCGGAGCCTGTGGCAAAACTGCCAATAATGCCGCTTCACCGGATGATAAATCTGACGGCGATTTTCCCAGATAAGCCCAACTTGCCGCCCCGATGCCCTGTAACGTACCTCCAAATGGCGCCCGGTTCAGATACATCTCCAGAATTTCATCTTTTGAGTAGTACCACTCTAATTGCAGAGTACGCCAAAGCTGTTTGAACTTCCCACCAAAAGTACGTGAATGAGGATCAATCAAACGGGCAACCTGCATAGAGATCGTACTTCCCCCCGAGACAATTTTACCAGCGCGTATATCCTGCCAAGCTGCCCGTAACAATGAAGCTGGGTTCACTCCCGGATGCTGGTAAAACCAACGGTCTTCATAGGTTAAGAGTGCCTGAATGTATTCAGGAGAAACCTGCTCTAGAGTCACGGGATAACGCCAGATCCCTTCACTATCAGCAAAACGCCATAAAGGTGAACCATCAGCGCCTACCACAACGCGTGCGGCGGGGGCGTTTTTCAGTGGCAAAGGCCAGATTTTGTCGGCCAGCCATAAAGTGGCAGGCAGAATCAATAAAATGGCCAGAATAATAAGGTAACTGCGCAGGAAATATTTTCTCATTGAAACTGAATCCGACAGAAATCAGCCCTTATTATCAGTAATAAGGGCTGATTAAACAAAATGAAATTGCAGAAATCGATAGAGAAATTGGATAGAACTAGAATCCAGCAACCATATACCACAGCCAGTGATTTCGACTTTTACTATGGAATAATGAACTGATATCACTCAAGACCAACACCACCTCCATACGCGCCAGATTGTAGCAAATTAATTTTTGCATAAGCATGTTGAACATACCCTTGTGAATCCTTAACGGTAACGGTAACTGTTTCAAACATATCATGCTGTATTATAGCGGTGGGCTCGCTAAGAGTGGCTACCGTGTGGAACCAAGCACCACCAAGCCACACTGATCCTGAAGGTTGACTAAAAGTAACATAAAAAGCACTAACAGAAACCTCTACGTTACCTGAAACATTATCATTTAGACCTTTTACTCCGATTGAGAATGTTACAGAACCGCCTTCTCCTAATTCAGCGTTATCAGGAGCTATTGTAATAATGTAAGGTTTAGCAAATGTAACATGCGCTGTACTGTGCACAGAAGGATCTATCCACTGCATCATATGCATAGGAACAGAAGCTGTTACCGTAGTGGAGCCCTCCTGATTGCTGGTAATCTGTGTCGTAGCCTCACCTTTAGCGTTTGTTGTGTTAGACAATGGGACTAATGTGATACCTTTATTATCTGCATTGAAAACAATCTCTACACCCTCTGCTTCTTCTATTATTTTAGCTGTTAACGATGCGGAGGTTCCCACTGGTACAAAGCTATTTTCTGGTTGTAAAGAAATAGAATTCACTATAGCACCATAAATCTGCGCTGTAGCACTTTTTCCCAACGCCGTGGCGGTAGCGGTTATTAAACCCTCCATGCTGCTACATCTTGTCATGGCCTGCCCCTTATAATTCGTTTTCGCAGACATTGGGTAAACCATGTTGAGATAGTAGGGAGCATCTGTGGTAAAATTAACCTCTATGCCGCTTAGAGCTATACTCCCTGTTACCATTACTGTAGCTGTTAACTGCACAGAACCTCCCACCACTATAGTGATATTTTCAGGTTGTAAGGAAATCGATTCTATTTGAACGAAATCAATATGCGCCATAGCGTTTTTCCCCATCGCCGTAGCGGTAACTGTAGTAGCGACTACGTGATTGCTGGTAACCTGTGTCAAAGCCACGCCATATTCATCCGTTGTAGCAGAAAATGGATTTAATGTGACACCATTATCTGCACTGAAAGCAACTTCTATACCCTCTTGGGTTATTCCCCCAGTTTCTTTTACTGTAGCTGTTAACCATACAGTGGAACCCACAGCTACTATGTTATTTTCAGGTTGAAGGGAAATTGATTCTACTTTAATTGATGGGAAATGAATTCGCTTTGTTGCTTTCGTTTTTTTATCAATATCCAGTTCTCCTGTGAGTGTCACTGTCTCACCAGCGTGATTAGAATCATAGAGTTCAAAACTTATTTTCCCCGATTCACCTGTAATAACAGATATTGTTTGAACTCTACTATCTTCTTTAAAAGATGCGCTGCCATCAATGCTTAAATTCAATTTACGGTTAGCAGTATTTACACCTTCCCCTGTTCCAGTAAGAATAGCCTGGACTTTTTGGGATTGCATATTACCGCCTACTATTTCATTGCCATGAATAAGTTCAAATTTAAGCGTGTATTGTACTGAGTCTACACCTATATATTTTATTTTTTCACTTATTGAATAATGAGTATAACCTCTATTTGTAATCACATAGAAAATCTCTGTCCACACATTATTCTTAAAATATTCAAAAGGAATATTATAAGAGTAATTATCAATAACTCCTTCCATTCTATAAATAGGTGGTATTAAACTGTTCACATCAGGAATGTTATTTTTTTCTTTTGTGAAAAACAAAAGACGATCGTTATCTTTATAATTAATATTATTTTGAATAATCCCTACAAAACTGCTTTTACCCGGAGCACCATGTATTACACCCCCATCAGCACTTGGTATATATAATTTTTCTAGATCATCGATATTTAAAAACGGCCTTGGTGTAATAAAAAATACACTTTCTGACATTTGTACAGGATTATGATCCAAAATTTCACAACCCAAAGATAGTATCGTTGGTTTATAATTTGTATCGCTACCAATAGGTTTATTATTTGAATAAACACGAAATCTAATCTTTCCAGACTGTTCATCACTTATTAAGCTAATGAAGTCATTTTCATTATATTTTACTGGAATGTAGTTGATTAACTGCCCAGTATTTTCATCTGAATCAGATGTAATAATAATATCTCTATTAATATCTGTGTCAGGTGAAGAAACCAGATAAATCAGCGCTTTTTTCAGTGGGGTGCTAGATGCGTCGCCCCCTGTATCTTCTAATAACTTAGCTTCATAAAGAAAATAATTATCCTGAGGGTCATTTATTTTTGGATCTGAATATTTTTCAGGAATAACACAAACAAGCTTATTAGGTTTCAACTGCAAACTGCCTCGAATGATTTTTTTTACACTGTATTTAAAATCATTATCATAACCAACTATTTCAGATGAAGAAAATTTTACAGTAAATAACACCAAACCATCTGTTATGGTATTAGCATCAGAGACATCAATTGCTACCTTGTAATGCCCCACAATACTTTTTTCCGAGCCAGATGATACAGGAGCCTCTCCTATAGGAACTATTGTTATACCTGCACTTTTTGCCGTAACGTCAAGAAATAGTCCTTGTGGAAAATAAAGTTCAGAGCTTAGTGTCACATCAAGATAAAACTGTTGACCATAAATTACGGTAGTCTCATTCGGGACTGACAAGGTTGCAGTTACTATAGAATCAGACAAATTATTTTTATTTACGGTTGCCATAACTTCACCTCATGAATTGATATATTTTGGCTCACCTAATAGGAAACTTATGAGTGCCAATCTTAGGAAATCCGCAGGTTTTTATTTTATCCAATCATTCATAATGAAAATGGAATTCCTTTTCCATATATATTATTTAAAAATATCAATCAATAAAATGAAAAATATTATTCATCATATTGAAGCTGATGTATCTGTTAGTCCATGCCAATATTCACTATATGTTCTCATATTATTTTTATCTTTTGTATAATATTCAAAATAAACCATTGCGGACTCATTTTCATAAGCATCTATATCGGTATAAAATGGATGTGGAATTGGCACTACCGTTGAGCATAAATATATATTACCAACTGGATATTTATCTAGCGTTGATGAAAGATTTATTTTCTGGTTTTTATTTATTGGCTGGAATAAATTTTTATTCGCTGATTTAATATACATATTTACATATATATCAGATCCAGCTTTAGGACGTTTAGTATCTGCTGGATCGTTTGTTGCCACTATCCTTAAATATGCATCATTTCCTCCATTAAAAATATAATTTGCCAGTTGAGCCCTAGTAGTTAAATCATCTTCAAAAATCTTAGCACCTAGCTCTCCTGGATTACTCAATTTATTATCATTATTATAATCTGCATAACTAGAAAAAACCTCAACTTTATTATAAATTCTACTTACTGTACCTGGTGGTATATCCTCTGAACCTCCACCCATATATTTAATTTCCTTTATTCTTGAATAGAGAGTTTCCCCTACTCTTGCAATCACATAAAAAATTTCCGATTCCTTATTAACTGTAAAGCTATTATAAGGAATGGGATAACTATATATATCGTTATCATCACCATGCATAAAGTTAATAGGTTGTATTAAACTACTAATATCTGGTTCACTACCTTTTTCTTTTGTGAAAAACAATAGCTGATCATTCGCTTTATAATTTGCATCAGTTTGAATCTCAGCATTAAAACTAGGGCTATCTGGATCCCCAATTATGTTTCCATTATTAGCATCAGGTATATATAATTGGGCTAGCTCACCTAAAGCCCAAAATGGCCTTGGTGTAATAAAGCACACCTTTCTTGCCATATACCCTTCTCCTACTTGATAGTCCTCGGTAATAACTTCACACCCTAAGGAAAGTACAGTTGGTTTATAATCAGGAGCACCTCCACTAATAATAGGTTTATTATTTGAGTAAACACGGAACCTTATTTCCCCTGTATTATTATCACTTATCAAATTGATAAAAGTAAGTCCACCATCACCATCACCATAACTGCTCGGTGTATAAGTAATTAATGGCTCTGTATTTGAATCAGATGTAACAATAACATCCCTAGTAATATCTAGTATTGGTGAAGAAACAAGATAAACCAGAGTGTTTTTTAATGGAGTATTGGAAGGCGTCTTTGATAATGAACTTCCTGTATCTTCTAATAATGTAGTCTTATAAAGAATATATGTATCCTGAGGGTCATTATTATCCGGCTTAGAATATTCTTCAGGAATAACACAAACAAGCTTATCTGATTGTAATTGCAAACTATATGGAATGATTTTTTTTACATTGTATTTAAAATCTTTATTATAAGGATGTATAGGCAACGCCAATTCTATATTAAATGATACCTGACCATTTTTGATATTAGTATTAGTATCCTCAATAGCTACTAAGTAATGTCCAGTAATACTATTTTCCATATTGGATGTCACAGGTATGTTTCCAATAAGTTGTATTTTTATACCTGAATTTTCTTTTACTGTAACATTAAGTGGTATTCCAGAAGGAAAACTAGCTTCGGTGCTTAATGTCACATCAAGATAAAATTGCTGACCGTAAGTTACGGTCGTATCATCTGGTACTGATAATGTTGGAGTTAATGTAATTCCTGATAATTTTCTTTTATTTACTTCGGTCATATCTCACCTCATATATTATCATATGAAATTTATTTTTCATGTCAGGTATATTTAAATACATTCAAAATAAAATATCTAATAAAAAAAAGTCATCAGCTAAGTTTATATAATTCACGCTAAATTTAATCTTTCAATATGGTTTTATTTATAAGTAATTTAATGAGGTTATTTTCTACAATAATTATCATTAATAAATGAGAGCATTCTTAATAAAGCTAGATAAATACAAATATCGCATGTAACGCATTATCATTTGAAAACATTTCTTCCATGTTTTTGATAATATTTTTCGCATAATACATAAACATCATCATAAGGATCCCCTATAAATTCCTGACCCGTCAATAAATTATAAGGAAAATAGCTAGCGACCCCACTATTTTGTCTAGTTTTTAACATTTTAATATATATATTATTTTTATTTTTAATAGTAATTCCATCCAAAATTCCAAATTTATAGGCATCAGGAAATTCATCGTGAAGCGAAGTTCCTGTTCCTGTCGATACTAACTCTGAATCAAGAGGAGACAAAAAAATAGCAACATTGTTAGGAGGTTTTTCGCAGTCATTTCCATCATTTAATTTATAATTTCCAATCATGTCAGAGCGAATTCCGAAAAATCTACGTGTAAAAAATTTATATGTATATTGCTGTTGGGTTCCATTTTTTTTCGTAATATGAAGGATAACTTCTTGGGATCCTGGGTTATCGGTAAATATTACAAGTCCATTGCTATCTATGTACATGGGAGACCACCAACCTAATTCTGGGGTATATTTGATATTATCTCCTGATTCAACAAGTACTTTACCTTTAGCAGATGTAAATTCAGCAGCCAATGGGTAAAATACGTTATATGGCCTTTCCTGCTCGGTAAAGGATTTACTAACCGATTTATCCACCTTCCCCGTGTTAGGATCATACTTATAGACCCTTATCGCAGCTAATTCCGGTGAAACATCAAAAGTAACTGCTTGTTTGGCAACCTGAAAGAACGTACTCTCAGGAGAAATCCCTGCCATATTGAAGGTGACTTCTACTCTTTTTTTATTAAGTCCGACATTACTCTTTAATGTAGCGTATAAATACCCGTCGCTATTTGTTTTACCCTCTTTATCCCATTCTAGATTTAATTGTTTACCTGTTACATCCGGAAGATTACGAGTCCAATTGACCTCACTGAATAAGTAGTCAGAAACTGGTTTTTTACTTTTTTTATCAATGATCTGTGCTCTATACATATATTCTGATTTACCATCTCCCAATAATGGCTTATTAGGATCAAATGCCTCTTCATTCCCTGCCCGGTTAACTTTATATATTTCAACACTATCCTTAGCAATTTCGAAATCCAATGCAAAATTCACTAATTTCGAACATATCGGCGAAGCAGGATCCCTATCCACAATATTGATACATGCTTTTACCTGTCCCCACTGAAGACTGGTCATAGTAGCTGTTAAAGTCCCATCCTTCGGGTTTACCTCTAACGGTTCATCTGGTGGTGGTGTTAAGTTTGGTTCAGTTGTACCTGTATCATCCTGAAGCTGCGGTCTACCCCATGCAAACTTCATGACTGGTTCTTTATATGGTTCATTATTTTGTTTATCACGCCAGATAGTTGCTGTAAATTCATATGAATCCTGCCCATTTGCAACAACAACTGGATTTTTTGAGGTTGGATTGATAGTAATTTCCGGCCAAATAAAACTAATAATATCTTCTGTTGATTCCCCGCTAGACTGAGTACCGCTGGGTTCTATAACAGATGCTGTGACGACAAGACCTAACACCTTCTTAGAACTGGTTAAGGTTGCTGTCATCTTACCATCATTATCAGTTACCTCTGAAGTAGGCTCCAATTGAAGATCAGGATCGTTAACCTTCCAAACAATTTTTTCCCCTGCTATACCTCCATCTAAATCCGTCACGTGGGCTGTACAGATGTAACTTTCGCCCACTAATACAGGGGTTTTACCAAAAGCCTTGCATTCCACAGTAATATGTTCAGATTGAATGGAAACCGGCACTTTAGTGCTAATCGCGGGGTGATTTTCAATAGCCAGTGATACCGTTATCTTATTGAAGGGTTTTGAGCTATCCAATGTTGCAATCAACTCACCTGAATCATTTGTCTTTTTTGTTTGTGAGGTTAACTTGACTTCTTGACCTTTATCATCGGTTGCTTTCCATACCACAGTCTTAATTTCTTGCGTCTTTACCGGATTGTTATGGCGATCCACGACTGTACCGCTGAAGGTGTAAAATTTTCCATCGCCTACGAGCAAAGGCCCCTGCGGACTTACAGTCAGAAATTCTTCCTGAATATGGTAGGCGTGTTCAGATTCAATGGAAACCGGCACTTTAGTGCTAATCGCGGGGTGATTTTCAATAGCCAGTGATACCGTTATCTTATTGAAGGGTTTTGAGCTATCCAATGTTGCAATCAACTCACCTGAATCATTTGTCTTTTTTGTTTGCGAGGTTAACTTGACTTCTTGACCTTTATCATCGGTTGCTTTCCATACCACAGTCTTAATTTCTTGCGTCTTTACCGGATTGTTATGGCGATCCACGACTGTACCGCTGAAGGTGTAAAATTTTCCATCGCCTACGAGCAAAGGCCCCTGCGGACTTACAGTCAGAAATTCTTCCTGAATATGGTAGGCGTGTTCAGATTCAATGGAAACCGGCACTTTAGTGCTAATCGCGGGGTGATTTTCAATAGCCAGTGATACCGTTACCTTATTGAAGGGTTTCGAGCTATCCAATGTTGCAATCAACTCACCTGAATCATTTGTCTTTTTTGTTTG
>NZ_NJAJ01000028.1 GCF_002632825.1 Xenorhabdus stockiae
GTCTCGAAAACGGCAACTGCTAACGGAAGCCAAAGAAAAAATCGATATCTGGCAGGACGCCGTTGAGCTTGATATGGCAACGAAAGAAGAGAAAGCCGCACTGCTCAAATGGAAAAAATACCGTGTCCTGCTCAACCGGGTGGATTGTTCCACTGCCCCCGATATCGTCTGGCCTGAACAGCCGGAGTGAGGCTGTCGCTTGGATGTCCGTGTCCAAATGCCGGCAGATTCGGTGTGGAATGTGAAGCAGAAAGAGGCCGAGGTTGCCACTGATAGTGAGCAGGCTGAACCGGTGGAGTAAGGGCATGATTAACCCGCAGAAAATTGCGGGTTAAGTTGTATTCAGACTTAAGCGGCTCTGACGATGTAATTGAAGGCTACGTTGCGTCAGGGGGAAGAAAGATTTAGTTAGGATAAGGTTTACATTGAAGGGAGTACAGTTTGCGATGTATCTATTGATGAAGAAGCAAAAAGGAAAGTTATGAGGTTAATAAAAGTATATTCCGACTCATATTGGTTTGAAGAATCAAGCCGGAAAGAGCAGGGGAAGAATCGGTTAACGATGGCTTGCCATGGTTTTGGTTTTATAGACGGAATATCACAAGTAAAGATAGATGGTCAGTACAAAAATCCCGCACAACTTGCACTATACATCAAAGCATGGGTAGATATTAGTAAGTTACATGATATTCGACTTGTTTCTTGTGAATCAGCTAATCCTCACCCCAATGAGAAAGACCTACGAATAACTTCAGATCACCGCAGATATCCACCCTGGGCAACCTCTTTCGGCTCGCAATTATCTCTTTTTTTGCCAGATATCTGGATAAAAGCATACATGGGGCTCATTGATTCAGATTGCTCAGATGAGTACACGTGGAACTTTTATACAACATACGGGCACGATGCTACTAGCACTATGTTAAGCAAATACTTTAAGTTATATAAAGGGAGTCCTGACCATTATCATAGCGTAGTGTTTTTGAATGGTAGATTTTATAAACAACATTACAGAGAATAATCCTTAATTTTTAGTTTTCTGGCATAAATAATCAAAATCAATCACTTATCTAAATAGGATAATTCTCCCCTTTTAACTCATTGATTTAGTTGAATTCCGTTCCTGAGCCGGAATTAAGCAAAATCAACAAGTTACATAAAGGTGAGAAATCTCACTTTTAACTTTTCCGCATGAAATTTAGGAGTCACCGATTTGGGAGGCTCCTCCTGTCATTCAGGAGGGTATACGAAAATTTTCGGACACCTGCGGCAACTTATTGATTATTCCGTGGTCCTCACTTTGGCTCAATCCTTCTGTTTCAAACGGAGTGATTACTCAACCGCAATTATTTCTCTTGTTACTCAGTGGAGTGAGTATGCAAAATATTTGTCGCACTCAGTTAAATGCAATCAAAAAATTTGAATATTTCAATATGCTGCTTATGCGTACAGAAGTGAGCCAGTTCAGAGAGGAAATTTAGTGGTGAATTTTTTGAAAAAAATAACGATGACCGTTCTTCAATATAAAATTTGGTGCGCATGATTCAGAAGGAAAAATTAGACTCTAAACAGGTAAAACGGCCTGTTTTTTTGTTACTCTTTCTTACAAATGGAAATGATTTTGTTACAAATAAAAACACCTCAGAGGGGAATCTGAGGTGCCTTAGATTTAACTTCACGTGCATTTTACGTGCACTTTGAAGTCCTTTTACTGTCATGACAGTGACCTACCAACTTTGCTAACTGCCTGTTTTTCAAGTTGTTGTCCTAACACTGTCCTACCAAATTTGGTGGAGCTGGCGGGAGTTGAACCCGCGTCCGAAATTCCTACGTCCTCGGTACTACATGCTTAGTCTAATCTTTACATTCGCTTGCCAGCTGCGGACAGACACGCCACTAACAAACTAGCCTGATTAGGTTTAACGCTTCAACCTCAGGCAAGGCATCCACGCGATCTCTTTTGGGTTTGACCTCTCTTGATCCCCGTCCTAAGAGCGGAGGCTAGGGAGAGAGGGCTCTGCGCAGGTTATTAAGCTGCCAGTGCGTAGTTTTCGTCGTTTGCGACTATTGTTTTGCGGCTTTTTACGAGGCCAACCGCCCCTCGGCATGCACCTTGGGTTTCGCGAATCCCGTCGAATCCAGAATCAGCCCCAAGTATGTTAAACGCAAGTATATCAGAATATTGAGCAATAATGCTAGTGGTTAACGCCCAGCATTCTTCATAATTCGCGCTTTGTCTAATTTCCACTCACGTTCTTTAATATCTGAACGTTTATCGTGCGCTTTTTTACCTTTGGCAACGCCGATTTTGATTTTACACCAAGCGTTTTTCCAATAAAGGGAAAGGGCGACGATAGTATAACCTTCACGATTGATCCGACCGTATAGGGAATCAAGTTCGCGTTTGTTAAGTAATAGTTTACGTGACCGTGTAGGATCACAGACCACATGGGAAGAGGCGACATTTAATGGCGTAATTGTGGCACCAAAAAGATAAGCATCACCATTTTTAAGCAAAACGTAACTTTCACTGATGTTTGCCTTGCCAGCGCGCAGTGATTTGACTTCCCAACCTTGTAGCGATAAGCCAGCTTCGAATTCTTCTTCAATAAAGAATTCGTGGCGAGCTCGCTTATTCATGGCAATTGTTGCCGAACCGGGTTTGTGTGCTTTTTTCTTTGTCATAATGCGTTGTATTATACTGTAAGCGCTAATGAAAGAAATCTCTTCTGCATGATATTTAGCGATAACCGCACATTTATTGCGCTAAAGATCATCAGGTTTTTATTTAACCACATTAAAGTGATATTATTCGGCGCTGTTATGTTTTACAGGAAATGATATGCCACAGATTAATCGCTCTGCGTTAGTTCCATACAGCGTGGAACAAATGTATAAATTGGTCAATGATGTGAAATCTTACCCGGATTTTTTGCCGGGGTGTGTCGGCAGCCGCGTTATAAGCAGTAATGGTAATGAAATGACGGCTTCTGTTGATGTCTCCAAGGCAGGGATCAGTAAGACGTTTATAACGCGGAATACGTTATCTGACAACCAAAGCATCAGTATGCAGTTGGTTGATGGCCCCTTCCGCAAACTCATGGGTGGATGGCACTTCATTCCACTTAGCGAAGATGCCTGTAAGGTTGAATTACATCTCGATTTTGAATTCACTAATAAGTTGATTGAGCTCGCTTTTGGTAAAGTATTTAAGGAACTGGCCGGTAATATGGTTCATGCTTTTACCCAACGTGCGCGAGAGGTTTATAGTGTCTGAAATCAATATTGAAGTCATTTATGCTTTACCAGAACGGCAATATCTGCGTAATGTTAAATTGCCTCAGGGAGCCACTGTTGAACAGGCAATTATGGCATCGGGGCTTTTAGAGTTACGTAGTGACATTGATTTGGCTAAGAATAAAATTGGCATTTATAGCCGTCCGGCTAAATTGGCAGATACTTTGGAAGAGGGGGATCGTGTTGAAATTTACCGTCCTCTTATTGCTGATCCGAAAGAAATGCGTCGTAAACGCGCAGAACGCGCAAAAAATAGTACTCAGTAGATATCTGCTTGATATTTACTCGCCAGAAATTAATTCACTGGCGAGTAAATAAAACCTCGAACCTTACCCATTTTTCGGCAAAGATTTCTCATTTTTGATATCGGTTAAAACGCCATTACTATCAAATGTGAGTGTTAATGTTTCTTGTTTTACTTTCTCGTGCCCGGGCTGCTGACGGAATATGTAATACCATGTCTGGCTACCAAACGGATCTGTCAGCATAGGTGTTCCCAAAGTGTAAGTAACCTGCTGTTGAGTCATCCCTTTATGGATTTTTGATACTGCATCCGGTGTCAGGTAATTCCCCTGATTAATATCAGGACGATAAATAACTCGCTCAAACATAGAGCAACCCGCAGTCAGCATAACTAGAGATATAGTTGCGGCAGTCAACAATTTACAGCGCATAGTAATCACATTCCTTTAGGAGTTAGGCTGTCGATGATAATAAACATTATAGAGTTTGAAAACCTCTATGCTATTTGCCTATAGCTTTAATTTTGAAATCGGTAAGATATATGACTTCAATTATACAAAAAAGTTGTAGTAAGTTATGCGGCTAAAAGTTCCTTCGCGTTAGCCAGCGTATTTTTTGTCACTTCACTGCCTGCGAGAAGCCGGGCAAGCTCCTGCAACCGAGCTTTTCTATCTAACAGCTGCATTTGGGTTTCTGTTTCTTCTCCATCAGTTTGTTTACTGACGTAAAAATGCTGATGACCACATCCTGCAACCTGCGGTAAATGCGTAACACACATAACCTGAGTTGATTCGCCCAATTCCCGGAGAAGCCGCCCTACGATCATTGCTGTCGGGCCACTGATACCAACATCAACTTCGTCAAAGATTAGTGCAGGCGTTTCCATTTTTTTAGCTGTAATCACTTGAATCGCAAGAGCAATGCGGGAAAGTTCACCACCTGAAGCCACTTTTGCCAGTGATTGGTGAGGTTGTCCGGGGTTAGTTGTGACATTAAATTCTACCTTACTGGCGCCATCAAGATTTAAATGCTCAGGCTCGAAAATAACATCAATGGTGAATCGGCCGTGAGGCATAGAAAGTTGATGCATGCTGTTGGTGATAAGCTGACTTAATTCGATAGCGTATTGCTGGCGAATTTGGTGGAGCTTTTCAGCAACGCTGAGCGCTTGTTGATAGTGTACGCTGACGAGTTCACTGAGGTGAGCACAATCATCTTCCTGCTGTGAAAGCTGGTGCTGTTCTTCCAACAGTTGTTGATGTAAGGCTGGTAGCTCTTCGGGAGAAACATAATGTTTACGGGCGATACTGATTTGCTGTGAGATTTTTTGTTCCAGCTCAAACAGGCGATTAGGGTCTAATTCCAGTTGATCGCTGTAATGACGTAGCTCATCACTCACTTCACTGATTTGAATAGAGGCTTCTTCCAGCATATTCAGTAAACCGCTGAGTTTATGATCCATGCTGGCGAGTTCAGTAAGTTCATTTCGTGCGTAATTTAGCAGACTAACGATATTTTGTTCATCATTGTCACTTAAAATCTGAAGGATATCCTGACTGCCAGACAAAAACTGACCGCAGTTTGCCAGACGTTTATATTCGCTATCTTGTTCCTGATATTCGCCAGACTGAGGTGCCAGCTCATTCAGTTCTTTCAGGTGGTATTCCAGTAGCTGTTGCCGTGAACGGCGCTCAAGAGCCTGCTGCTGGAATTGGGTAAGAGCCTGACAGCTTTGCCTCCATTGCTGATATGCCTGCTTCATTTCATTTTTTAGTGTGAATTCACCGGCGTAAGTATCCAGCAAATGTCTTTGATGGCGGTTTTCTAAAAGCAGCTGATGGGCATGTTGACCATGGATTTGAATCAGATGTGAACCTAATTCACGTAGCTGAGAAAGAGGGACTGCGGTACCATTGATAAAACCACGGGAGCGCCCGTCTGCGGTAATAGTACGCCGTAGCAGGCACTCATTATCATCATCAAAACTGCCATCAAGCTGATGTGTTTCAAGCCATTTACGGGCAGAAGGTGTATCTGCCAGCGAAAACCGGGCACAGATGTCAGTACGGGGAGCACCAGCTCGAACCATATTCGCTTCTCCACGATTACCGAGACATAAACCCAGCGCATCAATTGCGATTGATTTACCTGCTCCGGTTTCTCCGGTGATGGTCGTCATTCCTGAGCGAAAATCGATTTCAAGTTCGCGAACAATGGCAAAATTACTGATGGTCAATTGAGCTAACATCGTGCTCCTCCTACCTTTTCTATACTTAAAACAATGTTTCTGTATATAAGTCCATGTTCCTGTGCATAAAAACATGTCTGTTCTTTTGCACAGTATAAACTGGTTTTTTATACAGTAAAGTAGGGAAGCATCTTTTTTTAGAACATTTTTTTTGACCAGCCTAACTTGGTACTCAGTGTATTGAAATAATTATAATCTTTCGGATGGATTAAGTGCAGGTTATATTCACTACGCTTAATGATAACTTCTTCACCATCCTGAATCGGTAGTACAATCTGGCTGTCACAACTGACTTCGTAATCATTGCTGTTTTGGGAAAATTTTAGACGAATGCTACTTTCGCTGCTGACCACAAGAGGACGGGCAGAGAGTGTATGTGGAAACATCGGTACTAATACGATAGCATCCAGATTCGGTGTCAGTATTGGCCCGCCGGCTGACAGAGAATAGGCGGTAGAGCCTGTTGGGGTCGCTATAATGAGGCCATCTGAACGTTGCGAAAAGGCAAAACGTTCATCAATATAAACCTCAAAATCGATCATATGGGCGACTTTGCCCGGATGCAGGACAACTTCATTCAGTGCTGTACTGTGCCGCGGTTTCTGGCCTTTTTTTGTGACCTGCGCTTCCAGTAGAAATCGTTTTTCGTCCCGATATTCTCCATTGAGAACCTCAGAAAGTTGTTGTAGGGCGTTATCCGGATCTAAATCCGTCAGAAAGCCTAAATTACCGCGGTTAATGCCAATAACTTTAATATCATAACGGGACAGGACTCTGGCAGCTCCCAGCATGTTACCGTCACCGCCAACTACGATCACTAAATCGGCGATTTTGCCGATTTCAGTTAATCCTCCGGTTTGAGCGTCTTTTAAATTAATATCTTTTGCAACTTGTCTGTCCACAATGACGCAATAACCTTTAGATACCAGCCAATAATAAAGCATTTCATGAGTAGCCAGTGCTTCAGGGTGACGTGGACGCCCGACAATACCGATGCATTTGAATTCATTATTCATTGCTGTTATTTCCTGCAGCATATGGTTTTGCCCTCACAATATGATGTGTTCCCTTGAATCCCTCGTTTTGATCCCCATAATAAGCGAGAGTTGCGAATATAATACAAAATACGCGGAGATATTCATGAGTAGTAAAGACCAAAAAGTACCTGACGAGCAAGTCTCAGAAAATACAGAAAATGTATTTGAGCAACAAATGGATGCAGAAAAGGCAGACGCGCCAGAGACTGAAAGCATTGTTGACCCGCGTGTTGCCGAGTTGGAAGAAGAGCTGAAACAGGCTCAGTCTCGTGAACGTGATGCGATTCTGCGTGCTCGTGCTGAAGTAGACAACATTCGTCGTCGTGCTGAGCAGGATGTAGAAAAAGCACATAAATTTGCACTGGAAAGATTTTCTAATGAGCTTCTGCCAGTAATTGATAATCTGGAACGTGCTCTGGAAGCGGCAGATCGGGCCAATGAGACTTTGGTTCCAATGATTGAAGGTATTGAATTAACTCTGAAATCATTTATTGATGCAGTGGGTAAATTTGGTATTGAAGTTGTTGGTGATATCAATGTTCCTTTCAATCCGGAAGTACATCAGGCGATGACTATGATGGAGTCTGATCAGCATGAGCCAAATCATGTAATGTTGGTTATGCAGAAAGGTTATACTCTGAATGGGCGTCTGCTGCGTCCTGCAATGGTTGCTGTTTCTAAATAAGAAATACAGTTTCCATTATTTAATGCCGCCGTTTTAGGCGGCATTTTTGCAGGAATAACTATTCAGGAAGTACCGGGTTCCAGTCAATTGATGCCAATCCTTGGGATTCAAGTAGTTGGTTAGCCTGTGAGAAGTGCTTGCACCCCAGAAAACCGCGATGAGCTGATAAAGGAGAAGGATGTGGCGCTTTCAGGACATGATGGCGCTGTGTATCAATAATTCGGCCTTTTTTCTGGGCATGTGCACCCCAGAGCAGGAAAATAACACCACTCCGATGTTCATTGATCGCTGCAATGACCTTATCTGTGAAAGTCTCCCAACCCAGATTTGCATGAGAGTGAGCATTACCCCGTTCAACCGTTAACACTGTATTCAGCAATAAAACCCCTTGTTTTGCCCAGCTAAGCAGGCAGCCGTGATTGGGGCGCTGAAATCCTGCAATATCAGATTCCAGTTCTTTGTACATATTAACGAGTGAAGGTGGTGCGGGTATTCCCGGCTGTACTGAAAAAGCCAGGCCATGAGCCTGATTCGGGCCGTGATAAGGGTCTTGTCCCAGGATCACGACTTTCACATCAGCTAATTCGGTATAGCGGAATGCGTTGAAAACATCCTGTTGTGGCGGATAAATGGTTTTACCTGCTTTACGTTCGTTAGCGACATACGTCAATGTATCAGTAAAGTAAGGCTGTGCTTTTTCATTGCCGATGACATCATGCCATGTAAGGGGAGCGGACATAGCGGGTTCCGTTTTAAATAAAAGATTACCAGATAGGGTTAAGCTTACCGATTCCCTTAGCATAGGGAAAGCTTTCATCTAAGAAGTTCTTATACCTCCCCCCCTCTTTTAAGTAATTCTCCTCGTTGGCTGCATTTACTCACTTTAGTCACATCTAACTACTATAGTTGTTTATGCTTCAGAAGGTGCTTCCTTACTACTTTGATGCAAATTGAAATTCATTGATTATATAAAATGAATACATTCGATTGTTAAATAAAAATTAAAATTGATATAAAAATGTTAATCATTCTGCCGATAGATGATCTAGGTCAGTCTGTTATGTCTAACTTAAATCGGTAGGAGTATTTTATGACTTTGGTGACAAATATCAGTTTATTGAGTAAGTTAGGTGCTATCCCTTTACAGGGAAATCAGGCAACTCTTCAGTCAATTTCCTCTGGCAGTACACTTCTGGATAAAAATAAACAACTTTCTCCCGCGATAACTTCCCGTTCAGAAAATACTAAACAAGCTGATTCGCTCTATCAATCATTGATAACGTCTTCTCAAAACAGAGTTATGGATACACCTGAATTAAAAGCTAATGATATTGCAGGAAAACATTCAAAATCTATTGATTATGCACTGGCTCAAGTCACCCGTGATGTTTATCGTCGAAATAGTTTTGGCATTGGTGACTATGTACGCGTATCAGATGAAGAGCTAATTAAAGCGGGTATTGACCCTGATACCTTGGATGATAGCTCTACAGGGTTTCAGGCTGGGATTTACCGGAATAAGGGGTTATATATTGTGTCATTTACCGGCTCAAACGAAATAAAGGATTTTATGGCGAGTATTCGTCAGGGGCTTGGATACAATGAAGCGCAATATAATCAGGCGGTAGATTTGGCTAAATCAGCATTAAAAGCATTTGGCGAGAATGTTATTTTTACCGGGCACTCTATGGGGGGAGGGCTGGCATCAATGGCTGCTCTGACAACAGGAAAGCCTGCGGTTACTTTTAATTCTGCCGGTGTTTCAGACTGGACATTGAAACGGATGGGATGGTCACCGGGAGCTGGTCGTGAAATAGCTGAACAGGGATTAATCCGGAATTATATTGTTGAACATGATTGGTTGGATAATCTGCAAAAAGCATTACCAATTCCTCAGCCGATGGGAAGTCAGATTCTTCTTGAATATGAATACAAGCCGGAAAATTTCATCGATTCGATTGTGCGCTATAGCTATGCGTTACATTCATTCAAGGCTCATTTTTTAGAGGCGGTGCAGGAATTAATGGTTATTCATAAGCCCTGGCAAGGAAAAGAAGATAATAAAGAACATGGGAAAGAAAGTGTGATGATGGCTGCCGCGAGTAACGATATCCACGATAATATCATCGCTTCAAATAAAGCGTCATCACTGCAAACATGGGCGGTAGATATGAGTGACAATGAACTTGGTGTTGTATTCAGCCAATCCTATCAGCACACTCATTTACAGCCGCAATTAAGTAAGGAAAAATTGGAAAAATATTATTCAGCTTAATTGATTGTCTTCTAATTAAGAATTCATGCGTTGAGAACAATATCGATAACAAGCGGGCAAATAGCCCGCTTATACCAAAATTGGTTAATTGTCAGTCGATTCTGGCAATTCTGGTTTAGGGTTTCCTGAAGGAGCGCGGCGCTTTCCGATGTTTTTGCTGTCACGATGACGCACTTTCACCCGGTTTTTCTTCGCTTCTTCTGTTTTTTTCTTTTCTTTACGCTTAGCCAGCACTTTCTTGGATGGCTTATAGCTTTTATTCTCACTTGGTGCTTTGGTTTGTGGACGAAGTTCGTCAACAACTCGCACTTTCAGTGGTTCCTGAAGATAGCGACTGATTTTTCCAAGTAATGGATGGTCATGGGACTCAATCAGCGCAATTGCGGTTCCTTTGCGGCCAGCACGGGCAGTTCGGCCAATCCGGTGCAGATAAACATCTGCTGTGCGTGGTAAATCAAAGTTAAAAACGTGGCTGATATTTTCGATATCCAGCCCACGGGAAGCAACATCGGTTGCAACCAGTACCTTAACTCGGCCATCATTCAGGCGCTTCACAGCGTCTGTTCGTTTAGCCTGTACCATTTCACCTTCAAGGAAACTGGACTGAATACCGGCCTGATGCAGCCATTCAACCAATTCGCGGACACGCTCCCGTTTACGTACAAAAACAATCGATTTTGTAACGTCTTCTTGTTTCAGCAAGTGGCATAACAAGGCTGTTTTATGTGCCAGATTATCAGCACGATAATAAAATTGCTGAATTTTCTTACGCTCACGACGGGAAGGCTCTGCATCGATCTCAACAGGATCTGTCAGCAGGCGCACTGCAAAATCACGGATACTTTCGCCTTCAAGCGTTGCGGAAAATAGCATGGTTTGTTTACGCCAGCGGGTTTCTCCGGCAATCGTCTCAACGTCATTGGCAAAACCCATATCCAACATGCGATCGGCTTCATCAAGGATGAGGGTTTCTACTGCACGGCAGTCAAAGTTTTCTTCTTTGATATATTGCAGCAGACGCCCTGTAGTTGCGACGACAATGTCCTGATTCTCACTGAACACTTCTGCATGATTCATATAGGCTACACCACCAGTAATTGTGGCAATATCCAGATTAGTATGTGCAGCCATCTCTCTGGCCTGCTCTGCAACCTGCATCGCCAGTTCACGGGTTGGTGTCAAAATCAAAATACGTGGTGGCCCTGATTTCTTACGTGGGAAATCCAGCAAATGCTGTATAGCCGGTAGCAGGTAGGCAGCTGTTTTGCCTGTCCCCGTTGGTGCGGAACCTAATACATCCCGCCCGTCCATGGCCGCAGGAATGGCTGCCGCCTGAATTGCGGTCGGGCGTTCATAGCCTTTATCATTTAACGCATCAAGCAGGCATTCATCAAGTTCGAAGTCGGAAAAGTTTGTCGCAGTCATCATATACCTCTGTTTGGGCCGATGATTATAAACAGGTTAGGCTCATTCTTCACCCTATAACATGCACCAGTGTTAAAAGTATCAGGCGTGCGTGTGGCTTTTATCCTCGAGTCATAAGATTTATGCTATGAAGAATTTTGGTTTTCAACAGATATAATTCATGACGTTAATACACAAACCTGCTTTGCGTCGCGGTGGTTTCACATTCAAACAATTTTTTGTCGGGCATGATAAATGTGCCATGAAAGTCGGAACTGATGGCGTGCTATTGGGGACATGGGCACCGGTAGATAATAGAAAAAATTGTCTGGATATCGGGTGTGGCAGTGGACTGATTGCACTGATGATAGCCCAGAGATCCGGAAACGATACAGCTATTGATGCCGTGGAGCTGGACGAAGATGCAGCAATGCAGGCTATTGAAAATATCGATCAATCCCCGTGGCCTGACCGCATCAGGGTATACCGGCAGGATATTCATGATTTCGCTGTGAGAAGCGAAATCCGGTATGACTTGATTGTGAGCAACCCTCCTTACTTCGAACCTGCCATTGCCTGTCGTAATGAGGCGCGCAATCAGGCTCGTTATACCGAAGCACTGACTCATCAAGGGTTATTGGACTGTGTTGAACAATTGATTACCCCGGACGGGTTATTTTGTGTGGTGCTTCCTTATGGGATTGGAGAGCTCTTCGAAAAAATGGCGATAGAATGTGGTTGGTTTCCCCATTATCGGCTCAATATTCGTGATAGGCTGGATAAGCCGTTACATCGTTTATTGTTGGGATTATCCCGGCAGAGGCAGGAAATACAGGTTAGTGAGCTGATGATCCGTGCTGCTGATGGTACATATTCAAACGAGTTTCAGCAGTTAGTGAAAGATTTTTATCTTTATTATTGATAGGGTTATCGTTCATAAAAACCTTAAATTTTTTTACGGAAGATTGGGATAAATCTTTCTGTTTTTCATAATCTAAAATCGAGTGAGCCACTGAATAGAGGCTATGATTTGTACTATAAATAAAAAGTGCAATGCAGAATAATCGGTGGTTGTAACACAAAATTACAATCAAAGTTGAACTTCACATGTAATGAACACTCAAAAGTGATGCTTGTTCGAGTAGCAAAGTGTCATGGCTGGTGTAATGTAAGTGTAAATGTGGAGTTTTACCTCAGGAGAGTGAGCCTCGGATGAGCGAGCAGTTAACGGATCAAATGCTGGTCGAGCGAGTACAAAAAGGCGACCAAAAAGCGTTTAATTTGCTGGTAATCAGATATCAGCACAAAGTGGCAAGCTTAATTGCCCGTTACGTACCTCAAGGCGATGTTCCTGATGTTGCACAAGAGGTATTTATTAAAACTTATCGGGCACTGTCTTCTTTTCGGGGTGATAGTGCTTTTTATACGTGGTTGTACCGTATTGCCGTTAATACTGCGAAAAATTATTTGGTAGCTCAGGGGCGTCGTCCACCATCCAATGATCTGGATGCTAATGATGCAGAAAATTACGATACGTCAAGTTCATTAAAAGAAATTTCGAACCCTGAGAACTTAATGTTGTCAGAAGAATTAAAGAAAGTGGTATTTCGTACCATTGAATCACTGCCAGAAGATTTGCGGATAGCAATTACGCTTCGGGAACTTGATGGCCTGAGCTATGAGGAAATAGCCGTCATTATGGATTGTCCTGTGGGTACTGTTCGCTCGCGAATTTTTCGTGCAAGGGAAGCCATCGACAATAAAGTTCAACCCCTGATCCAGCAGTAAGCAGTAGTGGAAGCACCAGCAGCAGTGGAAACAGTAGTAGTGGAACAAAATAATATTGAAGGGTACTGGCATGCAAAGAGAGAAACTTTCCGCGTTAATGGATGGAGAAGCTCTTGATAGTGAAATCGTTCGTTTAATCTCTGAAGATGCTGAAATGCAGAAACAGTGGGAAAGATATCACCTCATCCGGGATACATTACGTGGTGATGTGGGTGAAGTGTTACATTTGGATATCGCTAGTCAAGTGGCACAGGCGCTTGAAAAAGAACCTGTCCATATTAATCCAGCAGCTATTCCGGAATCTCAGCCAAAACCTGATACGTGGCAGGAATTGCCGTTCTGGCATAAACTCCGCCCGTTAGTGACTCGGCCCTGGGCTAGTCAGATAACTCAGATTGGTGTTGCGGCTTGTGTGTCAATGGCAGTTATCATCGGTGTTCAGCAATATAATGGGTCTGACACTGATGCTCAGCTTGATAACCCGGTCTTCAATACATTACCGGTGATGGGTTCTGCTTCACCTGTTGGGTTATCGGTTCCCGCTGAACATGATGCTTTTGGTGGCGACTTGAGTACGCAGGTGCGGGAAAGTAATAAGCGTATTGATGCAATGTTGCAACAGTATGAACTTTTCCGGCGTATTAATGCAGAAAATGAACAAGGGTTGCCGGAGGTTAACGCAATACATTCGGGAGAACAAAGACCTGTAATCTCAAATAAGTAATAAAAATGAAATATACTGTTTTTTTCATTTTATTATTCGGGAGCTTCCTGAATTTATCAAAAGCCTCGGTTCAGCAAAAAAATAGTACCGAGGCTTTGTTACAGGGTATGGGGCACTCCGTACAGACCTTGCCTTATGAACTTGCTTTTATTAACCTGAGCCAGCAATTTATTATTCCTCTGCGTTATCGCCACGTTATTATTGATAATCAGCCCATCGCACAACTTATTCAAATGGATAACACGCGCCGTGAGATTATTCAGCGTGGTGATCAGATAAGCTATTACGAATCAGGCTTGGATTCATTTAGTCTGCGTGGTGATCATATTGTGGACTACTTGCCTCCGATCATCTTTGCCGATTTTTCTCAGATACAGAAATTCTACAATTTCATTGATGCAGGCTCTACCCATGTTGGCGATCGTCCTGTCTATTTCGTGCGTATAACATCCAAAGATAACGATCGCTATAATTATAATTTATTGATAGATAAAAAAAGTTATCTGCCTTTGCTGATTGAGTTATTTGATCAGGAAAAAATGGTGGTTGTTGAACAGTTCCGTGTTATATCCTCAAGGGTGAATGACGATATCAAGCAGGAATTGAACGCCATTGTGGATTTGAAATTACCACCGATGTTAGTTATTCCAAAAGCTGAAAAAGTAGCATTTAACTGGAAAGTTAGTAAGTTGCCTGAAGGCTTTCGGGAAATTTCCCGTAATCGGAGTCGGTTATCAAAGACAGAATTATTGGAATCCATTATGTACAGTGATGGGGTATTTAGTTTTTCTGTAAATGTGGTAAATACTGACGCAAAAGCTGCTGATGAGCCACTGTATCGACAGGGGCGACGAACAGTTTATACTGTGTCGAATGGCAGGCACAGCATTTCTGTTATTGGCGAATTACCCTTCGCCACAATTAAACAGATTGCCGGAAGTGTCACATTTACGGGGGGTAACTGATGGTTAAAGAATGGGCAACGGTTGTTCGTTGGCAGCAAGGCCGGGCAATATTGCGTTATGGCTCCTCTTCGGGGTGTGGCAGTTGTCAGGCAAAAACAGCCTGTGGGTCGTATTTGCTGGAAAAACTGGGGCCGGAAAATATCCACCAACTGGAGTTGGAGATTACTCAACCACTTCAACCGGGGCAAAAAGTCGAAGTTGGTATTCCGGAAAGTAGTTTATTACGTTCCGCTATGCTAGTTTACTTAACCCCATTATTAGGTCTGTTTTTAGGCGGGTTGCTCAGTCAATTCTGGACTGCTGAGCAGTTATGGGTATGTATAGGTGGTATTGCTGGTGGTCTGGCCGGTTTTGCTTTTGCCCGTAAAATTGCTGCATATTGGGATAATCAGCAGGCATACCAACCCGTGGTGTTACAAATTGGTTTACCTCCCGATACGATTAAGGTTCTACATCAGGAATAATCTGTTTTACCATAATCGCTTTCACGATTTATTACGAATATTTTCACTTTCTGGTCATACTGTATGGGTTGTACCCAATAGATTTCAAGTTGCATCGTTGCAGCAAGAGAATGAATCCCCAAGAGCATAGACAACTATGTGACCGGGGTGAATGAGCGTAGCCAACAAAGAGGCGGCTTGAAAGATGAAGGGTATAGGTTGAAAACCGTAGGCATGACTAGGTTTTCACTGTGTTGACATGTAGAATACGGCTTTTCAGGCCAGTGGCCAAACCCGTATCTAATAAACGTCGCTTTATGTCCATCAGTGTGTCCATAGGCGAATGATTCAGAAATATTAAGGCAAAAAAGATTTAATAATGAAGCAAATAAGAAATTTCTCCATTATCGCCCACATTGACCATGGTAAGTCCACGCTATCTGACCGGATTATTCAAATCTGTGGTGGGTTGTCAGACCGTGAAATGGCAGCGCAAGTACTGGATTCAATGGATCTTGAACGTGAGCGTGGTATCACTATTAAAGCGCAGAGTGTGACTCTTGATTATAAGGCACATGACGGAAACGTTTATCAATTAAACTTTATCGACACGCCGGGGCATGTTGACTTCTCCTATGAAGTTTCCCGCTCTTTGGCTGCCTGTGAAGGTGCTCTGTTGGTTGTGGATGCAGGGCAGGGCGTTGAAGCTCAGACGTTGGCTAACTGTTATACCGCGATTGAAATGGATCTGGAAGTTGTTCCGGTTCTGAACAAAATTGACCTGCCAGCTGCAGAACCAGAGCGCGTAGCAGAAGAAATTGAAGATATCGTCGGTATTGATGCAACAGATGCTGTTCGTTGTTCCGCAAAAACCGGTGTGGGTGTACAGGATGTTATTGAGCGTCTGGTTAAGGAAATTCCAGCACCGGAAGGTGATCCTGAAGCACCATTACAGGCATTGATTATCGACTCATGGTTCGATAATTATCTGGGTGTTGTCTCACTTGTACGTGTTAAGAATGGTACGCTGCGTAAAGGCGACAAAATCAAAGTAATGAGCACAGGTCAGGTATATAACGCTGATCGTTTAGGTATTTTCACACCGAAGCGCATTGACCGTGACGTATTAAATTGCGGCGAAGTGGGCTGGTTGGTCTGTGCTATAAAAGATATCCTTGGTGCACCTGTCGGCGATACGTTAACAACAGCGCGTCATCCGGCAGAAAAAGCATTACCGGGTTTCAAAAAGGTTAAACCTCAGGTTTATGCGGGATTGTTCCCTGTCAGCTCTGACGACTATGAAGCATTCCGTGATGCTTTGGGCAAACTGAGCCTGAACGATGCCTCTTTGTTCTATGAGCCAGAAAGCTCTACTGCTTTAGGCTTTGGCTTCCGTTGTGGTTTCCTCGGCTTGCTGCACATGGAGATCATTCAGGAGCGTCTGGAACGTGAATATAATCTGGATTTGATCACCACTGCGCCAACGGTTGTTTATGAAGTTGAGACAACTAGTGATGAAGTCATCTATGTGGATAGCCCATCCAAATTACCGCCATTAAACAATATTAAAGAACTACGTGAACCTATTGCAGAATGTCACATGCTGTTGCCACAGGAATATCTCGGTAATGTCATTACACTCTGTATAGAAAAGCGTGGTGTTCAGACCAATATGGTTTATCACGGTAATCAGGTTGCGCTGACATACGAAATCCCAATGGCTGAAGTGGTGCTGGATTTCTTTGATCGCCTGAAATCTACCTCACGTGGTTATGCGTCGCTGGACTATAATTTTGTTCGTTTCCAACATTCTGACATGGTACGTGTGGATGTGTTGATTAACGGTGAGCGTGTCGATGCTCTGGCGTTGATCACTCACCGTGATAACTCGCAATACCGTGGTCGAGAGCTGGTGGAGAAAATGAAGGAATTAATCCCTCGCCAGCAATTTGATATTGCCATTCAGGCAGCCATCGGCACTCACATTATCGCTCGTTCTACGGTTAAACAGTTACGTAAAAACGTATTGGCGAAATGTTATGGTGGTGATGTCAGCCGTAAGAAAAAGCTGTTGCAGAAACAGAAAGAAGGTAAAAAACGCATGAAGCAGGTTGGTAACGTTGAACTGCCTCAGGAAGCCTTCTTAGCAATTCTGCATGTCGGAAAAGATTAATTAACAAGGTCGTAAGGAGTCTAAATGGCTAACACTTTTGCCTTGATCTTAACGTTTGCAACGTTAATCACCGGGATTATCTGGTGTGTAGATCGCTTTAAACTCGCCCCTGAGCGTAAGAGAAAACTGGCTCAGGCTCAGAAACAGGCAGCGGGCAACGAATCTCAGGAAGCTGCAATTAAAGAAATAAACAAGCCTACATGGGCTGAGACATTTGCATCTGTTTTTCCGGTGTTAGCCATTGTTTGGATCCTGCGTTCATTTGTGTATGAACCTTTCCAGATCCCTTCCGGTTCAATGATGCCTACCCTGTTGATCGGTGATTTCATTCTGGTAGAAAAATTTGCCTATGGTTTGAAAGATCCGATCACACAAACCACCCTGATTAAAACCGGTGAGCCTAAACGCGGTGATATTGCTGTTTTCAAATATCCCGTAAACCCAAGTATAGATTTTGTAAAACGGGTGATTGGTTTGCCCGGGGATAAGATTGTTTACAACTATTGGGATAAAGAGCTTCAGATTTATCCTGGCTGTGGTTACGCTCAGCAATGTAAAGACATTCTCCCGATTACTTATGGGGATGTGTATCTTAGTGACTGGACTATCTCAGAGAAGATAAAGAAAGACGGTACGATTGCTAATGAAGTGCATCAAATTCCTGTTGGGCAAACATTAGGCCCTCGCACATTGCGTCAAGGGGAGCGGGTTGAAACGTTGGGTGATGTTTCGCACCATATTTTAACCCTTCCGCCACAACGTGAACCTGAGTTTGTTCAGGAAGGCCAACCGGTAGGCACTTGGGTTGTACCTAAAGGAGAGTATTTCATGATGGGCGATAATCGTGATAATAGCTCTGATAGCCGTTTCTGGGGATTTGTTCCGGAGAAGAATCTGGTCGGACGTGCAACCGCTATCTGGATCAGCTTCAATAAACAAGAAGGTGAGTGGCCTGACTGGCCATGGGTACGTTTCAGCCGAATAGGTGGAATTCACTAATATTTATATATTAGCGAAGCATTAATTTATCTCTCAGTGTAGAATATTCTCTCAAACGAGATGACTGGCTTCCTGAAATGATTAACTTTTTAGGAAGCCAGTGCAAACGCAACAGTTTTGTAAGGCATATCATTAAGGCAGAAGTCAGGTAGTCTCACAGGTCTGTTGCGTGTGCTTTTATTTGACGGATTCTAACTGAATTGGTAGCACATGAACTCCATAATAATGAACAGGTTACAGCGTAAGCTGGGATATACCTTTAAGCAGAATGATTTATTGCTTCAGGCGTTAACTCACCGTAGTGCCAGCAGTAAGCATAATGAACGTTTGGAATTTCTTGGCGACTCAATCCTGAGTTTTGTCATTGCTAACGCGCTTTATCACCGTTTTCCCCGGGTTGACGAAGGCGATATGAGCCGGATGCGAGCCACATTGGTGCGAGGTAATACACTGGCGGAACTTGCCAGAGAATTTGAACTGGGTGAATGTCTGCGTTTAGGGCCGGGCGAGTTAAAAAGTGGTGGTCATCGCCGTGAATCTATTTTAGCGGATAGCATTGAAGCCTTGATTGGCGGTATTTTTTTGGATAGCGATATTCAGACTGTTGAACAAATTGTACTGAATTGGTACGAAAGTCGTCTGAATGAAATAAGTCCGGGTGATAAACAGAAAGATCCCAAAACGCGTTTACAGGAATATTTGCAAGGGCGCCATCTGCCGTTGCCATCATATCTGGTTGTTCAGGTTCGTGGGGAAGCACACGATCAGGAATTTACAATTCACTGTCAGGTCAGTGGATTTGAGCAGCCTGTCAGAGGAATAGGTTCCAGCCGTCGCAAGGCAGAACAGGCGGCTGCGGAACAAGCATTAAAACAACTGGAGCTTGAATGAGCAAAGAAAAAAACTATTGCGGATTCGTTGCAATAGTCGGACGACCCAACGTCGGTAAATCGACTTTATTGAATCAGTTACTGGGTCAAAAAGTCTCCATTACTTCCCGTAAACCTCAGACGACACGCCATCGTATTATGGGGATCCATACGGAAGGGGTTTATCAGACTATTTATGTTGATACCCCGGGTCTTCATATCGAAGAAAAGCGAGCAATTAACCGCCTGATGAACCGTGCTGCAAGCAGTTCAATCGGTGATGTGGAACTGGTCATTTTTGTTGTGGAAGGTACTCACTGGACACCGGATGACGAAATGGTTGTGAATAAACTGCGTGACCTTCGTTGCCCGGTTATGCTGGTTATCAACAAAGTGGACAACGTTACGGATAAAACCATTTTACTGCCGCATATCGGTTTTCTCAGCCAGCAGATGAATTTCATTGATGTTGTGCCGATCAGCGCAGAAAAAGGCACAAATGTTGATACCATCGCTAAAATTGTGCGTGAGCGCATGCCGGAAGCGGAACATCATTTCCCCGAAGATTACATTACTGATCGTTCACAGCGTTTCATGGCATCTGAAATTATCCGTGAAAAACTGATGCGTTTTCTGGGTGAAGAATTACCTTATTCCGTTACAGTTGAAATTGAACAATTTGTCACTAATGAGCGTGGAGGTTATACGATCCACGGCCTGATTCTGGTAGAGCGTGATGGCCAGAAAAAAATGGTCATTGGTAACAAAGGCAGCAAAATCAAAACAATCGGAACAGAAGCCCGTCAGGATATGGAAAAGCTGTTTGATGTTAAAGTTCATTTAGAACTTTGGGTCAAAGTGAAAGCTGGCTGGGCGGATGATGAGCGTGCTCTGCGTAGCCTTGGCTATATTGACGATTTATAAGGTTAATCGTGGACGGCTGGCAGAGAGCCTTTGTGCTTCATGGGCGCCCTTACAGTGAAACCAGTTTATTACTGGATTTTTTTACTGAACATGAAGGGCGAGTGCGTGTTTTAGCAAAGGGAGCACGTAGCCGCCGTTCCAATCTGAAAGGCTGTCTTCAGCCTTTTACCCCGCTACTGGTTCGCTGGAGTGGGCGGGGTGAAATCAAAACATTACGGGATGCTGAACCCGTCTCGTTAGCTCTTCCTTTAACCGGTAGCGTGTTATACAGCGGCCTGTATGTTAATGAACTCTTATCCAGAGTCCTTGAACAGGGAACCGCCTATCCTGCCCTTTTCTTTGATTATCTCCAGTGCTTGCAAGTGTTGGCTGCAAGTGAATACACGCCTGAATACGCCCTGCGCCGTTTTGAATTATCGGTGCTAAATAACATGGGGTATGGCGTGGATTACCTCCATTGTGCCGGCAGTGGTGAGCCTGTCACAGACACAATGACATACCGCTATCGAGAAGAAAAAGGATTTATTGCCAGTCTGGTTGTTGATCACTACAGCTTTACTGGCAATGAACTAAAGGCACTGGCTGCGCGTGAATTTCCTGATCCGGCCACATTGAAAGCGGCCAAGCGATTTACTCGCATTGCCTTACAGCCTTATCTCGGGGGAAAACCGTTAAAGAGCCGTGAATTATTTCATCAATTTGTGCGCAGAAATACAGGTAACACGAACCAAAAAAATTAAGATGGGATCGCTCTCAATAATGGAGAGTGAGTACGTTGTTTTATCTAATATATAATTGCAGGAGCTAAAAATGGCTGAGGTATTGTTAGGCATCAACATTGACCATATTGCAACAGTACGTAATGCCCGTGGAACGCAATATCCTGATCCTGTACAGGCTGCATTTGTTGCTGAACAGGCTGGTGCTGATGGGATAACAGTTCACTTGCGTGAAGATCGTCGCCACATTACAGACAGAGATGTTCAGTTATTAGCAAAAACCATCCAGACACGTATGAATCTGGAAATGGCTGTGACTGATGAGATGGTAGAAATAGCCTGCCAAATCAAACCTGCTTTTTGTTGTTTAGTCCCTGAAAAACGTGAGGAAGTCACAACAGAAGGGGGATTGGATGTCTTCGGGCAGAAAGCACATGTTGGTGCGGCAGTTAAGCGTTTATCATATGCCGGTATTCTTGTTTCCCTGTTTATTGATGCAGACCATCAACAGATTGATGCTGCGGCTGAAGTGGGAGCACCTTATATTGAAATCCATACTGGTGCGTATGCTGATGCAGAAAATGATGCGCAACAGGAAAAAGAGTTTCAGCGTATTAAAGAAGCTGTAACTTATGCCACCGCTAAAGGTATAAAAGTCAATGCAGGCCACGGGCTGACTTATCATAATGTACAGCGCATTGCAGCATTGCCGGAAATTTATGAATTGAATATCGGCCATGCCATTATAGGGCGTGCATTATTCAGTGGTTTGTCTGCTGCGGTTTCTGATATGAAAACATTGTTGCGTGAAGCCCGCCGTTAATGGCCATTATCGGACTGGGTACAGATATTGTTGAAATTCTCCGTATAGAGGAGATTGTCGGGCGTTCTAGCGAACGCCTGGCAAAACGTAAAAACTTCATGGCGAAGCAAGAATATTAGCGAGCCAACTGTATGTGAAATCTATGCATGTCACACTGGCAGATGAACGGCGATATGCCTGTGCAACGGTGATATTGGAGAGTTAGAAAAATATTATGGCCTCGTTCTATTTGGACGAGGTATCAGCAGAAAAGTTATTTTGAATTCCATGAACAAGCTGAATTCATATTTTGTCAGCATGATGTAAGAGTACAAATTTATCCCATAGCTGCTCTTCTGTCTCTTTATACTCGGGGTCGATAATAATAGTGTTGGTTATCGGACATACAGACTGGCAGGTAGGTTTCTCATAATGCCCTATGCACTCAGTACAGCGCTCTGGATCAATTTCATAGATTTCAGCCCCCATTGTAATGGCCTGATTAGGGCATTCAGGTTCACACATATCACAATTGATGCAGCGTTTGGTAATTAGTAGTGACATTTCAATATATTACGCAAATTATTATTGTAAACTAAAGTGAGACAGAAAATAAAGTTTGCTATCACAGTGAAGATGTGGATATAATATCGCCACTGGTTTGGAAGTACAAACCTATTTATGATAAGCAAGTTTCAAGCAGTTCAGCAGTGAGCGTTATCTTTGATATCCCTTCATAGCGAATTCCTTCTAATTTAGTTCCCATAAGTACGTATAAATCAAATCAAAAATATCATCTTGCCTCATGGCAATTAATAAAAAAATTCAAAGGAATTCGTATGTCTAATACAATGACTGGCACAGTAAAATGGTTTAACAACGATAAAGGCTTCGGTTTTATCTCTCCAAAAGATGGCAGCAAAGATGTGTTTGTTCACTATTCTGCTATCCAAAGTAATAGCTTCAAAAGCTTAGATGAAGGGCAAGAAGTTTCCTTTACCATTGAAAATGGTATGAAAGGCCCAGCTGCTGCCAATGTAGTGATCCTCTAAGGCACAACATCTATTTTTTGCAAAACAGTTATGCTACCTATTCAGATAGGTATACATCCAGATAATTAAATCCCGCAAATATAGGGTTTATTGAATAACTGTTTTCACTTCAAACCGTGTAGCGTTGATGCGCTTCACGGTTTTTTTGTATCCGTTGATTTATTTAGCAAATTCCTTACATTATTAGGGATTGACGCTATCAATAGTCAGCTCTTATGCCCAGTAAAATATAAATAATGGGCGCTTCATAATCCTCATAGTTTCTAAGAATCCATTCAGAATCTTTACTAAAACTTATTTATCCCTGATTATTTGCGGACTTGATAAGTTCACACATACCACTATAGATATAGTGTTTGGTCATCAGTAGCGCCATTCCGATCTATTATGAAAATTTATGATGGAGTTTTTGTAATGAAACCAAGCTTTTTTTCGGAAATTATCTTACCAGATAATTATCTCGCGCTAGATTTTTTGGCGTTTCATCAGCGGGATGAAAAGTGTGTTTCTGAAATTGTGCAGCTGGATCAGGTTAAAAAAGGCATTATCTGGCACGGAAAACCAGCATTACTGACTATTTCAATGGAAAAAAACCGTGCTCAGGTACAGCTTGATATTGATGGTGACAGCGTTTCTTATTCCAAAGATGCTTTGTCTGTTTTAGCCACGCACATGCTTGGGTTATTGCAGCCTGTTGAAATATTTGAAGAGCAATATCAAGAAAATCCAGTGATTGGAGAACTCATCACACGGCAGGCGGGTTTGCGTATTTATCAATCGGCATCGCCTTTTGAAGCGTTGAGCTGGGCGATTATAGGCCAGCAGATAAGTGTCAGTGCAGCAGTTTCCATTCGGCGACGATTTATTCAATCTGTTGGAATTAAACATACTTCAGGGTTAATGTGTCATCCGACTCATAAAGAAGTCATGCAGTGTACAGAGCAGGATTTGTATCAATGTGGTTTTTCTATGGGTAAAGCGAAGGCGTTATTGAGTGTCTGTCAACTAATCGATTCTGGTGAATTGGATTTGTCTATTGAAAATGATGAAGCTGAAATTAGCCGGCTTACCAAAAATCTTTTAGCGATTAAGGGAATCGGTATCTGGACGGTCAATTATACCCTGCTAAGGGGATTAAATTATCTGAATGGCTCTTTGCATGGCGATGTCGCTGTGAGGCGTAATCTCCAATACTTGCTGAAACAGGAAAACAAGGTAGATGCTGAGCAAACAGAGAAATGGCTGGCCGGTTTTTCTCCCTGGAAGGCTCTTGTAGCAGCTCATTTATGGAGACAACAATCCAGCAGTGGATATTAAATTTCAATACCACTCTAATCCGTCATAAGGCTTTATGCGTAGCGCATCAAGGCGGCTTGTCAGCGATCCCACATGGACTTCAAGCTGATGGCCGTCTGGATCCAGCAGGTAGATTGAATCTCCCTCACTCCGGTTCTCTTTCCATTGTGTTACTCCAGCACTGAGCAATTTTTCTCTGAAAGCAGAAAAATGCCGAGCTTCGATATTAAAAGCGATATGCGTATAATCCTGGGCTGGTTTTGCTTCGTCACAGGAAAGACAGAGCCACAGTTCTCCCAGAGTTAAATAAGCCCCATTTTGCCAGCGGGCATGTGGGGTGAATCCAAGCAGATTAATGTAAAAATCGAGACTATGCTCGAGATTAGAGACTGCCAGTGTCAGATGGTTTAGCCCTGTCAGCATAGAGTTTGCCTATTTTTATCTTTAAATAATCGTTTTAAAACAAATAATTAAATAATATTATGCGATCATGCAATGACATCGCTATGTTAGGAAAGGATATTATATCTGGCAAGTTTTCCTTGGTGCCCTCCTTTTGAAATCTAATAAAATGTTCCGAATGCTTTTGTTAAGATACCCATTTTACCCATTAAGAGGTTTTGGCAATGTTATCTTTTTCACCGTTTGATGATTTAGCTCAGCAAATTTTACCGGTTGCAATAGAAGGGGATGATGGTGCGCATGATGTAGCTCATTTATACCGGGTTTGGAGAAATGCCCAGAAAATCTGTGAAGCTGAATGTGGTAATTTGAGGTTAGTTTTTGCAGCCGTTTTATTACATGATTGCGTTAGCGTTGAGAAAAATGACCCGAACCGGCATTTAGCCTCCCGTATGGCCGCGGAAAAAGCCACGCTGATATTAAAAGATCTTGGCTGGTGCGAAGAAGATATTGCTGCGGTCAGCCATGCAATTGAGACTCATAGTTTCTCTGCCGGATTGACTCCGGAGACACTGGAAGCTCAAATTGTACAGGACGCTGATCGGCTTGATTCCATAGGCATGATGGGAGTTGCCCGTTGTTTTTATACAGCAGGGCGTATGCGTTCAGGTTTATATAATGCTTATGATCCTTTGGCAAAGCAGCGTGAATATGATGATCGCGCTTATGCCGTTGACCATTTTTATACCAAATTATTCAAGATAGAAGCGGGTTTTCAAACGGAAACTGGCAAACAAATGGCGCGGGAAAGAACGAATCGCATGGAACAGTTTCTGAATGAGTTCTTTGACGAAATTCAGGCTGAATAAATCAGTGTTAATTACATGAATGTATAATTAACAGGTTATAACCAGCAAGAGAACATGTAGTGACAGAAATATATAGTGATGAATACTGGATGCGTC
This sequence comes from Xenorhabdus stockiae, assembly GCF_002632825.1. Lineage (GTDB taxonomy): Bacteria > Pseudomonadota > Gammaproteobacteria > Enterobacterales > Enterobacteriaceae > Xenorhabdus > Xenorhabdus stockiae. Next base: position 25,311 of record NZ_NJAJ01000028.1, read on the forward strand.
AGGCCATGGATTTGGCAATGCAGGCACAGACAAAAGGGGAAATCCCTGTAGGAGCGCTGCTGGTAGCGGATAATAAAATTATTGCTGAAGGTTATAACCACCCCATAACAGATCATGATCCAACGGCCCATGCAGAAATTATTGCATTACGACGTGGAGGCACTCAATTACAAAACTATCGCCTGTTGGAGACAACACTGTATGTCACTCTGGAGCCATGTGTCATGTGCGCGGGAGCGATGATCCACAGCCGTATACAGCGGCTGGTTTACGGTGCAAGTGATATGAAAACGGGAGCAGCCGGGTCTTTGATCGATATTCTGCGTCATCCCGGAATGAACCATCGGATCGAAATTACTGGTGGTGTACTGGAGCAGGAATGCTCCGCTATGTTGAGTGCATTTTTCAAACAACGTAGGGAGCAGCATAAGGAATTAAAACGGCTGAAAAAGCAACAGCTGGAAGAGTGATAAACGTTTACTGTATAACCTGAGCAGACGCGGGGACTTCTGCTGGTGGATGAGAATTACTGGCAGTTGCTGGCTCAGCCTGTGTGTCAGGAATTTCTGTCTTGTTGCGGTTGTTCCTGGCTCTCAGATATCCTTCCAGGCTTTGATAATAACGACGAATATTTCCGACGTAGCGGTAGGCTTCATAGCCCCGAGCATAACCATATGTAGTATTGGCATAGTATTTTTTCTGAGCTAACAGGGGAATTCGCGATTTAACATCCATCCAGAGATTAGGATCTCCTTTTTGCATAGCGGTTAATTTGCGTGCATCAAGAATATGCCCATACCCTATATTATAAGCCGCTAATGCGAACCAAATTCTTTCATCTTCAGGAATGGTATCCGGCAAACGTTCCATCAGGTAATGTAAATATGCCATTCCTCCTTTTACACTTTCTTCCGGATCTAGGCGATCTTTGATTCCTGCCCATTCTGCTGTCGGACGGGTCAGCATCATCATGCCGCGAACTCCGGTGGGTGAGGTTGCCAGTGGATCCCAGTGTGATTCCTGCCATGCGATAGCTGCAACTAACCGCCAGTCCAGAGAGCCAGCGTATTTTTCAAAAATAGGCTGATATGTCGGCAGTAGTTTGTTGATTGCACGAATAAATGAAATAGTATCGAAGTAATCGAATGAACCAATATGGCTGAAGTATTTATCTTCCAACCGTGAGGTTATACCGTTTTCGGTCAGCATGTTGAAAAAATCCAGCATTGCTGAATAGAGGCTATAGTCATCATTACGTTTTAAATACCAAGTCAGCGGTTTGTCTTCACTGACATCGAAAGCGATCGCCAGATTAGGATGGATCCGCTGTTGCAGGGAAAGGCTGATAGAATCACTGATGGTATAATCAATTTTACCCTCAGAAACCTGCTCAAGTAGTTCCTGAGTATTACTATGTGATGATTCTTCCCAGCTTAATTCTGGGTAAGATTTTTCTTTCAATTGCTTCAGCTCACTGACATGAGCTGAACCTGCGCTCACAACCAGTGAGCCAGCCAGGTCTGCAAATGAGCGCGGGCGTACCGTACCTTTACGATAAACCAACTGTTGAGATACAGAGTAATAGGCCGGGCCAGTTCGCGTCTGGTTAAGTCTTTCTTTATTGTAGATAAGACCTGCGGCTAAAAAATCAGCTTTGTCATTATCTAAGTCGTCAAAAAGCTGGTTAATGTTAGAACGAAACTTAATGCTTAGTTTGACACCCAGATAATCTGCAAACCGTTTGGCTAAATCATAATCAAATCCTACAGGTTCATTTTTATCATTAAGTGAAATCAGAGGGGAACTGATGGTACTAACCCTAAGTTCCCCCCGCGCCAAGATCCTGTTTATTTGCTCCTGCTGTTTATTAGGCCAACTGATGTTGAGGCCAATAATTGTGGCAGACAGGAGTGCGATAATGACGATGACAAAATAATTTATCTTGATATTGCTCAAACAGTTATCTCTCGTCAGTACGGTTAGGCTCAGTATGAAAAGTCAGATAATAGCATGGTTAAATTTCCAGTACTTAGGAATTTTGCGCAACAAAATTGAAGTCTGCAACTTTATTGGAGCTGTTTTAAAAGTCCATTGTATGTGTCGATAGATTAATTAACGCCCACGCAAACGGTTTCGTCGAGGAAAACATTCCTCTATAATGTCGGCGTTTCCCCTAAGGCATCAGTCAGGCTTTGCTTCTAAGATGAGAGAACCTATTACTATGGAAATTCTGCGTGGCTCGCCCGCTTTATCAGCGTTTCGTATTACTAAGCTCCATTCCCAGTGCCAGGCTCAACAGCTTCCCGTGACAGAAATTTATGCGGAATATGTCCATTTCGCGGAAATAAATTCACCTCTTACGGCAGAAGAACAGGAAAAATTAAACAGACTATTAAAATATGGTCCTTCTTTAGCTGAACATGAACCCAAAGGTCAACTATTTTTAGTCACTCCCCGGCCAGGTACGATATCACCGTGGTCTTCAAAAGCGACAGAGATAGTTCATAACTGTGGGCTGAAACAAATTGCCCGTCTGGAAAGAGGGATTGCCTATTATATCCAATGCGGTGAAATGAATGATATGCAGTGGCAGGCACTGTCGGCTTTACTGCACGATCGTATGATGGAACGCGTGTTTACTCAGTTTGAGCAGGCGGAAGTGCTGTTTTCTCACCAACAGCCAGCACCGTTGAAACAGGTTGATATTCTGCAATCAGGACGCGCAGCATTGGAATCTGCCAATATTGAATTGGGGCTGGCATTGGCGGCGGATGAGATTGACTATCTGCTGCGTGCTTTCCAGAAATTAGAGCGTAACCCGACTGATGTTGAACTCTACATGTTCGCACAGGCAAATTCTGAACATTGCCGCCATAAAATTTTCAATGCGGATTGGGTGATTGATGGTCAGGAACAGGAAAAATCTCTGTTTAAGATGATTAAAAATACATTTGAACAGACGCCGGATCATGTTTTTTCTGCTTATAAAGATAACGCTGCTGTTATGGAAGGTTCTCAGGCGGGGCGTTTTTTCCCTAATCCTGAAAATGGTGTGTACGATTATCATCAGGAACCCGCCCATATATTGATGAAAGTTGAAACACATAACCATCCAACTGCCATTTCTCCGTGGCCGGGAGCGGCGACAGGTTCGGGCGGAGAAATCCGTGATGAAGGTGCTACAGGCCGGGGGGCTAAACCTAAAGCCGGGCTGGTTGGTTTTTCTGTTTCTAACCTGAAAATTCCCGGATTTGAACAACCGTGGGAAGAAGAGTTCGGTAAACCTGAGCGCATTGTCAGTGCGCTGGATATCATGCTGGAAGGCCCTTTGGGAGGCGCTGCATTTAATAATGAGTTTGGCCGTCCTGCGTTATTAGGGTATTTCAGAACGTATGAAGAAGAAGTGACATCCCATAACGGTACTGAATTGCGTGGCTATCATAAGCCGATCATGCTGGCCGGAGGAATCGGCAATATTCGTGAAGAGCACATCCAGAAAGGAGAGATTTCTGTTGGTGCCAAATTGATTGTGCTGGGTGGCCCAAGCATGAATATCGGCCTTGGTGGCGGAGCGGCTTCTTCAATGGCATCTGGTCAGTCTGATGCGGAACTGGATTTTGCCTCCGTGCAGCGTGATAACGCAGAAATGGAACGCCGTTGTCAGGAAGTGATTGATCGCTGCTGGCAGCTTGGCAATGATAACCCGATTTTGTTCATCCACGATGTTGGTGCTGGTGGGTTGTCAAATGCGATGCCAGAATTAGTCAGTGACGGCGGACGAGGAGGTCGTTTTGAACTGCGTAATATCCTCAATGATGAACCGGGGATGAGCCCATTACAGGTATGGTGCAATGAGTCTCAGGAACGTTATGTATTAGCTGTAGAGCCGGAGCAGCTTGCTCTGTTCGAGGATATTTGCCAGCGGGAACGTGCGCCGTATGCTGTTATTGGTGAAGCGACAGAAGAGCGCCATCTGTTGTTGAATGATAGCCATTTCGATAACCAGCCAATTGATATGCCATTGGATGTGCTTCTTGGTAAGACACCAAAGATGCTGAAAAATGTGAATTCACTGAAAGCAAAAGGAAAAGGGCTTGAGCGTCAGGGTATTGATTTGGCAGAGGCGGTTAAACGTGTTCTGCATTTACCCGCAGTAGCAGAGAAAACTTTCCTGATCACCATTGGTGACCGCTCAATAACCGGTATGGTAGCAAGAGATCAGATGGTCGGCCCTTGGCAAATCCCCGTTGCGGATTGTGCGGTGACGACAGCGAGTCTGGATAGCTATTATGGTGAAGCGATGTCGATGGGGGAGCGTGCTCCAGTTGCTCTGCTGGATTTTGCTGCTTCGGCCCGTATGGCTGTCGGAGAAGCACTGACAAATATCGCCTCAGCTTATGTACAGGATTTGAAGCGAGTGAAGCTGTCTGCTAACTGGATGTCAGCTTCAGGTCACGCAGGGGAAGATGCCGGATTATATGAAGCAGTGAAAGCGGTTGGCGAAGAATTATGCCCGGCATTGGGCCTGACGATCCCTGTAGGCAAAGATTCTATGTCGATGAAAACCCGTTGGACACAAGAGGGTGAAGAGCGTGAGATGACGTCTCCGCTTTCATTAGTCATTACTGCATTTGCGCGGGTAGAAGATGTGCGTTATACCGTTACGCCTGAATTATCAACGGATGATGATAACGCATTGATTTTGATCGATCTGGGATTGGGACAAAATGCATTAGGAGGAACGGCACTGGCTCAGGTTTATCGTCAACTTGGCGATAAGACTGCGGATATTCGCAGTACTGAGCAACTCGCAGGTTTCTTTAAAGCTATTCAGCAACTGATAGCAGAACGTAAATTACTGGCTTATCACGACCGCTCTGACGGTGGCCTGTTGGTAACATTGGCAGAAATGGCATTTGCCGGACATTGCGGCCTGCACGCCAATATCAGTGCTTTTGATGAAGATATTCTGGCTGCTTTATTCAGTGAAGAATTAGGGGCAGTGATTCAGGTTCGTGAAACTGACAGGGAACAGGTTGAAAATCTACTGACTGACTATGGATTAAGTGATTGCGTACATTATTTAGGTAAAGCCAAAGCAGGAGATGATTTTGTCATCTCCAGTAATAATATGGAAGTTTATCGCCAGAACCGGAGCACTCTGCGTTTATGGTGGGCAGAAACAACCTGGCAGATGCAGCGCCTTCGTGATAACCCCGAATGTGCAGATCAGGAACACCAATCAAAACAGGATTTGAGTGATCCGGGCCTGAATGTGAAATTATCCTTTGATCCGGCAGAAGACATTGCCGCTTGTTACATATCAAAACAGGTACGCCCACGTGTTGCTGTGTTGCGTGAACAGGGAGTGAATTCGCACGTCGAAATGGCGGCAGCATTCCATCGCGCTGGTTTTGAAGCCGTGGATGTCCATATGAGCGATTTGCTGAGCGGACGAGTGACCTTGGAGCAGTTCCAGACACTGGTTGCCTGTGGTGGCTTCTCATATGGTGATGTTCTGGGTGCTGGTGAAGGCTGGGCTAAATCCATTCTGTTTAATTCACAGGTGCGTGATGATTTTGCCAACTTCTTTTCCCGACCGGATACCCTATCTCTTGGGGTATGTAATGGCTGCCAGATGATCTCGAATCTACATGAATTGATCCCGGGCACAGAATACTGGCCTCGTTTTGTCCGCAATTACTCTGAACGTTATGAAGCACGTTTTAGTCTGGTTGAAGTGACAGAAAGTCCATCGTTGTTTTTACAGGGAATGGCGGGTTCTCGTCTGCCAATTGCAGTGGCTCACGGTGAAGGTCAGGTAGAATTCAGAAGTAGTCAAAGTCTGGCTGAATTGGAAAAACATCAGCAAATTGCCCTGCGATTCGTAGATAACTATGGCCAGCCGACAGAAAATTATCCTGCCAATCCTAATGGATCTGTTGGTGGGATTACCTCTGTCACCAGCCGAGATGGACGAGTTACTGCAATGATGCCGCATCCTGAAAGGGTATTCCGTACAGTCAGTAACTCCTGGCACCCTGAGGAATGGGGAGAAGATGGCCCGTGGATGCGTATCTTCCGTAATGCCCGCAAGCAGTTAGGTTAATCACTTAATTATCCAATTTTCACTTTTCATCATAAGGCTCTGAATATGTATCAGAGCCTTTATTTTTCATTTCGTTATCACAGATAATGTTTTTTCTACATGTGGTTTTTATCTTTTTGATTTATCGTTTTATTTGCGATTTTTTACTCTGACTGTCGAGGCATATCTCTATGACTAAAAAAACGATAAATCCTGAAACGGTATTTAATTCTGTTCAATATGGTTTCAGTCAGGCAGTGATTAAAACAGGAACCCGACATCTGTTTTTGTCTGGTCAGGTAGGAATTAATAAAGATGAGGAAACAATTCCGGGAGGATTGCCTGCCCAAACTAAACTTGCGTTAGAAAATTTACACTCAGTGATCCGAGAGGCTGGTGGTGAATTAAGCGATATTACAATGTTGCGTATCTATATCAAGCAGGGAGCTGAATCGCATGAGAATCAGTTGATCATATCATCTTTATTACAGCAGTATTTTCCTTCAGAGCCTCCCGCTTCTTCTTGGGTCATTGTAACAGGGTTATCTTTACCTGAATGGCTAATAGAAATTGAAGCTGAAGCCATTTTAGATTAATGCAAAGATTTTCCATAACACACGAAGTGTTGTGGAAATGTTTTTATTTGGTTAACTTACGTTGTCTTATGAGTTAATTAAATTAATATTTTTAAAATGGTGTCTCTAAAGAGCGACAATGGTTGTTTTTGCTGTCTCAAAATGGAGACACTTAATATTATGATTTAATTAATTAAATTAATTTAAATCATGAAGTGTCATAAATTAGCGACAGAAATATATATCCCGCATCAAAAAAACATATAACAAAGTATAAATATTAAAGTGTTTTTTATTTTTATATAATAAAATCAATTAATTAATAAGTTTTTCAAAAGTTGGCACGCAATGTGCATAATAAAAGGCAGTTGCTCATTCAATTTTTTATGTCGGCCCACAAAATAGGGTGGAAAAATGCCACATAAGCCCGGAATGACGCCAAAGTAAGGTGCCTACCGTCCAATTTATGATATTCGCTTTCGGGCCTTATCAAGCAACGGGCGACACGTGGAGTGAGGCACCACCTATATTTTTATAGGCTCCTCGCTGGCGGGATAGTAGAAAAAATACTATCCCGCCGTCATTATTGCTGATTCATTTTGCCCATCGTGTTGATATATCCGCCTGCATTATTCTTGTTCTTGCCAGCCCATTTGTTATAACCCATTATTTGAGACTATTTTTTTCTAAAACTATTTTTTCTGAAAAACGGCGATAAAATCCATCATCTGGCTGGCTTTCTACCACCTTATATCGGTTAGCATCAACGTAATTGCAGGTTTTAAGATGATTTCTCTGAAAAAAAGGCGTTTATTTCCCCGATCATTGCGTCAATTAGTTGTAATGGCTTTCTGGCTGGTGTTATTACCGCTATTAGTTCTGGCATATCAGGCATATCAAAGCCTAGACCAACTGAGTACTCAGGCGGCAGAAATTAACCGCACAACCTTATCTGATGCCCGACGCAGTGAAGCTATGATTGGTGTCGCCCTCGAAATGGAACGTAGCTATCGCCAGTATTGTGTTCTGGGGGATGTCCGGCTGGAAAAACTCTATCAACGCCAATATCAGCAGTACACAACGATGCTGAATAATCAGATGGCGATGCTGGCCAATAAAGAGTATAAGGATAAGTTTAATCAGCTCCTGTCCGGGTTGAATAAGATTACTTGTCGCAACAGTGTGCCAGAGGCTGCCGCAGCTAAATTACTTGAACAATTCTCAAATGCGAATAATCAGTTAGTACAGGAAACACGCAATATCATCTTTATCCGTGGTGAGCAATTACAAAAAGAAATTGCGGATAAGGGACAGTTTTTTGGCTGGCAAAGTTTAATCTTATTTCTGTTAAGTGCGTTTTTAATTGCCCTGTTTACACGAATGATTATTGGACCGGTCAAAGGCATTGAGCGCATGATTAATCGGTTAGGTGCAGGGCAGGCACTTGAAAACAAAATTGAATCCTTCAAGGGCCCCAGAGAGTTACGCTCACTAGCATTGCGGATTATTTGGCTAAGTGAACGCCTGTCCTGGCTTGAATCTCAGCGCCACGAATTTTTACGCCATATCTCCCACGAACTGAAAACGCCTCTCGCCAGTATGCGTGAAGGGACGGAATTGTTGGCGGATGAAATTGCCGGGCCGTTGACTACAGATCAAAAAGAAGTGGTCACCATTCTGGACAGTAGCAGTAAACATTTACAGCAACTTATCGAACAATTACTCGAATATAATCGTAAAATTGTCGATGCCCCTGCCGAACAACAGGTTGTGTCGTTAAAAGAGATAATTGACAGCGTTGTCTTGTCACATCAATTACCTGCGCGGACAAAAAATATTCATACAGAAATTCAATTGGATACTGATGATTGTTGGGCTGAACCTAAATTATTAATGAGAGTTATTGATAATCTCTACTCCAATGCAGTGCACTATGGCGCTGAATCCGGTAACATTTGGATTTCCGGTCGGCAAGTGGATAAAAATATTCAGATCGATATTGCCAATACGGGAACACCTATCCCTGAGTTAGAGAAAAGCATGATTTTCGAACCATTTTATCAAGGAAAACTTCAACGCAAAGGTGCGGTCAAAGGAAGTGGTCTTGGTTTGAGTATTGCGCAGGATTGTATTAAACGGATGGGGGGAGAACTTCATCTGATAGAATCCGACTTTGCTGATGTATGTTTCCGGATTGAACTGCCGTTAACCGCAGAGAATGATTAAATAATATGCACAACAGGTTTACTCACCACTTTATGATGAAGACGGAGCAGCAGAATATTGTGACTCGGACAGTGAAAAAAAAAGCGGTAATGCCGCATTTATCTGAACGGGCTGTGTCCCGGTGTTTCCGTACTATGATGTTACTGTTTGTTCCCTATTTACTGACAGGGTGTGTTTCAAATTCCGCTTCTGGTGAGTTGACAAAAATTTCTGAAGCCATTATGCCGGAGCAGCGTGTCATCGATTATCACCCCAAAGCGTGTGATGTGATATGGAATATCACAAAAACAGCTGCAATGGAAAATAGCCTTTACTGGCTAAGACTGATCGACTGCACAGAGAAACTGTCTCCAACGGAAGCCCGTGACAAGGTCAAGCAGTTCATGGCAGATGATTGGTCACAGGTTTTCAAACAGAGTATTCTTATCAACCACTCGATACCTTCAGTTGCTGAACGGCGCAGTATCATAGAAAACCTGAATCGATATAGCACACAATTTCCGCCTTCGTTGCAGCCATTATTACAACTATGGCGTGACCAACAATATTTAAAAATTAGTCTGGCAGAGCAAAAAACAAAATATCAGCGATTACAATCAGATAGTGATAACAAAATTGATCGGCTGAAAGAGGCACGAACTCGGCTGGAATATGAATTACATTCAATATCCCGTAAGTTAGAAAATCTGACCGATATTGAACGTCAGCTTTCATCCCGCAAGCAAAGCCAGAATGGCTCTTCGGCGTCAGTTGAAACAGAACACCCTGTTGATGAAAGCGGTAATAAAATCAACGAATCCCACCCGGAAAGAAAATCGGAAACAAAGACAGAAGATAATTTTTCAGAAGAAAAAGGAGCTGAAGTACAATGACCGCACGCAATCCTGCTCATCTCCTTCTGGTTGATGATGATCCAAGCTTGCTGAAATTATTGGGAATGCGTCTGATCAGTGAGGGATTTCGTGTCACGACAGTGGAAAGTGGGCATGAAGCATTACGCATCCTATTAAAAGAAAAAGTAGATTTGGTCATCAGTGACTTACGCATGGATGAGATGGATGGCATGGCCTTATTTGCTGAAATTCAAAAACAGCATCCGGGTATGCCGGTGATTATTCTCACTGCTCATGGTTCTATTCCCGATGCTGTTGCCGCAACACAGCAGGGCGTATTTAGTTTTCTGACTAAACCTGTTGATCGTGATGCACTTTATAAAGCCATTGATGATGCTCTGGAATTATCAACACCTGCCATAGATGGTAAATGGAGTGAGCAAATTGTCACCCGCAGCCCTCTGATGCTACGTTTGCTGGAGCAGGCAAAAATGGTGGCACAGTCTGATGTCAGCGTTTTGATTAACGGACACAGCGGAACCGGTAAAGAAGTGTTGGCTCAGGCTATTCATCGTGCAAGCCCCCGGGCAAAGAAACCCTTTATTGCGATTAACTGTGGTGCCTTACCTGAACAACTGCTGGAATCTGAACTGTTCGGCCATGCGAAAGGCGCATTTACCGGAGCAGTCAGTAGCCGGGAAGGGCTTTTTCTGGCGGCTCAGGGAGGAACGCTGTTTCTTGATGAAATCGGCGATATGCCACTGGCGCTTCAGGTTAAGCTATTGAGGGTATTACAGGAGCGTAAGATCCGCCCTCTGGGGAGTAATCGTGATTTAGATATTGATGTCAGGATTATTTCGGCAACTCACCGTGATTTGCCAAAGGCGATGCAGCGCAATGAATTCCGCGAAGATCTCTATTATCGATTGAATGTGGTCAACCTGAAAATCCCTACCCTGAATGAACGTGCCGAAGATATTCCTTTACTGGCAAACCATTTGCTGCGGGAATCAGCTAAACGCCATAAGCCTTTTGTGCGCAGTTTCTCCACCAATGCGATGAAATGTCTGATGGCAGCAAGCTGGCCGGGGAATGTTCGCCAGTTGGTCAATGTTATTGAACAATGCGTGGCCCTGACAACTGCCCCGGTGATCAGTGATGCCTTAGTCATGCAGGCATTGGAAGGTGAAAACACGGCATTACCGACATTTGTCGAGGCGCGTAGCCAGTTTGAACTGAATTACTTACGTAAATTACTACAAATGACTAAAGGTAATGTCACTCACGCCGCCCGTGTAGCAGGGCGTAACCGAACAGAATTTTATAAATTATTGGCTCGCCATGAACTGGATGCCAATGATTTTAAGGAATAACCTTCCTGTAATTTAAATCCCATAAATAATTGAAACGTTTTTAAAGCCGTATTGAACTGTCTGAACCAGACAGAGAAGTGAATAATGGCCCAGGAGAGCCGCATTCTATGAGTCGTACTCTTAATATTGCCCTTGCCCAATTAAACTGGCTGGTAGGGGATATCGAAGGCAACAGCGAGCGTATGTTGCATACAGTACAGGAACAGCAGGAAAAAGGCGCTGATCTCGTCATGTTCTCTGAATTATCACTGTCGGGCTATTTCCCAGAGGATCTACTGTTCCGTTCTGATTTCCATCAGCGTTGCCGCGAACAGTTAGTACGCTTACAAGAGGCAAGCTCTCAGGTTGGTATTTTAGTTGGTCACCCGTGGCAACAGGACGGAAAAATATACAACGCACTTTCGCTGTTCTGGAAAGGTGAAACCGTTGCGCGTTATTTCAAGCAACAACTGCCTAATTATGGCGTTTTTGATGAAGAACGCTATTTCGATGCGGGCGAGCGAAATTGTGTTATACCCTTTAAAGGGTATAACTTGGGTTTGTTGATTTGTGAAGACCTATGGTTTGATGCTCCGGTTGATGCTTTGAAACAGGCCGGAGCCGATATTATCCTATCAATGAATGCTTCTCCTTATAATCACGAAAAACCAAATATCCGCAGTGCGCTTATCAAATCACACTGCCAGCGTATCCATTTGCCAATCATCTATCTGAATCAGGTTGGCGGACAGGATCAACTGATTTTTGATGGTTGTTCAAAAGTCTTTGATATGAATGGTGAAATCACACACCGCATGGCAGCTTTTGAAGAGCAGGTCGAGCAGTGTCGTTTGAGTGATATGACAATTGAGCCGATGGCAAATCCTATCCCTCCATTGCCGCCACTGGGGCAAATTTATAAAGCCTTAGTTCTTTCTGTGCGGGATTATGTACAGAAAAATGGTTTTAAAGGTGCGTTACTTGGATTATCCGGAGGAATTGATTCCGGCCTGACACTGGCGATCGCGGTGGATGCTTTGGGTAAAGAGCATGTACAGGCGGTGATGATGCCATTCCGCTATACCTCTGAAATGAGTATTCATGATGCCAGAGAACAGGCTGAATTGCTCGGTGTTGAATTTGATATTGTCTCTATCGAACCAATGTTTGACGCATTTATGGCGCAGTTGGAGCCGATGTTTGCCGGTACAGAAAAAGACACGACAGAAGAAAACTTACAGGCTCGTTGCCGGGCTGTCATTCTGATGGCAATGTCAAACAAGCGCCGCCGTCTGGTACTGACAACCAGTAACAAAAGTGAATCAGCGGTAGGCTATTCCACTTTATATGGCGATATGGCTGGTGGCTTCAACGCTTTGAAAGATGTGCCAAAAACTATGGTATTTGCATTGTCCACATATCGTAATACATTATCTCCTGCTATTCCTCAGCGTGTTATCGATCGTCCGCCATCTGCGGAACTGGCTCCCGATCAGCTCGATCAGGACAGCCTGCCTCCGTATGACATGCTGGATGCTATCCTTGAGGGATATGTAGAAAAAGATAAATCCGTGGCTGATCTGGTAGCAGAAGGTTTTGACGAAACGATTGTCCGTAAGGTGATCCGGTTGGTGGACATCAATGAGTATAAACGTCGTCAGGCTCCGATTGGCCCGCGTATTACACAGCGTGATTTTGGTAAAGACAGGCGCTATCCGATTACGTCTGGTTTCGGGCGTAAGAACTGGTAATAACAGGAATACTTCATGAAAAAGATTGATGCAATTATCAAACCTTTCAAGCTCGATGATGTGCGTGAAGCTCTGGCTGAAGTCGGTATCACAGGTATGACGGTAACAGAAGTGAAGGGATTTGGCCGCCAGAAAGGACATACCGAACTGTATCGTGGTGCAGAATATATGGTGGATTTTCTGCCCAAAGTCAAAATAGAGATTATCGTACCGGATGATATTGTTGATACCTGTGTCGATACTATTATGCAGACTGCCCAAACCGGTAAGATTGGTGATGGCAAGATTTTTGTGTTCGATGTTGCTCGTGTTGTACGTATTCGTACTGGTGAACAGGACGAAGAAGCAATTTAATCTCTAAGAGTCTCATTCCCCGCCATGAGGGCGGGGTTCCAGATGACGATGCTGATTTAAATGACTTTATGCGGGCCAAAACATTCGTAATGGATATGTTGTTCATGGATGTCCATTTTCAGAAGCTGAGCGGCGATATATTGCATGAAAGCGACCGGCCCACAGAGATAAAACTGCATTCCTTCTACATTTATTTCATCTTTTACCGAAGTCAGCTCCATTAACCCTGTCTGTTGGTAATCTGCGCCGTAATTATCTTCATTTCTGGGTTCGCGATACCAGACCTGATAATTGATATTAGGCATGGATTCGGCAATCGCCTTTACTTTTTCTGAGAAGGCATGATAACCACCATGTTCTGCTGCGTGAAACCAATTGACGGTACTAGGATGTTGTTGTTTATGCAGATATTGCAGCATACTCATCATCGGAGTCAGGCCGACACCGGCAGAGATCAGCGTAACAGGAGTATCAGGCTGGATATCAAGGAAGAAATCGCCTCGCGGTGCGGACAGTAATACAGTATCCCCTTCCTGTACTTTATCGTGCATATAGCTGGATACCCTACCATGAGATTCCCTTTTAATGGCGATTTGATAGTGAGTTTCATTTGGTGCGGCAGTTAATGAATACTGACGAATTTCACGATGCTCAAAAGCAGGATCTTCCAGATAAATACTCAAGTATTGCCCCGGTTTATAATCTAAGACTTTACCTCCATCGACAGGCACAAATTCAAAACTGGTAATAATATCGCTTTGCGGTTGTTTCCGGCTGACACGAAACTGACGCAGACCACGCCATCCTCCCGCCGAAAGTTCACCACTCTGATAAATTTCTTCTTCACGATTGATAAAAACACCGGCTAATACGTCGTAGGCTTTTCCCCAGGCATCCAGCACTTCTTCTGCCGGATGAAACATTTCATCAATTGTTGCTAATAGATGAGTTCCCACAATTTGGTAGTGTTCCGGCTGAATATTCAGGCTTGCATGTTTGTGAGCAATCTTTTCTACCGCCGGTAACAGAGCAGATAAGTTATCGATATTAGCCGCATAAGCACACAGGGCATTGAAAAGAGCCTGACGCTGATCACCGTTACTCTGGTGGCTCATATTAAAGATATTCTGTAATTCAGGGTTATGACTGAACATGCGTTCATAAAAATGAGCAGTTAATTTTGGCCCGGTAGAAACAATCAGCGGAATAGTGGATTTTATAGTTGCGATAGTTTGACTGTCTAACATCATGATCTCCTGAATTTTTAAATCATGCTCAATTGATAAGTTGCATTTTAAATGCAACTTATTATTCAGTGAAAGAGCTTAAAGTAAAAAGCAGAAATTATTTTGACTTAAATCAAAATCGCAGGATTTGTGAAACAACAATATTTGACAGGAATCACAAAGATCAATGATAAATCCCGGACGGATAAAAAACATTATGGGCTATAGGGCGGTAGGTCTTAAAGCAATCGTTTGCGTAAAATGTCCTGTCAAGACTATCTCATTTGATAAAAAGAGTTTACACTGTGTCACATTCTGGCCCTCAGGGGTATTTTTCAAAGATGTAGCTGAGTCAGGAGAACCAAATGCTAAAGCGTGAAATGAATATTGCGAATTATGATCCCGAACTGTGGCAGGCGATGGAGCAGGAGGTTCGTCGTCAGGAAGAACACATTGAACTGATTGCTTCTGAAAACTACACCAGTCCAAGAGTTATGCAGGCTCAAGGCTCTCAGCTGACTAATAAGTATGCGGAAGGTTATCCGGGTAAACGCTACTATGGTGGCTGTGAGTACGTTGATATAGTTGAACAACTGGCAATTGACAGAGCAAAAGAGCTGTTTGGCGCAGATTATGCTAATGTCCAGCCGCATTCAGGTTCTCAGGCGAATATGGCGGTATATATGACGCTGTTGCAACCCGGTGACACTGTTTTAGGGATGAATCTGGCACACGGTGGGCACCTGACTCACGGTTCTCCGGTCAACTTCTCTGGGAAACTTTATAATGTTGTTCCCTATGGTATTGATGAAAATGGAAAAATTGATTACGACGATATCCGTAATCAGGCACTGAAACATCAGCCTAAAATGATCATCGGTGGCTTCTCTGCCTACTCTGGAGTGGTTGACTGGGCAAAAATGCGTGAAATTGCTGATGAAATCGGTGCATACCTTTTTGTTGATATGGCTCACGTTGCCGGCCTGATTGCCGCAGGTGTTTATCCAAACCCGGTTCCTCATGCTCATGTTGTGACAACGACAACCCACAAAACACTGGCAGGCCCACGCGGTGGTCTGATTCTGGCAAAAGGTGGGGATGAAGAGCTGTATAAAAAACTGAACTCTGCTGTTTTCCCTGGTGGTCAGGGTGGCCCGTTGATGCATGTTATTGCAGGTAAAGCGGTTGCGCTGAAAGAAGCCATGGAACCGGAATTCAAAACGTATCAGCAACAAGTCGCTAAGAATGCGAAAGTCATGGTAGATGTGTTTTTACAGCGTGGTTACAACATTGTTTCCGGCAGCACTGAAAACCATTTGTTCCTGTTGGATCTGGTGGATAAAGATATTACGGGTAAAGAAGCTGATGCAGCATTAGGTCGTGCCAACATTACCGTCAATAAAAACAGCGTACCTAATGATCCTCGTAGCCCATTTGTCACTTCTGGTATTCGTATTGGTACCCCGGCAATTACCCGTCGTGGTTTCAAAGAAGCAGAAACCAGTGAACTGGCTGGCTGGATATGTGATGTGCTGGATAACATCAATGATGAAACGGTGATTGAAAGCGTTAAACAGAAAGTATTGGCAATCTGCGCAAAATATCCGGTCTACGCATAACTTAGAATAATTATTGAGTATAAATACTGAATAAATAGTTAATAAGCCCGTCTCATTAGTTTTGAGCGGGTTTTTTTGCATTAAACTTTTGCATTAAACACGGGGGCAAAGGATGGTTGTTCCATCAACATTTTGGCTGGGATTAGGCTATTTCACCTATTTCTTTTCTTTTGGGATCTTTTTACCATTCTGGTCAGTCTGGTTACAGGGAGAAGGCATTACTCCTTCCATGATTGGCATAATATTAGGCATTGGTTTGGTTTCCCGTTTTGTTGGCAGTCTCATTATTTCTCCTACCGTTAAAGATCCTGCCAAATTAATTACAGCGTTAAGATTATTATCTTTTCTGGCTTTGATCTTTGCGGTCAGTTTTTCTTTTGGCAGCCACTGGGCTTGGATTTGCCTTGTAATGATAGGGTTTAACCTGTTTTTTTCGCCGTTAGTCCCTTTATCAGATGCTTTAGCGGGTACATGGCAAAAGCAGTTTACTTTTGATTATGGCAAAGTGCGTGTGTGGGGATCGATTGCCTTTATTATCAGTTCTTCTTTAACCGGTATATTACTCTCTTCCTCCGGTATTGAGTTTGGATCAAATGTCAGTATTTCCTTTGATAAACTCAATGACTGGATTGGTGGTAATTTATTTGGTCATCACCAGATTATCCTTGCTTCTCTGATTATCAGTGTTGCCATTATGCTGTCAGGTATGATGCTGAAACCGTCTATTATGCCTGCGGGTAAAATCAAGGTAGAAAACGCCAATACAATATCATTCAAAAAGTTATTATCCGAAAAATCAGTGTGGCAGTTTTTATTATGTGTCACGCTATTACAGGCCGCTCATGCTGGTTATTACAGCTTTGGTTCCATTTATTGGGAAAAAGCCGGTTATTCTTCATCAACTATCGGTTATCTCTGGTCACTGGGTGTAGTAGCTGAAGTTGTTATTTTTACCTTCAGCAAACAGCTATTCCGCCGCTGGAGCGCTCGCAGTCTTCTGCTACTTTCTGCTATTTGTGGGGTGATTCGCTGGGGATTAATGGGAGCATTCACGGAACTACCCGTGCTGATTATTATTCAAATCCTGCACTGTGGGACTTTCACTGTCTGCCATTTAGCGGCGATGCGTTTTATCGGTGCCAGAAAAGAAAATGAAGTGATTCGCTTACAGTCAGTCTACTCTGCGTTAGCAATGGGAGGCGGCATCGCTGTTATGAGTGCGGTAGGCGGTTTCCTGTATGAACATATGGGTGGCGGTATTTACTGGGTGATGGCACTGGTCGCATTACCGGCGATTTTCTTACGGCCTAAAGCTGAAGGTCAAATTCATTCGGTGTGAAATTAAATTATAAATAAGAAACAATAAATTAATAAAAACTAAGTAAAAAGGGCACCTATCGTTTTGGTGCCCTGTAAATAACATTGCTCAGATAATTATTTTTTAATTAACGTTTCAGTGCTTCAGTCAATTCTTCACGCATTTCAGACAGCATATCTTTAACAATACGTGGGCTGCCTGCAACGATATTACCGGAACTGATGTAGTTGTGACCACCAACGAAGTCAGTCACGATACAGCCGGATTCACGTACCAGCAGTTCACCACCCATGAAATCCCATGGTTTCAGGCCAATCTCGAAATAACCATCAACACGGCCGGCAGCAACATAAGCCATATCCAGTGCTGCGGAACCGGTGCGACGGAAATCTGCGCAGCGTTCAAATAATTTACCCAATACGTTCATATAAGGGATAGCGTGTTGTTTAGCTTTGAATGGGAAACCGGTAGCAATGATAGTGCCATCCAGATCACGGGCGTTCGCACCACGCAGGCGATAGCCATTCAGCTGTGCACCCTGACCGCGGGTAGCAGTGAACAGTTCGTTACGCATGGGATCGTAAACCACAGCAACTTCGGTGCGGCCTTTGATGCGCACAGCAATGGAAACAGCGAAATGAGGGAGACGTTTGATAAAGTTGGTGGTGCCATCCAGTGGATCGATTACCCATTGGACATCGCTATCTTCACCTAAGTGTTCACCAGTTTCTTCAGTGATAATAGTATGCTTAGGGTAGGACTTGCGGATAATGTCAATAATCATGCTTTCTGCATCACGATCAACGTTAGTGACAAAATCGTTACTGCCTTTTTGGCTTGCTTCAACAGCGTCAGGAGTTTCATAGCTTTTGGCAATGTGGTTGCCGGCCTTACGAGCAGCGCGTATAGCGATATTTAGCATCGGATGCATGGGGTATCTTCCACCAGAATTTTAAAGAACGGGAAACAAATCGGCGCGCAGTATAGCAGTAGTTCGTCAAAATGACTAATGCTGTGTTAAGATATTCGGCTCTTATACTGAAATTAAAAGCCGTCATGTTAGAGAACATCCGCATTATCCTGGTAGAAACTTCCCACACGGGCAACATGGGTTCAACTGCCAGAGCTATGAAAACCATGGGGTTAACCAATCTGTATCTGGTCAATCCGCTTGTTTTGCCTGATTCTCATGCAATCGCACTTTCCGCAGGTGCCAGTGATGTCATTGGTAATGCAACGATTGTGGATTCGCTGGATGAAGCACTGTCCGGGTGTGAATTGGTTATCGGAACCAGTGCCCGTTCCCGTACACTTTCCTGGCCAATGGTGGAACCGCGGGAGTGTGGTGAACGCTGTGTCAGCGCTGTTCAGAACTCACCGGTAGCTATCGTTTTCGGTCGTGAACGTGTGGGTCTGACTAACGAAGAACTCCAGAAGTGTCACTACCATCTTTATATTCCTACTAACCCGGAATATGGTTCGCTGAATCTGGCTATGGCTGTTCAGTTGGTCAGTTATGAGATCCGAATGGCGTATCTTGCTCTTACTGCTCAGGAAAAACAGGAAAAAGCGGATGCGACAGAGCATGAAGCGGAATACCCGCCTGTTGAAGATATGGAGCGTTTTTACCAGCATCTTGAACAGGTATTAAGTCATTCCGGCTTTATTCGCAAAGCGCACCCTGGGCAAATAATGAACAGATTACGGCGTCTTTATACCCGTGCCCGTCCGGAAACTCAGGAGTTAAATATCCTGCGTGGCATTCTGACTTCTATGGAAAAATGGGCTAATAAATCGTCTGAATCCGGTCGGAAATAGGATCAGAAATGGGGCTTGTGAGCGGTAACAGGATGAAAGACAACTAAATAATAGTTGAGTAAATTACTAGGTTAAATAGTTGACTAAAACGCTCAGGAATGCCACAATTTGACCCATATTTCACCATGGAGTTTTTGTTATGAGACTGACATCAAAAGGACGTTATGCGGTAACTGCCATGTTAGATGTGGCATTGCATTCACAAGAAGGGCCGGTGCCACTAGCTGACATATCTGAACGTCAGGGAATTTCCCTTTCCTATCTTGAGCAGTTGTTTTCTCGCCTACGTAAGAATGGTCTGGTTTCTAGCGTCCGTGGTCCGGGTGGCGGTTATCTGCTGGGCAGAGATGCCGGTAAGATTTTCGTTGCCGAAGTAATTTCTGCTGTTGATGAATCCGTAGATGCAACTCGCTGTCAGGGCAGGGAAGGCTGTCAGGGTGGTGATCGCTGTCTGACTCATACATTATGGCGTGATCTTAGCGAGCGCATTACGAGCTTCCTGAACAGCATCAGTTTAGAAGAATTAGTGAACAACCAAGAAGTTTTAGACGTTGCTGATCGTCAAGACAGCGATAAGCGCCGTACAGCTAATGGCCGGGTTCAAGAAATGATTAACGTTAACCTGCGTGCTTAAATTAGTGGTAAATAAGCGGCAAACAAATGTATTAAAAGTGTCTTACGGAGCATGTGAGCAATGAAATTACCCATTTATTTGGACTATTCAGCAACAACGCCGGTTGACCCTCGTGTTGCTGAAAAGATGATGAATTATCTGACTATGGACGGGGTTTTCGGTAACCCTGCTTCCCGGTCACACCGTTTTGGCTGGCAGGCTGAAGAAGCGGTTGATATTGCGCGTAACCAGATTGCTGATCTTATCGGTGCCGACCCGCGTGAAATCGTCTTTACTTCAGGTGCAACAGAGTCAGATAACCTCGGTATTAAGGGTGCAGCGAAATTCTATCAGAAAAAAGGCAAGCACATTATTACCAGTAAAACTGAACATAAAGCTGTTTTGGATACTTGTCGTCAGTTGGAGCGTGAAGGTTTTGAAGTGACTTACCTTTCACCAATGAGCAACGGCATGATCGATCTGAAAGAGCTGGAAGCCACAATGCGTGACGATACGATTCTGGTTTCTATCATGCACGTCAACAACGAAATTGGTATTGTTCAGGACATCGTGACCATCGGTGATATGTGCCGCAGTCGTGGCATCATTTTCCACGTTGATGCGACTCAGAGTGTCGGAAAACTGCCTATTGACCTCAGCAAACTGAAAGTTGACCTGATGTCTTTCTCGGCTCATAAGATTTATGGCCCGATGGGTATCGGCGGTCTGTATGTTCGTCGCAAACCTCGTATCCGTATTGAAGCACAGCAGCACGGCGGCGGTCATGAACGTGGTATGCGTTCCGGTACACTGCCTGTTCACCAGATCGTCGGCATGGGCGAAGCCTACCGCATTGCAAAAGAAGAACTGCAAGCCGAGTCAGAACGTCTGCGTGGTTTACGTCTGCGTTTATGGAACGGTATCAAAGATATTGAAGAAGTTTACCTGAACGGTGATTTGGAACTGGGTGCGCCACACATTCTGAATGTCAGCTTCAATTATGTTGAAGGTGAATCATTGATGATGTCACTGAAAGACTTAGCGGTTTCTTCCGGTTCAGCATGTACTTCTGCGAGCCTGGAGCCTTCCTATGTTCTGCGCGCACTGGGCATGAATGATGAGCTGGCACACAGTTCTATTCGTTTCTCTTTGGGGCGTTTTACCACAGAAGAAGAAATAGACTATGCAATCAAGTTGATTCATAACGCGATTGGTCATCTGCGTGATCTTTCTCCATTGTGGGAAATGTTCAAGCAGGGAGTGGATCTCAGCACCATCGAATGGTCTCATCATTAATCAGACAGTTTCAGGAGTAACGACATGGCTTACAGCGAAAAAGTAATTGATCACTACGAGAATCCACGCAATGTAGGGTCATTTGATAGTGAAGATCCTTCAGTGGGTAGTGGAATGGTTGGTGCGCCGGCTTGTGGTGACGTCATGAGACTGCAAATTAAAGTCAGCGATGACGGTATTATCGAAGACGCACGTTTTAAAACTTATGGCTGCGGCTCCGCGATTGCATCCAGTTCTCTGGTAACAGAGTGGATGAAAGGAAAATCACTGGATCAGGCAGAAGCAATCAAAAACACTGAGATTGCCGATGAACTGGAGCTGCCACCAGTGAAAATTCACTGTTCTATTCTGGCAGAAGATGCAATTAAAGCTGCGATTGCAGATTATAAGAGCAAGCGTCAGGCCAAATAATTCTTCTAAATATACCCTATGGATTTCGAGTTGTATCGAGGCGGCAAGAGAATGAATCCCTAGGAGCATAGATGACTATGTGACTGGGGTGAATGAGTGTAGCCAACAAAGAGACAACTTGAAATACGACGGGTAAATATAATTCTGGTGGATATTGTTTTAATATCCACCTTTACTGATTTTGAAGATGGCAGCTTTGAAGGTGATAGCTTCAAAGATAATAGTATTCAAAATTAATAGTTTTAAAAGTGAGGTGTTGTATGTCAATTTCCCTGACAGAAAGTGCAGCCCAGCGTGTTTTGGCTTTCCTTGATAATCGTGGAAAAGGTGTTGGTCTGCGTCTGGGAGTGAGAACTTCCGGCTGTTCTGGTATGGCATATGTACTTGAATTTGCTGATACAGTTAATGATGAAGATCAGATTTTTGAAGATAAGGGCGTGAAAGTTATCGTTGACGGTAAAAGCATTGTTTACCTTGATGGAACTGAGTTGGATTTTGTCAAAGAAGGCCTGAATGAAGGCTTTAAATTCAACAACCCCAATGTTTCCGGCGAATGCGGCTGTGGGGAAAGTTTTAACGTTTAACCCCCGTATTTTGCGAAACCAAGAGTAACTTATGGACTACTTTACTTTATTCGGGTTGCCTGCGCGTTATGCAATCGATCGCCAACAATTAGCGACCCGCTATCAGGAGTTACAGCGTCAGTTTCATCCTGATCGTTTTGCCAACCAGCCAGAGCGTGAAAAAACGCTGGCACTTCAACAGGCTGCAACCATTAATGATGGTTACCAGACTCTGAAACACCCCCTGAAACGTGCAGAATATATGCTATCTCAGCAAGGGTTTAACTTATCCAGTGAACAGCACACGATGCAGGATACGGCTTTCCTGATGCAACAGTTAGAGTTGCGTGAAGAGCTTGATGTTATTGAGCATAGTGCCGAGCCGGATGCTGCATTGGCTGGTTTTTCATCTCGCCTGAATAAAATGATTAAAACTCGTAGTGAGCAGATGGAACAGCAGCTGGATGCAGAACAGTGGTCAATTGCAGCCGATACTGTCCGTAAGTTACGCTTTCTGGATAAATTGCAACAGCAGGTCGAACAGCTGGAAGAGCGGCTGTTGGATGATTTTTAGCTGAATCGCGTTTTAGTGAACAATGCGGGGCTGATTTAGTATATCCGAGAAATTTCAAGTTATATCGAGGCCAATGACAAAGAGGCAGCTTGAAAGACGGGTATAATTGGTTTTTATAGGGGCACACATGGCTTTATTACAAATCAGTGAACCTGGTTTATCTGCCGCACCACACCAGCGTCGTCTGGCTGCGGGGATTGATCTTGGTACAACACACTCCCTGGTTGCGACAGTCCGCAGTGGTCAGGCTGAGACCTTAGCAGATAGTGAAAACCGTCACTTGCTTCCTTCAGTTGTACAATATTGCAAAGATGAAATTCAGATCGGCTGGCAGGCCCGTCAACAGGCGGCTTTTGATCCTGTTAATACGATAAGCTCTGTCAAACGTATGATGGGGCGCTCTCTGGCTGATATTCAGCAGCGTTACCCGAATCTTCCTTATCAATTTCAGGCCAGTGAAAATGGGTTGCCGTTAATTAATACAGCGGCAGGTTTGGTTGACCCTATTCAGGTTTCTTCTGACATATTGAAATCGTTGGCTCAACGGGCAGAAGAAACACTGGATGGTAAACTTGATGGTGTTGTTATCACCGTTCCCGCTTATTTTGATGACGCTCAGCGTCAGGGCACGAAAGATGCTGCTCGCTTAGCAGGTTTGCATGTCCTTCGCCTCCTGAATGAACCTACTGCGGCTGCGATTGCCTACGGGCTTGATTCTGGTCAGGAAGGTGTGATTGCTGTTTATGATCTGGGCGGCGGAACATTTGACGTTTCTATCCTGCGTTTGAGCCGTGGTGTTTTTGAAGTATTAGCAACGGGCGGTGATACTGCGCTGGGTGGTGATGACTTTGACCATCTGCTGGCAGACTGGATCCGTGAGCAGGCCGGGATTACTGATACTGACCACGGGTTACAGCGTCAATTACTGGATGTTGCGACACAAACTAAAATTGCATTGAGCGATGAAGATTCAGTCTCAATTAATTTTGCTGACTGGCAGGGCAATATTACCCGCACAGAATTCAATGAATTAATTACGACACTGGTTAAACGGACTTTATTGGCTTGCCGTCGGGCATTGAAAGATGCTGGTGTGACCGCTGACGAAGTATTGCAGGTCGTGATGGTGGGAGGCTCAACAAGAGTTCCGCTGGTGCGCAGCATGGTAGGCGAATTTTTTGATCGTGAACCGCTGACCTCAATCGATCCGGACAAAGTTGTTGCGGTTGGTGCGGCAATACAGGCGGATATTCTGGCAGGTAACAAGCCAGATAGCGAAATGTTGTTGCTGGATGTTATTCCGCTGTCACTGGGCCTTGAAACTATGGGTGGGCTGGTTGAAAAGGTTATTCCGCGCAACACCACTATTCCTGTCGCAAGAGCTCAGGAATTTACGACTTTCAAAGACGGACAGAGTGCAATGAGCATCCACGTTGTTCAGGGTGAACGCGAGTTGGTGACAGATTGTCGTTCTCTGGCTCGTTTCACGCTGCGGGGAATCCCTCCGTTGCCGGCAGGTGGCGCACATATTCGCGTGACTTTCCAGGTTGATGCTGATGGTTTACTGAGTGTCAGTGCACTGGAGAAATCAACGGGTGTTGAAGCTTCTATTCAGGTGAAACCTTCTTACGGTCTGTCTGATGAAGAAATCGCCCGAATGATCAAAGATTCAATGAGTAATGCGCAGGAAGATATTCAGGCGCGTAAATTGGCTGAGCAAAAAGTAGAAGCAGCCCGTGTGCTGGAAAGCTTAACCGGTGCGCTGGAAAAAGACGCTGATTTACTCAGTCAGGAAGAACATACTGCAATTGATGCTGCCGTACAAGTATTAATTGAAAGTGCTCAGGGAACGTCTCCTGAAGCGATCGAAAGTGCAATTAAACAATTGGACAAGCAAACGCAGGAATTTGCTGCGCGTCGCATGGACACATCGATCCGCCGGGCTTTGGCGGGCCATTCTGTGGATGAAATTTAATTATGCCTAAAATTGTATTTTTACCTCATAACGAACTTTGCCCTGAAGGTGCAGTATTGGACGCTAAAGAAGGCGAATCAATTCTGGATGTTGCACTGCGAAACGGTATTGAAATTGAACATGCCTGTGAAAAATCCTGCGCATGTACCACTTGTCACTGTATCGTCAGAGAAGGGTTTGACTCATTGGAAGAAAGTGAGGAACTGGAAGATGACATGCTGGATAAAGCGTGGGGACTGGAGCCGGAAAGTCGCTTGAGCTGTCAGGCTAAAGTTGCTGATGAGGATTTGGTTGTTGAAATTCCTAAATACACGATCAACCACGCGCGTGAGCACTGAGTTTAAAATAAAGTTATACACAATGGATTTCAAGATGCGTTGCGGCGGTAAAGGAGTGAATCCCCAGGAGCATAGATAACTATGTGACTGGGGTGAGCGAGCGCAGCCAACAAAGAGGCAACTTGAAAGACGAAGTGTATAAGGAGAACAAAAAATGAAATGGTCTGACAGCCGTGAAATAGGCGAAGCACTTTATGATAAGTTCCCGGATTTAGATCCTAAGACAGTGCGTTTCACCGACATGCATCAATGGATTTGCGAACTGGATGGTTTTGATGACAACCCGGAAAAATCCAACGAAAAAGTATTAGAAGCCATTTTATTGGTTTGGTTAGATGAGTTTGAATAACAGAGATCAAGCTTACACGTCATGTTACGCAAACAAATAATGCGAAAAACAGTGCTGACTCACCAATTTTTGTCCAATGACTTGGCATAGTCTGTATTTAATGAAAAACTGGCATCCGCCAGTTTTTTTACATTTATGGCTCGAATAATGATCCTAATACAGTAAAAATAAGAAGAGAGAAAGATAATGACCAAAAACGCTATACCGGCGCAAATCATGCCGATAACTCTGTCTTATGAGCCAGCTAAAGCATGCTGGGGTGAAAAGGCGCTAATTAGCTCAAATGATCAGGGAATGATGATCCATATGTCAGGCGAGAAATCTGACATAAACAGTGAACTGGCGTTGATCCAGCGTGCCGGACGTAAAATTAATGGGCAAGGTATCTATAATGTTGCTTTGGCTGGTGAAGGCTGGGATCTGGAAAAAAGCTGGGCATTTTGGCTCGGTTTCCGGGCACCAAAAGGACTGCGCACTATTGAATGGCCGCAACTGAATGCCGAAGAAAAGCAGGAGCTCGAACATCGAATTAAATTCATCGACTGGGTGCGTGATACCGTCAACCTGCCTGCCGAAGAACTAGGGCCAGAGCAGCTTGCTCAGCGTGTTATCGATTTAATTAACAATGTAGCGCCAGATGCTATCAGTTATCGCATCATAAAAGGTGATGCGTTATATGAGCAGGGCTATGTTGGTGTCCATACTGTTGGTCGTGGTTCTTCCCGTGTTCCTGTTTTTCTGGAGCTGGATTTCAACCCAACAACAAACAAAAATGAACCCGTATTTGCCTGCTTAGTCGGAAAAGGTATTACTTTCGATTCAGGCGGATATAGCCTGAAGCCATCTAACTCGATGAGCGCCATGAAATCTGATATGGGTGGTTCAGCAACTCTGTCAGGTGCGCTGGCACTGGCAATCAGCCGTGGTCTGAAACAGCGTGTAAAACTGTTCCTGTGCATTGCTGATAATATGGTCAGCGGGAATGCATTCAAACTGGGTGATATCATTCGCTATCGTAACGGTAAAACCGTTGAAGTCATGAATACTGATGCAGAAGGCCGTCTGGTACTGGCTGACGGTTTGATTGATGCCAGTGCAGAAAATGCCCCTTTGATCATTGATGCAGCGACATTGACGGGTGCTGCAAAAATGGCAGTGGGTAACGATTACCACTCTGTTTTCAGTTTTGATGATCAACTGGCGGCGGATTTATTGGTTGCAGCGGATACAGAGCATGAACAATTCTGGCGTCTGCCATTGGCTGAATTCCACCGCAATCAGCTGCCATCCAACTTTGCTGATTTGAATAACATTGCTGCACCTTCTCACACGGCTGGCGCAAGTACTGCCGCTGCTTTCCTGTCTCATTTTGTCGAGAATTACAAAAAAGGCTGGGTACATATCGATTGTTCAGCAACCTATCGTTCATCTGCGGTTGAACAATGGTCGGCAGGTGCAACAGGTTATGGTGTTCGCACCATCGCCAACTTACTGCTGACAAAAGTAAAATAAGTGCATAGGAAGGAAAATGTAATGAATCAGGACATTGTGCTACCCGACTTTGACATCACGGATTCTGACGAAAATGATCCACATGCGCGTGAACGGGTCAGTGAATTACTCGATCAATGGAATATCAGGCAGACAGGCGAGCAGGGTAACCAGCCTCTGGATATTTATATCCGGGATAGCGATGGGGAAGTGATTGGCGGTTTGGTCGGACGAACGTCACTTGGCATGCTTTTCATCAACTATCTTTACCTCCCTGATGAACTCAGAAGTCAGAGACTGGGCAGTGTGTTACTCAGAAAAGCTGAGGAAAAAGCCCGCCAGCGTGGTTGTCATGCTGTGACGTTGTACACGATGTCCATTCAGGCACCTGAATTTTACCTCAAACACGGATACACGGCTTTTGGTGAAGTCGCCTGTAAACCGGCGGGAAATGCCAGAATATTTATGTATAAACTGTTGTGATATCTGAATACTTCTGCTTTCCTGTTTTCTGGCCTCCTCATATGGGGAGGCTATGATTTAGCGCTTTTTATTGGGTATAACTCTGCCTTTAACATCTGTATCAACATATATACTGTTCGGAGATTTTCATGAGCTTGTCAAACGAAGCCGTTGCCACTGAAATTGAGGTTCCGAGTGGAAGTCGTATTACTCTCAGCCAACTAGAAGAACAACCAGTCCAGCTTATTGAAGCCCTGATTAATTTATTTAAGCAGCATAAACCCGTACGCCGTGCTTTTCTGGTGATGGCACACGATAAAGAGCAGGACGAAAACCCTAATCTGTTAATTGGTCTGGAGCTGAGTGGGATACAAGCAGACGGTGACATTAATATACTGATCCAGACTGCTGGAGAGGCAGCTTGTGAACACCTGAATGAAGATGAATCAGTGGATTTTTGCCTGCTTGATGAAAAAGATGGCGGGATAAGCCACTACCTGATTCAACATACTCAGCCTTTCTACCAACGGAAACTGGGCAGTTGGCTGAGGGAGACTATTCCTGTACTCAATCAATAAATATTACTTAACACAGGGATATACACTTCGTCTTTCAAGTTGCCTCTTTGTTGGCTACGCTCACTCACCCCAGTCACATAGTTATCTATGCTCCCGGGGATGAGTTCCCTTGCCGCCGCGACGCATCTTGAAATCCATTGTGTATAGTGTAATGAATGAGTGCCAGCCGGTGAACAATAAGGATTATGGTTATGTGTCAACATCAACTGAGGCAATGGGCAACAAGGAAAAAACGCACAATCACGTCAATGGTTGTTACTTTGTTTGCATTCTTTGCGCTAGGTATTTTATCCGGATGCGATCAATCGCAGGATAATGAAAAGAGTATAAAACCGGAAACATCAGCAATTCCGGCACCTTCAGAAATAACGGATACCGCCAGTCGCGGTTCTCACTCCCCGGTAACACAATCTCCAGCAGCCCAATCCCTGCCAAGCCAATCACTGGAAGAGCAATATGCGGGTAAAGATGTCACCATTTTAGATGCTTCAGAAGTACAGCTGGATGGTGCCAGTGCAATGGTCGTGACATTCTCTGTTCCTCTGAATCCTAATCAAAATTTTGCTCAGCGAGTTCATTTGGTTGATGTTAAATCCGGCAAATTAGATGGTGCATGGGAATTATCAGATAACCAAATGGAGCTGAGACTCCGCCATTTGCCTCCAAAGCGCCAATTAATATTAACTGTTGATGATGGTTTACAGGGTATCAACGGGCGCAGTCTGTTCAATGTCTATGAAAAAAAATTCCAGACTGCCTCAATTCAACCGGCTGTCGGTTTTGCCAGTAAAGGTGTACTTTTACCCAGTAAACTAGCAGAAGGATTACCCGTTCTGGCACTGAATGTTGATCGGGTCGATGTTAATTTTTTCCGCATCAAAGAAGCTTCATTACCCATGTTTATCGCTCACGGGCGATACCTCAGAGGTATAACTTCCTGGGATTCTGAGCGATTACTGGAAAATGCAGATTTGGTCTATACCGGTCGTTTTGACTTGAACCCGACACCGAATACCCGTGAAAAACTGTTATTGCCATTGCACGATATTAAAGAGTTGCAAAAGAGCGGTGCCTATCTGGCCGTTATGCAGCAGGCCGGAAAATATGCTTACACTAACCCAGCAATTCTGTTTACGCGGAGTGATATTGGCGTCTCAATGCATAGCTATCTGAATCAGATAGATGTTTTTGCTCAATCACTGGAGCAGGGTTCCGGCCTGAAAGGTGTTGAGGTTCGTGTACTGGATATCAATGGGCAACTTCTGGCAAAAAACACGACAGACAGTAATGGCCATGCCACGCTGGAAAAAAGTTCCAAAGCGGCCTTGTTGCTGGCAACGCAGGGCGAGCAAGTCAGTATGATTGATTTGTCATCCCCCGCACTGGATCTGTCTGAGTTTGATATCGGTGGTGAGCAAGGGTATAGCAGGCAGTTTTTTGTATTCGGCCCCCGGGATCTTTATCGTTCGGGCGAAACACTGATTGTTAATGGCTTACTGCGTGATGCGGATGGTCGTTTGCTGAAACCTCAGCCGGTAAAAGTAGATATATTAAAAGCCGATAATCAGGTTGCGCGTAGTTTTGTCTGGCAGCCTGAAAATGGGTTGTACCAATATCGTTATTCAATCCCACAGTCTGCTGAAACCGGGATGTGGTCACTGCGTCTGGATTTGGGAGATAACACTCCACGTTATTACAAATTCAACGTTGAAGACTTTATGCCTGAGCGTATGGCCTTAGAAATTAAAGGAAATACGGACAGCCGGCCAATACAGAAAAACGAAAGTGTTAACTTTTCCATTATGGGTCGTTATTTGTATGGTGCTCCGGCAACCGAAAATCGGCTACAGGGCCAGTTATTCATGCGTCCGGACCGTGATGCAGTAGCGAAGCTATCAGGGTATGAGTTTGGCTCGTCGAAAGAAGAAGAGTTAAGCAGAACACTGGATGAGTTTGATTTAGCCCTGAATAGCGAAGGAAAAACTGACATTGTTGTCAGTGAGGATAACTGGAAATATGTTTCTTCTCCGGTAAGCATCCTCGTACAAGCCAGCCTGCTTGAAGCAGGAGGGCGCCCGGTAACACGCCATGCTGAACAGGCGGTCTGGCCTGCTGAAAAACTGGTTGGTATACGCCCGCTATTCAATAAAAAGTCTAATTATAACTATTACACAGATCGCTATGAATCCCGTTATAACGTTAATGAAAACTCGCTGGCGGAGTTTGATGTTGTTTATGCGGATGCCGATGGTAAAAAATACGCCACGAATGATTTGAGAGCTCGCTTGATATACGAACGCCGTGATTATTATTGGCGCTGGTCTGACGACGGTGGCTGGGATTCGGGATATGATCAGAAAGATCTGATGATGGTAGATGAGCCTGTTCAAATTGTGGAAGAGGGTACAGCAAAAATCAGCTTTCCGGTTAAATGGGGCTCTTATCGTATCGAAGTTGTGAATCAGAAAAATCAACTTATCACCAGTCTGAACTTTTGGGCCGGCTATTCATGGCAGGATAATACTGAGGGAACAGGAGCTGTCCGGCCGGATCAGGTCAAATTATCACTGGATAAACCTGCATATAAACCGGGAGATAAAGTCAGACTACATATAGCTGCGCCACAGGCAGGTAAAGGCTATTTATTACTCGAATCCAGTGATGGCCCGTTATGGTGGCAGGAAATTAATGTGCCGGCACAAGGTCTGGATATTGAGGTGCCGATTAATCAATCATGGGCACGTCATGATCTGTATCTGACTGCTGTTGTCGTACGACCGGGAGATAAAAGCCGTCAGGCAACATCAAAGCGGGCAATCGGCGTCTTACACTTACCACTAATGGATGAAGGGCGTAAGCTGGATCTGACACTCAGCGCGCCAGACAAAGTACGCCCGAATCAGGATCTTTCTGTCAAAATTAAAGTAACATCGCAAAAAGGCAGGGAGTTGCCAAAGCAGGTTTATGTACTGCTTTCTGCTGTTGATTCAGGTGTCCTCAGTATTACTGACTTTAAAACCCCGGATCCCTATGAGGCATTTTTCGGACGTAAGCGTTATAGCGTTGACCAGTATGATGTTTACGGACATCTGATTGAAAGTGAAGGGCGCAAGGCAAACTTACGCTTTGGTGGTGATGTTGGTGAAGGTGAACCGGAAAGAGGCGGTAAAAAACCACTGACAGTCGTCAATATTCTGGCGGAACAGGCTAAGCCTATTAGCCTGAATGCTGATGGCGAAGGGGTGATTACGTTACCAATCCCTGACTTTAATGGTGAACTCAGGCTAATGGCGCAGGCATGGAGCGATGACGAATTCGGAAACAGTGAACGCAAAGTTACTGTAGCCGCACCAGTGGTCGCGCAGATGTCATTACCGCGTTTTATGGCTGGTGGTGATCAATCTCAACTGGCATTAGATCTCACTAATCTCACTGAGCAGCCACAAAAGCTGACATTGAATTTTGCTACAACCGGGCTGATAAAATTACAGGGATCTGCGAATAACACCATCACGCTGGAAACAGGAAAAAGGGTAACGATTCAAATTCCGGTTAAAGCTGATTATGGATTTGGACAAGGTGAAATTTTCCTGACCGTTGACGGCCTGAAGGTATCCAACGAGATACAGCAATACAAAAACAGTTGGAAAATAGGTGTTCGTCCTGCATACCCTGCTGTCACCAGACAGTTTGCGGATGTTATCCGGCAAGATGAAGAATGGCTGTTACCGCCGGATGCGATCACAGGTCTGGCACCGGAAACATTGGAAGGGCAGCTTTTACTGACCAGCAGGCCACCACTCCAAATCGCCCGTTATATCCGCGAATTATATGCTTATCCATATGGCTGTCTGGAACAGACGATCAGCGGGCTTTATCCGTCTCTTTATTCCAATGAAGCTGAACTGAAAAAGCTGGGCATTAAGACACAAACTGATGAAAGTCGTCGGGCAGCCATTGACGCCGGTATTACGCATCTGCTGAGTATGCAACGTCATGATGGCAGTTTTTCTCTTTGGGATCGTCATGGTGAAGAAGAATTCTGGCTAACCGCATATGCGGCAGATTTCCTGTTCCGTGCTAATCAGCAGGGCTACAGTATTCCGGTTGATGCCCTGAAAAATGCCAATAACCGGCTACTGCGTTACTTGCAGGATAAAAACACCATCAACGATCGCTATAGCGGTTCGCACAGTGCAACACAGTTTTCCGTTCGTGCTTACGCAGGTCTAGTTTTAGCCAGCCAGCAGAAAGCGCCATTAAGTAGCTTGAGACAACTCTACGATCAGCGGGAGCAGGCTGATAGTGGATTATCTCTGGTGCAATTAGGCATAGCATTAAGAATGATGGGAGATGATAACCGAGGCAATGAAGCCATTCACTCCGGTGTGTCTAAATCCCGTCAACCGGGTTATGGATTGCTTGATTACGGCAGCACCATACGTGACGATGCATTGATTGTCGCCCTGTTGACTGAAAACAACATCTTGCAGAAAGAGCGGGATAAAAAGCTACTTGCATTATCCAATGAACTCTCGTCCCGAAAGTACTTTTCAACACAGGAAAGTAATGCGCTTTATCTGGCCGGACGTTATTTTATTGATGCCAGTGAACAGCCTTGGAAAGCTGTCATTAACCGACAAATACCACCGATTAACCGCGATACTGCGTTAAATAACGCCTTGTCTGCCAAACAGCTTCTGCACGGTATTGAGATAAGTAATCGGGGGGATAATTCCCTGTATTCACGGCTGAATGTGGTGGGTTACCCTCTGCAAAAACCAGAACCTTATTCAAATATACTGAATATTAAGCGTACCTATCTTGATTTAGCGGGTAAAACTTACACTCCGGATCGCCTGAACAGCGGTGAACTGATGATTGTAAAACTGGAAATCAGTACGACCCAGCCTGTTTCAGATGCTCTGGTTGTCGATCTCCTGCCCGCAGGATTGGAGCTTGAAAACCAAAATCTGGCATACAGCAGCGCCAGCCTGAGTGAAAGCGCAACAGATTTACAGGATATGATTTACAGAATGCAAAGAGCGAATATTCGTCATATGGAGTACCGGGATGATCGTTTTGTTGCCGCTGTTTCAGTAGAGCCTTACCAGCCAGTTACCCTGTTATATTTAGCCCGTGCTGTTGCACCGGGGGTTTATCAGATCCCGGCCCCACAGGTTGAATCCATGTACGTACCTTACTGGCGTGCCGTGGGTGAAACAGGCGAAAAACTGGAAGTTGTCCGTTAACTGTGATGCATACATAGGATATTTGGTAATAACAGCCCATTTTAGTTAGAAAAAAGCTTCATCTATGATTTGGTAACTACAGACCAAAATCATGGATGAAGCTTTGACAATTATTGTTACTTTAATCCTTCCAGTAACTATTCCTTACAAAACATAGTTTACCAGCACAGCATTGATTAAAAACCCGCGAAATATCTGACCTTTCACATTGTTCTTTAGCTATCAGCTATAGTGAACTGCAATTTATTACTTTGTGCTCTACATAACAGCTTAGATGGGATTTATCGAAGCTTAATAATGATAATTTAATTTTTTTGACTAGTATTAATCATGGGGAATAAGTGAATGTTATAAAAGAAATGAAAAAACAAATGAATATTATTAGTTAATGTGAAAATTTCTGGGGTATTCATACATGTCTTCATATGCAAGAAAAACTATTAGTTTCTTTGTTTTCTTCTACACATTATTAATGCCCTCTTCAGTATTTAACGCTTCAGCGGAAGATACTATAAAATCTGAGGAAGTGTATACCCATTTTAAAAAAGCTAGTGATACTTCAGAGCTTGATACACCACCTGATATTGATAACACAGTTCGGACAGTAAACAATATTTTGTCTTCCTCCTCCTCAGAGCTGGTGGAGCAAGCAACATCCTATACGTTGAATAAATTTAACAGTACCGTATCTTCTGAAGTACAAAAGTGGTTATCGCAGTATGGTACTGTGGGAATTAACTTTGGATTAAACCGTGAGTGGACGCTAAAGAATAATTCAATCGATCTTTTACTACCGATTTATGATAACAAAGAAAATTGGCTGTTTTTTTCCCAGTTGGGTTATCGTAATAAAGATAGCCGAAATACGGTTAACTTAGGTTTAGGTAGCCGCTATTTTGATAAGAACTGGATGTATGGTTTAAATACTTTCTATGATTATGATGTAACAGGAAACAACCGGCGATTAGGGTTAGGGGGGGAAATTTGGGCCGATTATATTAAATTTTCCGCTAATACTTATCATCGCTTAAGTAACTGGCAAGAATCCCGGAATTTTGAGGATTATCATGAACGCCCTGCCACCGGTTATGACATTAATGGCGAGTTTTTTTTATCGGCTTATCCTAACTTGGGAATGAAGCTGACCTATGAGCAATATTTTGGTGATAATGTCACTTTATTTAACCGTGATACGAAACAGAAAAACCCCAGCCAAACTAAACTAGATCTGATGTATACACCAATTCCGCTAATCACAATTGGTGCAAGTTATCGGCAAGGTGAAGAAGGCCACACTGAAACCCAGTTTCTGACAAACTTAAATTATAAATTCGGAATTCCATTAAGTACTCAGTTATCACCTGCTAATGTCACATCTATGCGGACATTGATAGGCAGCCGCCATGATTTGGTTGAAAGAAATAATTATATTATTTTGGATCATAAAAAAAGAGAAAAAGATGAACTGTACAAGCTAGACCCAATTAGTGGATATGGCCAGCAGGAAATAACTGTTAATGCCCCTATCCGATCTTATGCGAATATCAAAGATATTAGCTGGTCTGTACCAGATAAAGCATTTAAAGAAAATGACGGGAAACTTACGCCAGAATCAGGCAGGAGTATTATTATTACGCTTCCCAGTTATCAGGAAACGCATAAAAGCGATTACGAGCTTGATGTATTGATCACTGATAATCAGGGAAGGAAACAAACTGTTCAGACCACGATAAAGGTTGTGCCTTTTTTAATCGATGAAAAAGTGAATATTACAAGTAATGACAAAAATGGATATACATTTAGTGATCCCATTATTACTTATCGCGGAGCACCTTCCGGAGAGTTTGTCAAAAATGCCAGCATAAATAAGGTGACTTGGATAACTGATCCGCCTTTAGGCGATGAATCTGGCTTAGAATTTACATGGAAAAATGGTTCTGCCAAAACGAATGATGAGGGTAAACTGACAGATGAAGAAGGAAATTTGATACTTAACACTTTAACTAGCAAAAAAGCACACGAAAAAGTTGTCGTTTATATACAGTTGGATGGTGCACCACGGCAGGAAATAGGGGCAGTGAGTTTTACCGACGATTCATCCGCTTACCATATTCAGGAAGAATTTCTGACTGTAAGTCCGCTGGGGCCTTTGTTTGTAGGCGATGGAAAATTTTACACCTTCAGCGGTACAGTCGTGGATCGCCATAATAATCCGGTAAAGACGCAAGAAATTAAGACTGTGGTATGGAAAGCAACCGATGATAAAGGTCAAGAAGTCAAGTTAACCTCGCAAACAAAAAAGACAAATGATTCAGGTGAGTTGATTGCAACATTGGATAGTTCGCAGCCATTCAATAAGGTAACGGTATCACTGGCTATTGAAAATCACCCCGCGATTAGCACTAAAGTGCCGGTTTCCATTGAATCTGAACACGCTTACCATATTCAGGAAGAATTTCTGGCTGTAAGTCCGCAAGGGCCTCTGTTCGTAGGCGATGGAAAATTTTACACCTTCAGCGGTACAGTCGTGGATCGCCATAATAATCCGGTAAAGACGCAAGAAATTAAGACTGTGGTATGGAAAGCAACCGATGATAAAGGTCAAGAAGTCAAGTTAACCTC